>NZ_JBEYVI010000002.1:0-559901 GCF_040643955.1 Streptomyces sp. NPDC047061
AGGGGCCCTCTGGAACCAGAGGGCCCCTTCTCCGTGTCTGCCGGACTCCGTACCCGTCAGGCGATGTGCTCGTCCGCCAGTTCCGCGTTGAGACGGTTCGAGAAGCGGGTCACCATGCGCTTGGACTCGGTCTCGTCGAGGGCGACGCCGTAGGTCGCCTCGACATCGGCGATGAACCCGCGCGGGGTGGGTGCTCCGTTGCCGGTCTTTATCGACTCACGGAAGACCAGGTAGTAATCCTCCTCCGACGGCGCCGGGGGCTCCGGGGGACCGCCGCCCTCGCCCAGCTCACGGGTGCGGCCCGGACCGGACGGGATGGGGAAGCTGCCGGTGGTCTCCGCGGGGGATTCCTCGGGCAGAGGCTGCTGGTCCTGCGCGAACTGCTGCTGCGAGAACTGTTCCTGCTGGTACTGCTGTTGCTCCTGCAGGTACTGCTCCTGCTGGTACTGCTGGTACTGCTGCTGTGCCAGCCAGGCGGCGTACCGAGGGTCGTACGTCGGGTCGTAGCCGCCCTGGTACTCGATCTGCTGGGGGTCCCTGGACTGCAGCCAGGGATTGGTCTCCGGCTCGGGCGCCGGCACCGCCTGCTGCGGGATCTCCGGCTGCCCGGCCTGGGGGCCGGGGACCAGCTCGGGGCGCTGCTCGCCGGCAGGCACCGCGTCGGCGCCGCCACGACCGCCCACGCCCACGGCATCCGCCGCCGGCAGGAGCACCGGCACCTCGATGCCCGCCGCCGCCAGGCCCTCCGGGGCCGTGTCCGCCAGGGGAACGCCGTACCGGGCCAGCCGCAGCGGCATCAGCGACTCCACCGGGGCCTTCCGGCGCCACGCCCGCCCGAAACGGGACCGCAGCCGCGCCTGGTAGACGAGACGTTCCTGCTCCAACTTGATCACCTGGTCGTAGGAACGGAGCTCCCACAGCTTCATCCGGCGCCACAGCAGGAAGGTCGGCACCGGCGAGAGCAGCCAGCGGGTGAGGCGGACCCCCTCCATGTGCTTGTCCGCCGTGATGTCGGCGATCCGGCCGATCGCGTGCCGGGCCGCCTCCACCGCCACCACGAACAGGATCGGGATCACCGCGTGCATGCCCACACCCAGCGGGTCCGGCCAGGCCGCCGCGCCGTTGAAGGCGATCGTCGCGACGGTCAGCAGCCAGGCCGTCTGCCGCAGCAGTGGGAAGGGGATGCGGATCCAGGTCAGCAACAGGTCCAGGGCGAGCAGGACGCAGATACCCGCGTCGATGCCGATCGGGAACACATAGGAGAAGTTCCCGAAGCCCTTCTTGATGGCCAGCTCACGGACGGCCGCGTACGAGCCGGCGAAGCCGATACCGGCGATGATCATCGCGCCGGTCACGACCACGCCGATGAGAACGCGGTGCATCCGAGTCAGCTGCATTGGCGCGGCCACCCGTACTCCCCTCCCCTTGCGTGTTGTTGCGCGCAACAGGGTGGCACATCAGTGCGGCGCCCGTACGGCCGGTCAGCTCTTCTTGGATGACGACTTCGATGCGGAGGCACTCGCCGAGGGCGACCCGGACGCCGACTTCGAGGGCGTCGCCGCAGGTGAACTCTGCGACGTACCCGAGCCGTTGGCCGTCGTGACGGACGCCACCGCCTCCTTGGCCGCCTTCTCCGCCACCTTCGTCAGAGTGTCCGCGTCCGGCGTCTTCTCGCCCGCCAGACCCGCACCGTTGTAGTCGAGGGTGACGACGACGTTCGCGACGCGTGCCACGACCGTCTGCTGCTTGAAGGCGCCCTCCTTCTTCTTCAGGTCGTAGCGCACGACCGTCGCCTGGTCGCCGACCCCGGCCACCGGCTCCGACTTGGTGTTCTTGGCGCCGCTCACCGACTGGGCACCCTGCACCTGGCTCGCGTAGTACGCCTCGGCCTGCTTCTCGCCGGAACCACGGCTGGTGTCCGAGTCGAAGCGGAGGAAGGAGATGTTCAGCCAGCGGAACTGGGAACCCTTCACACCGTTGTTGTCGAGGCTGCTCCAGGAACAGCTGCCCCGCGTGGCCACGTCGTCCGACGTGCCCTCCTTGCCCGACTTCGCGCCCTTCGGCACCAGCGCGGTGAGCGTCGTCTTCGACAGCACCGCGCACGGCTCCGGCAGCTTCTGGTACTTGGCCGCCTGGACCGTGGGCGAGGCGGCCACCGAACCGTCCGCGGCGGTCACCGGATCCGAGCCGCCACCCGTCCCCTGCGCGGCACTGTCCGAGCCGGAGGAGCAGGCCGTCGCGAACAGCGCCACGGCGGGGACGGCGGCCGCGCAGACGAGGACGCGGCGCAGGCGCCCTGCCCGTCGCTGTGCGTTCCGATCGTTCCGGGCGCGCTGGTCGTCTGACTGGACTGCTACTCGCTGCATGGTTCCTTCACTCATACGTTCGGGGTTCCTGCGGTCGGATCGGGTCCGAGGGGCCACGGTACGCGGTGAGGGAGCTGTGCGGTTTCGGTTCGCGCCCTTTGCGGGTGGGGTGCAGAGGGTGTGCCGGGGCCCTCAGCCGTTGAGGGCCTCGGCCAGTTGCGCGGCCAGGTTCTGCGCCCTGTCCTGCATTTCCTTGCTGTCCGGGACGGTCCCGGTGGCCATCGGCTGCTCCTCGTACACGATCGTCACGACGACGTTGGACGTGCGGAACACCACAGTCACCGTCCGCTGTTCGGCCGTCGAACCCGAGCCGCTGAGCTGGTCGTCGAGATACGCCTCGTCGCCGAGGTCGGAGAGCGTACGGGGCTGGAGACCCGACGGGGTGGTGGAGGACGACGCGGAGGCGGAGGCGGAATCAGAGGAGGACGGGTCGCCGGATCCGGCGGTCGAGGCGGAGACGGACGCCGACGCGGATGCCGACGGGGAGCCCGAAGCCGACCCGGACGGAGACCCCGACGGCGACTCCGACTCGGTGGGGCTCGGGGGCGCGGACTCCGGGATGTCGGCCGCCGCCTCCAGCTGCGTGTAGATCGTCTGCGCCTCGCTGTCGTCGCTGACCGCGTTGTCGTACGACACCACGCGCTCGAAGTCGACGGACAGCCGGTCCGTGGCGTCGGTGGACTCGATCTTCCAGTGGCAGCCGACCTTGCGGTCCGTGTCGTAGGTGAGCGTGGCCTCGCCCGCGTACGCCTTCTCGCGCTGCTCGGCGTCGGTGATCTGGGCGATGCCCGGGAGCAGCGAGTCGAGGGTGTCGTGGCTGACCGCGCTGCAGGCCTCCGGGAGGGTGCGGTACTTGCCGGGCTGGGCGGCGACAGTGGACGTACTGGTGTCCGCGTTCTTGTCGCTGGTGTCGTCGCCACCGCTGGAACCGCTCGTGCAGCCGGCCAGCAGGGCCGCGAGAAGGGCGGCGATGCCGGTTACGTACGCCTTCCGCTGCACGGTCAGGCTCCTTCCGTTCACTGGTCCGCTCGGTCCTGCTCCAGTGTCCCCGCTGGTTAATCGCTTGCCGCAGCGGGGCGCCCCCTGGAGACAATGTGTATCGCACGCACTGCTGTGAACGCCGGTCCACTGTCTGGTTTCTGGATCTCTGGCGCCGCATTTGCGTTTTGTTTGATTAAAGCTATTTGTCTCTTTTGGTTTGTTGCCCGCGGGGGAATGAGGAAGACATGTCGTACGTGGAGATACCGGGCGCGAAGGTGCCCATCCGGATGTGGACCGACCCGGCGACCGTCGAGGACGTGGCGCTCCAGCAGCTGCGCAACGTCGCGACCCTGCCGTGGATCAAGGGCCTGGCGGTGATGCCGGACGTCCACTACGGGAAGGGTGCGACGGTCGGATCGGTCATCGCGATGCAGGGTGCGGTGTGCCCGGCGGCGGTCGGGGTCGACATCGGCTGCGGCATGTCGGCGGTGAAGACGTCCCTGACGGCGAACGACCTGCCGGGGGACCTGTCGCGGCTGCGGTCGAAGATCGAGCAGGCGATTCCGGTGGGGCGGGGGATGCATGCGGATCCGGTGGAGCCGGAGGACTTCCATGGGCTGGCCACGGCAGGCTGGGAGGGGTTCTGGGGGCGGTTCGACGGGGTTGCCGATGCAGTCAAATTCCGTCAGGAGCGGGCGCATCAGCAGATGGGAACGCTTGGTTCCGGAAATCATATGATCGAATTGTGTCTTGATCAGTCAAACTCGGTCTGGCTCATGCTGCACTCCGGTTCCCGCAACATCGGGAAGGAGCTGGCCGAGTATCACATCGGTGTCGCGCAGAAGCTTCCGCACAACCAGGGACTAGTTGACCGGGACCTGGCGGTGTTCGTCTCGGACACTCCGCAGATGGCGGCTTACAGGAACGATCTCTACTGGGCTCAGGAGTACGCCAAGTACAACCGCATGCTCATGATGGGGCTCCTGAAGGATGTGGTCCGCAGGGAGTTCAAGAAGGCGAAGCCGACCTTCGAGCCGGAGATCTCCTGCCATCACAATTACGTTGCCGAGGAGCAGTACGAGGGCATGGATCTGCTCGTCACCCGTAAGGGGGCGATCCGGGCCGGCTCCGGTGAGTTCGGGATCATTCCCGGCTCGATGGGCACCAGCTCGTACATCGTGAAGGGGCTCGGGAACGAGAAGGCCTTCAACTCGGCGTCGCATGGTGCCGGTCGGCGCATGAGCCGTAACGCGGCAAAGCGCCGCTTCACGACCAGGGACCTGGAAGAGCAGACGCGCGGCGTGGAGTGCCGTAAGGACTCCGGGGTGCTGGATGAGATTCCGGGCGCCTACAAGAACATCGACCAGGTGATGGAGCAGCAGCGCGACCTCGTTGAGGTCGTGGCGAAGTTGAAGCAGTTCGTGTGTGTGAAGGGCTGACGCGAAAGGCCCCCGGTCAGTGCCGGGGGCCTCGTTCACTGGGTCACTGATCGCTGGGCATGGGCACTTTCCGGTTGCGCAGACGCCAAAGGCGGAGGTTGCAGCTCTGGGTGGTCCTGCCGAGTGCCTCTGCGGCGGCCATGGGGCTGTTGAGCTTGAGCAGGATCCGGTCTTCGGTCGCAGTCCAGCGGCGAGTTGTGTAGGCGGCCCTCATCCCTGAGGGGCGTACCCACGCCGAGAGTGATTCGGCGGTGGCGCGCTTGCGCTCCAGCGACAGACAGCCCGGGTAGTACAGGTCGGCTGCCAGGCCCTGAGCCAACTCCATCATGTAGAGGACGTTGTAGATGTCGTCTCGGGCGTTGCGCTTTGGGTTGCGAGCGACCCCCGTCATATCCCTGCCGTAGTCGGACAGGTAGGAGGCGATAGCGCCGCTGGCCGTGGTGAGCGAGACGAAGGGAAGACCCTTGCTGGTGAAGCCGACTGACCTGTCTGCGTCGATCAGGCCTCGCAGATAGTCGCGGCGGGAGAACTCGACGGTCGGCGGCGCGATCGTCTTGGACTTGCGGCCGTACGGAAGCCCGAGTTCGTTGATCCTGGTCCTGGCTTCCAGGGAGCACATGCTCCAGACGGCGGTGGTGTGGGTCTCGGCGAAGTCGGTGGACCGAGTACGTTCCGTGATGCTGCTGTTGTAGGGCGTCAGTTTCTGGAACTCCCGCAGCAGGCCGATGTCTTTTGCGCTGATTTCGACGGCCAGCCGTCCTCGTTGCCTCGATTGCTGGGACAAGTGCCCATCCGCCTGCAAGAACCCGAACATGTACGCGTACTCCGGGACCGTGAGGTCCATGAACTGCTGGGCGTTAGGCTCGCATTCAGCCACAGGGAAGCTCCACTTCCATGCTGGTCAGGCCCTCGGCTGGGCTGCATCCCTGCCGAGGGCCGTCGATTTGATGGTGTGGTGCGAGACTAGGTCGGGTGTTCAGGCGGCGTTCGGGTGATCGACGATGTTCACCCTTGCGAGTTATCGAGCCGTAGCGCCTCCTCCCTGAGGATGTGGCGGGGCGGGCGGAAGCCGGTGCCGAGGACTCCCCGACCCACCGCGGCCGCCCCGTGATCCGGAGCGACCCTCCCCGCCTGCTCACCGCAGTGCGCGTTCCAAAGCAGCCTGGTGGTCGGAAACCCACTGGCAGGCCCTTTGGACTTCCTCCACCACCCCGGCATCACGAAGCCGGATCATGGCGGCGTCTCCCGCATCGGCCCCGGTCTCGATGCCCCGGCGGCACCGGTCCTGCCACCACAGGACCGTGGCCACGAGACGTTGCCGGTCGGACAACCCGTAGGTGTCGGCGATCAGTCGCATGCGCCGGGACGCCTCATCGACGTCGGTCACGGCAGGGCCGAGGCCGAGGTACTGCCAGCAGACATGAGCGATGTCATGGATCCGGGCGCCCGGTGCCGCCAGGTCCCAGTCGATGAACGCCGCCGGCCGAAGCGCGCCACCGGCCGGCCGGTACACCGTGTTCCTGGGCGACAGGTCGTTGTGGCAGACGACCTCGTGGTCTCCGGCCAGCCGGGTGCCGGCCGTCAGGTCGTGGAACTCGCGCACGAGCCGGGCGACCGCACCCAGGCTCTCGTCCGACGCCACGGAAGCAGGTTGTCCCGGTTCCCACGCCACATGGCCGTCAAGGTAACTGAGCACTTCGCGGCCTTTCTCGTCCACACCGAGATACCGCGGAGCTCCGTTCCAGCCACCGGCTTCGAGCAGACTCAGCAGCTCTCCCACGAACTTCGTGCGAGCAGACACCGGCCGGCGCACCGTGTCGCCGACACGGACGACGGCATTGACGAAACCTCCGGGCAAGGGCGACTCAGGCATCGCTCCATCCTGCCCGAGCTGCGGTCAGGCGGTGGGGCGGGGTTCGAGGAGGGTGGTGTGGAGGGTTTCCCGGAGTGTGTTCGCGTTCAGGCCGAGTGCTCGTGTCACGTACTCCTCGGTCGAGCCGTAGCGGGCGTTCAGCGCGGACAGGAACAGGCGCATCGCCGATGCCGGGGCGCGGCCGAAGCCCAGCCAGGTCGGCTCGCGGCCCTCGTTCCGCGCCTTCCAGTCGGCCAGCAGGGCGGGCGCCGCCAGTTCCGTGAGGGTGAAGTCCTCGACGACCGTCGGTTCGGGCACTCCGGCCAACGTCAGGATCAGCGCCGCCAGTTGGCCGGTGCGGTCCTTGCCGGACGCGCAGTGGAAGACCAGGGGGGTGTCCGATTCCGCCGACCGGGCCACCAGCTCCAGTGCCCTGCGGATCTCCGTCACCCCGTCCTCCGCCACCTCCATGTAGCGCTCCGCCAGGTACGGGCCGGGGTCGATGTCCGGGGCCAGGGCCGCCTGGTCGTAGGGGCGGTGCTCGATGCTGAGGTTGTGGTACGTGAAGGAGGGGTGGGACGGGACACGGCCCCGGCCCTCGGCCTCCCAGGGGTGGCGGAGGTCGACGACCGTGCGGATGCCCAGGGACAGGAAGCGGTCCCAGTCCCGCGTGCCCTCGCGCAGCTTGCCCAGCGAGTCGGCGCGGTAGAGCCGGCCGGGGCGGATGCGGCGGCCGTCGGCGGTCGGGTAGCCGCCCAGGTCACGGAAGTTGTGCAGCCCGTCGAACGGTATGTGTCTGTCCACGGGCCGCGAGCCTACTTCGCGTGCCGTACCGCGTAGATCATCACGAACGCGATGAGGTGGATGCCGAAGAGGAAGTAGGCCAGGAAGTACCAGACCTGGCGTTCGTTCTTCGTCTCCTGTTCCAGACGGCGCTCTTCCAGCCGGCGTTCCAGGGCGGCCGTCGGGTCGTCGTCCGGTGTCGTGGGGTCCGGTGTCGCGGAGTCCGGCATCACGGTTCCCGGTGGACCTTGGTGTTGGAGGCCTGGGCGCGGGGGCGGACGACCAGGAGGTCGATGTTGACGTGGCTGGGGCGGGTCACCGTCCAGGTGATGGTGTCGGCGACGTCGTCGGCGGTGAGGGGCTCGGCGACGCCCTGGTAGACCTTCGCGGCCCGTTCCTCGTCGCCGCCGAAGCGGGTCAGGGCGAACTCGTCGGTCCTGACCATGCCGGGGGCGATCTCGATGACACGGACCGGCTTGCCGACGATCTCCAGGCGGAGGGTCTCGGCGAGGACGTGGGCGCCGTGCTTGGCGGCGACGTAGCCGGCGCCGCCCTCGTAGGTGGCGTGGCCGGCGGTGGAGGAGACGACGACCACCGTGCCGTCGCCGCTCGCTTCCAGCTTGGGGAGCAGGGCCTGGGTGAGGTTCAGGGTGCCGATGACGTTCGTCTCGTACATCGTGCGCCAGTTGGCGGGGTCGCCGGTGGCCACCGGGTCGGCGCCGAGCGCTCCGCCGGCGTTGTTGACGAGGACGGCGACCGCTTTGAAGGCCGTCGCGAACTCGTCGACCGCCGCGCGGTCCGTCACGTCGAGGGGGTAGGCGGTGGCCTGGTGGCCGGCCTCGTTGATCTCCTTGGCCAGCGCCTCGATGCGGTCCGCCCTGCGGGCGGTGAGGACGACGCGGTATCCGGCCTCGGCGAGCCGGCGGGCGGTGGCGGCGCCGATGCCGCTGCTGGCGCCGGTGACTACCGCGATGCGGGACGGGGCCATGGGGGTGCTCCTCAGCGGGGGTGAGTCAGGTGTGCGAGTGACTGAGGTGAGTCTAGGCGTCGTGGCTGGTGCGGAGTCGGGCGGCTGCGGGCCGGTGGGGGTTGTTCGCGCCCACGCGGCGGAGCCGCATATCGATACGGCCCCGCGCCCCTTGAGGTGGGTGTCCGCACCGTCAGTTTCTTGGTGCCCACATGATCACGGCCATGCCTGCGAGGCAGATCGCCGCCCCGGTGATGTCCCAGCGGTCCGGGCGGTAGCCGTCGGCCACGACGCCCCACAGGATCGAGCCGGCGACGAAGATGCCGCCGTAGGCCGCCAGGATGCGGCCGAAGTGGGCGTCGGGCTGGAAGGTGGCGACGAAGCCGTAGGCGCCGAGGGAGAGGATGCCGCCGGCGACCCAGAGCCAGCCGCGGTGCTCGCGTACGCCCTGCCAGACCAGCCAGGCGCCGCCGATCTCGAAGAACGCGGCGACGACGAACAGGGCGGCGGAGCGGAGGATCAGCATGCGTGCAGGGTGCCACGCCCGGCGGGTGTCACCTGATGGGGGGCGCCTGGGGTGGGGCTCGGGTGGCATATATCCGTATGTATGCCGGAGTGTGAATACCGGGGACGGACGGGACGGGACGGGTGGTGTGGCGATGCGTCGTGGTGGGCTCGCAGTGGTCGGTGCCGTGGCGGTGGGCGCGTTGGTCGTGGGCGGCGGTGGTACCGCCTGGGCCGGGGACGCCGATCTGGAGGTGCACGGGTCCGCCGTGCTGAGCGGGGACCTGCTGGAGGTCCGGGTGTCCTCGCTCAACCACGGGCCGGACGGTGTGACGGCTGCCAGTGTGCGGCTGGTCTCGTCGGCGGCGCTGGCGGACACCCAGGAGCTGCCGGGCGGGTGCGCGCGCACCGGTGACCGGGAGGTGGTGTGCGACACCGGGCCGCTGGCGGTCGAGGTGCCCGGCACGGAGCTGGTGGTTCCGGTACGGCTGCTGGGTCAGCCGTCGGAGATGAGGTTGGAGGTGGATGTGGCGTGGGGCGGCGGTGCAGTGGACCAGGACCGTACGAACGACAGGCAGCGGGTGCTGGTGCTGGCGACGGGGGACGCGTACGCGTTCTGATCAGGGTCGGTCAGATCGATTGGATCGACCCGATCGGCCCAACCGACCGGGCTCATGGCAGTGCCGCGACGAGTTCCCGGGCGAGAGGGCCGGAGGACGCGGGGTTCTGCCCGGTGAAGAGGTTGCGGTCCACGACCGTGTAGGGCTCCCAGGCGGGGCCCCGCGAATACTCGGTGGGCAGCTTCTTCAGCTCGTCCTCCAGCAGCCACTTTGCCTTGTCGGCGAAACCGACACCGGCCTCCTCCTCGTTGCAGAAGCCCGTCAGCCGGTAGTTCGCGAAGGGGGTGTCACCGTTCGCGTCCCGGGTGGCGAGGATGGCGGCGGGGGCGTGGCAGACGATGCCGAGCGGACGGCCGGAGGCGAGGGCCTCCCGCAGCAGCGCGCCGGAGTCCGGGTCGCCCGAGAGGTCCTCCATCGGGCCGTGGCCGCCGGGGTAGTAGACCGCGTCGTAGTCCTCCAGGCGGATGTCGGTGATAGGGACGGCGTACCGCAGCTCCTCCGCCTCCTCGATGACGGCCTCCTCACGGAGGGCGTTCTCCTCGCCGCCCGCCATGCGGGGCCGCAGGCTCATCGTGTCCACGACGGGTACGACCCCGTGCGGGGTTGCCACGGTGACCTCGTGTCCGGCGTCGGTGAACACGGTGTAGGGGGCCACGAACTCCTCGGCCCAGTAGCCGGTGGGATGTCGGTGCCCGTCCTTGAGGGTCCAGTAGCTCGCGCCGGTCACCACACACAGGATCCTGGCCATGGGACGCTCCTCCGGGACACGTTTCCGGAACACCATCAAATGTGCCCATCAAGTCTGGGCGGGTATCCCGGAGGCCGCAACTCGTGGCCGCCGTGCGGGAAATGCGCGGGCCGTTCCTGTGACGGTGACGGGTACGGCGCGGAATTCCCGACACGGCGGTGACGCCGGGGAACTCCTCGGTGTCCCGCTCTAATTCCACATGTAGTTCTCGGCGGCGTCGACGATCAGGTCCTTGACCGCCTGCGGGTGGGAGACGAGGGACACGTGCGAGGAGTTGATCTCCACGGTCTTCCGGGCGTGCGCGCGTTGCGCCTCGAAGCGTTCCAGGGCCGGGTTGATCGACTGGTCCTGCTTGCCGACGAGGACGTAGACGGGTCTGTTCCGCCAGGCGGCGCCGGTGAGTTTGTCCCCGAACGCCGACATCGCGATCGGGCGCTGGGTGGCTGCCATGACGGCGGTCTGGCTCGCGGGCAGGTCCGCGGCGAAGACCTGGCGCAGGAGGGCCGGCTGTACGTACACGTCCGTGCCGGTGGTGCCGTCGCTGTTGCGGAAGGGCACCTGCTTGAGGGCCTTGGCGAGCGGGGCGGGAGCGAACCTCGCGGAGAGGGTGGTGAACGACTCCCCGGCGTCGGGCATGACCGCGTTGATGTAGACGAGGGCCTTGACGTTGCTGTTTCCGACGGCGGCCTGCGAGATCACCTCACCGCCGTAGGAATGGCCGACCAGGACGATCGGCCCGCTGACGGACTTCAGGAAGCTCGCGAGGTAGGCCGAGTCCTCGGGGACGCCGCGGAGCGGGTTGGCCGGTGCGGCCACCGTGTAGCCGTTCTGCTGGAGGCGCTGTACGACACCGGTCCAGCTCGACGCGTCGGCGAAGGCGCCGTGGACGAGCACGACGGTGGGCTTCTCCCGGCCGGGATCGCCGCTCGGACCTCCGGCCCGTGCCGTGGTGGGGGCGAGGACGGCAGTGGTTCCCGAGAGTGCCAGGAGAGCGGCGCCCCAGCGGACGGCGTTCACGGTACGACGGGACTCGCGCGGTATTCGCATGCTGGTCCTTCGGTGCGAGGCGTCGGGCGACGCCCGGGATTCCAGCCTCGGGGACACGTGTCGGCGTGTCCCCGTGCGCGGGCCGTCCGGGTGAACGGGGAGGAAGGGAGAAAGTGGGGAAGGGGGGAAGGCGTGATCAGGTGGAGCCGGCCGTCGTTCCGAAGGTCACCCGGTAGTAGCAGGCCCCCTTGCAGGGCATGGTCGCCCCGTCGTCGAAGGCGTAGGAGTAGGCGTAGGGCTCGGCGCGCTTGAAGACCTGGGTGTAGTCGACGGGCCACTTGGAGGGGATGCAGTTGTCGCGGCCCGCCCAGGCGCCCCGGCAGCAGTAGGTGTCGCCGCCGAACGCCGCGCACGGCGGTTTGCAGCCGATCTCCTGGCCGCCGGAGAGGGCCTGCATGGCCTTGGGGCAGTCGACCTCCGTGGTGCAGGTGCCCTTGTAGCAGCCCGTGGAGCTGACCGGGTCGGTGGTCGTGGTGTGGGAGACGTTGATGTACATGGGCAGGTTGGAGCCGTCGACCATGCTGACGTCGTAGAAGTCCATGCTGTCGAAGGCGTCGAAGGTGAACTCGCCGAGGGTGGTGGGCGGGTTGCCGCCGCTGCAGACGCTGGTGCAGTCGCCGGAGGCGCAGGGGCCCGCGGCGGTGCCGTCGGTGCATCCGGTACGGCCCCAGATGCGGCCGCCCCAGTTGTTCGCGACGGTCACCGAGAGGCTCTGGCCGGGGGCGAGCTTGCGGCCGGCCGGGTAGACGGAGGTGTTGGTGACGACCGCCCACACCGTCTTCTGGGTCTTGTTGACGACGGTGATCAGGCGTTTGCCGGCGGGGGCGGCGGTCGGCTGCGTGCTCCGAGCGGCCTGGTGGGACGCGGCGGTCGTCGGCTTGCGCGTGGTCTTCGCCGACGCCGACGCCGAGGCCTTGGCGCTCGCCGAGGCGGAGCCGGAGGCGGAGGGGGAGGTGCTGGGGCTCGGTGACGGGGAGAGCGGGGTGCCGGACGGCCCGGACGAGAGGGCCGCGGCCGTCGTCCGGCGGTCCGGGTGCGCGGCCTGGGTGCCGGCCGGGGTCCACCACCCGTAGGTGATGAGTACGGTGGCGGTCGTCGCGAGGGCGGCCGCGCCGGCGTACCACCAGCGGCGTCGCGGTGGTCTCGCGCCGTGTCTCCTGCGTCCTCGTGCCATCCTTGTGCCTTCCTCGGGCTGTGCCAGATGTGTGCCTGCCTTTCGGTGACCTCCTCGACGGGGGCCGTACAACATAAATTGCGAAGCCGACTCGCCGGTTTTTCTGTTGTCCCCGCGTCCTGCGCGGGGTCTCCGTTCCGACAGCCGGACTCTGCGCGGAGGAACAGACCCACATGACCGACAACCATCGGAGCGGACCCGACCCCGGCGTGGTGACGGCCGCTCGCGCGGGTGACAGAGCGGCCCTGGAACACCTCGTGACCGCGTGTCTGCCGCTGGTCTACAACATCGTCGGCCGGGCCCTGAACGGTCATGCCGACGTCGACGACGTCGTACAGGAGACGCTGTTGCGCATGGTGCGCGGGCTGGAGAAGCTGCGGGATCCGTCCGCGTTCCGGTCGTGGCTCGTCGCCATCACGATCCGGCAGGTGCGCAACCGTGAGCAGTCGCGGGCCACGGACCGGGACCGCAGGGCGCGTCTGGACGACGCCGAGGCGATCACCGACCCGGCGCTCGACTTCGCCGGGCTGACCATCCTGCGGCTGGGTCTGACCGAGCAGCGCCGGGAGGTCGCCGAGGCGACGCGCTGGCTCGACGCGGACGACCAGGAGCTGCTGTCCCTGTGGTGGCTGGAGGAGACCGGCGACCTGGAGCGCGCGGACCTCGCCGGTGCGCTGGGGCTGTCCGACCGGCATGCCGCGGTGCGGGTGCAGCGGATGAAGAAGCAGATGGAGGTCTCGCGGTGCGTGGTGCGGGGGCTCGGGGCCGAGCCGCGCTGTGCAGAGCTGGACGAGATCGCCGAGCCGTGGGACGGCACGCCGAGTCCGCTGTGGCGCAAGCGGTTCGGCCGTCACATACGTGGCTGCGGGGTGTGCGCGGGCCTGGAGCGGGGGCTGCTGCCGATGGACCGGCTGCTGAGCGGCCTGCCGCTGGTGGCCGTGCCGGCCGGCCTCGACCCGGCGCGGGTGCTGGCCCAGGTCACCGCGCACCACACCGCCGCGTCGCATGCCGGCGGGGCTCATGGCGGAGGGGCACATGGCGTCGCGTCCGCCGATCCGAGCAGCGGGGGCGGCGGGGGCGGCGGGGGCGGCGGAGCGGGCCGGGCGCTGCGGCGGCGGCACGGGCGGGCGGCCGGACGGGCGGGCAGCCGTCTCGTGGGCAAGGCCGTGGTGGGCGGTTCGGCGGCGGTCGCGGTCGTCGCGGCGGTCGCGCTGGTCGCGGCCCGGATGACGGCGGGTCCGTCGGTCCCGGCCGCGCAGACGCAGGCGCCGCCGACGCCGGTCGCCGTGGCGTCCCCGAGCCCGAGCCCGACCCGTTCCGCCTCCCCGTCTCCGTCCCCCTCCCACAGCGCGTCGCCGAAACCGTCGGTCAGGCCGACCCCCTCGAAGCACACCGTGGCCCCGGTGCAGGTGGTCTCCGGCGCGAAGAAGGGCGTCGGCGTGTGGACGTTCAACGGGGTGAGCCAGGCGCTCGCCGCGAGCGGGGCGAGCTGGTACTACACCTGGAACACCCAGCACCAGGGCGTGACGACCCCGTCCTCGGCCTCCTACGTGCCGATGATCTGGGGTGCCGCGTCCGTCACCGACGCGTCGCTGGCGCAGGCGCGGGCGGCGGGGCCGTACCTCCTGGGCTTCAACGAACCCGACATGGCGCAGCAGTCGAACATGACCGTCGACCAGGCGCTGGGGCTGTGGCCCAGGCTGATGGCGGCGGGCAAGGTGCTGGGCAGCCCGGCGGTGGCGTACGGCGGGGACACGGCCGGCGGCTGGCTGGACCGGTTCATGTCCGGGGCGAAGGCGAAGGGCTACCGGGTCGACTTCATCACGCTGCACTGGTACGGCGGTGACTTCCGCACCCCGCAGGCCGTACAGCAGCTGACCTCGTACCTGTCGGCGGTGTACGCGCGCTACCACAAGCCGATCTGGCTGACCGAGTACGCGCTGATCGACTTCTCGCAGGGGACCCGTTTCCCGTCGGCGCAGCAGCAGGCGGACTTCGTCACGGCGTCCACGAAGGCGCTCGACGCGCTGCCGTACGTGCAGCGGTACGCGTGGTTCGGGCTCGGTGCGGACCCGGCGAAGCCGAGCAGCGGGCTCTTCACGAGCGGTACGGCGGCCACGGCGGCGGGCCGGGCCTTCCAGGCGGCCCGCTGAGCGGAGGGGGCCGGTGCCGGCAGACGTACCGGCCCCCTCCGGGTCATGGGCTGACGCCCCAGGTGACGCGGTAGCCGCACTCTCCGGAGCAGGTGAGCACGCTGGTCGCGTCGTCGTTGACGTAGGAGTAGGCGAAGGGCTCGGCCGCCTTGAAGACGGCGGCGGAGTCGACCGGCCAGGAGGACGGGACGCACTGAGGGCGGGCCGCGTAGGCGCCCGTGCAGCAGGTCTTGTCGGTGTTGAAGACCAGGCAGGCGCTGAGGCAGGCGACGACGTGGCCGTCGCGGACGCGCTGCAGCTTGGCGGGGCAGGTGGCGTTGGCGTCCCGGGTGCAGCCGGCGGCGGAGCATCCGTCGGCGTCGATCCTGTCCTTCGACGTGCCGCCGTAACTGTTGATCCACATCGGCAGGTTGTTGCCCTCGACCAGGCTGACGTCGTAGAAGTCCATGCCGTTCCAGGCGTTCAGGTTGAACTCGGCGAGGGTGGACGGGAATTCGCCCCAGGTCGAGCCGCACTGGAAGTGGCCGCAGCCGCCGGTCAGGCAGTCGCTGTCGCCGGCGGCGTCGAAGGAGCAGCCGGTGCGGGCCCAGAGGCGGACGTCCCAGTGGTCGGGGATGGCGAAGCTGAGGCTGGCGCCGGGGCGCAGGACCCAGCCGGTGGCCTCGACCGGGTGTTTGGGGTCGGCGGCGATGGCCGGCCAGATGGTCTGGTCGAGTCGGTTGACGAGGGTGATGGTGCGTTTGCCGGAGGCCGCGGCGGCGGTTGTCGGCTGCTTTGCGGTGCGGGCGGGCGAGGAGGCCCTGGCCGAGGGCGAGGCGCCGGTGTGCGGGGTCGCCGAGGCCGAGGCCGAGCCGGACGGTGACGGCGTCCCGGAAGGACTGGCGAGGGGGGTGGCGGCGGCCGTCGTACGGGGGGTGGCCGCAGGCTCGGCGGCGGTGGTCCGCCGGTCCGACGAGGGGCCCGTCTGCATACGGGCCAGCACCACGGCGGTCACCAGGGCGAGGCAGGTGAGGACTACGGCGGCGGTGGCGGCGAGGCCGGAGTACCGGCGGGGTCTGCGGCGGCGGTGGTGGTGCTGCATGTCACGGGGCTCCTGTCCGTTCCCACGGGTGCGGGCTGTCGTAGGGGAGACCTGGACGGGGGTGGTGGGACAACGGAAATGCAAGGGGGTGGCTGGTCGCGCAGTTTCCCGGCGCCCCTTACAGGGCGCCGCAGCCGAAGCCGGGAATAGGTGGCCGCGGGGTCTCGTTCTGTGGGTATAGTTGAATCGTAAACAACCTGGAGGGTGAGCGAGCATGCAGTTCGGGATCTTCACGGTCGGCGACGTCACGCCGGACCCCACCACGGGGCGGACGCCGAGCGAGCGGGAGCGCATCAAGGCGATGGTCGCGATCGCGCTGAAGGCCGAGGAGGTCGGCCTGGACGTGTTCGCGACGGGTGAGCACCACAACCCGCCGTTCGTGCCGTCGTCGCCGACCACCATGCTCGGTTACGTCGCCGCGCAGACGGAGAAGCTGATCCTCTCCACCTCCACCACCCTCATCACCACCAACGACCCGGTGAAGATCGCGGAGGACTTCGCGATGCTCCAGCACCTGGCCGACGGCCGGGTGGACCTGATGATGGGCCGCGGCAACACCGGGCCGGTCTACCCGTGGTTCGGGCAGGACATCCGCGAGGGCATCAACCTCGCCGTCGAGAACTACGCCCTGCTGCGCCGCCTGTGGCGCGAGGACGTCGTCGACTGGGAGGGCAAGTTCCGCACGCCGCTGCAGGGCTTCACCTCCACCCCGCGGCCGATGGACGACGTACCGCCGTTCGTCTGGCACGGCTCGATCCGCTCGCCCGAGATAGCGGAGCAGGCCGCCTACTACGGCGACGGCTTCTTCCACAACAACATCTTCTGGCCCGCCGACCACACCAAGCGGATGGTCGAGTTCTACCGGAAGCGGTTCGCGCACTACGGGCACGGCACGCCCGAGCAGGCGATCGTCGGCCTGGGCGGCCAGGTGTTCATGCGGAAGAACTCGCAGGACGCGGTCCGTGAGTTCCGGCCGTACTTCGACAACGCGCCGGTCTACGGGCACGGCCCGTCCCTGGAGGACTTCACCGACCAGACCCCGCTGACGGTGGGCTCGCCGCAGCAGGTGATCGAGAAGACGCTGGGCTTCCGCGAGTACGCGGGCGACTACCAGCGCCAGCTCTTCCTGATGGACCACGCGGGGCTGCCGCTGAAGACGGTCCTGGAGCAGCTCGACATGCTCGGCGAGGAGGTCGTGCCGGTGCTGCGCAAGGAGTTCGCGAAGGGCCGTCCGGCGGACGTCCCGGAGGCGCCGACGCACGCGTCGCTGCTGGCCGCCGCCGCGGCGGAGAAGAAGGCCGACAAGACTTCGGACGAGTCGGACAAGTCGGGCAAGAAGGAGGCCGGGGTATGAAGCTCGTCGTCGTCTCGGCGGGGCTGAGCGTGCCGTCGTCCACCCGGCTGCTGGCCGACCGGCTGGCAGCGGCGGTGAGCCGGCAGGCCGAGGCCCGGGTCGAGGTCGAGGTGGTGGAGCTGCGCGACCTCGCGGTCGAGATCGCGCACAACTTCACCAACGGGTTCGCAGGGCGGAAGCTGGCGGCTGCGCAGGAGGCGGTGACCGGGGCGGACGGCCTGATCGCGGTCACGCCGGTGTTCACGGCCTCCTACAGCGGGCTGTTCAAGTCCTTCTTCGACGTGCTCGACAAGGACGCGCTGGCGGGGAAGCCGGTGCTGATCGCGGCGACCGGGGGTACGGCACGGCACTCGCTGGTGCTGGAGCACGCGCTGCGGCCGATGTTCGCGTACCTGCGGGCGGTGGTCGTGCCGACGGGTGTCTACGCGGCCTCGGAGGACTGGGGAGCGGAGGGGCTGGACGGCCGGATCGAGCGGGCGGCGGGGGAGCTGGCGGGGCTGATGCGGGGGCTGACGCAGGGGCTGAGCGGGGCCGGGCGGGAGGAGCCGGAGGCTCTGCCGGTCGTGCCGTTCGCGGAGCAGCTGGCGAGGTTGGCCGCGAGCTGAGGGGGGGGCGGGGCGGGGGGTGGGGACGCTTACCGGCGCTGGCAAGGCGCCGCTGCGCCCACCCGTGCCGCCCTGCGGCACGCCCGCCCGCAGCTGGGTGGCTGGGAAGCGCCCCGTAAGGGGCGCGGGGAACTGCGCGAGCAACCCCCACCCGCCCGCAGCCGAATCGCGACGCCCGGTTGCCTCTGTGACGGTGAGAGGCAGGTAAAAAGGGTGATCGTAGGCCCGCTCACCACGGCAGAACCGCCGGAGGCCTTGGCAGACTGGGGACGTGCCCCAGACTGTGCTGCTCGCCGAAGACGACCGTGCCATCCGCCACGCCCTGGAACGGGCCCTCACCCTGGAGGGATATGAGGTGACGGCGGTCGCGGACGGCGTGGAGGCCTTGGCGCACGCCCACCGCACCAGCCCCGACGTCCTCCTCCTCGACGTGATGATGCCCGGCATCGACGGCCTCCAGGTCTGCCGCGTCCTGCGGGCGGAGGGGGACCGCACCCCGATCCTCATGCTGACCGCGCTGGTCGAGACCGCCGACCGGATCGCGGGACTGGACGCCGGCGCCGACGACTACGTCGTCAAGCCCTTCGACGTCGAAGAGGTCTTCGCCCGGCTGCGGGCACTGCTGCGCCGGACCCTGCCCGTGACCACCGGCGGAGGCGCCGGCGGCGTCGGCGCAGGCACCACCGGCGGCGGTGTCGCCGCCGAGCCCGGCCGGGAGCCGCTGGTCTCCGACCGGCAGGTCGAGGCGGCCGGCCTGCGGATGGACCTCCAGGCCCGCCGGGCCTGGCGCGGCAGCCGCGAGCTGGAGCTGACCCGCACCGAGTTCGAGCTGCTCGAACTGCTCGCGCGCAACGCGGGCATCGTCCTCGACCACTCCACGATCTACGACCGCATCTGGGGCTACGACTTCGGCCCCGGCTCCAAGAACCTCGCCGTCTACGTCGGCTACCTGCGCCGCAAGCTCGACGAGCCGGGTGCCCCGCAGCTGATCCACACCGTGCGGGGCGTGGGTTACGTGCTGCGGGAGGACTGAGTGGCCCGCCGCCCCGGACGGCCGGGGCGGTACGGGCTGCCCGCGCGGCTCTGGCGGATGCTGGCCCGGCGCCGGCCCAAGCTCGTCTCGCTGCGCACCACCTTCGTCGTCTCCTTCGCGGCGATCACCGCCGCCGTCACGATCGTCGTCGGCATCCTGTCGTACAACGCGGCCGCCCGGCTGGTCCGCGTCGACCAGCAGTCGGTGTTCACGCAGGTCGTCTCCGACGTCCAGGACGAGGTCAAGCAGCACAAGATGGTGCCGGAGGAGTTCTCCTCCTCGAAGCCCGGGCATGACCTGGTCCGGCCCGCGCGCACCGACGTCCAGGTGCTCGGCGCGCAGGGCGAGATCGTCGACCGCGGCACTCCGGTGCTGCCCGTCACCGCCGCGGACCGGGCGGCCGCCACCGCCGCGGAGGCCGGGAAGACGGTCCAGCACAAGGACGTCCAGGCCGGCGAGGACCTGTTCCGGATCGCCACGGTCTCGCTCGGCGGCGGACGGGGCGCGGTGCAGGTGGCGCAGGAGTTCAGCGACACCGAGGACCTGCTCAACGCGCTCCAGCAGCGGACGCTGCTGCTGATGTCGGCCGTGGTGGTGGCCGCCGGGCTGTTCGGCTGGTGGCTGGCGAGGCGGATCACCCGCCGGCTGGTGATCCTCACCTCGGCCGCGGAGAACGTGGCCCGCACCCGGCAGCTCGGCATCCAGGTGCCGGTGACGGGACTGGACGAGGTGGGCCGGCTGGGCCGCGCCTTCGACCGGATGCTGGGCCGGCTCGCCCAGTCGGAGGAGGACCAGCGGCGCCTGGTCCAGGACGCGGGCCACGAGCTCCGCACCCCGCTGACCTCGCTCCGTACCAACATCTCCCTGCTCCGCCGGATCGACGAACTCCCGCCCGCGACCCGCGACGAACTGGTCGCCGACCTCGGCCAGGAGGCACGCGAGCTGACCGACCTGGTCAACGAGCTGGTCGACCTGGCGGCCGGGCAGTCCGACAACGAGCCCCCGCAGCACGTGGACCTGGCCGACATCGCGGAGGACGTGGCGGGGCTGGCCAGGCGCCGTACCGGCCGTGAGATCGTCCTCCGCGCCGTCGGCGACACGACCACCGACGGCCGCCCGGGGATGCTCCAGCGGGCCCTGTCCAACCTCGTCGAGAACGCGGCCAAGTTCGACCGGGACGGCAAGGCCCCCATCGAGATCAGCGTGACCGGCCCGGCCCGGCCGGGCACGGTCCGCGTCGAGGTCCTCGACCGCGGCCCCGGCATCGCCGAGGGCGACCTGATCCGTATCTTCGACCGCTTCTACCGTGCCGCCGACGCCCGCTCCCTCCCCGGCTCCGGCCTCGGCCTCTCCATCGTCCGAGAGGTCGCCATGGCCCACGGCGGCGCCCCCTTCGCCTTCCGCAGGGAGGGCGGCGGCGCGGTGATCGGGTTCACGGTGGGCGGGGGGTTCGCGGGCGGCACGGTCCGCGTCTGATCCGCCTGGCCGGGGGGCGTCGGCACTCCGGCCGACCGCATCTGCCGACCCCATCTTCCGGTACGGCATGACGCTGACCGCCGTGCCCGCCCTGGCCCTCCCGCGACCACGTCACCTCGCCGGGACGGCCCTGGCGCGCCGCTCCGCCCGTAAGGGACGTCCGGACGGACACGGCTGCCCTCGATCCGGAGATCCTGTGCAAAAGCTGAGCGGGGTCTGTTGAAAGTCTGTTCTCCTGTTGTTCACCTGTCCTGGCCGGATTGGCATGGACACGAATGATCTGCTCTCCCAAGGTCCACACCACCTGGGGGAATCGTGCGCCCTGCCGCCGTACGGGTCCGGCTCGTCTTCGTTCTCGCGCTCGCGCTGCTCACCGGCCTGCTGGGTCCGAACGTGGGGCGCGCCGGTGCGTCTGCGGTGGTGTCCAGGCCGCTGCCGCCCGGCGCGGTCTCCGCGCCGGCCAAGCCCGACCCGAACCGGCCGACCCAGAGCCGAGGCAAGCCGGGAGACGCCTGGCACCGCGCGATCGACCGTTTCCACGCCGGGCTGCGGGCCCGCAACACCCGGCACGCACGGCTCTCCTCCCCGCCGACCGGAGCCGAGCGCAAGGCCGGGAAGCAGACCGCCGCACTGCGTGCCGCCCATCTGCTGCCGAAGCGTCCGCCCAAGCACGTCAGATGGCAGACCGGCAGCACCGGCACCGGCGGTCAGGTCCACCGGACCACCCTGAGCGCCGCCGCGACGAACCCCTGCACCGACTCGACCGGCGGCACACCGGCCCCTCCCTACGGCGCCACCTACGCCCCCGAGGTGCCCTTCGCGGTACAGCCGGCGCACAACATCGACGGAGCCGAGTGGGTCACCGTCACCAACACGTCGGGCAAGAGCTGGGCGGCCAACTCCGTCATCCTCGGCTACCACGTGCTGCGGTCGGACAACAGCGTCTACAACTGCAACGGCTACGGCGTCCTCATCGACAAGGCGGTGGGCTCGGGGCAGTCGATCCGGGTCCTCTCCTACGTGGAGCCGCTGCCCGCCGGCACGTTCAAGGTCGTCTGGGACGCCAGGCTCAACAGCGACGGCACCTGGTTCTCCGCGAAGGGCGTTCCGACGGCCTCCGTGCAGTTGACCCTCCAGCACGCCCCGCCGACCTACGATCTGGTGGCCCCCGTCTGGGACGCGACCGTGCCCACGCTCACCCCGGAACTGCGGATCAACCTGTCCGCCGACAAGACCGCGCCGGTCCAGTCCGAGTTCACGGTGTGCGAGGACCAGGCGGCGACCAAGAACTGCCACGACTCCGGCTGGCTGGACGTCACCATGGGCGACAGCTTCGACGCCGCCGCCACCTGGACCGTGCCGTTGGGCACGCTCAAGTGGAACAAGTCGTACTACTGGCGGTCCAGGATCAGGGACTCCGTGACCACGCCCTGGTCGGCGATGAGCCTCTTCACCCCCGTGGTGTCCCCGCCCGCCTCCGGCGGCGCGCACTACGGAGTGGACCCGTCCGGTCTCGACCCGGCCGGGGTGAGCCTCTTCGCCGGCAACTACTCCCGTGACGAGACCGACCTGAGCGTGCCGGTGCCGGACGGCTCGCAGCCGCTGGCCGTCGAGCGCGTCTACAACACCACGAACACGGTCAACGGCGCCTTCGGCACCGGCTGGTCGTCGATCCTGGACGCAGCGATCGATCCGACCTCCGAGGGCTGGGTACGGGCCACCTTCAAGGACGGCAAGCAGATCCAGTTCGGCAAGAACCCCGACGGCAGCTGGGCGCCCTCGTTCGGCGAGGGCGACTCGGTGAAGTACGAGGTGGAGCACGACACGGGCGTGCCCTGGCTGCGGTTCAAGGACGGATCGTCCGAGGAGTTCTCGCCGACGGGCGGCCACCAGCCGGTGAAGCGGATGTACTCACCGAATGGCAGCACCCTGTTCTTCACTGCCAGCGGCGGCCACATCACGGAGATCGGCCAGGTCCCCTCCGGCCGGTCGATCTTCCTGACCTGGACCGGCAGCCATGTCACCGCGGTGTCGGCGGGCCTGGCCTCCGGCGAGCGCTGGAACACCTGGAAGTACACGTACACCGGCAACCAGCTCACCAAGGTCTGCGACGCCGAGCCGACCCCGCGCTGCACCAACTACGCCTACGGCGCCACCGACTCCTCCCACACGGTGCCCCGGCTGACCCAGATCACCCGCCCCAACACGGCCGCCGTCACCAAGCTGACGTACACCGGCGACCGCCTCTACACCATCGCCTACCCCTCGGACCTGGTGACCGGCGGCTGGGACACCTGGTTCTACAACCGCATCGACCCGCCGAAGGCCGACGTTGACGCCTCCGACGTCATCCACACCACCGACCCGACCGGCGTCAACATCTACTACGAGTTCGACGCGCACGGCAGCCTGCTCTCCCGGTGGACCGGCGGGACCACGCCCACCCACGGCAACACCCGTAGCTGGCAGTACGACTCCACCGGCCGGGTCGCCAGTCTGATGGACGAGAACGACAACATCACCGAGTACCACTGGGACAGCATCACCGGGCAGTTGCAGGACCAGAACCGCTACCGGGAAGCCGCCGGCCCGATCGTCAACACGCACTACGAGTACGACTCGACGCCGTACGCCAACACGCTCTCCGTCGCCGACGGCAACCACCACGCCGTCACCATGACCTACAGCGGCGAGCGACTGAAGACCCGGACCACTCCGCCGACCAAGGCGGCACCCAACGGCGCGACGACCACGTACGGCTACACCTGTGACTCCGGCACCCAGCCGCCGGTGGTCAACGACCCCACCGCGCCCGCGGGAAGCGTCCAGCCCTGCGGCCTCCTGGCCACCGTCACCGATCCCGACGGGCACGTCACCCGCTACGGCTACGACCGCTTCGGCGACCGCACCCTGGAGCAGCTGCCCACCGGCGGTGCCGTCAACAGCTACTTCGACACCCACGGCATGATGAGCCGCCAAACCGTCTCCGACACCCCGGGCGGCTCCGGGTACACGACCTCGTACACCTACGACACCCACGGGCGGGTGCTGTCCGCCGTCGGCGACCCGGTGTCCGACCCCGTGGTCGCGGGCGGCGGCTGGAACGACCAGCTGCAGGTCTTCAACACCTACGACGCGGACGGCAACCTCGCCTCCACCTCCCGCGTCGACTATCTCGGCCTGCCCGAGGAACCCGACGTCACGCGCTACGAGAGCTACGCCTACGACGCTCGGGACCGCCTCACGAGCACCACCACCGAGAACGACCAGGGCAGCGGCCCCGAGTCGTACGTCCTGTCGCACCAGCTCTACGACGGGGTGGGCCACGTCGCGGACTCCTGGGACGCCAACAACATCCGCTACCACTACACCTACGACTCGCGCGGCCAGCTCAGCTCCGTCGCCATCCCCGCGTACACGGACACGCCCGGCCAGAGCGGCGCCGCCACCCGCAGCGTGCGCCTGAAGGCCTACGACTACGACAACGCGGGCCGCCTCGCGGACTTCTGGGACGCCAAGGGCCACGTCGTGTCGTACACCTACACCCACGACGACCTGCTGAAGTCCGAGACGTACATCGCGCACGCCGACCCGGACAACCCGAACTCCACCCGGGACGTCCCGCTGCACTCCTACACCTACGACCTGGCCGGCAACCTGCTCAAGGACATCGAGGGCGGCGGCAGCGGCGCCCGCACGACGACGTACGGCTACGACGACGCCAACGAGCGCACCTCGACGACCGTCGACCCGGACGGCCTGAACCGCACCACCGCCTACAGCTACGACAAGGCGGGCCTGCAGACCGGCACCACGGTCTCCGACGCCACCCGCACCGAGTCCACCAGCCAGTCCTACGACCCGGTGACCGGCGCCATGGCCCAGTCGACGGTCCACAACGACGCCACCGCCGACCTCGTCACCAAGTACACCCGGGACGCCTTCGGCCGCGTCCTCACGGTCACCGACCCGCGCCAGAACACCACCTCGTACACGTACGACGCGATGGGCCGCACCTCGACGGTGACCGGACCCGCGGTGCCGGTCGAGGACGGGTCCGGTGCGGGGGCGACGATGACCCGGCCCGTCACGAAGTACGGCTACGACGCCTTCGGCGACACGACGGGCATGCGCGATCCGAAGGGGAGCGGCTCGAGTTTCACCTACGACCGGCGCGGCGACCTGACCGACATCCACCGCGCGGACGGCTCGTCGGACCACCGGGCCTTCGACCACGCCGGGAACGTGCTGTCCGACACGAGCACCGACTCCGGCCGTACCGACTACACCTACGACGCCCGCAACCGGGTGCACACCGCGACCCGCTGGAACCGGGACACGAACAAGGCCGACGGCACCCCTGCCACCTACACCTACGACGACAACTCCAACCTGCTGTCGGCCATCTCCTTCACCGGCGCCCAGACGCTGAGCACCTACGACGACATGGACCATCGGCAGACCGTGGACGACGTCGTCCGCAACGGCACCGCCACGCCCGACCAGGACATCACCCAGTACCGCTACGACGACTTCGGCGAGCCGACGCACAGCTGGCAGACGATCGACGGCAAGGTCTTCGAGTCCCGTTCCGGCTACAACGCCGCGGGCGAGCTCAGCTCCGAGTCGGAGACCGGCCGCGGCACCACGAACTACCTCCACGACGTCGCGGGCCGGCTCACCCTGGTCACCGACCCGCTGCAGCGCGCCACCGAGACCGACTACGACCTGGCCGGCCGCCGCACCGCCGTCATCGCCAAGGACCCCGACGGCAACGAGGTGGCCCGCACCGACTACACCGTGGACCCGTCGGGCAACGTCACGGCCGTCAAGGACCCCAACCGCAACGTCTGGCGGGCGAGTTACGACGCCGGCAACCGGCTTACCGCCCTGACCGACCCGGCCCCGACCGCCGCCGACGGCACGGTCGCCGCAAACCCGGTCACCACCGTCGGCTACGACGAGCTCGGCGACGCCACCCGCGTCACCGACGCCGACCAGCACACGACGTACCAGACGTACCTCGGCAGCTGGCTGCACACCCGGGTGGAGCCAGCCACCAGTGCCCAGCCGGCCGCCGCCGACCGCACCTGGACCTACGAGCACAGCTCCGGTGTGGGCGGACGCCTCACCAAGGTGACGGAACCCGGCGGTGTCTCCACGTCGTACACCTACGACACCTACTACCGGAACACCGGCCAGACCGGCACCGGCGGCGCGGGCGGCACGGTGAACCGGTCGTTCGGCTACGACCTGGACGACCGGCCGACCTCGGTCGGCGCCCCCGGCGGCACCGAGAACTTCACCTACGACGACCGAGGCCTGCTCACCGGCAGCAACGGCGCCCTGGGCACCTCGACCTACCGCTACGACTCGCTGGGCCGGCTCACCTATCAGCAGGACCCGGCAACGTCGGTGTCCTACGGCTACAGCGGCCTGGAGGACGTCGGGAGCGTCTACGACGGACTGACCGGCGCCAGCGTCTCCTACACCCGGGACACGGCCGGCCAGGTCAAGAAGATCACCGGCAGCGTGCCGGGCGAGGGCACCTACTACCCCGCCCAGGACCTCACCTACGACGACCTCGGCCGCCTCACCTCCGAGACCATCACCCCCGACGCCCCCTTCCAGGACCAGAAGAGCACGCTCTCCTACACCTGGGACAAGAACGGCAACCTGAAGACCGCCACCCGCACCGGCCGCTACATCGCCGCGGGCACCACCAGCTACGACTACGACGAGGACAACCGGCTCGTCCGCTCCTCGACGGACGGTGCCACACCGACCGGCACCGACTACACCTGGGACGCGGTGGGCAACCGAACCTGGGCCACCCCGTGGTCGGGCACTGCGCACACCCCCACCGGCCAGACCACGTCGGCGCAGTACGACGAGCGCAACCGCCTCACCCGCACCGCCGTCTCCGGTGGCGACACCACCACCTACGACTGGACGGCGCGCGGCACTCTGGCCAAGACCACCACGGCCACGGCGAGCGGCTCGACGTCGAGCGCGGCATCGGTCTTCGACTCCTTCGACCGCCTGGTCGGCGACGGACAGCACACCTACTCCTACGACAGCCTGGACCGCCTCCTGTCGGTCTCCGACGGCACGACCACCCGTCAACTCGGCTACGGCGGGCTGTCGAAGGAGCCGGACAGCGACGGCAGCTGGACCTACGCCCGCGCCGCGGACGGCACCCTGCTGTCCGGCAAGCCGGCCGGCGGCATCGCCATGCCCCTGGTCCAGGACGTGCACGGCAATGTCGTGGCCTCGCTGGACACGACCTTCGGCGACGTGTTCGCCTCCCGTGCCTACGACCCCTTCGGCAAGGTCACCGCCCAGTCCAACGCGGCGACCATGACCGTCGGCTTCCAGGGCAGCTGGACGGACTCGACGACCGGCCGGGTCTCCGCGGAGTCCCGCTGGTACGACCCGGGCAGCGGCACCTTCGCCTCGGCGGACACCGCCTCGGTCCCGGTCACCGACGCGACCTCCATCAACGACTACCTGTACGGGAACGCCAACCCGACCAGCCGTCTCGACCCCGACGGGCACTGGTCAGTCACGGCCTTCGCCAACAGGGCGCTGGACTGGAGCCAGGCGAAGATCGACGAGGAGTTCGCGAACATCACCCGGGTCGCCGGTTCCGCGGTCGCCGAGACCGCCGGCGCCGCCGCCGAGGGAGCGGGCGCCGTCGTGGAGGGCGCGGAGGTGGTGGCCGGGGCCGCCGCCACCGTGGGCGCAGGCGAGGTGCTCCTCGTGGTCGGCGGCGTCGTGGTGGTCGTCGCCGCGGCTGCCATCCTCTACGACGCCGCCACCGGGACCGCGACCTTCGACGCGTCCGCCATCCGTACGCCGGCGGTACCGCCGCCGCCGACCACCACGGTGCCGCCGCAGCCGCCGCACCCCACCAAGCCGGTCGTCACCGGCACCAAGCAGCAGACCCACACGACCAGTTGGCAGACCACCACCAAGTGGTACGACGACACGTACCTCTACACCCGCACCGACTACTACAGCTACACCACCACCCAGCAGTGGACGTACTACGACAACGGCACCCACGCCTACCGCTGGTGGCGCAGCCCTACACGCCACCGTTGGGTCACCGAACGCCAGCCCCTGTTCGACGTCGACGACCCGATCCTGGTCCCCACCACGGCCCCGGCCAAGCCGACCGGCGCCACCATCTCGGCCATCGCCAATGACAAGGCCACCTGCGGCACCCCGGGGGCGAGCGGCAACAGCTGCGTGGCGGGCAGCCGCAACACCGGCCTGCCACCGGGTGCCGGGGACGGCGGCGGCGGGTTCTGTGTCGGCGGTCTGCTCGGATTCAGCTGCTCGGCGAGCGGCAACCTCCTCGACATGGTCACCGGCGCCGTGGCCTGCGGTCTCGGCGACGCGGTCCTGGGGTCGGTGTGCCAGGGCACGGGCACGGACGGCGAGACGGCGGGGCAGTGCAGTTTCCGCGCCGACACGCCGGTCCTGATGGCGGACGGGAAGACCAAGCCGATCGGTGAGGTGAAGCCGGGCGACGAGGTCGAGGCCGCCGATCCCGGCACCGGCGAGCACCGCGGCACCCACAAGGTCACCGCCCTCCACCGCAACCTCGACAACGACCTGGTCGACGTGACCGTCCACACCCCGGACGGCCACACCGAGACCCTCCACACCACGTCGAAGCACCCGTTCTGGGACGAGACCGACCACATATGGAAACCGGCCTCCGACCTCAAGCCCCACGACGCCCTGGCCACCGAAGACGGTCACAAGGCCTACGTCGTTACCGTCCGTGGGACCCCCGGCGCCGGCGAACGGTACAACCTCACCGTCGCCCAACTGCACACGTACTATGTGCTGGCGGGCGCCACACCCGTCCTCGTTCACAACTGTGGTCCGGGCGGTCCTGGGTTTGGTCAACCCTGCACATGCAGTGCTGATCAGAGCTTTGCGAGACTTGGAACCAGCAAGGAAAGTACCGGACGACTTTCAGCTCAGGCGCAAAAGGCCGAAGAGAACTCCAAGTCATTTGGCCACGGAGTTTCGGTGCTGGCGGTGGACGGCCCATTCGAGGGTGCGTCGATAGCGACGAAGGAGCAGATAGAGGCGGCAGGTTTTTATCTGATCTTCACTCCGACGCGGAATAATCCAACGCATCACACCTTGATACTGCCGAATCCAGTGGATGCTGTAGTTCAAAAATCATTCAACGTCGTTTTTGGGCGGAGGTAAATTGAGCGAGCATTTGACGGAGAAGCTTGGTCGGCCCGAGGTTCTGATCATCATCGATTGGCATGATGGGCCGGTAGAGGGAATTCTTTGGCGTCGAGGTGAGATTACCTGCTGGTACTTCAAGCTGTTTGCGGAGCGGTCGGAGACTACTGTTCTTGACGACAGGATCTTCGCCCTCTGGGCGCTTCCTGACTCAGACGGCGCAGTTCTTTCCGGAGAATTCGGAGAGTCTGGTAACGGTGCGCATGTCTGGCCCGTCTCGGGTGGGCTCGGCTCGATTGAGGCTCGTCGCATTGTCGACGGGATCCTGTCCGCCAGGCCGGGATCGCCGAGCCTTTTGGTCAGGACTTCTGATTTCATCAATATTGCGGGAGTCTGGGAAGTGGTGATGTCGGGCTGATCGCCCTGGGAGATCGGTACCCGGGGGCGCACGGGCTTCCCCGATGGTGTGGGTCTGGTCACGACCCCCAGGGCACCGTCAGGAACCCCTCCGCCCGAGCGCTCGCCAGCCCGATCCTCGGCAGGTCGCTGCTCTTCGTGAAGAGGATGTAGCGCGGCTCCCACACCGGGCGGTACTTCGCGTTCGCGCGGTACAGGGACTCGATCTGCCACCAGCGGGAGAAGAACGTCAGGGTGGCGTGCCAGAGGCGGAGGACCGGGCCGGCGCCCAGGCGGGCGCCGCGTTCGAAGACCGAGCGGAACATCGCGAAGTTCAGGGAGACGCGGTCGACCTTCAACTCGGCGGCGCGGAGGAGGAGTTCGACGACCATGAACTCCATCAGGCCGTTCTCGGAATCGCGGTCGCGGCGCATCAGGTCCAGGGAGAGGCCCTGCTCGCCCCAGGGGACGAAGCTGAGGAGGGCGCGGGGGGTGTCGTTCGCGTCCCGGCACTCCAGCATCACGCAGCGGCCGTCCGCCGGGTCGCCGAGGCGGCCGAGGGCCATGGAGAAGCCGCGTTCGGTGGCGCCGTCGCGCCAGCTGTCGGCCCGTTCGATGAGGGTCGCCATCTCGTCGGCCGGGATGTCCTCGTGGCGGCGGATGCGGACCGTGTAGCCGGCCCGGCGGACCCGGTTGTGGGCCTGGCGGACGACCCGCATCGCGCGGCCCTCCAGGGTGAAGTCGGCGATGTCGACGATCGCCTCGTCGCCCAGCTCCAGGGCGTCCAGGCCGTGCCGGGCGTAGACGGTGCCCGCCTCCTCGCTGGCGCCCATGACGGCCGGCGTCCAGGCGTGCTGCCGCGCCTCCGTCAGCCACGCGTCGATCGCGCCGGGCCACGCCTCCGGGTCGCCGATCGGATCGCCCGAGGCGAGGCTGACGCCGCCGACGACGCGGTAGGTGACCGCCGACTTGCCGGTGGGGGAGAAGATCGCCATCTTGTCGCGGCGCAGCGCGAAGTAGCCGAGGGAGTCGCGGGCGCCGTGCCGGTCCAGCAGGCACCTCAGCTTCGTCTCGTCCTCCGCGCTGAGCAGGCGGCGGCCGCGCGGGGAGCGGAAGCCGGCGTAGAGGACCAGGCAGAAGGCGGCGGCGAGGAGGGCGTTGATGACGATGTCGGTCCAGCGGGGGGCGTGCACCGCGGTGACGTGGTCGGCGAGCGGGCCGACGCTGACGCCCCTCAGGAGGGTGTAGGCGATCTCGTCGGGGAGAGTGGCGCCGGGGAGTTTGTTCGTGGCGTGGACGAGGAGGGTGCCCAGGACGCCGGTCACGAGGACGCCGGCGGCCCCGACCGCCAGTGCCGTCTTCGGGTTCGACGGGTCGCCCACCGCGTTGAACTCCCGGCGGCTGACCAGCAGCGCGGCCACGAAGAGGCCGGTGAGGGCCGCCGAGACCCAGTTGAAGGCGTGGGCGCGGTACTCGTGCTGGGTGAGGGCGAGGGCGTAGAGGGCGAAGAGCGGGGCGGACAGGAGCAGGTTGACCACCCAGGCCGCGCGCTTGCGGCGGCGCATCACCAGGACGAAGAAGATGGCGAGGGCGGCCGAGACCAGGCCCGCCGTGGCCAGGTACGGGGTGAAGAACTGGCCGCTGTGGTGCGCGTGCTGCCGGTGCAGGTGCAGGGTGATACGGCCGTTGTTGTGCTCGTCGACCTCCTCGCGGAACGGGAGCGACACCACCGCCACTATGTTCAGTACGGCGATCACGCGCAGGTACCAGACGGTGAAGTCGGCGGCCCGCCTGCGCAGGGCGCCGCCGGAGGCGCCGGTGGGGGCGCGCAGGGCGGCGGAGACGCGGGGCGGGATCAGGGTCGACAGCTGTGCGGGCATGGGGACCGGTCACCTTGGGGACGGGGAGCGGGTTGACGGAGGGCTGACCCTACAGTCTGTAAGGTAACGGTGGGGGACGGGGGAGGGATCCGTCCCGGTACGGAATACGGTGTGAAAGGGCGTACCGCCTCTTACGGACGCACGGGGGCCTGCGCCCGTTCCCGCTCCACCCGCCGCCGGGCCGCCAGCATCCACGCCAGGTTGCCGATCGCCGCCCCGGCCGCCACCGCCGCCACGATCACCCCGCCGGTCGCCAGCCCGTCGCTGAACAGGTGCGGGCGCCGGTCGAGGCTGTGCAGGCCGAAGCCGGACAGCTCGTACACGCCCACCGCCGCGACCAGCAGACTCGCCACCAGCACCGCCACCGTGGGGGCGAGACTGCGCCGCGCCTCCTGTGTGTCCGTGCCCTGCATGAGTACCCCCGTGAGCTGACGAGCCGCCGTGGCCGATGGGGAACCTACAATACGTAGGGTCCGGATAGCCTCAGGACGTGCGTATTTACATCAGCGTGGATATGGAAGGCATCACCGGGCTGGTCGACCGGGACGATGTGCAGCCGGGCGGCCGGGACTACGAGCGCGGCCGGTCGATGATGGCCGAGGACGTGAACGCGGCGATCCGCGGGGCGGTGGCCGCCGGTGCCACCGAGGTGCTCGTCAACGACGCCCACGGGCCGATGCGGAACCTGCTCCCCGAGCAGCTGCACCCCGCCGCCCGCCTGGTGCGCGGCAAGCCGAAGAGCATGCTCATGCTGGAGGGGCTCACGGCGGAGCACGACGCGGCGATATGTGTCGGGTACCACTCCCGGGCCGGTGTCCTCGGTGTGCTGAGTCACAGCTTCATGGGCCACGAGATCGAGGACATCTGGCTGGACGGGAGGCCCGCCGGGGAGATCGGCCTCGCGCACGCCACCGCCGCGGCCCTCGGTGTCCCGGTGGTGGCCCTCACGGGTGACGACGCGGCGTGCACCGAGATGACGGCGTGGGACGAATCGGTCGTCACCGTGCCCGTGAAGTACGCCCGGGACCGGTTCGCCGCCGAGCTGCGCCCGGCGGAGGAGGCCCGCCGGGCGATCGAGGAGGCGGTCGTGGCGGCCCTGACGCCGGTGCCGAAGCGGCCCGCCGCGCCCGAGGGCGAGTCGGTGCTCGCCGTGCGCTGGCAGTCCGCCTCCGTGCCCGCCGTCCTCCTCGGCATCCCCGGGGTGACGGCCGTGGACAGCCGTACCGTCCAGGCCCGTGGTCCGCTGCCCGCCCTCTACCGCCAGTTCGGCGTCTGGATGCGGGTCGCCTCCTCGCTCACCAACCAGCCGCCGTACTGCTGACTCCGACCGCGGGGCTCAGCCGAACCGGCCCGCCACGTAGTCGGCCGTGCGCTGGTCCTGCGGGGAGTTGAAGACGGCCTCCGTGGCGCCGTGCTCGACGATGCCGCCGGGGGTGCCCTGCTCGGCCAGGAAGAACGCGCACTGCTGGGAGACGCGGGCCGCCTGCTGCATGTTGTGCGTGACGATGACGATCGTGACCTGGCCGGCCAGGTCCTGGATGGTCTCCTCGACGCGGCGGGTGGAGGTGGGGTCCAGGGCCGAGCACGGCTCGTCCATGAGCAGGACCCGGGGGCGGACCGCCAGGGCCCGCGCGATGCACAGGCGCTGCTGCTGGCCGCCGGAGAGGGCGCCGCCGGGCTGGCGGAGGCGGTCGCGGACCTCCTTCCACAGGCCGGCGCGGGTCAGGGACTCCTCGACCAGGACATCCTTCTCCCGGCGGTTCACCTTCGTGCCGGTCAGCTTCAGGCCCGCCACCACGTTGTCGTAGATCGACATCGCCGGGAACGGGTTCGGCTTCTGGAAGACCATGCCGATCCTGCGGCGGGCGTCGGTCAGCCGCCAGGACGGGTCGTAGATGTCCTCGCCCTCGAAGAGCACCTCGCCGCCGAACTGCGCGGAGGGGATCAGCTCGTGCATCCGGTTGAGGGTGCGCAGGAACGTCGACTTGCCGCAGCCGGACGGGCCGATCAGCGCGGTCACCTGGCCCGCGGGCATGGTCAGCGACACCTGGCTGAGCACCTGGTGGGAGCCGAACCAGGCGGAGACGGCGCGGGCGTCGAGGGTGGCGGGGGCGGGCCCGTCCACCACGGCGGCGGGAAGTACGGCGGTGTCGGTCATTTCGGCGGTCTCGGCGGTCACGGCAGTCTCGGTCGTCTCGGCAGTCTCGGTCGTTTCAGATGGCTCGGGTGCTTCGGTCACTTCGGTTGCCTGGGTTGCTTCAGTCACTTCACTCACCTCGGTCACAGCAGGTTCGGCAGCAGTTCGGTGGTCCGCGTCGCGACCTGGAGGCCGAGCACCGCGACGACCGGGGCGAAGACGATCCACGTCTGGTGGCGGCCCCAGCGGTGCCAGGTCCAGACGGCGGCCACGGCGGTGAGCAGCAGCGCCTGCAGCCACATCACCAGCGGCCACGGCACGCCGGAGGGGCGGGCCAGCGGCTCCTCGGAGCTCGGCAGGGTGCCGGCCCGGATCACGGCCGACGGGGTCTGGAACGTGTCGGAGACCAGGTCGGCGTCGACGCGCAGCACGCCCGAGGGCATGAACTTCGGGCCCGTCGCGGTGATGAGGACGATCCGGCTCTTGCCCGAGGCCAGCGCCGTCGGCGCCGGGTCGCCGGCCCGCCGTACGTCGATGACCTGGAACTTCGCCTTGCCCTGGCCGGTGGTGACGGAGAACGTGTCACCGGTGGCGAGCTGGGAGAGCTTGCCGAACGGGCCGCCGTACGCGGCCGCCCGGCCCATCAGCACGCTGGTGCCGGCCTGGCCGGGCATCGGGGTGTCCCGGCGGTGCCCGGGGCCGTCGGTCGTCACGGAGGAGTCGGTGCCCTCCAGGACGACCTGGCTCAGACCCAGCTTCGGTATGTCGATGAGCGCGACCGGCGTGCCGGGCGCCAGCAGCTTGCCGTCCTGCCCGGTCTGCGCCACCGGGGCGGTGCCGAGGGCGAGTTGCTCGCGCAGCTGGTCGAAGTCGGCGTGCTGGGCCGAGTGTTCCTGGGCGGTGCTGAACACCAGCAGCTGGGCGGTGATGCCGAGCAGCAGGGCGGCGAGGCTGAGCAGTCCACCGCGCGAGAGGTGGCGGACGAAGGTGAGGCTGCGGACGGGCCTGCGGGGCACGGCCGGAGCCAGAGCTTTCGGTGTCGGTACGGCGACGGTCATGGCGGCCCGCCTCCTTCGAGGAATGAGTGAGGGGCCGCCGGGAGCCGTACGAGGCTCCCGGCGGGCCCGTCAGACGGTCACTTGGAGGTGATGGTGAAGTTGGCGCCGGTCTTCGAGTTCACGGTCGAGGAACCGACGTAGAAGGCGTGCAGGGTGTGCTTGCCCTTGGCCAGCTTCGGCAGGGTGACGACGACCTTGCCGCTGCTCAGGGTGCCGGTCGCGATGACCTTGGTGCCCTGGTAGATGCGGACGGTGCCGGTCGGCGTGGTGCCGGTCGCGGTGACCTTGACGGTGACCTTGGCCTTGGCGGTGTGGCTCACCGAGGTCGGGGCGGAGGTGGAGACCGACGCCGTCGCCTTGGTGATCTTCAGGGAGACGGTCGTCGAGGACGCGTTCAGGCTGGAGCTGCCCGCGTAGGAGACCGACAGGGAGTGGGTGGCGACCTTGAGGTGGTTCGACAGGCCGATGGTGACCTTGCCGGACGAGTCCAGGGTGCCGGTGCCGAGGACGGTGGTGCCGTCCTTGACGGTGACCTTGCCGGTCGGCTTCACGCTGTGCGTGTCGGTGACCGTGACGGAGACCTTCGGGGTCTTGCCGTACGCGGTGGTGGCGGTGGTGGCCACCGTCTTGCTCGCGTACTTGACCGCGCCGGTCCAGGTGGCGTCTGCTCCGGCGCCGACGATGTTGTAGCCGGTGACCGTGGCGGTGTAGGTGCCGGTGGCGAGACCGGGGAAGGAGTACGTCGTGGTGGTGGCCGCGACGTCCTTGGTGGCGACGACCGCGCCGTCCGCGTCGGTCAGCGTCACCCGGTAGTCGGTCAGCGGCAGCGGGGTGGCGGCCGGGGCGGTCCAGGACAGCTTCAGGCTGGCGTCGCCCACGGTGGTCTTCAGGGTGGGCGCCGCCGGCACCGTGTTGGCGGAGGAGAGGCCCTCCAGGCCACCCTGCAGGGCGTGCTTGGCCTGCAGGTTGATGGAGCCGTTGTACGCCTCGTTGACGAAGCCGAAGGACGAGATGACCTTCTCGGCGCTGTCCGACGCCAGCTCGGCGGTGTGGCTGCCGCTGGTGACGAAGACGTCGTACAGGTCCTTGTCGAAGAAGACGCTGGTCGGGTCGATCGCGCGGCTCGGGACGACGTTGTAGACGTCACGGCCGAACGTCGAGTTCTCGTAGTAGGCCTGGACCGGCGCCAGCTTGCCGTTCACCGTGGTGACCGGGCTGGTGGGACCGTCGTCGCCGGGCAGCGTGATGGAGGCCAGGTGACCGCCGGCCGCGGCCGCGGCCTTGCTGTAGTCGGGGGAGACACCGTTGTTCTGGGCGATCCAGGAACCGACGGAGAACGGGACGAGCGCGCCGTCCTCGGTGAGGGCCGCGTTGGCCTGGTTCTCCTGGACGACCTGGACGTTCGCCCCGAGCGGCGTGCTGGACATGCCGATCGCCGCGAGGAAGAACTTGCGGGTGCCCGAGCCGTCCTGCGGGATCTTCGGGTGCAGGGTCTGGCCGTTCAGCTCGGTGAGCGAACCGGAGTAGATCTCGAACAGCTGCTGCTTGGTCAGCGAGTCCAGGGCCGAGCCCTTGACCGCGACACCGACCGCGTCCCGGGCCATCGGGACGTAGGTGAGCGCGGAACCGATGGTGGACGGGCCGCCGGAGGAGCGGGCGAAGTCGACCTGGCCCTTGATGACGGTACCGGTGCCGGCCGGGAACTTGTCGCCGGTCAGCGACGCGGACAGCGCCTTCTGGCCGTTGCCGGAGCCGTTCGGGCGGGTGAACGCCGTACCGCCGGAACGGGTGACGATGGTGGACGTGGTGGAGCCGGTGCCGGGCTCGATCGCGTCGTACGAGGCGATACCGGCGCCGTCCGCCGACTTCACGGCGGTGGCGGAGTAGCTGGTGCCGTTGACGGTGTCGCCGGCCAGGGCGTTGACCACGTCCTGGGTGGTGTCCGAGCCCACGCCGACCAGCTGGCGGAAGGTGCCCGCGGGGGTGGGGTCGGCGAGCGCCGGGGTGGCGAGGGCCAGACCGCCGGCCACCACGGCCGCGGCGACGAACGCCGCCGAGGAGCGCATTCTGCGCATCGAGAGTCTCCTGACAAGTGCTAGCTGGGGTGTTGCCAGAGGGATCTGGCAGGGTGGTACGGGCCGTCCGCCCCGACTGCCTTTCGGGGCGGGCGGCCGTCTGTGGGGGAGCACTGGGCTCCGTGGGGCTTTCAACGCCCCTGAGGGAAGGCGCCCCTTAGGGGCGCGGGGCCTTATCCATTTGCGGCTCCGCCGCGTGGGCGCGACCAGCCCCGACGCACCCGCAGCCGGCGTACTGCCGCCGTCACGGAAGCAATCGACAGCTGCCGGCCACCGGCAAAGGGCGCGCCCACTCCGGCGACCGCCCCGAGCGCGGCCCCCGCCGGAACGGCGTAACGCAGCGGATTGGCCGGGTCGGCCGGCGTGTTGCCGGCCGCGGTCGTCTCCAGCGCCTTGCCGCCGTCGAACGACGCCGACGCACTCGGCGAGGCGCTGGCGTCACCGCTCCCGGTCCCCGTGCCGCCGACGGCGCCCGTGCCTCCGGTGTCACCTCCGGTGCCGGGCGCGCCACCGCCGGAGGTGTCCGTGCCGCCGCCGTCGGCCGAACCGTCGTCGGCGGGGCTCGGGCCCGTGTAGTGGACCAGTGCGTCGGCCGCCTTGACGGCCTGTGCGCGCAGCTTCTCGGAGAGCGGGGCGTAGCCGACGGGCAGCTTGCCCGGGTCGGATCCGGAGGTCTGACCGGCGGCCGCCGCGTAGCGCAGCAGGGCCGCGTAGTCCTGGCGGGCCGCCTTGGTCACCTTGCCGGGGCGTACCGCCGCGTAGACCAGCTGGGCCAGCGGGTAGGCGTCCTTCGCCGTGGCGTTCGCCGGGGTGATCTCGGCGACTCCGGAGCCGGTGGCGGTCGCGGCGGCCGCGGCCAGGCTCGCCGCGGTCGGGGCGACGAACTTGCCCGCGCTGTTCTCCAGTTCGGCGGTCTGCAGCCCGTAGCGGGCGGCGGAGGCCGCGTCGGTCACCGTGATCACGAAGCGCGAGCCGACCGTCTGCGGACCGACGCTCTTGTACGCCGGCGGGCTGGCCAGCGGGTCCCAGCTGGACTTCCAGAGCGTGTCCGCGCGCCGGGTGTGCAGGGCGCCGGCGTGCATGTCGTCCACGTAGGGGTGGAAGTCGGTCATGCACTGCTTCTTGTCGTCGGGCGCGCCCGAGTTGGGCGGGACCGTGCACCAGGGGTCGTTCTTCGGGTACTCGTCGGTGTTCGACGGGTCGAAGGCGGCGCCTGAGGGGTTCAGGTCCGCGTTGGTGCTGTAGTACGGGTTGACCCGCATCCCGTCGTCGTCGGGGACACCGGCGAGGAACTGCCGGGCGTCCTTGTTGGCGACGATCCACTGCCAGAGCGCGCGGGCAGTGTCGGTGTGGCCCAGCGAGGTCATCAGGTCGGTGTCGGTGGCCGGCGTCTCGGCGACCGAGAGATTGGCGAACTCGGGGTTCAGCGCGATGAACTCGGGGTCGGAGGCTAGACCCGCCGGGTTGTTCTTCGCCCAGCCGTAGCCCTTGGCCACGCCGCTGTTGAGCACCGAACCCCAGGTCGAGTTGCGGTACGACTCGGTCAGCAGCTTGGCGAGCAGACGGGGATTGAGCTTGATCGACTCGACCTTGGTGCCCGCGAGTTTCTGGACGCTGTCCGGCGCCGTGGACTTGGGTCTGCGTTCGATCGTGAACCCGATGACGGCCCCGCTCAGCGCGACGGGTGCGTAGGTCGTCGTACCCGATGGTGCGGTGGTCCCCTGGTCGACGCCGAGTTTGCGGGTGGTGAAGGCGAGGCCGGTGGAGCCGTCCGAGATGAGCCGGGCCCGCGTGTTGGGCTCGCCGTACTCCGTGTAGCTGTAGACCTTGCCCTCCGAGCACAGCGTGGCCTGCCAGCTGGTCATCGCGTCGGCCACCAGCTCGCTGCCCGTGGTCGGGCGTTCGTCGGAGCCGAGGGCGCAGTTGGTGCCCACGCTGTTGAAGTCCAGCTTGACGGCGACGCGGTTCTTCCAGTTGGTCGAGGAGACCGGGGAGCCCGCGTTGACGTGGCTCTGGTCCGCGTACGGTTTGCCGTCCAGGTCGAGACGGCCCTGCGGGACGATCACCAGCCAGCAGGAGCGGGGCTTGGTGACTCCGTCGGTGGTGACGGGCGTGCCGCAGCCGAGGTGGGGTGCCTCGTTGGCGGTCTGGACCTCGAAGTACTCCTGGCCCTTGCCGTCGGCGCTGGTGCGGGCGAAGTCGACCTCGTTGGTCGTGTTGTAGTTGAAGAGCGGGTTGTTCTGGGTGTTTCTGGTGATCGTGGTGCCGTCCACCGACTTGAAGGGGACCTCGCCGGGGGCGTTCGGGTTGGCGGCGCCGTACCGGTCGTCCTGGCCGTAGTTGGTGGGGTCGGCGCTGTAGAAGATCTGTCGGGTGTCGTCCGTCCCGTTGCCCGGCCAGCCGCCGCGGTCCGTGGTGGGGGAGGCGCCGAACTGGCACTGGGTGCGCGACGGGCCGGGGTTGGACGGGACCGTGCCGTCGTCGTCGCCCCAGCACTGCATGATCTGCACGAAGTCGGTGTTGAACTGCGAGCCCGCGAAGGTGGTCGGCGTGCCGCCGGTCCAGGTCACCGAGATGGCCTGGCTGGTCAGGTGCGTGGTCTGGCTGACCGTGAACTTCATGTCCTTGAACTCACCGCGCCCGGACACTGTCACGGCGGATCCGGCGCTGCTCGCCGCCGTGGCGGACGGAGCCGCCTGCGCCACGGCGAGACCGGCAAGGGCGCCGATGGTGGCGCCGGCGAGGAGCCGGACGAGGGCGTTTCTGATCCGACGTCTCATCGGGTACTCCCGTCGTCCGAGGGGCCGTTGCCCTTGCCGCTGCCCTTGTTGCCCACCAGCCGGGAGACCAGCGAGGGCAGCAGGAGCAGGCCGAAGACCAGGACCGCGGCCAGCAGCATCAGCGTCTGGGTTCCGGTCCAGCCGTGCGCGGTGGCCACTGCGACCGGCTGGGCGAGGGCGACGGTGCCACCGGCGGTGGTCCCGCCGGCGCCGGAGCCGCCCGCAGCGGTGCCGTCCGGGGAGATGGTCTGCCCGGTGTCGGGGTCGACCGACGGCTGGGCGCTGGATCCTCCGGAGGAGCCGCCGCTGTCGGTGCCGCTGCCGGTCGCGCCGCCGCTACCGGTGCCGCCGCTGCCGCCGGAGGTGCCGCCGCCGTTGTTGCCGGAGCTGGTCTTGGTGCCGCCGGTGCCCGTGGTGCAGGGCGCGGCGCCCTTCTTGTCGCAGGCCGCGGGGTAGGGCGCGGTCTGGGCGAGCCGGTTCTGGCCGGTGGTGGTGAAGGTCGGGTTGTTGCAGTTCTTGATGTTGATGTTCTGCGCCTGCACGCCCGGGATCCGGCGGATCTGGTCGAAGCCCGCCTGGACGAGGTTGATGGGCAGCGGCGAGTAGCCGAGTTTTGGCGCCTGTTGCTGGCCCTGGCACATGAAGTAGTAGGAGAAGGCGCCGAGCGTCTTGCCCTTCTCCTTGGTGAAGGTGCCCTGCACCTTCAGCGGCAGGATCATGTACGAGTAGCTGGACAGCGGGTAGTTGCGCTTGTCGGCGTCGTTGTAGACGCCGTCGAGCTGCTGGGTGAGGTAGTCCGCCGAGTTCTTGTTGGTGTTGATCTTCGCCTTGAGGAGCGAGACCGCCACGTTCGACGGGGTCGGCTCGGTGTAGTAGCCCGCGTGGTTCAGCACCTTCGCGACGGGATACCGCGCGTTGATGGCGTACGAGTAGTTGACGTAACCGATCGCGCCTTCGCCGTAGTTCTGGGCGACGTAACCGGCGACGCCGAGGTCACCGGACTGGGCGATCATGCCGGAGACGGTGGGGTAGTACGAGGTCTGACCACAGGAACCGGACCGGCCGACCTTCGCGCAGTACGCGTTCCACAGCGACTTGTGCTGGTTCGCCATCCACATCGTGAACTGGGCGGTGGAACCGGAGCCGTCCGATCGGACCACCGGGACGACGGTGCGGTGCGGCAGCTGGATGCCCGGGTTGTCGGCCTTGATCGCCTTGTCGTCCCAGGTCTTGATGACCCCGGTGAAGATCTTGGTGACCACGTCGCCGGAGAGGCGGAGGTTGTTGACCCGCTTGCCGTTGACGGTGAGGTGGTACATGAACACCGTGCCGCCGGCCACGATCGGCATGTAGGCGTACGACCCGGAGGCCGGGCGCTCGGCCGCGCTGCCGTCGGTGGGGTTCGTCTGGAACGGGATGTCGGAGACGGCGAAGTCGACGGTGCCGGAGAGGAACTGGCGGCGGCCGTCGGAGGAACCGGTGCCGGCGTAGCTGATGCGCATGCCGTACTGGTTGACTGCGCGACGCCATTCGTCGACGGCGTTCTCGGCCCACGTGGACCCGGCGCCGGCGATGGGCGTGTAGCTGTCGGCGACGGCCGGGGTGCCGGCGATGGTGCCGAGGATGCCTATGAGTGCGGCCAGGATGCCCAGCCGTCGGAGGGCGTTGATGACTTGGCTGGACATCAGTGACTGTCTCCTGTAGCGGGGTCTGTGTTCTTCCCGTCCGCACGGGTTCCGCCATCGGCGGGTGAGTCGTTCGGGGGTGTCTGTTCGCCGTCGGCGGCTGCGGGTGCGTTGTCTTCGGGGGACTGCTCGCCGTTGTCGGCTGCCGGTGCGTCGGGGCTGGTCGCGCTCCGCGGCGGAGCCGCTGACTGCTGCAGCCCCGCGCCCCTGGGTTCGTTGCTCTCACCGGAGTCGAGACGGTCGCCGGTCTCGAACAGCTCCAGGCCCGGCGTGTGGAGCTCGGCGAATCTCGTGGTGTCCCGGCGGGAAGCTCGCACCGCTCGCCTCGCCTGGCGCTTGTTCTGGTGGCCGGGGCCGCGGCCGCCGATCACCCGGGCGATGACGAAGAGGACCAGGACCAGCGCCATCAGGACCGCCGCCGCGCCGAAGCCGCGCGCGATCATCGTGGGCTCGGGGGACTTGACGAAGTTGAAGACGGCCAGCGGGAGTGAGACCATCGGGCCGCTCGTCGGGTCGCCGTTGAGCGCCGCCGTGAAGCCCGCCGTGAGCAGGACCGGGGAGGTCTCGCCGATGCCGCGGGCCGTGCCGAGGATGACGGCGGTGGCGAGACCCGAGCGGGCCGTCGGCAGCACCACGTGCCAGACCGTCCGCCAGCGCGGGGCGCCGAGGGCCTCGGACGCCTCCGTGAGGGTGCCGGGGACCAGGCGCAGCACGACGTCCGCCGCGCGGATCACGATCGGCAGCATCATCACGCTGATCGCGAAGCCCGCCGCCAGGCCCGACTTCTGCATGCCGAGGTTGAGGATCCAGACGGCGTACACCATCAGACCGGCGACGATCGACGGCAGCGCGGTCATCGCCTCGACGATCGTGCGGACGAAGCGGGAGAAGCGGCCGGGGATCTGGTTGAGGTACACCGCGCAGGCCAGGCCCAGCGGGACCGTGATCGTCAGCGCGATCGCGATCATGATGAGCGTGCCGAGCATGGCGTGCGCGATGCCGCCGTGCGTCAGCGGGTCGAGCGGGCCCGCCGCCTGCATGTCCTGGGTGAAGAAGTTGGCGTGCGGCAGGGCCTCCCGGCCGCGCCACGCGGTGAAGCCGACGACCAGGGAGAGCGCGGCGAACATCAGCCCGCCCGCGGTCCACAGGACGACGGTCATCACCCGGTCCCGTACGGCCTGCCCGTCCTCCTCAAGTCCTGTCAACACCGCGTAGATACCTAGGAAAGAGAGGTATGCGGTGATGAAGAACCCCAGTGCGCCGGAGAACGGCGCGAGTTCGCCGAAGAGCAGGACGGCGACGCACAGTCCGGAGGCGGCGGCGCCGAACACCGACAGCACACCGGAGCGGGTGACCCCGCCGATCCGGCGCGGCACGTCGGGCGACGCGGCGACGGCGGGCTCCGTGGAAGCGCTCGGGGCGGCGTCCTGCGGGGCGTCCTGCGGGGCGTCCTGGGGAGCGCCCTTCTCAAGGTCTACGACGGTCATCGTCACGCCTCGCTCTGTGCGCCGGACCGTGACCGGGCCACGATCGAGGAGGCGGTGAAGTTGACCGCCAGGGTGAGCAGGAACAGCGCCAGGCCCGCGGCCATCAGCGCCGACATGCCGAAGGTGGAGGCATCGCCGTAGTGCAGGGCGATGAGCGAGGAGACGGAGTTCGAGCCGGTCTGCAGGATGTGCGGCTGGATGGTGAAGACCGGGGAGATGATCAGGTAGACCGCGATGGTCTCGCCGAGCGCCCGGCCCAGGCCCAGCATGGTGCCGCCGATGATCCCGCCCATGCCGTACGGCAGCACGACCGCGCGGATCATGCCCCAGCGGGTGGCGCCGAGCGCGTAGGCACCCTCCCGTTCACCGGCCGGCGCCTGCGCGAACACCTCGCGCATCACCGAGCACTGGATCGGCGCGACCATCAGGGCCACGACGATGCCGGCCACGAAGGTGGAGGCGGTGTAGACGCTCTGGGAGGCGAGCGGCTCGCCCGGCTGGGTGCCGTCGACGTGCAGGAACGGGATCCACCCGAACCAGTCCGACAGCCACCGGGACAGCCCGATCACATGCTGCTGGAGGAAGAAGAGGCCCCACAGGCCGTAGACCACGGACGGCACGGCGGCCATCAGGTCGACCATGGAGACCAGCGTGCGGCGCAGCGGGCGGGGCGCGACGTCCGAGATGAACAGGGCGGTCCCGAGGGCCAGCGGCACGCTGATCGTGACGGCCACGGCGGCGATGAGCAGGGTGCCGGTGAGGACGGCCGCGATGCCGAAGCGGTGGACGTCCGGCTGCCATTGGGCAGTGGTGAGGAAGTCCCAGATCCCTCTGGTGCGCAGCGCCTGTCCGGCCCGGAGCAGCAGGAACAGCCCTACGGCAGCCATGATGGCGAGGACGATGACGCCGGAGGCCGTCAACTGGACCCGGAAGATCCGGTCCCCGAGCCCCCGGGCGGCCGACAGCTGCCTGGGCACGGGTCTTTCGGATTCCGCCCCGGCGGAACCCTTGAGCGCGGACACCACGGTGCCCCCCCTATACGAAGCGATACTCCCCACGCGGCTCCGAATCGGGGTGCCGCGCCCGAGAGTCAATGGCCGGTTCCTTGCGCACCAACGCGTCGAACATGGAGAACAGGTGAACTGTCCATGCCATTTCGGTGGGGGAGATGTGGGTGGCTGTGTACTGGAGGGTCAGGCGGGACCAGTTCCACTAGGCGCCCCCGCCGCTCACATGGCGTGCGGGCAGGGCGAGTTCGGTCAGATCGCGCGCCCTCGGCCTGGGGGCGGGGAGGTCGGGCCGGCCTGTGGCCGGATGTGAACGGGCGGCGGGCGGGGTTCAGCCGCGGCCGGCGCGGTCCAGGGCGCTCTTGACGGCCTGCTCGTCCTGCCCCAGCAGCGCCTTCTCCAGACTGTGGTCGTCGTGCCGGGAGAACCGCTCGCCCTCGGCGACGTCCTCCTGGCTCAGCACGCGTCCGCACCACTCGCCCTGGTCGCCGGTGTGGTCGTCGAAGGGCACGGCCCCGCCCTCGCCGAGGACCACCCAGCCGCCCTCGTGCCAGCGCAGGGCGAGCAGATAGGTGTGGCCGGCCTGGAGACGGGGCGCGTCGGACGCCATCTCGGCGACGCGGGTGCCGGAGGACCGGTAGACCTCCCAGCCGGGGGCCACCATGTCGAAGCCGGCGCCGAGCGCGTGCCGGGGCGAGCTGCGCGACCAGAGCCTGCTCTCCGTCCGGAAGCTCACCAGCCGGTCCATCGCGTAGGCCACGGCCCCCTTGGCGTAGGTCCGCCGGTTCGTCTCCCGCTCCCCGGTCGGACTGGCGACGACGACGTGGTCGGCGTACGACACCCAGTCCTTCGCGGTCTGCGACGGATACGGGTCCCCCGACGTCCCGCACCCCGCCACCGACTCCAGCCCCGGCCTGCCGACCAGCACCCCGGCGACGATCCCGGCGGCGGCCAGCAGCGCGGCGACGGGCCGCGTCCGCAGGCGCCGGGGCATGACGAATCGTTCCCCCATGATGAAAAGCCCCCGTGATCTCTGCGTCCCCTGTGCGGCGGCGGAGAAGGTGGTCAAGATCCTCAGGCCGCGGTGATCACCTTAAGCACGGTCGAACGAAAGCGAACAAGGATCACCGCGGCCCGGCACAGAACTGTGACGCGGCGGCGGACGGCTCAGCAGCCCTCGGCGACCGGGGAGAACTCCAGCCGGGCGCGGTCGTCCGCGGCCCGGGCGTCGCCGTAGACCGAGCGGCCGACCTCGTACCAGACGTCGTCCCGCCGCTTGTCGCCGTTCACGTCGTCCAGCTCCACGCACCACTTCTCGGTGCGGACGGTCTTCCGGTACGTCTCGGTGCCGCTGCGGACCTTGGCGCAGGACCGGTACCGCTCGGTCGTGTACCAGGTACGGGTCGTGCGCCGACTGCCGGTTCCGCTGCTGGAGGTGTGCCGGACCCGGCGCGTCGCGGTGGAGCACTTCCTGACCAGGTGGGGCCGGGTGGCCCGGACGGTCCTCGCCGCGACGTGCCGGACGGAGTCCTTCAGTCCGTGGACGGTGTCGTCGGAGGCGGAGCCGGTACCGGTGGCGCCGGCTCCCGTCCCCGTCCCGCTGCTGTCCTGTTCGTAGCCGATGCCGTCGTCGACTCCGTTCCCGTTCCCGCCCCCGGAACACGCACCGAGCGTGCCGATCAGAATCGCGATGGCTCCGCTCATTATGAGCCGCTTTCCGAACATGGATCCCCCACTTTTGTGACCTGCACCGATCACCGTCCGGCGATCCCGCCGATTCTGCCCGAGCCCCGATGCCGGGCCGGGGCAGGTCGGGTATACCGTCGCGCCGTGGACCTGACCTGACCCGTTTCGTCCCCGATCGAAGGAGGGTGTGCCGGATGGCCGAGCTGACCGTGGGCCGGCTGCTGACGTCGTGGCAGCTGGACCTGCCGGCGCTGCTGCTGGTCCTGGCCCTGGGCGGGCTGTACGGCTGGGGCGTGCTGCGGGTGCGCGGCGGGGGCGGGTCCTGGTCGTCGGCCCGGGCCGCCGTCTTCGCGGTGCTGGGCCTGGGCACGCTGGTCGTCGCGACGATGTCGGGCCTGGCCGTCTACGACCATGTGCTGTTCTGGCCCGCGGCCGTGCAGAACATCCTGCTCGACCTGGTGGCCCCGCTCGGCCTGGCCCTGGGCGACCCGCTGCGGCTGGCGGTGGCGGCGCTGCCGGCGGGCGCCGCGGCGCGGGTCCGCCGTGCGGTGACCGGCCGCCTGGTCCGGCTCCTGACCTTCCCCCTGGTCAGCACGGCCCTCGTGCTCGCCACCGAGCTGACGGTCTACTTCACCCCGTACTTCGCCACCGCGCTGCGCGTGGGCTGGCTGCACGAGCTGATGTACCTGCACCTGCTGCTGGCGGGCAGCCTCTTCGTCGTACCGGTCCTGACCCGCGAGGAGACCCTGCCGGCCTGGTGCACCCATCCGGTACGGGCGGCCCTGGTCTTCCTGGACGGCGTGATCGACGCCGTCCCGGGACTCGTCGTCATGACGCACGGCACGCTGATCGCCGGCGCGTGGTACCTGCACCACCACCCGTCCTGGGCCCCCGACGTCCGGTACGACCAGCAGATCGGCGGCGGCGCGATGCTGGGCATCGCCGAACTGGTCGCGCTGCCGTTCCTGCTGGCGATCCTGTTCCAGTGGGCCCGCACGGAACGCGTCCAGACGGCGGCCCTCGACCGCCACCTGGACGAACAGCTCGCGACGGTCCCGGCCCCGGCCACCTCTGCCCCCGCCCCCGCCGCCGACCGGGTCCGCCCCTGGTGGGAGACGGAGGAGAACGAGGTAGCCGCAAGAATCCGCCGCCAACACGGCGAGCAGTGACCGGGTGATCGGCGGCGCACCGGCCGTCCGGGTTCGGCGGCGCAGCCGCCGTCTGGGGGCGCGGGGAACTGCGCGACCAGCCCCCACCGAGCCGCAGCCGAACGACGGCGCCGCGGACACCGACCGCACATCGCGGCCACCCCAGCGGAGCGCCTAGCGTTGGTCGGCCCGGAACACCCCCGGCGTAACCCCGGCCTCCCGGGTGAAGAACTTGCTGAAGTTGGTCGGTTCGGTGAAGCCGAGCCGGTGGCTGACGGCGGCGACGGGCAGGTCGGTGTGGGCCAGCAGCCGCTTCGCCTCCAGGACGACGCGGGCGTCGACGAGCTGCTTGGCGGTGTGACCGGTGGCGCGCCGGCACGCGCGGTTGAGGGTCTTGAGGGAGTAGCCGAGCCGGTCGGCGTACTCGTGGGCCTGGCGCAGGGTGGTGAAGGAACGCTCCAGCTCGTGCTGGAAGAGGCGGTACGCCTCCTGCGCGGCCGGCACCGGCGCGGGCCCCCCGGGGCCGGGCAGCCGCGCTGTGCGCAGGAGTACCGCGGCGAGGAGCTGGCGCAGCAGCTCCCTGGTGATCTCGGAGTCCTCGTCCCCCGCCGTGTACGCGCCGTATTCCCGGGCCAGTTCGGCGAACGCGTGGCGGAAGCGGTCGTGGTCGGCGGGGTCGAGCTGCCAGGCGGCCGGGCCGACGGGGTCGTCGGTGACGCGGGCGGTCGCCGGGAGCCGGGGCGGGAAGTCCGGGGTGAACAGGACCAGGGTGGCGTCGAGGTCGGCGGGGGTGCCGTCGGCCGCCGTGGGCAGGCGCTGCACCTGGCCGGGGCGGATGTGCAGCAGGGTGCCCGGCCGGCACGGACGGTCGACGAAGTCGACCATGGCGGTGCCGTGGCCGCGGTGGACCAGGGTGAGGTGGTGGAAGTCGGGCCGGTGGACCCGCCGGTACTCGTCGCCCGGCAGCCTGCGGCGCAGGTCGGCGAAGGCCAGCAGCTCCAGACCCAGTCCGGGCCGGGTGGGGTTGCGATAACCCCGTTCGAGCACCGGCGGCACCGAAGGTTGTCCCGTTTCGACCATGGCCATGCCCGACTCTACCGCGCGTGCGGCCCCGCCCGCCGGGAGAGTGGGGGACGTGCCGACGGACGCACGTCGGTGAGAGTTCCCAGATCGGAGACATGGTCATGAGCAGCAAGGACATCGTCCTCAAGGCCGCAGGTGAGTTGTTCGGGGACCGCGACCCGGGCGCGGTGGACCGCTGGGTGGCCGCTGACTACCGTCAGCACAGCAGTCTGGCGGCGGACGGCCCGGAGGCGCTGCGCGCGCTGGTGGCGGGCCTTGCGGAGGACTTCCGCTACGAGGGCGCCCGGGTGATCGCCGACGGTGACCTGGTGGCGCTGCACGGCACGTACCACGGCTTCGGGCCCGTGCCGCTGGTGGCGTTCGACCTGTTCCGGGTCGACGCGGACGGGCGGCTGGCCGAGCACTGGGACGCGCTGACGCCGGTGGTCACGGACACCGCCTCGGGCCGCTCCCAGACGGACGGCCCGAGCGCGCCGGCGGACCCGGACCGGACGGAGGCCAACCGCGCGCTGGTGGCCGAGTTCGCGCATAAGGTGCTCGTCGGCGCCGACTACTCGGTCCTGACCGACTACATCTCCACCGACACCTACCGCCAGCACAACCCGGAGGCCGCCGACGGCCTGGACGGCTTCGGCGCGGCGGCCGCCACGTGGGCGGAGCAGGGCAAGAACCTCGTCTACAAGACGGTCCACCAGGTCGTCGCCGAGGGCGACCTGGTCCTGCTCCAGTCCGAGGGCGAGTTCGGAGTGCCGGTCGCCTACTGGGACCTGTTCCGGGTGGCGGACGGCAGGATCGTCGAGCACTGGGACGTCATCGCCCCGATCCCGGCCGAACTCCCGCACACCAACGGGCTGTTCTGACCGGCCCGGTCCCGGACCGGGCGTGGTCACGCGGCCGCGTCGTCTCGCGATCAGACGGTCGCGAGGGACACCTCTGTCGCCTTGATCAGCGCCACGACCGGCGCACCGGCCGTCAGGCCGAGGTCGCCGACCGCGTCCTTGGTGATCGCCGCGGTGAGGGCCTGGCCGCCGGCCACGGCGACCTTGACCGTGGCCATCGCCCCGCCGGTGGCCACGTCGCTGACCGTGCCGGGCAGCTGGTTGCGGATGGAGACGCCCGGCACCCGGCCGGTGGCGAGCGCGACCTCGGTGGACTTCACCATCGCGCGTACGGCCGAACCCTCGGCGAGCCCCAGCTCCCGGACCGCCTCCAGGGTGATCGCGGCCGTCAGCTCCTGGCCGCCGTCGAGCCGGACCTTCACGGTCGCCATCACCTCGCCCGGGGTGACGGCGGTGACGGTGCCGGGGATCTGGTTGCGGATGCTCAGGCTCATGACGGGCCGCCTCATGGGGATGGGAAAAGAGCTGGTTCAGTGGAGTTTGTGACGACTCCGGCTCCCCAAGTTAGCGGGTTCGGCCGCCGGGCCGGTTCAGCGGCGCAGGCCCAGTGCCCCGGCGCCCGCGTAGCGGGCCTGGGAACCCAGGTCCTGTTCGATCCGGACGAGCTGGTTGTACTTGGCGGTGCGGTCGGCGCGGGACAGCGACCCGGTCTTGATCTGGCCGCAGCCGGTGGCGACGGCGAGGTCGGCGATGGTGGTGTCCTCGGTCTCGCCGGAGCGGTGGGACATGACGACGGTGTACCCGGCCCGGTGGGCGGTGGCGACGGTGGCCAGCGTCTCGGTGAGGGTGCCGATCTGGTTGACCTTCACCAGGACCGAGTTGGCGATGCCGTCGCGGATGCCGGCCCGCAGCAGGGTCTCGTTGGTGCAGAAGACGTCGTCGCCGGTGAGCTGGCAGCGGTCGCCGAGCCGGGCGGTCAGGTCGCGCCAGCCGTCGTGGTCGTCCTCCGCCATCGGGTCCTCGACGGAGGCGACCGGGTAGCGGTCGACCAGCGCGGCCAGGTACCCGGCGTGCTCGGCGGGGGTGCGGCGGACGCCCTCGCCGGTGTAGTCGTACACCCCGTCGCGGAAGAACTCCGAGCTGGCCGGGTCCATGACCAGGGTGATGTCGGTGCCGGGCTTGTAGCCGCTCTGCTCGATGGCCCGTACGACGAAGTCCAGGGCCTCCTCGGCGGTGCGCAGGTCGGGGGCGAAGCCGCCCTCGTCGCCGACGTTCACGCTGTGGCCGGCGGCGAGCAGGTTGCCGCGCAGGGTGTGGAAGACCTCCGAGCCCATCCGGACGGCCTCGGCGAAGGTCGCCGCACCGATCGGCGCGATCATGAACTCCTGGAAGTCGAGCGGGTTGTCGGCGTGGGCGCCGCCGTTGACGATGTTCATCATCGGGACCGGCAGGAGGCGGGCGTCGACCCCGCCGACGTAGCGGTACAGCGGGAGGCGGTGGGCGGCGGCCGCGGCCTTGGCGGTGGCCAGGGAGACGCCGAGCAGGGCGTTGGCGCCGAGCCGGGACTTGGTGTCGGTGCCGTCCAGCTCGATCATCGTGCGGTCGACGACCGCCTGGTCCTCGGCGTCGAGACCGACGACGGCGTCCGCGACGCTCTCGTTCACGGCGTCGACCGCGCGCAGCACTCCCTTGCCGTGGAAGCGGGCCGGGTCGCCGTCCCTGAGCTCCACGGCCTCCCGGGCGCCGGTGGAGGCTCCCGACGGGACGGCCGCGCGGCCGAGCGAGCCGTCCCTGAGTTCCACGTCCACCTCGACGGTGGGGTTGCCCCGGCTGTCGATGATCTCCCGGGCGACGACGCGGCTGATGGCGGTCACGGTGCAACTCCTCACGCTGGGCCCGCGGCTCTCTCGCCGGCAGGCGGTAAGTTCCGTCTAGAAACAAAGTGAGTCCCGAAAAGGAACTTACTATGGGTGCATGAGGATGCACAACGCCGACGAGACGTGTGGCGTCGCCCAGGCCGCGCTGGTCCTGGGGGACTGGTGGAACGTGCTGGTGCTGCGGGAGGTCGCCCGCGGGCACGTCCGGTTCGACGCCCTGGCCGCCGAGATCGGCCTGTCCCGGAAGGTGCTCACCGAGCGGCTCGGCGGGCTGGTCGCCCAGGGCGTCCTGCGGCGCAGCCTGTACCAGCGGCGCCCGGTGCGCTACGAGTACCTGCTCACCGACGCCGGTACGGCGCTGCTCCCGCTGCTCGTCGCCATGCAGGACTGGGGCGACCGGTGGGTGCTCGGCGACGGCACCCTCACCGCGACGGCGGACCCGGACGGCGCCGAACACGCCCGCGTCCACGCCCTGCCCGGCACCCGCCTGCCGGACGGCCTCGAACTGCCCGGGACGGCGGGGACGGCGGGGACGGCGGGGACCGGTCCCGGTTCCGGTTCCGGTCCCGAAGGCGGGGATGTTCCCGTGGTCTCACCGGACGCCCCCGCCACCGTGCTGTTCACCTATCCCGGGACCGGCGTCGAATGGGGCCCGATCCCCGGTGCCGCGGGCTGCACCCTGGAGAACCGGCTCTTCCGGGACGCCTGGCCCGACTTCCGCCGCGCGGGCGTGCAGCTGCGCGGCACCAGCACCCAACTCCCTTATGAACAACAGGAGTTCGCCCGAGCCGAGCGGCTCCCCTACCCGCTCCTCTCCGACGCCGCCCAGCAGCTGGCCGCGGCGCTGCGGCTGCCGGTCTTCCGTGGCGCGGGCCGGCTGCGGCACAAGCGCCTGATCCTCGTCGTCGACGCCCGACGGACCGTACGGCACACGCTCTTCCCGGTCACCGACATCCCGCACGCCGTCGAGGAGAGCCTGCGGCTGGCCGCGGACTGCGCCCGGACCCGCTGAGCCGCCGGACCGGGGGCGAGCCGCCGAATCGTCGGCTCGTCGGCTGCCTGATCTGCGTCGCGCCCTGCTCGGCCTGCGTGTCTGCCCGTGCAGCGTAAGCGGAGGAATCCCGTTGCCGTGGAATTCCCGGCTGGTTAGGTTCGGCGCCATGGCGGACGACGAGACCACGCGCGCGGCGCGACTGCTGGATGCCCAGGCGAAGGCCGAGCTGCTCTTCGCGGAGATCGAGGAGCGCGGGCTGGTCGCGCCGGGCGAGGGGGAGCGGGCGGTCAGCGACCGGGTCCGCGACCTTGCGAACGAACTGTTCGGCACGACCCGGCACTGGCACAAGCGGATCGTGCGGTCGGGGCCGAACACGCTCAAGCCGTACCGGGAGAACCCGCCGGACCGGGTGATCGGCGCGGACGACATCGTGTTCGCCGACTTCGGGCCGATCTTCGAGGAGTACGAGGCCGACTTCGGCCGGACCTTCGTCCTCGGCGACGACCCGGTCAAGCACCGGCTGCGGGACGACCTGCCGAGGATCTTCGCCGCGGGGCGCCGCTTCTTCGAGGCAGGCCCCGACATCACGGGGAAGCAGCTGTACGCCGAGGTGGAGCGGCTGGCCGCCGAGGCCGGCTGGGAGCTGGGCGGCTGGCACGCCGGGCACCTGGTCGGCGAGTTCCCGCACGAGACGATCGACGGTGCCGACACGGAGTCGTACATCGCCCCCGCCAATGACACCGCCCTGCGCCGTACCGACAAGGCCGGACGCACCTGCCACTGGATCCTGGAGATCCATCTCGTCGACCGGGAGCGGGAGTTCGGCGGCTTCCACGAGGAACTGCTCACCCTCTGACCGGGAAGCGTTCGGTGTGCCGCTCAAGTCGCCCCTGGAACAAGGCAGATGGGAAGCGCGAGTACGATCATCGCGCATTCACTCGCTCTCTGCCTCTCACCGGCGCGATGGAGTTGCCATGACGACGACCGGCCCACAGCCGTCTCCGCCGATCGACACCAGCAGGGCGCATCCCGCGCGGGTCTACGACTGGCTGCTCGGCGGCAAGGACAACTACCCGGTCGACGAGGCGGTCGGTGAGAAGCTGCCGGCCGAGGCGCGGGACGCCGCCCGGCAGAACCGTCAGTTCATGCACCGGGCGGCCGCCTGGCTCGCGCGGCAGGGCATCGACCAGTTCCTGGACATCGGCACCGGAATCCCCACCGAGCCGAACCTGCACCAGATCGTGCAGAACGTCGTGCCGTCGGCCAAGGTCGTCTACACCGACAACGACCCGATCGTCCTCCGGCACGCCGAGGCGCTGCTGATCAGCCGCCCGGAGGGGGCCACCGACTACATCCAGGCCGATGTTCGCGACCCGGAGGCGATCGTCCGGCACGCCCGGCACGTCCTGGACTTCGACCGCCCGGTCGCGCTCTCCCTCATCGCCCTGATGCACTTCATCAGCGACGAGCAGGGCGCCCACGGCATAGTCCGCGCCCTGGTCGACACGCTGCCGTCGGGCAGCTACCTGATCCTGTCGCACGCCGCCTCCGACCTGTACCCGGACCTCGTCGAACAGGTCGTCGCCGAGTACGCCAGGGGCGGCATCCGGCTCGCCTTCCGCACCCGCCCGGAGGTCGAGCGCTTCTTCGACGGCCTGGACCTCGTGCCGCCCGGCCTGGTGACGGCGACGGAATGGTTCGCCACCGCCCCCGCCCCGGAACCGGAGGGCAGCGGCATCTACTCGGGAGTGGCCCGCATCCGCTGACGCCGAGAAGGGGATCCCGGCCGGACCTCCCGACCGAAGTGCCGCTTGGAGCCACGGTCTGGCCGGCCGCACGGCGGGATTTCTCCATGCCGGCACAACATCAGTCGACACTTTCCCCGCCCTCTCCGCCTTCCTCAGCCCTCCGCTGCCCGTCGTCGAGGTTGTGCCGGGTGGCAAGGGTGTCGGGGTGGTCGGGTCCCAGTACCCGTAGCCGGTCCTCCAGCAGGTCGGCGTACGCGGCGGCGGCGCCCTCCGGGTCCCCTGCCACCCCCCGCCAGTGGCCGAGACTGTTCCGGGTGGACAGGGTGTCGGGGTGGTCGGGACCGAGCCGGGAGATTGTGGTGCGGGTGAGGTGGTGGAAGTAGTCGCGGGCGGCGGTGACCTGGCCCGCCTCACCGAGGCTGCCGCCGACCCGGAACAGCACGTCGTGCGCCACAGGGAGAAGGAGTGTGTTCTCGGCGTGCGCGGTCAGGGCAGCCGAGTTGGCGCGCAGGGCCTGGGCGAGCGCGGTGTCGTTCTCGATGCCGGGCCACGCGACGAGCAGGGCGTCGGCCGCGGTACGGGCGATCTGATCGTGTTGATCGGGGGTGAGGGTGTCGCGGACGGCGCGCTGGATGAGCTGATGGACCCGGACCGCCTGATGCGGGGTAGTGGGGGTGTGGTCGATCAGGCTGAGTCTGTACAGCGCCCGCAACGCACGCCGTACCTCGGCAGGGGTGACCTGGCCGCGGCCTGTGGCCGTGGTGAGGTGGGCGAGAGCGGGTCGGCTGGTGAGGACGGTGTCGGGGATGCCGTTGGGGTCGAGGAACGCGGTGAGCTGCAGCAGCGGCCGGGCCAACCCGGCAGGCATGAGACTGTTGGCGCGCTCGATGGACACCGTCCACGCGGCGGCAGCGGTGTGGGTCTGCTCGTCAGGCAGGGCATCGGGACCGGTGTCGGCCAGTTTCGTAGCGCGGTCGGCGAGCACGCCGCGGTAGTCGGCACAGTCCACGCCGGTGTCGATGAGATACGCGGCAGCCTGGGACAGCGCCAGCGGCAGATACCCGAGTTCGGCGGCGAGGGCAGCGAGCTGCCCGGCGGGCTCGGTGCGGTCCCGGGCGGCCAGTGCGGCGGTGAGGTAGTCCACGGCCTCGGCCTCGGTGAACAACCCGACCTCGATCAGACGCCGGCCCTCGTTGGTGAGCGCGGCGTCCTTGCGGCGGGTGGTGACCAGGGTCCGCCCGTGCGGACTGGCCGGCGGCCACAGCCCGTTCAGGTCGGCAGGGTCGGCGACATCGTCCAGCACCACCAGCCACCGCCACGACCGCTCCCGCGGCCCAGGCTCCAGACTGGCCAGAAACGCCTGCGCCGCCCTTTCGGGTTCAGCACCCAGGATCTCCATGCCCGCCTGCGCATACCCCGACGCGGCTTCGGTGGCGTTGCCGGCAGTGATCCACACCAGCACGTCCACCTCACCCGCCTGCCAAGCGGAACGTGCGTAGTCGGCGGCCAGCTGGGTCTTGCCGACCCCGCCCATCCCGGCCAGCACCCCACCCGCCAGCACCCCACCCGCAGAGCTGACGACCGTGGTCCCACCTGCGGCCAGCGTCGCCACCAGCCGGGCAGCCTCGGCCCGGTCCTGGAAACAGCCCGCCCGCGGCGGGATCACCCCGACCAGATGCGGCAAGGTGACCGGAACCCGGGATGTCCCGTAGTAGTTGTTCTGAGTGCCCTTGCCCAGCACAGGACCGTAGATCTCGCTGCCCCGGAAATCGACGTGATCACGGTCACCCGTCACAGCAGCCCCCTCCCCGCGCACATGGCATAGCGACCATATCGGCGCGCCACCACCTGCAGCGGCCGCTCACACCGGGTACCACCGTCGGCGTTCCTTGCAGCGGCGTGGCCGGCTTCCGCTCCGCGAGCGGCGATCAACTCCCCTGGCGTGCACGGTAATCTCCGGGGATGCAGGTGTGCGCACCCGTTGGTCCGGCGGAGATCCGCGCTTGGCTCGATGGCTCTCCGGCTGCACGAACGCTGCCGGGGCCCGCCCGGCCGCGGTACGGCGCCCTCACCCACGCAGTCGGGGATGCGGCCGGTCGGGGTATGCCCCTGTCCGCGGACCGGGCTGCGGTGACGGCGGACGGGCCGGCATGACGATGATCCGCGACGCCACACCCTCGGACGCCGATGACATCTACCGTCTGCTGAGCGGTTTCGTGACGAGCTACCGGCCCGACCGGGTGGTCTTCGACGACGCCGCGTTCCCCCGGATCATCGAGGCCGCCTCGGACGGCAGCGCCGAGTTCCTGGTCGCCGAGCAGGACTCGTGCGTGGTCGGATACCTGCTCGCGGTCCGCATGCCCACCCTGTTCGCCGGCGGAACGATCCTCGAACTGCTCGAACTCACGGTGGCCGAGCCCCTGCGCGGCCGCGGTACGGGTTCCGCGCTGATCCGGGCCGCACAGGCAAGGGCCCGGGAGGCGAAGGACGTCGAGGTGACCGTGCCGACCCGCAGAGCGGCCGACTTCTATCGCGCTCTCGGGTTCCACGAGACCGCCGTTCATCTCACATGGTCCACTGCGTGATCGGGACATCGCCGAGGAATCGGCCGGGCGAGACGGGGGTCGAGACCTTGATGATCCAGGGGGCAACGGCACTGGTGACCGGCGCGAACCGGGGGCTCGGGCAGGTGATGGCCCGGCTGCTCCTGCAACGCGGCGCCCACCGTGTCTACGGCGGGGCCCGCGACCCGCGGTCGGTCCGCGAGCCCGGCGTGATCCCGGTCCGCCTCGACGTCACCGATCCCGCCCGGGTGGCCGCGGCGGCCGAGACGTGTTCCGACGTGACCTTGCTGGTCAACAACGCCGGCGTCCTCACCGACAGCCCCTTGCTGGCCGCGCCCGACCCGGAGGCCGCCCGCACCGAGATGGAGGTCAACTACTTCGGCACGCTCGCCATGTGCCGTGCCTTCGCCCCGCTGCTCATGAGCAACCCGCCCGGCGCCATCGTCAACGTGCTGTCCATCGCGAGCTGGTTCACCAACCCCGCGATGGGCTCCTACAGCGCCTCCAAGGCCGCCGCCTGGGCCCTGACCAACGGGATCCGCGGCGAACTCCACGACACCGGCGTCCTCGTCGTCGGCGTGCACTGCGGATACATCGACACGGACATGGCCGCCCACGTCACCGGTCCCAAGAACACCCCGGAATCGATCGCCGAGCAGGCCTTCGCCGCCGTCGAAGCGGGCGTGACGGAAGTCCTCGCCGACGAACGCACCCGACAGGCCAAGGCAGCCCTGGGGCGCACTCCCGGCACGACAGCCCCCGCCCGGCGCCTGTAACACCCCCTCGCAGGGCCCCTACGAACTCAAGGCACTGCCAGTCAGTGTCCCCAGGACCTTCCGGGCCTCGGCGCGGAAGCGTTCGTCGTCGAGGATGATCCGGTCCTGGAGGCCGGCGCCCACGATGCGCCGGTCGCCGTCCGCGAGGTCGCGGATCACGTCGAGCCGAGCGTCGGTGAAGGCCGTCGGGCCGAGCGCGACGCAGGCTCTCAGCACGGCCGAGGCGGAGCGCGCATACGAGCCCGGTCGGGCCGCTGCCAGGACACGGTCGGCCAGGGTCGTCCGGGCGAGCCCGGCGAGTGTGCCGGCCCCGGGACAGACGCTGGTCAGGGCGAGTACGAGGGCAGGGGAGAGTTCCGGATCGTCCAGCAGCGGCAGGAGGTCGGGGACGAGCGGCTCGGCTCTGGGACCGAGCAGGCAGGCGACTTCGGCGGCGCGTTTCACCGTCTCCTGTCCCCATGCCTGGGAGGCCCGGGCGAGGCCCTCCCGGATCACCGGGAGCACCGCCCGCTCATCTCCGGTCAGTTCCCAGACCAGCGCTGCGGCCCCGAGCGCTGCCCTGATCGCCGGCACGGTCTCGCGCGACTGCGGCGGTTCCGCCAGCAGCGTGTGCAGCAGCGGCAGCAAGGGACGAGCGGCCTCCCCGAGCGAGGCGGCCGCGGTGACGGTGTGGTCCAGGCTGTTGCCTCGTCCGGCCAGCAGCTCGGAGAGTACGGAGATCAGGGGATCGGCGTCGCCGGTCAGGGAGTGGAGTGCGCTTGCCGCCGCCTGACGCGTGGCCGGTGGACCCTGTCGAGCCTGGGCTCGTAGCGCCTCGACCACGTGCGCGTCGGTCCGGGGATCGGCCACGGCGGCCAAGGCGCGGCTGACCGGGAGCGGATGGCGCGGCAGCGCGGCGAGCAGCTCCGGCAGGGCCGCCCTGGCCGGCCTGCCCCAGGCGGCCAACAGCCCGCTCAGGTACACCGGTTCGTTGGTCGCGGCCAGACCCCCGTCGAAGACCGATCTGCGCTCGCGGGACGGTTCGGCGGCGAGCCGGACGCGTAGCGCGTCGAGCAGCTCAGGATCGTAGGGCAGGGGCGTCCGGTCCTCGCCCGGCGTGTGGGCACGACCCGGCGTGCGGGTCTCACCGGTCGCGAGGCGGTACGCGGCCATCAGCGCGTGGGGCCGCTCGGGCAGGTGGCGGGCGAGCAGCCCGGTCGCCTCCGGGGCTCCCAGGCACACCAGCGCGGCGAGGGCCTCGTCGGCCGATTCGCCATCGCCCTGCGCGATGGCAAGCAGGGCCGGGACCGCCTCCGGGGCCGGCTGACACCAGGTACGCAGCAGCGGGATCACGCCGGCCGCGGTGGCCGGATCGTCGAGCAGCGGGAGCACTGCGGGCAGCAGCCGTGCCGGGGCGGTCCGTGAGCGGCGGGCGAGGGCCTCGGCGGCCCACCGCGCCTCGGTGGTGGCGGCCTGCCCGTGCTCGCTTCCCTGAAGCCGCAGTGCCACGGCCCGCCCGAGCGCGGAGCCGACCACGTCGATGGCGGTGTCCGTCTCACCGCGTGTGTGCAGAGCTTCGACGATCGCGTGCAGCGGCTCCCGCTCCCACAGGGCGCCGAAACCGTGCCGCTCCAACGGGACCAATGCCGTGACGCACGCGGTCGTCTCCCTGTCCCACGGCAGGCCGCAGTCGGCGGTGACCAGCAGCGCCGCAACCCGAACCGGCGCCGGCTCGTTCCCGGCGAGCACCGCGGGGCACAGCTCCTCGGCCGCGTCGGGATCCAGGAGCGCACAGGCCGTCAGCACGTCCGCGCGCACGGCCGGATCGCTCTCCGCCGCCCAGCGGGTCCGCAGCGCCGCACGCGCGTCGGGACCGGCCGCCGACCGGCACTGGGCCACCGTCCACGCCGTGGTCCGCCGCACCTCGCGATCGTCGTCCGCGAGCAGCGGCAGGAGCAGCCCCAGCTGTGCCGCGACGGCGCCGCGGGCCGCGCCGGGCACCGGCAGGTCGTGCTCGTCGACGCTCCCGGCGATCACACCGAGCATGCCCACCAAGGCGCTTCGGCGCACGCCTTCGGCGACGAGTCGCGCCAGGAAGGGCACCGCGGGCGCGGTCGCCGGGTAGACCGTGCCCTGGTGGACGATGCTGCTCCACAACTCCTGCTCCGCCTCCGCGGCGGTCTCCTCCACCGGGGACGCGAGATCCCGCAGCAGCGCCGGGACGTCCTCCGCGGAGCCGTAGGCATGGCAGAGCCGCGACCAGTCCACTCGGTCGAGGTCGGCGAAGACGAGGCGGGAATCCATGTCGCGGATCATGCCAGCCGGTACTGACAACGATCCGCTCTGCCCGCCTCGGCAGCGCGACGGCGGCCGCGGCCGGGCTCCGGGCGGGATGCGCTCACCGGGAGCCACTGGGGCAGCGGGGCCGGCGGTCCGGCGGGCCGGCGGTCTACAGGTGAAGGCGTCGCCTTCCACCGCCCGCGTCGACGACACCCTGCCAGTAGTCCGACGCGACGTCGCGATCGGGTGTGCGGATGCCTCGGCGGGCCGACGCCATTGCCCGGGGGACGAGGCGGAACCAGTGGCCGGCCGTCTGCTGTCAGCGAATCCGCCTGGCCGGGCGGTGATCCCGGTGCTTGTGTGTCGGCATGGAGATCCTGGTTCTGGGCGGTACGGCATGGGTGGGTCGGGAGCTGTCGAGGCTGGCGGTCGAACGCGGCCATCGGGTGACCTGCCTCGCGCGTGGTGAGAGCGGAGAGGTCGCGGACGGAGCGACACTGGTCGCCGCCGACCGGCGCGACCCGTCGGCGTACCAGCCCCTGCTCGACCGCGTGTGGGACGCGGTCGTCGAGGTGTCATGGCAGCCGGGCTTCGTCCGTGGAGCGCTCGACGCGCTGGGCGGCAAGGCCGGGCACTGGGTGTATGTCTCGTCCGGCAACGCCTACACCTCCCACGCCACGCCGGGGGCGGACGAGTCCGCGGCCCTGCTCGCCCCGACCGACCGGAGCGAGGTCGACCGCGAGTTGTACGGCGAGGCGAAGGTCGCCTGCGAACACGCGTCGACGGCCGCTGTGGGCGACCGCCTCCTCATCGCACGGGCCGGGCTCATCGGCGGGCCGGGCGATCACAGCGGGCGCTCCGGCTACTGGGCCGCCCGCGCCGCCCGCGATCCGCGCGGGCCGATGCTGGTCCCCGACACACCGGCCCTGCCCACCCAGGTGGTCGACGTGCGGGACCTGACCTCCTGGCTGCTCCACTGTGCGGAGGCGGGAACCACCGGCACGTACGACGCCGTCGGTCCGGTCGTTCCGTTCGAAGAGTGGATCGAGCTGTCCCGCGCCGCCGGCGGGCACACCGGTCCGGTGGTCACCGCCGAGTCGGCGTGGCTGCTCGCCAACGGCGTGGCCCAGTACATGGGGCCTGAATCGCTGGCGATGTGGCTGGTCGAGCCGGGCTGGGAGGGGTGGTCGGCCCGGGCCGGGTCCGCGGCGCGCGCCGCGGGGCTGCGTCACCGGCCCACGGCGCAGATGCTGGCCGACACGCTGCGCTGGGAACGCGAGCAGGGGCTGGACCGGGAAAGGCGTGCGGGCCTCAGCGCGCAGCGCGAGCGCGAGTTGCTCGACGCCCTCGGCTGACGGCGCTGCACCGGTCCCGCACGCCTGAGCGTCGGTACCGGCGGCTCCGTTCCGACTCGCCGATCTCGTGGTGGCCCGGCCGAGCACCGGTACGGCCACCGTGTGACCACCGGGGGTCGTGTGGCCGCCTGACGACCCGCCCCGGCACCAAAAAGGGCGAGGCCCGAAGACCCCGCCCGCCCCGCAGGAAACCCCGGCTCAGGGCCACACCAGGCAGTACGGCTGATGCCCCGCCTCATGCAGCCGGTGCGAGAAGTCCTGCCACTCGTGCAGCGATTGGGAGGGGGAGGTGGCTGACCTGGGGCTTCGCTGGAAAGCGTGGGTTGACCTGGGAAAACTCCTCTCCGTAGTTCTCACGGGTCAACGCTGTTTCCCGGGCTCATGTGCCCTGGATGTGCCCTCGCGGCCTCTCACCAGAGAGCGCCTTGCTCGGCTGACGGACGGGTAGTGGGCGGTGTCACCGCCAGGCGCACTCGCGTCTTGGAGTTGATGGCACGAGGTTCCGTTGTCACGGCCCCCGCCTCGCGCAACTGTCGGACGGCCTCGATCACTTGGGAGGGCCGATAGACGGTTTCCAAGAGGGCGTATCGCTTGAGCTCGGGGATGGTTCGCCCATCGGGCGTTTCGGAGATGAAGTCGTGCAGGATCCGTCGCAGCGGAGCCGTATCCGGTTCGAATACGAGGTCGAGCATCTGCTGTTGAGTGTCCCTGGGGTCGCGGTAGCGGACGCCATAGGAAGGGTCCACCCTCCACATGACGTCCTTCATCTTCTCCAGCCCCAGTTCGTGCTGGGTGCCGAAGATCAGGTAGAGCATCCTGCCGCCCTCGTCGACCATCTCGAAGTACAGCGTGTGCGTGAAGCCGGCCTGGCGCAGCGTGTTCCGGTATTGCTCGCGTAGGAAGGTGAACTTGCCTGACGGCGGCTGCTGGAAGACGCCTTGCCACTCCTGGCTTCCGAAGGCTTCGTCGCCGAGTTGGCGGTGGCCGTCGTGCCTCTCGGCGAACCGGGTGAGGAAGCTGGGCTCGAAGGTCACCATCACTTCGGTGCTGGGATGGCGCCCCAGCTCCTGGAGGAGCGAGAAGGGGATGTCGGGTCCACCGAAGCTGTCCAACAGGACGAAGAGAGGCTTCCCCAATGCGCCGATGCTCCGCAGCCTCTGCACGAGGGCCGGGTGGAAATCTCCGTGACGTATGTCGACCGCTATTCGTTTGGTGATGTCGTCCGTTTGCCGGGAGCGGGCGAGCTCCATCTGGCGCTGTAACTCTTTGACGCGCCGGGCGTCCTCCTCCATGAGGATCACCCGCATACGTTTCGGGAACCGGTGCAGAGCGTCGGCGAAGACTTCGTAAGCGATGACCGGGGAGCCGGGCTCGCGCTGTTTGTAGACGCCGGCACCCGCGAAGCCTTCGGCGTAACTGATCACGTCGAGTCGTGACAGCAGAATCGGCGCCCATGCCGCCAAGTACTGCTTCAGTAAGTCATGTTTGGCCGCCGTGTGCGGATCGCGTTCCCACACGGCATCCTTCGGTACGGCCACGATCGGTCCCCCTACTCCCGTCGGCCTCGCTGGGGAGAGGGTCACACACCGTTGCTATATGCCACCAGAGTGCGTACGGCGTCTGCTGGACTTTGGCCGTTAATGGGCTGCGGCAGGCAGTCGGGGTGGCATCTCGTCCCAGGTCGCCCCGTCGAGTTCGCGGCCCCCTGACTTCGGGCTGCGGCCACCCCATTGCTCCGTTGACTGCACTATCTGGTTGTTCTGCTGGCGATCAGTTGGCAAGGGCATGAAGCATCTGTCCTCATGTCTGGGAATGCTGAGTTCACTGGTGCGCATCGGGACTTGATCGACGGCCGGGCGGATTTGCCGCGGGTCGGCGCCGTGGTTGAGGGCAGGGCAGCGTCCCTGCCGTACGTGGTGGTCGATGGAGCGAGTCGGGAGATCGAGCCGGTAAGCCTGTACCTGCGGGATCTGTTCCTTGGCGATGTGAGCCCGCTGACCTGTCGGAGCTACGGTCACGATCTGCTGCGGTGGTTCAGACTGCTGTGGGCGGTCGACGTCGGATGGGAGCAGGCCACCGAGGCCGAGACCGCCACGCTGGTGGGGTGGCTGCGGTCGGCGCCGAATCCGCAGCGGCGACGTCGCCGCATGGATGCGTTGGCGGCCGGCACCGTCAATCCGAAGACCGGCAAGCTGAGTCTGGGGTCCGGGTATGCGCCGCGTACCATCGCGCACAACCTGTCGGTGGTGCACGGCTTCTACGCCTTCCACCTGCACTTCGGCCGAGGCCCTGTGGTCAACCCGGTGCCGGACAGTAGATCCCGCCGACGGGCTTTGGCGCACGTGTCGCCGATCGAGCCCGCCAGGCTGCATCGGCGGGCACGGCTGCGGCCGAAGGTCCCGGCCCGTCAGCCGCGGGCGATCCCCGACTCGCAGTGGGAGGAGCTGTTCGCCGCGATGCGGTGTATCCGTGACCGGGCCCTGCTGGCCTGCTACGTCTCCTCGGGGGCCCGCGCTTCGGAGCTGTTGGGCGTCCAGCTCGGAGACGTCGAATGGACCAAGGGACAGCTGTGGGTGATCTCCAAGGGGACCCGGCTGAGGCAGGCGGTCCCCGTCTCCCCGGAAGCCCTGGCCTACCTGGCCGGCTACCTCGAGGGAGCGGGCTTGCCAGCGGGTGGCGATCCCGTCTGGCGCACCCGGCGGGGCGAGCCGAGGCCGTTGAGCTACTGGGCGGCGCGACGGATCCTTCAGCGCGCCGACGAGCAGCTGGGCACGAACTGGACGCTGCACGATCTTCGGCATACCGCGGCGACCCGGATGGCTCGTGACCCGGCGCTGACACTGGTGGAGGTGCAGACCATCCTGCGGCACGCGCATCTCATCACCACCGCCCTCTACACGGCAGTGCGCCTGGACGACCTGCTCGATCAGCTAGCCGAGCACTATCAGCGGCCCGCAGAGCCGGCCCGGTGGTCAGCGAAGTACGACGCCGACGACATTGCGGCGGTCTTCGGTGACCGATAGCGCGGTCGGGCCGAACATGCGCCCGCACCTGACCTCGAACCGGATCCGCCGCCATGCCGCCGAGCCCGGTATGCCGCTGCCGGACGGGCAGCTAACGCAGATCGTGCCGGAACGGCCACAGCTACCGGACCGGCTGCCACGGCCGCTCGGGGAGCTGTCGTCGGCCTCGATCGACCAGATCGTCGCGCTGGTCGCCGAGGAGTTCGCCGACGTCAGCCGCAGTGCCCGGGCCGACTACAAGCACGGCATGCGTCACCTGCTGCAGCAGATAGCCTCCGAGCCTGGGGAGAGCTGGCAGGAGCGATGGGAAGCGGCCGGTCTCAACCGGCCCGGCCGGGCCGTCTCCGACCTCGCCGACGGCGACCCCAAGTGGCGCAGCCGACTCACTCGGGCTGCCGGGATCGCCTTCGCCATGCGGCTGATCCAGCCGACCGAGGACGCGTTGCGGGCGACCAACTCTCCGCAGTACACCGAGAAGTTCCTGGCCCTCAGCCGTGATCCGCTTCTGGAGGAGTTTATCGGCCGGCTACAGCGGCACCCGGTCAGCGCCGACGGACGCAAGAGTGCGATCCGGCATCTGTGCCGGGCCCTGACCGTCTACGGGATCGGTCTGGCCGACCTGACCCCGGGCGCGCTGGTGCACTACGCCAACGCCCATCCCGGATGCGGGATCGCCGGCGCCTGGCCGTTGCTGCGCGCCATGGGCGTCCTGCCGGCCTGGGTCCCGCAGACCTTGCAGGACGCCAGGATCCGCGGCCGCCAATCCGTCGACGACCTGGTCGACCGCCACCCGGTGCGCAACCGCGAGATCCGTGACCTGCTGGTCGACTACATCCGCCGCCGCGCCGTCGAGGTCGACTACGGCACCCTGGACAACCTGGTGCGCAATCTGGTCCGGTACTTCTGGAAGATCGTCGAAGAGATCAACCCGGACCAGTCCGACCTGCGGCTGAGCGAAGAGATCGTCCAGGCCTGGAAGGAACGGTTGCTCGTCCGCCAGGACGGCAAGCCCCGCCAGCACATCGACGGTCCGTTCCTGGCCGTCCGCGCCTTCTACCTGGACCTGCAGACCTGGTCGGCGGCCGAGCCAGAACGCTGGGGACGCTGGGTGGCTCCCTGCCCGGTCCGGGACGCGGATCTGCGCTGGTTCCACATCCGCCGACGCCGCCTGCGGGAGCGGATGGCCAACCGCACCCGCGAGCGCCAGCCGCTGCTGGCGATCCTCTCCGAGCACGTCACCACTGAATGGCAGCGCTTGCGGACCCTGCTGGACGCGGCGAAGCAAGCCCGGCTGGGTGAGCAGTTCACCGTCGACGGCGTCATCTGGCAGCGCGCCGCCAGCAAGGCCACCGCGCGCCGACCTGAGCTTCTCGGCTCCGAACCGATCCGGGTGATCAACAGGGACACCGGCGAACTGGTACGCCTGGCCTACGAGGAGAACAGCGCCTTCTGGCAGTGGGCCGTGGTGGAGACCCTGCGCCTGGCTGGCCTGCGTCGCGAGGAACTCGTCGAGCTGACCCACCTGAGCGTCCGGCAATATCAGCGCCCCAACGGCGAGGTCGTCGCCCTGCTGGTGGTCAGCCCGTCCAAGAGCGACCGTGAGCGCGTCATCCCCATGTCCGCGGAACTGTTCCATGTCACCGCGCAGATCATCCGCCGCCACCGCGAGGAGCACGGGACCGTGCCGGTCTGCCCCCGTTACGACCAGAGCGAACGCACCTGGTGCGAGCCGCTGCCCTACCTCTTTCAGCGAGTACAAAGCGGGACTCCGCGGGCTCTGTCGGTCAGTGGGGTACGCCAGATCGTCCTCGACGCCGCCAAGGCCCTAATCCCCACTCATCCGGAGTTCGCCGAGATCCGCTTCGCCCCGCACGACTTCCGGAGGTTGTTCGCCACCGACCTGGTCAACAACGGACTGCCCATCCACATCGGCGCGGCCTTGCTCGGCCACCTCGACATCCAGACCACCCGCGGCTACGTCGCCGTCTTCGACGAGGACGTCATCGCCCACTACACCGAATTCCTCGACCGCCGCCGGGCCAAGCGGCCCCCAACCGAGTACCGCCAGCCGACCAACGAAGAGTGGAATGATTTCCAGGAGCACTTCGACAAACGCAAGGTCGAACTCGGCTCCTGCGGACGCCCCTACGGCACGCCCTGCGCGCACGAGCACGCCTGCATCCGATGCCCGATGCTGTCGGTCAACCCGAAGATGCTGGCCCGCCTCGACGAGTTGGAGACCGACCTGCTCGCTCGGCGCCAGCGCGCGATCGACGAGGGCTGGCGCGGTGAGGTCGAGGGCCTGAGCCTGACCTTGACTTTCTTGCGCAGCAAGCGCGCCCAGGCCCACCGGGCCGCTTCCACAGGCAGGGTGAGCCTGGGCATGCCCAGCCTGTCTGGGCAACGCCCCGGCCGTGGTGGACTAGGCGTGCGAGGCCGTTGATCAGTAAGGCGAGGGGCACGTCCTACTGGTCGTGGCCCTCGCCCGCGCTGAGCTCGGTGGCGTGACGGAAAGTCTCGGCAGGTTGGGCGGTGACACCGCGTAGCAGTTCGTCGCGATAGAGGACCCCAGCGGCATGTTGCACAAGGCCCGGTCAGTTGAGCGATCGGCCCGCTCTGGGGAACCGCAGCGCGTACTCTCTGAGACATAGTCAATGACTCTCTGGGGTTCGAATGACGGGGATAGAGATCGCGGTCGGATACGTATTCGCGTATTTGGTCGGTAAGGCCAAGCGGGTGGCGGGTCGAGCAGATCAAGAGGTAGATCGCACGCTGGACGCCGGAATGGACCGGCTCCACGGACTGATCAGCCGCAAGTTGGGGGAAGACCCAGCGCTGCGCAGGCTGGCCGAGGAGGCCGAGGCAGGACAGGACCAGCTCAGCGACCGTACCCGGCAGCGCGTGCAACTCGCCCTGGAGGACGCTGCACAGGATGATCTAGGCTTCGCCCAAGCCCTGAACCAGGCTGTACAACAACTGGAAGCCATAGTGCACACCGCCGGAACAGCATCGGCGGGGGATGGCGGGCAGGCCGTCAGCGGGAACGTACACATCGAGGCCCGCGACAACTCCGCGGCCGCCTTGAACATGGGGAACGTGACCCTGGGAAACCCTCCGCAGCCGGGACCGTCCCAGGGCTGACCGTGCCCGGCGTCGTGCCGCCCCAGGACAAGGACCGCCTACCAGTCCAACGTCCACATCCTCATATCTCCGTCAACGCCTCCTATGGCGCCTTCGCTGCCAACAACTTCGTCTACATCGCATCCCCACCCCCGGCCAGACCACGCGGGCGACCGATTCGGGCGTGGGATCCGATTGAGTTGGGGGTGCACAAAGCGCTCGGCGGGTCGTTGCCGACCTATGTGCAGCGCAGCCACGACGCGCTGCTGCGCGCGGTGCTGGACCCGACCTCGCCGCGTAGCCGCCTGGTGGTGCTGCGCGGTATGTCCTCGGCCGGCAAGACACGTGCCGCGTACGAAGCGGTGGCCGCGTGCCTGGATGGCTGGCTTGTGGATTATCCGCGCACGGCGGCCACCCTAGCCGAGCGGTTGGATGCGGGGGTCGCGCCGTGCACGGTGCTGTGGCTCGATGAGTTGCGCGAGTATGCCGATCAGCCGGGTGGCCCGCAAGTGCTGGCGCGACTGGGCGAGGCGTTGTCCGGCGATGGTCGAGTCATCGCGCTGACCAGCCTGTGGCCGCAGTTCTGGCAGCTGTACACGGCATACCGACGCCCTGGGACAGACGGGCCAATTACGGGCAACGAGATGCGGGGGCTGCTGATCGGCCTGTCCGAGGTGCGGGCCCTGTCTGCGGTGGATCCAGGGCGGGGCGCTGTGATCGACGTGTCCGACACCTTCGACGCTGCTGACCTGAGCAAGGTTGCGCGAGTGACAGACCGGGCCCTGACACAGGCCGTGCATGCTGCTCACGATGCCGGGACCCCGGGACAGGTCGCCCAATACCTGGCCGGAGTACCCGCCCTGCTGGAGCACTACCAGGGCCCCGAGGCCGACCCGTCGGGATGCGCAGTGATCACCGCGGCGATGGATGCCAGCCGTTACGGGTACTCCGGATTGATCTCCCGGGAACTTCTGATCGCCGCAGCCCCCGGGTATCTGACCGCCCGCCAGCGGACCATGCTGCCGGCATCCTGGCCAGAGGAAGCGCTGGAATACGCCGCAGTGGAACTTCAGGGCACGGTGCGGGCGCTGGAACCTATACCGCCTACGGAGGGCGCCGGGGTTGCCGGCTACAGGCTGGCCGATTATCTCGACCAGTATGGCCATACCCAGCGCAAGACGGTGATAGCCCCCACCTCCCTTTGGGACGCGTTGGCCGAGCATGCCTCAGACCCATGCGAGTTGACGGGTCCAGCCGTATTGGCTTACAACATCGGCTTGAGCAGGCACGCAGCTCGACTCAGCCGCAAGGCGCTTTCCGCCGGTAGCGGCCTGGCCGCTACAACACTGTTCGATGCCATCCGCCCGCTCGGTCGGCGTGCGATCAATGACGCCGCGCACTGGACTGCCGCCCATATCGCCCTTGACGATCCGCTCGTCATCGCACATTTGCTTTACAACTTGCGCAGAGTAGAGGCCCATAAGGCTATTGCGGTGCTGCTGGATCGTGACCTCGCAGCCCACACCGCTTTCCATGACCCATGGGGCGTAGCCAATCTCTTGCGTGAACTGCGTCTCACCGACTCTCGTCGCGCTGTCAAGGCCGTCACGGCTCTCCTGGCGCGCAGCCCCGCTGCCTGCGTCTCCGTCGCCGCCCCGCAGGGCGTGGCCGAACTGTTGAACGTGCTGGCGCTCCTGGAGGCGCACGATGCTGAATCGGCCTTGTTGGCGCGCGACCCAGCCGCCCACGCCGTGCTCAGTAATCCGGCAGACGTTGGCCTCTTGCTGCGTGCCCTACGGAGAGCGGGCGCGGTCGAAGCGGCTGAGAGATTAGCCGCGCGGGTCGCTGCCGATGGCAAACTCGACGATCCCGTAGCTACCCACTACCTGATCGACACACTGCATCTCATCGGCGCAAGCCAGGAGGCAAAGGCTGTCTCCGCGAGGGCAGCCACCCAAGTCGCCGTCACGGATCTCGACGGCGTCCTCACCCTCCTGAGGACGCTGCGCCTGTTTGGCGCGCGCCAAGAGGCAGACATGCTGGCACACCGCCTGCCCACCCGGCGGGGCCCCATCGCTGACCTTGACCTCACACGCCTACACAATGCAGTCATTTATGACGCCGTACATGGCGACTGGGAGCGGGTGAACGCTGAGGCTCTGCAGGCAGCCGCACACGTACCCCTGGACAACTTCGCGAACGTCAGAGAACTACTCACGGAACTGCGGGCACCGAACCCCGCCTTTGACACTCGCGAAAAGGCCGCCACGCGCCAGGCCACCGTGGACCTGCTGCATTCTCGCAACCTAGTGGCCCACGTGCCGCTTGACATGCCTGTGGCAGTCGAATGGATACTCGAAGGCCTGCACAATGTCAATGGGGATCAGGCCGTACAGGCGCTGGCTGCCCGGGCAGCCAGCGAAATGCCCCTTCCCCTTGAATATCCTGGAGATATCGACACCGTGATTAAGGCACTGCACAAGGTTGGCGAAGAGCAGGCTGCATGGATGTTACTGAACCGGGCTACCGACGTGGGCGCGTCACGAGAGTTCTTCCACCAATGGGCTCGCAAGGCAGCAGACGCGAAAACCGTCGCGCGGCTGTTGAGATTCGGACGTGAGCCCAACGGCAGCCCCTCACCTGTCTGGACCTGGCGAGACACCCAACTCGGCGCAGCAGGCTCTAGCTAATCCACGCAAAGGCAATGTCAGGCGGGCGCCGACGTGATTAAGCCACAGGAAACGAGTGGGTGATCGACCGCCCGCGCGCCCCTTTCACTTGACCTGTGATGGCTTCTCAGAACCCACTTTCATACCCCGCCACGACCGCCGTAGTGGGGTATTCATCCCAGGTCCGGCCATCAAGCAGACGGCCGCCGGCCTTCGGGGTCAGCCCACCGACCTGCTTGAAAAACAGAGCTACCCGAAGATCGACACACTGGTCTCGAATGTCACGGACCCAAGCCAGGTCCAGCGGCCGGTGAGCCGGGCCGCTTTCGCCGCCGACGATCACCCAGTCGATCCGCGACAGCTCCAAGGACGGCACTGGTCCAAGCAGCGGCTCCAGCGACAGGAACCGGACGGCAGCCGGGATAACCCGCAGCTCGTCAGCCCGCCAGCAGTACTCATCCGCCTCGATCGACGTGCCGATCCAGACATTGGGCAGCGGCCACGAACTCAAGGCGTTCCAGTTGGCCACACGCTTGCGCACGTCCTCGCGTTCACGCCTGGCCAGCGGAACGGCATCGTCCTCTGACAATCGTGTCATTTCGGCCCATACCGCATCTACGAACTTCTGCGATTCCAGCAGACGCCGCAGACGCCGCGGCCTCTTGGTGAGTACCTGGAACTGGTGCCGTGATGCCACCGCCATCGTCGCGAAGGTCCTGGCCACGAACTCCGCAGGGACACGGGCGTGGCCTATGTCGCTCATGGAGTTCACGAACACCTTGCGCGGCCGACGCCACCGCAACGGCTCGAACAAGGCCTCCTCGTGCACCGTGACTCCGAACCCAGGGCCGCTGGTCCGCGGATCACCGTCGTGCTGGTATTTCGCCTGCCCCATGGCCTTCAGCCGCTTCGCCAGGTTCAGCGCGTAGCAGTGATCGCAGCCCGGCGAGATGCGATCGCACCCGGTCGCCGGATTCCAGGTGACTTCGGTCCACTCGATAGCCGTTCCGGTACTCACCATGCACCACCAACTGTGGCCGTCCCCTTCGGCTTGGTGCAGAGAAGCTTGAAGAAGAAGGGCACTTCAGCGTGGTTGCAGGCGTCGCGGATTTCCACCAGCCACTCCTCCTGTACGGGGCGATGGTGGGGCCCGGACTCGCCTCCGGCGATAACCCAACCGATGCCGTCCAGTTGCAGACCGGTAAGCGGACCGAGAAGCGGCTCGCAGGACAGGAAGCGCACGGCTGCGGGAACTTGTCGAAGGTCGTCGACACGATCCAGGTGCTCTGCATCTTCGACGGAGACGCCCATCCACAGGTTGGAGGGCCAGTCGAGTTCGCCGGCCACGCGTCGCAGCCTGCGGGCTCTCTTGGTCAGTAGCTGGTAGGTGTGCTGGGGAGTCTCGGCAATCACCTGGAAGACCTGCCGGACGAAGTCCAGGGGGACCTTGGCGTGGAAAAGGTCGCTCATGGAGTTGACGAAGACCATCCGTGGGGCCCTCCACTGGCGGGGGATGGCCAGTGCGTCAGGGTGAGGGGTGAGGCCGAAGCCCGGGCCGGATGTCTTGGGATCCCCGTCAGCCTGGTACTTGGCAACGCCCATGGCCTTGAGGCGCCTGGATAACGTCAAGGCGTAGCAGTTGTCACACCCAGGGGAGATCCGGTCGCATCCTGTGGTGGGATTCCAGGTCGCCTCGGTCCACTCGATTGTGCTGCGATCGCCCATGGGTCCCCTCCCGTAGCGGGTGGACACTGGTCATCAGCGCTTTCCCACCCGGCGCTTCGACTGCGCTGCCTAACGAGCGACGTGCCGAACTGACACGCGATCACCCTCATCCTTCACTTCGAACGAGTGTTCTGTGAAGGGGGTGTTGGAATCGAGAGCTGGCTGGAGGGTCCAGAGGGCCGCAGTGTCGTCGAATGCCTGGCGGCACTTGGCATCAGTGACGGGTGGACGGGAACGCACAATGGTTCCGGCGGGCGCACTCCGAGACAGGAGACAAGGTATGGCGAGGAAGGCTGCCGGGCAGGGCGGCGGGAGACGGGCCATCCCAGCGCCTGTGCGCTTGGAGGTGTGGGTGCGTAGTGGTGGTCGGTGCGCGATCTGCAACAGGTATCTGCTCGACGGTGGGATGACGGGCCGCACCGTACGGCAGGGTGAGCTGGCACACATCGTCGGCCAGCAACAGACCGCAGGCTCCCCGCGCGGTGAACACGACCTGATGGAGCGCGACACCGCCGACAACTTGATGCTGGTTTGTGCCGACGAGCACGACGAGATCGACGCTTCCGGCACCCTGGACGTTTTCACCGTGGAACGGCTGCGCGCGCTCAAACGTGCTCACGAGGACCGCATCAAGCACGTCACCGGGCTAGCCGACGACCGGGCGACCACGGTGCTGCGGATGGTGGGCCGGGTGCGTGGCCAGGAAGTCGAGCTGACCCGGCAGACCGCTGCTACCGCGGTGATCACTTCCGGGGACCGGTTCCCGCTATTCCTGGAGTCCTATGAGCGGCACGGCGTGGAGATCGACCTGCGCCACGTGGCCGGCGAGATGACGATCGATCTGCGTGACATCCCCGACGAGGAGACTGGAGGCTCGCCCTACTACCGGGCAGCCACCGCCGTCATCGACGAGGTCATCGACAACCAGCTCAACCGCGGTATCGCCCGTGACAAAGTTGCGCACTTGAGTGTTTTCGGCTTCGCTCGGCTGCCACTGCTTGTCTACCTTGGATCCCGTCTGGACGACACCGTGCCCACCGACGTCTATCAGCGTCACCGCGAAGACGAGTCCTGGTCGTGGTCTTCGACAGCGCCTGTGGTCGGCTTCGCGGTCCACCTCGACGTTGACCAGCCGCCCGCGCAAGAGGCGGTGCTCGTGCTGAACATCTCAGGCACGATCCAGCCCGAGGAGGTCCCACACCAGCTCGCCGGACTGCGCCGGTACCGCATCAGCCCTGTTGGTGTTGCCGCCGCGCCGGACGTGCTGCGCAATCGCGTTTCCTTGACTCAGTTCCAGGAGGTGCTGCGGTCGCTGTTCGCGGATCTGGAGGCGAGTGCAAAGCAGGTGCGGCGCCTGCACGTGCTGTTCGCGGTGCCGCTCTCGGCCGGGATAAGCCTGGGGCGGGTACGCGACCGCCAGGTGCACCCGGCGCTGGTGCTCTACGACCGTACACCGAGCGGATATCGACGAGCCTTGGAGATTCCCTGACGCTGGCGATCCGGTAGCCAGTTACTGCGTTCCCGTTAGCTTTGGCGACAGCGCATCCTCCAGTGCACATGGGATGGGTCAGGACGTCGTCGGTGTCGGGCCGTGGGCCAGGAAATGGTGATGGGGCGATCCGGCTGCGTGAGGGAGCGCGATCAGATGTGTGCCCGAGCGGGGAGTGATCAGGTGCATCCCCAGGAAGGACGTCAGAGTTCCGGCGACAGTAGCCAGGTCGGCCGATGCCCCGTGGAAGGTGGGCACCGAACAGCCGCGGGTCGGTACAAGTTCGTCGCCGTCCGGGGTGTCCTGCCACAGGCGGTGGTAAAGCTCCAGGGCGGGGTCGGCCAGTACGATCTTCCCGGCGGCAGTGTCGATGCTGCTGGGCCCCTGTGCGGTGGTGGGAGCGGAGACGCTCAGCAGGCCCAAGGTGCCGGTGCGGGTGTCGGTGGCTACCTGAGCCAGGACCGGGTGGGGTCCCCCGCTAGTCGCGAGGCGATCCAGGATGTGGCCCATGGCAATGCTCACGGTCGCGTCGATAATGATTTCGGCGCCTGCCAGAGCTGCAGCGTCGGGCAGCACGCCGTCGTGGACGTGGACCGCGACGGTGTCATCCACTGCACGCAGCCGTCGGGCCAGGGCCTGGGCTTTGGAGGCTCCAACGTCAGCTTCGACGTAGTTCTGCCGGACCAGCAGTCCGCCGGTGACTGTTCCGGGGTCGCACACCGTCACCTGTGAGGCGCCGGCACGGACGACGAACTCGGCGATCCAGGAGCCAAGGCCGCCGCAGCCCCAGACATGCACGTGTTTCCCCAAGAAGCCCCCGATGAGGCTTCCGTCATCGCGACGTGTTGTCACGGCAGGTCGTTCATCGGACACAGGGCACCATTCGATCAGTAGGTCCGAGCGGATCCGGGAGGCGTCGATGTTCAGCGCGGAACCCTGCTCGTGGGCCATGCGTCGCAGTGCATCCGCGGCAGGCGCGGGAAGACGTGCACCCAAGAGATGGGGCGGGCCGCCCGCGGGGTGCGGGACTGCCAGGATCAGGTACTGCGGCGAGCCATCGGGGTTGCGGGCCGCACTGGCCGCGAGTGTGGTCAGGATCGCCGGAGACTGGGCGACCGCTTGCGGTGAGCTTCTCCGCTGGTGATCGAACGGAGGGTTGTCCACGTAGGTCAGCAGTTCGGCAAAGGTGGAGCCGCCGCCGAGCGGCAGCGCTCCCGCAATGGTGATTACTGGCACCCGTACGGCCCCGCCTTCCGGGGGCGGACTGTAGGCCAGGTCTAGGCGGTGCTCGGTGCGCGCGATCAGGTAGCCAGTCTGGATTCGCTGGTCGGGGCCGGGAACGCGTACGACCAGCGTCGGGGTTCCGGGCGTTTGGTGAAGCACTCCGCCGACGGCGTGGTACATCGCCTTTGATGCGTTGAACTGGCCCGCTGCCGCGTCGCTCAGCCAGGACCACAGCCGGTTTAGATACGCCCGCATGCCCCCGCGCAGCGGATCCCACTCGCGGGCGGGATCCAGGAAGATGCACAGTCGGCGCCCCTGGAGGACATGCGGGTAGCCGGCGAACCTCCAGTGCTCGACTTCGACGGTGGTTGCGGACAGCGGTGAAGCCGGCAGGGTCAGGACGAACTCCTCGTGCTCCTGCAGAACCAAGCCGCCGTCAGCAGTGGCCAAGGGCCCGGTGTGAAGCCGCAGCGTCACCCTGAGCACACCGTTCTGGCCGCGGGCTGGAACTCCCACCAGACGCAGCACGTCCGGCTGTTCGGTCGCGGCCTCGCGCAGCTCGGTCAGGGCCTTTTTCTGCCAGTCCGTCGGTGCGGGTCGGTTCTTGCCGCTGCTCACCCGGCGCGACCAGGCCGCGCGACAGCGGTGACCGTGGTGGCAGCCACGGGGAACTTGGAGCCGCTGGTTGCCGCAACCGGGGCCTTGAACTCGGGGCCGAAAAGGTCCTGCCACAGCCGTAGGCTCGTGTCCTTGTCCTCGGCGTGGTAGGCGTCGTGGATCTCGGCGGCGTGCTTGTGGATGCGGTCGCGGAAGTAGGAGTACGTGTTCTGCTCCCAACGGTGGTCGAAGGTCAGCCCAGACCCTGAGGGGTCGGCGACCGAGGGCTTGATCTCGTTGGCCTGTAGATAGGTGTCCAGGTCAGCGACGATGTGCAAGAGCGCAGTGGGCACATCACGGTAGTAGCCCGGATCGGAGAACTTCTTGTAGGCATGAACTTGGTTGCCGAGCAGCGTCGTCAGGATCACCGACCGCGTCCCGGTGAACGATCCCTTGTGGTCGCGCAGGAACTTCATCAACCGGATGACCTTGCGCAGATTCCCCTGCGCGATCTGGTCCTGAGTACGCATCCAAGTGGTGAAGCCCTGCGAGTTGGTGTTCTCCCAGGTGTCCTCGTCGCGGTTGACGATGACCTCTCGACCGTCGACCAGCACCACGTAGGGAACGATGTCCACGTGCATGGAGTTGCTGTAGACCAGCCGCACGCATCGGCACTTACGCGAGTGCGGCATGTCCTTGTAGATGCTGTGCCGATGCAGGGCCGCATACACCTCCTCGATATACGTCTTCGGGCTCTGTGACCAGTCCGGGTTCTCGGCCATCAGCAGCATCACGTCAGCATCGAACTCCGTCCCGCCGACCGGGTCGATGATCGTGCGATGCGCCCATGAGCCCTGCGGAATCTTGCCCAGGACCAGCGAGCCGATTTCCTCGTCCGCCTTCAACGCCCGGTAGATCGCCTCCACCCTGGTGTCGAGAAGGTCGAGCTTGACTTGGCCCAGGTTCACCGTGGTGCGCAGGAACTCATTGAAATGGTCGGCGAGTTGCATGGTTGTCCTCGGATTCGAACGGGCCGACTGCCCCCGGACCGCATCAGAGGACGGGAGCTGACGGCGCAACACACTTGCCTCATCCAGCCTAGGCGTCACCACTGACATCACGCCGTCGCCAGCCCAAGCGGCCCCCGGCACCCTCGTCGACGCGAGCACAGCTGAGAGCCGGGCAAGTCCGTCCGAACGCGTCCCCCGTTACCAGTACCTAGCGTCTATAGGGCCCAGTCCCGGACGCGCGCGAGCTCCGCCGCCCGCTTTGCCATCCCCAACTTCCATGGTGTCCGCTCCACTTCAGCGATCTCCCGCCACAGTGCCGCCGTGGCCAAGCTGAACGCCGCGAGTGCCTCGGCCTTTGCGTCCCGCCAGGACGGGAACCGACTTGCGAAGGCGAGGGCCTCCTCCACGGAATGCCCGGCGTCCATGAGCTGGAGGATAAGTGCGCCCGGGTCGATCCAGGCCGCCCCTCGCGTCGGCCAGGCCCAGTCGATGATTCGTGCGCGGGCACCGGTGATCAGGACGTTGTCGGGGGCGAAGTCGGTGTGCAGGAGAGTGTTGCCCTCGAAGTAGTGCGTCGTACCTGGCGGTGCGTAGTCCGCCCACCGGTCGACGGCGTCCTTGATCTTGATGTCGGCGGGTGCTGTAACGCCCTGCAGTTCGACGAGCGCGGCTTCCACGAGCGGCAGGTCGGGCGAGCCTGGCGTGTAGTCGGCGTGGCGGCCGTCGATCACCTCGTAGCCGAGCAAGCTCCAACCGCCGAACTCCAGATGCCAGTACAGGCGTGGAGAGGATTCCGGTAGGTATGGGGCGACGGCCGCCTCGCGGCGCTGTGCACCGACCTGGGGGTGGTCGGTCGGGATGCCCTTCACGAAGACCCTGCCGTTTTCGGTCTCCAGGACGGAGGCGATGCCGGAGTTCATGCCGCCCGGCGCGGTGGCCGCCTGATGGACGGCGCCGGTTTTGTCGGCGATGGCCCTGCGGATGCCGGCGGGGAGCTGCTCGAAGGGGATGCGGGACATGGACACGCGCGGTTCCTCAGGGGTGCTCGGGTACAAGGGAGTGCCGCCCCGGCCAGGGTACGGCCGGGACGGCACTGAGGGGGTGGAACGAGCGGGCGGCACGGGCGCCGCCCGTGGTGGATCTAGTACGGCTGGTCGTCACCGGCCGAGCAGCTGCACTCGGCGCCCTCGGCAGCCTCGTCCAGGTCGGCGATGATCTGGAACTCGTCGTCCTTGATCGACGCGGCGGTCAGCGGTACCGGCAGGGCGCTGGTCGGGTTGTCCGCCGGACGTCGGCCGATGGTGAGCATGATCGGTTCGCGAGGCGGGGTCAGGAGTGCGGTGGGCGGAGTCATGATCCGTAACCTCCATGTTGGCAGTAGAGCTCTCGTCGGTCCCCCGCCTCCTGGTAGAGCCTGGCCAGCGGTCGGCACGTGCGACATGTGCCGACCTTCGTGCAGCCGGAGCATCCACCGGTGCGGAGCTGTAGGGACTCGGCGATCGCGCCGAGTCTGGGGAGGGCTTCGATGCCCTCGGTGATGAGGTTCACGCTGGGGTCGCGGCCGACCTTGCAGATCGACGCGATGCCGTGCGGGTTGACGTGGAAGAACGTGTGGCCGGCGTTGCAGCCGGTGAATACGCTGCGGGCCTTGAGATGCCCCAGTGCCTGCGTCGCCAGAGGGTTCGCCTCGCCGTCGATCGTGGGCGACATGTTCGTGAAGACCTGGTGCGGGAAGCCGTACGACTTCGCGAGGTGCACCATCGCTTCTGTCTCGTGCGAGTTGCGGTCCGAGACGATCACGTTCAGGCGGACCGGCAGCCTGTCCTCGCGAGCGGCGTCCAGGCCCATCAGGAACCGGCCGAACGCCCCGCGGTTCCGCGTCACCTTGTCGTACGTCTCGGCTGTAGCTCCGTAGACGCTCAGGGTCATTCGGTACGGCCGGTGGCGGGCGAACAGGTCCCGGATCGGCTGCTTCCGCAGCGAGGAGCCGTTGGACGAGACCTGGACCATCATCCCGAGCCGGTGGGCGTACTCGTACGCGGCGCCGAACTCGCGGTCGATCAGCGCCTCACCGCCGGTGATCTGCAACCACAAGACACCGGCATCCCTCAGTGTCTGCAGCAGCGCCTGCTTACCGGCCCAGTCCAGGCCCTCGAACCGCTTCTCCCCGAGGTAGCAGAACTCGCAGTCATAGTCACAGCCGAGGTTGACCTCCCATGACGCCTTGCCGTATCCGTACCGGGACCGCTCACGGACGAGGACGACGTCGCCGACCGGCGACGCGGGCACCTCGATCCCCCACGCTTCCCTCGCCGCGTCGGCCAGCCAGTCCGGGACGGATCGTCCTTCCGCCCTCGCAGCCCGCAGCTCCTCGTAGCGGACCTCCGGGATGCGCACGCCGGCCGCCAGGCCGGGCCGGACAAGGAGGTACTGGGCGAGAAACGGGCTGGCCACGAGCCGCGGAGCTGTTTTGGTCCCCCGCCTCTCGGCGCTGGTGTTCGTCTCGGTCATGGAACCTCCACTGGTTGGGTATGAGCGGTCGGTCGGGCCTGGTAGTGGGCGGCGATCAGGTGGCCGCCAGCTCAGCCGGTGAAACCCCTCGCCAAGCGCGGGTCAGGGGTGTGATCCGTGCGTGTCGAGGCGGTCACGTCGATCGCGAAGCTTTACGAGGCGGACACGAGCACGATCAGCAGTGGTCCGGCCTGGCGGGCACCCTGCGTGACCTGGGCGGTGAGACGGCCGTTTACGGCTTCCACCAGGCCCTCCACGGGCGGGTGATGATCTCCCGGTACGTATGGTGCGAGGGATTGCGGCCACCGTGCGTGAACACCCAGCTCTGCGGGTCGGCGAAGTCGGTGCTGGGCGGCGAGGTCTCGCCACAGACCGCGCACTGCATCGCGTACGTGGTGGGCTCTGCGTCGGGTTCCCGGTCGGGCTGGAGGGTCCACTCCTGGTGGCGCATGATCGTGCGGCTGGTCATCGAACCGTCTCCAGAGCTGTGGCGACGTAGGGGTGCTGGAGAGCAGCGCGGAGGGCCTCCGTGTCGGTGAGGGTGTCGTCGGCAGGCAGCTCGCACCACCCGCCGAACCAGTCGTCGAGCAGCTCCAGGCCGGGTGCGATGAGCCAGGAGTTGGTGGAGAGGTGCCGTACCGGCAGATCGTCCCAGCTGGTTGCGGTGCCGGTCGGGACGGCGTAGTAGAGACGCCCGTTGGGCCTGTCGTAGAGCACGGGGCCGACGGAAGTACCGATGCAGCGCAGGTAGGCCAGGGCTAGGAGGCCGATCTCGGCGGAGGTGCGCACGACGTCCCAGCCGTCGCCGACCTTCAGCAGCCGCAGCCCCGGCACGTCGTTCGCCATGGGAGCCCTTCGCAACGCATCGCGCACGGACATCACGCATCCCCCTGCGGCCGGAAGCTGTGGCTCGCGCCGAGCGAAGAGGTGGATTCCGTGGTCGGCGTGAGGCGGCGGACCACGATCAGACGAGCGCCTGCTGCTGTTATCTGCCGCCTGCGCTCGGTGCCGAGGCCCTTCGGGCCGAGGTGGCTGAGAGCCGGAACCACGGCACCGTAGGCATCGGGGAGTTCGAGCGCGTCGAGCAGACCGACGAAGGCGGGGGAGCGGATGATCACCGTGGAGTCGCGTTCGGTGAAGACACCGCACAGGGCAAGTTCGTGCCGTTCGCAGTACTCGATGAGGCAGTCGACGAGCGCCGCGTGGCGGGGCAGCCCGCCGGTGACGTGGCGTAGGTAGCCGAAGACCTGGGGGAAGGCGACGGGGCGGGCTTCGGTGATGAGGTCGTCGTCCATGCCCATAGCGTCGGCCGTCGTGAACGGCCTCGAAATGACCTGCTGTTGTACTTCCGTTGCACTTCCCACCCCACGTCGTCACCGACAGTGCTTCCATACGTGACGGAGGGAGGTCATCCGTGGTCAGCGTGCAGCAATGGACAGGTCGGGAGGCGAGCGCCCTGCGCGCCGCGTTGCGTATGAGCACGCGCGCTTTCGCCGAGCACCTCGGTGTCGCGCTGCGCACGGTTGCGAAGTGGGAGAGCCTCGGCGCGGAGACACAGCCCCGACCGGACACCCAGGCCATCCTCGACACCGCACTCGCACGGGCGGATTCCGCCGCCCAAGCCCGCTTCGAGGCAATGCTGTTCCCTGAGCGGAAGAGCGCGCGGCCAGCGGACTACGAGACCTGGACCGAGGACATCGAGCGCGCTGTTGTCTGCATCAGCCGTCAGGACTTCCCGTTCGCCTCAACCCTGTTGAACCGCTGGTTGGGCAGCCGTGCACCCCAGCAGCTGGACGACAAGGGTCTCTATTTGTACGGCCGTTCCCTCGTGCTCCTGGGCGACCTCCAGCGCGATCAGGGCGCGATCCTCGGCCCACTCTCCGCCCGCCACTCCTACCTGACCGCCCGCGGCATGTTCACCGAGCTCGACATCCCACGCCGGGTGGCTCAGATCGAGCTGTCCCTGGCCGTCGTTCAGGAGATGTCGGGCGAGTTGGAGTCCTCCGCTCGCCACTACGAACACCTCGCCGGGGACCAGCGCCTGAGCCCGCGTGACCGTGCCAGGGCGCGGCTGTGGGTGGGTACGGCGCTGAGCAAGGAGGGCGACAACGAGTACGCCACCAACGCGATGACGGCCGCCACTCGTGCCTTCGAGGACCTTGGCGAGCCGGAGGACTGGTCGGTCGCCCACCAGAAGCTGGCCCTGGCCCATCGCGGTGCCGGTGACCTGAAGCAGGCACTGCACTACATCGACATCGCGCGCACCACCGGCACGGTCGACTCCCCGATGCAGCGGGTGAGGCTGGACACCGCGTACGGGCACATCCTTCTGTCGGATGCGGCGACCCGGAATGATGGGCTGTCCGTCCTCGATCAGGCGGCACAGGTGGCCCGGCAGTACGGGCTGAGCCACCAGCTGCGCAGTATTGAGGGCATCCGAAAGGGCCAGCAAGGATGAGCCAGGGAGTGCCAGTGCCGGAGCACCAGCAGCGCCAGATCACCGACGAGCAGTTCCACGACGCGACGCTGATCTGGAATTACCACCAGATGGGCCACGAGCTGCGGCCCTGCTCGGCGGCGATCGGCCTGGGCAGCCACGACCTTGGGGTCGCGACTACTGCGGTCGACCTTTATCGCGCTGGCCTTTTCCCGGTCGTGGTCTTCAGCGGCGGCAACAGCCCCACCACCCGCGCTCGCTTCCCGCGCGGCGAGGCCGTCCACTACCGCGAGCACGCGCTGAGCCTGGGGGTGCCGGACGAGGCGATCATCGTGGAGTCGAAGGCCGCAAACACCGGCCAGAACATCACCTTCTCCCGCGAACTGCTGGCCGAGGCCGGGGTGGAAGTGCAGTCGCTGCTGCTGATCTCCAAGCCGTACATGGAGCGCCGCTCGTATGCGACCTGCCGCAAGTTGTGGCCCGAGGCTGAGGTCGTGTGCGCCTCCGAGCCGCTGGAGTTGGACGACTACATCAAGTCCATCGGCGACGAGAAGCTCGTCGTCGACATGCTCGTCGGTGACCTGCAACGGGTGATCGAGTACCCGAAGCTTGGCTTCGCCGTCGAGCAGGACGTACCGGGGGATGTGTATGACGCTTACGAGCGCCTCCTGGGCGCCGGCTTCGACAGCCGCCTCATCAGTACCTGAGCCGCCCAGCGCCGATGCGTCGGGCGGGCTGTGCGCGATCCATCAACCCAACCTGTTTCCCAGGCTGTCCACGCTGGCGAAGCTGTTCTCCGCCGACCGCTGGATCGTTCTGGACGACGTGCAGTTCGCTCGGCGCGACTACCAGCACCGCGCCCGTCTCGCCGCCCTGGACGATCCATCCCGACAGCAGTGGCTCACGCTTCCGACGCATCTTCCCCACGGGCGCCCGACGCTGATCAGCCAGGCGCGGCTCGTTGATCCGCGTCGCTCGCGTCGGACGGTCCAACTTCTCGTCCGCCAGTACTACGGCCGCAGCGCCTACTGGGGTGCGGTGTCCGAGGTGCTGGACGCGCTCGACGACTCGGACCGTGTGGCCGACCTCGCGAGGGCATCGACGATCGCCCTGCTCAGAGCTCTTGGCTGGTCGGGGAAGGTGCAGGACAGCAGCGCGATCCCGACCCGGCAAGGCCGCTCCGAGCGCCTCGCCGACCTTGCGGCAGCGACCGGCAGTACGCACTATCTGTGCGGCACTGGTGGTCTGCGTTACCTCGACGCCGGTCCCTTCGACACCCACGGCATTCCCGTGTTGCCCTTCCACACCCCTGTGGATGACCCGCTCTGGCGGTGGGCTCGTCGATCCAGCAGCCTGTGGGCCCTGAGCAAGATCGGGCCCGATGCGTTGGCCGACCAGCTGGCCGCCCAACGAGAAGCCCACCATCCTGGAGCCCACGCGTGACCGAGCCCACCACCAAGGAACCGGACAAGAAGCCCTTTTTGCACGTCATCGTCTGCGCGTGCGGCATCGCCGGTGACGTCGGCAAGCTGATCACCGCCGCGCAGGAACGGAACTGGGACGTCGGGGTCGTCGCCACCCCGCAGGGGCTGGGCTTCCTCGACATTGAGGCGATCGAGGCCCAGACCGGATATCCGATCCGCTCGGCCTGGCGCACACCCGGTGAGTCACGACCGCTGCCGCCCGCCGACGCGATCGCGGTGGCGCCGGCCACCTTCAACACGGTCAACAAGTGGGCCGCCGGCATCTCCGACACCCTCGCCTTGGGCATCCTGTGCGAGGCATACGGGATGGGCATCCCGACCGCTGTCCTGCCGTATCTGAACTCGGCCCAGGCCGCCCACCCCGCATACCGCCGGAGCCTGCAGCGCCTACGCGAGATGGACGTTTTGATCGGCTCGTACGAACCGCATCGGCCCAAGGCCGGCGGTGGCGCGGATCGATACCGCTGGGAGGAGGCGTTGGAGCTCCTCGCCCCTGCGGTGTCCGTGGCGACGTGATCAGCGCCGTTGCCCCTTGGCCTCCGGAACGGATGGGGGCGTGGTCGGGCGTTGCGTGGTGTGGTGGGCGTTGGCTTTCTGGGCTCGGGGGCCAGGTGGGTGGCGCTCGCCGAGGCGGCGGATCCGCCAGGTCAAGGCGCGAGCGGGACTGCGGGCGTCGACCAACGTGCGTTGGCTGAGCGCCTGGTCGATGAGCGTGGACACGTTGTGGCCTGCGGACTCTGCCTCGGCGAGCACGGTGGCCAGAGCATCCCAGGCTCGGTCGGTGATGATGCGTTCGGCGTGCTTGGGGGCCACCTGCTGCAGGTGGTAGGCGTAGCGGCGCTGGATCTGAGCCCCCGGTGCTCGGGCGGCAAAATGGGCCAGAACCGGTTCGGTGATCTGCGCGTGCGCTGCCTGTAGGTGGACCAGCGCCTCTTCGGCTGCGGCCTCCTGCTGGACGTGTTGCCGGGTTCGGTGCCAGTGCACGGCGTAGGCGACCGCGGTCAGCGCCACGTCGATCAGCATCGCCAGTCCGGCACCGTCGCCGTGTCGCGAGGGGCCGTTCCAGATCATCTGGACACTGCGCCGCAGGGCGCGTGTGCTGGAGTGGTCGGCGGCGACGCGGGAGCGAGTCGCCCGCTCGAACGCCATGGCGGCCCGTTCCAGCTCGGCCCGTGCTGCTGCCGGGGCTGTGACGGGCAGCAGGTCGAGGGCTCCGCCGAGCGCGGCCAGCTGGCCCTGGGCCACGCTGTCGTCGCTGCGAGTGAGGTGATGGACGACGCGTTCGGTGGCGGCGGTGGCCTGGTGCCACGGGTTGCCCGGTCGGACGGAGACCGGTTCAGGAGCGGTCGTGGCGAGGCGTTTGCGGACCTGGGGCAGGGAGAGGTCGCCGGAGAGGGTGGAGCCGGCGTACCAGATGGGTTCGCCCTGCTTGTTGACGTCGCCGGGCAGGCTGACGCTGTAGCCGGACACGTCTCCGGACGGCTCTGTCTTCGGCCGCACCACCACGCCGGACGCTTCCAGTAGGACGAAGAACTCGGTCTCCGTAGAGGCGGCGGCCATTGCGCGGCGGGTGCGCCGGCGCAGGATCTCGCGAGAGGTGGCGTTCTGGCCCAGGCGTTTGGCCTTGAAGTGCTCCTTGCTGGTGGGGCGCTTGGCGGCGGTGCCGTCGCCCGGCTTCAACTGCCTCAGCCCGTAGTCGACTTCGATCTGGCGGGCCTCGCGCTGGACGGCCCGGATGTCGAAGTCCCGTTTGGGGCGTCGGCCGTCCTGGCGGACGAGGGTGGCGGCGATGTGGATGTGGTCGTCAGCGTGCCGTACGGCTACCCAACGGCAGGCTTCGGCGTCCCCGGCGGGGGCGATGCTGGCGGAGGCCACGATCCGGCGGGCGATCTCTGCCCACTGGGCGTCGGACAGGATCGGGTCCTCGGGGGCGGCGCGGACCGGGCAGTGCCAGACCGTGGTCTGGGGAGCCCGGCGGCCGAGCATGGCCACCGGCTGGTCGAGCTGCGTGTAGAGCTGCTTCTCCACCTCCTTCGGATCGCGGTGTGGGCTGCGGCCGGGGTCGGGGGCGAAGTCGTTCCAGGACGCGACCAGGTGCGGGTCGACGTGCTCGTTGGCGTCGCCCTTGCCGAAGAGGTAGGCGATCAGGCGGCGGGTGCTGCCTTGCCGGTGATGATCTTCGGTATCACCGGCCCTGCCTTCCCTCGGTGACCTGGGCGACGGCAGTGTCCACGTCGGCGATCGATGCTTCGATGCGGGCCAGGAGCCGCTGGACGACGTCCGGCTCGGGCCAGGCGCCGTCCTTGTTGAGGTGCCAGGTGAGCTGGTTGAGGTTGTTGCCGAGCCAGGCGAGCTGCCGGTTGGCGGCCATCAGCGCCTTCACCATGGCGCGGTAGTCGGCGATCGCGGCGGTGGGGTCCTCGGCGCGGGCCGCGGCGAGCGACGCCTCGGCGACGTAGCCGCCGATCTGCATACGGCTGCGCGCGGCGGCGTGGGCGAGGTCGGTGAACTCGCTGTCGCTGTAACGGGGATGGACGCGGCGCTCACGCAGGCGCGGCTGACGCAGACGGCGCTGCGGCGTCGGCGTCTGCGCGGCGTGCGGCGACGGTCTGGTGGCTCCCGTATCGGTCGGCACCCCCGGGCCGACCGACCCCGGCGCCCCCTCGGCGCCGGATGCCTCAGCCACCCCAGGGGCGGAGGCCGGGTAAGGACTCCTTACCCGACAACTTGCTGCGCTGTCTGGGGCTGAGGTGGTGTGCATCTGCTCCTGAGCTGTGGGCAGTTCGTGGTGCTGTTCGTGCATGGCGGTGCTCCGGGGCTGAGGGGCGGGAGATGTGTCACGTGCGTCGCATCCGTCCCACGCCTGGTCAGCACAGGTACGGACACTCGGGCAGGTACGGAGAAGTCCGTCCCGACAAGCACATCCGTCCCCGCGCTGACCTGCGCGGGGACGGATGCGACGCAGTGATACGGACCCAGCGGGAGGCGGGTCAGCGGGCGCGTTTGGAGCCGGCGGGTCCGCCGGGCGGGCCGATGGGCAGCTGACCCGACGGGGCGGCGGGCGGCTTGCCCTGGGCTGGCGGGTGCGCGGGCGTGTCGTCGTGCGCAGGGGCGGGCGCCGTCTCGGTGAGGTCGGGGCAGTGCCGGGCCCAGCTGTCGAGGAACCGGTTACGGGCGTACCCCTTGGCCTGCCTGCCCTTGTCGAACCGGTAATTGGCCGGACGGATGCCGAAGTCCCGCAGCATTCTGCCCAGGTGATAGGCGTTGAGCCCGTTGGCGCCGTGCTCTGCCCAGGGGGCGTCGGGGTCCTGGAGCAGGGCGGTGACCAGATCCAGGGAGGACAGGACTTCGGGGTTGCCGTGTGCCTCGAAGACGCGGTGGATGTCGCGCAGCAACCTTGTCTTAAGGTTGGTTTGCTCGTCCTGGACGGCCTCGAACCGGGTCATCGCGACACAGGCCGCACGGGCGCTGGCGGGCCAGTGGCCGCCGGCCAGGTCGGCGATGATGACCAGCGGTTCCCAGGTGTCTGCCGCCCGGTCCTCCACCGGCATGGTCGGCGCCATGCGACCAGCCGTGCCGCGCAGCGGGCCCAGCCAGGCGGCCAGCTTGTCCCGCACCGAGTTCAGCTCCGGTGAGGCGTAGCGCGAGCGGAACGGGGTCACCTTCTCGCCCGGCTTGCGCTTTTGCATGCGGAGCACGACCGCCCGGTCTGTGATCGTGTCGGGCAGGTCGCCGATCGAGGCCAGTGCGGCCATGGCGAAGGTCGGATACGGGGTCGGCTTGTGCTCCGGGCCGGAGATGCGCCAGGCGGGCCGGTTGCGCTGGTGTCCGGCGTTCAGCAGGCCGCGAAGGTCCTCGTTGTCACCGGCCTTGCTGAAGATGGTGTCGGCTTCGTCCACCAGGATCGTGCGCGGGTTCTTGCCGATGATGCGGAAGAGCACCGCCGTGGACATGTTCACCGTCATGATCGGCTGGTGCACGGTCTCGTGGAGCACGTCCAGAACCCGGGACTTGCCGCAGCCCTTGGTCGGGCCTACGACCGCCAGACGCGGCGCGTGCTGCAGAACGGTCTGGATGTGCGTGGCCGCCACCCACAGGGTGACCGCTGTCAGCGCCTCGTCACTGGGCAGCACGACGTACTTGCCGATCGCCGCCCGCAACTCATCCAGCAGTTCTACACCCTCACCGGAACTCCTTTCCTCAGGGTCTGCCGGTCCCCGAGGAGGCCGGGAGCCAGTCCCGTGATCCGGTCCCCGTGCGTCGACGGGACCGGTCCCCTTCTGCTGGGCGCTTCCCGCTACGGGGTTGTCAGTCCCCAGCGACTGGCGGGGACCGTGATCACGGTCCCCATTGCGGTCCCCTGGTGCAACTGCAGCCTCTTGGGGACCGGTCCCCATCTTGGCGCCGTTGACCTGTGGGTTTGCGCCGGATGTCGATACGGGGACCGGGACGTGCGGGGACCGAGCAGTGGGCACGTCGCGGGGACGGTCTCCAACGGCAGCATCTGCAGACGGCTGGGGACGGTCCCCGTGTGCTTCCACATCCGCCGAGTGCTCGACGGTCCCCGACGCCGGGGACCGTGTGTCCGCCTGATCCCTGCGCCGCCAGGGGACGCCCTCGCCGGGGACGGCGGGAGTGGGCCAGCCGGTCGGGGAGGTGTTCGTGGAGCTGGGGGACGTAGGGTCCTCCATAGGCGTTCCTCTCCGGTGAGAGGCAGGACGGGCAAGGTCCCGCCCCTCACCAGCTCATTCGTTCAGGGATAGGCGATCAGTTGGGAAGTCTTGGGCCCTCGGCGTTGGCGCGCCGGGGGCCGCTTCGTTGTCCGCGCCAGACGCGGGGTCAGGCCGTGAGGTCGTACGACGTGTGGGCGTCCAGCCACGCGTCCACCTCCCGCCAGCGGTAGCGCAGGTGACGGCCGACCTTGTGGACGTTGGGGCCGGTGCCCCGGTACTTCCACTGGTAGAGGGTCTTCACCGGTACCCCGAGGTAAGCGGCCACGTCGGCGGGAGTGGCGAGCTGGTCACGCTCGGCGTCGGCAAGGCGCGGGGAGTGGTTCGGCAATGAGGTCTCCATATCGGAATCAGGGTTTTGGATGGCAGGGCGGGCAACACAGCCACACCACCTGGGAAACTTCCAGAGTGAATTCTGAAACTCCCGGCTACTTCCCTCGGCGTTGCCGGGGAAGACCAAACAGTAAGGGCGGATCGCCGGTTGCCGAAATCGCTCCCGCGGAAGCCGAAATATTCTGCGGCGAAACAACCGGCCGAGGTGCCGGAATCCGGTACCTCGGCAGCTCAGGGGTGGCGCCCAGCGTGGAGAAGTGATGCCGCCAGTCCAGCGGGCATCGCGTCCGATAGCTGCTTAAATCGCCCACTTCTTTGACGCGGAGGGAAGGTAGCACAACCCCTCCTCCGAAATGGCTCGTGATGTGCCGGAATTCGACGAGACGAACACCACTTCGCCTCCGGGCGACTTTTGGAGAGTTTAAGAACTAACTCTTGCCATGGCGGCCGACTGTAAGTTACAGCTATTGGTCATGCCCAACCGACCTGTCGAAATAGGCCGCGCCGGCCTCCACACCGCCTGCGCCATCGGGTACCCACGCCTCGTGCGCAGCCTGCCCCAGCACCAGTTCGCCGCCCCGCCCTCAGCCCTGCTGCTCCCGTGGCTGACGCGCACCGCCGCGCCCTACGCCACCGCCCAGTCTCCTAACCCCATCCAGGAGGCCCTTCTTGGCTGACGTGTACGACCGCTGGCACAAGTCCCACCCCAAGCCCACCGAGACCGAGTGCGGGGAGCACAAGAGCCGTACGAAGCGGATGGCCCCCACGGCCGACCACAGCATCGGCAAGCGCTGGCAGGTCCGTTATCGGGACTTGAACGGCCACCAGCGCAAGGAGAATTTCGACACGAAGGCGCAGGCGGACAACCGCGCCGCCGAGGTGGACGTCGAACTCCGGCGCGGCTCCTACGTCGTACCCGCCGAGACGAAGCAGACGCTCGACGCCTACGCGCAGAAGTGGCTCGCGGCGAACTCCGTCGGCCCGACGACCGCCCTCCGCTACGAGGCGACCGTCCGCAACCACATCGTCGAGCACCTCGGCCGACGCGAACTGCGGTCTCTCAACCAGCCTTCGATCATCCAGGGGTGGATTCGGACCCTCCAGGACAGCGGCCTCGAAGTGTCCACGATCGAGGGCATCTTCGACATCCTCTCCAGCATCCTCGGCGCGGCCGTGGAGGACGGGTTGCTGCCGAAGAATCCCTGCAAGGCGAAGTCGGTCAAGCTGCCGACGGCGACCAAGAAGAAGGTCATCCCTTGGTCGTTGGAGCGCGTCCGCGCCGTCATCGCCGGGCTGCCGAAGCGCTTCCAGGCCGGCGGCAAGCTCGCCTTCGGCTGCGGCCTGCGCCAGGGCGAGGTGTTCGGCTTCGCCGTCGAGGACATCGACTTCAAGGGCGGCTGGATCCACGTCAACCGCCAGGTGAGGCTCGTCGGCGCGAAGCCCGTCTTCGCGCTACCCAAGGGCAACAAGATTCGCTCGGTGCCCCTACCCGCGCAGCTCGCCGCCGCCCTCAAGGCGCACATGAAGGAGTTCCCGCCGGTCGAGGTTGCCCTGCCCTGGGCCAAGCCGGACGGTGAGCCGAAGACCTTCCGCCTCCTCTTCGTCGACCAGAAGGGGCGGGCCTACAACCGCAGCGTCTTCAACATGGGCGACTGCAAGCGTGCCCTGGCCGCCGCCGGCGTGATTCCTCCCCGCGAGCGGGGCGCGCGCTACCTCCAGGCGGCCCCGGAAGACGGCATGCACGCCCTCCGGCATGCTTACGCCTCCGTACTCCTGGACGCGGGGGAGAGCATCAAGGCGCTCTCGGAGTACCTCGGCCACTCGGACCCGGGCTTCACGCTGCGGACGTACACGCACCTGCTGCCGTCCAGCGAGACCCGCACCCGCAAGGCGATCGACGACGCCTTCACGGAAACGGAAACGGGAGCCGAGGCGGAAGCGGAAGACGACGGCGGCCCGCCCGCCGCCCAGGGCACATCAGCACCCCCAGCAAAACCAATGTGCCCTCAATGTGCCCTGGCCGCCTGACGACCCCTCCCCGGCACCAAAAAGGGCGAGGCCCGAAGACCCCGCCCGCCCCGCAGGAAACCCCGGCTCAGGGCCACACCAGGCAGTACGGCTGATGCCCCGCCTCATGCAGCCGGTGCGAGAAGTCCTGCCACTCGTGCAGCAGCTGGTACACGTTGAACGCGTCCCTCGGGCCGCCCCGGTCCGGGACCGTCGACCAGATGAAGGCCGCCGCGCCGACCGCTTCCTCGCCGATGCCGCGCAGGGGGTCGACCACCGTCATGGGGAGCTTGACCACCGCGTAGTCGGGGTGCAGTACCACCAGCTCCAGCGGCGGCACCTTGTGCAGAGGCACGCCTTCGATGCCCGTCAGCACCATCGCGGCCATCGTCTCCGGCTTGATCTTGGTGAACATGCCGTTCATGCCGAGCTCGTCGCCGCCGAGTTCCTCCGGGCGCATCGAGATCGGGACCCGGGCCGCGGTCGCGCCGTCCGGTGCGCCGAAGTATTTGTACGTCACCCCCACCCGACCACCATTCCTGCTCCCGGTCTGCAGACGGTCGATCCGCCGCTCGCTCCGCTGGTCCCGATCCCTCTGATCGCGGTCCCGCTGATCGATACGTCGGTCGCGCCGCTCCGACTCACTCGGTACGCCTTGTTCGTGACGTGCTGCTTCGGCTGATTCCTCCGCGTCGCGCCGGTGCTTTCCCCGTTGGGCACGCCGAGGACCCAGGTCATCGGTCCCCTCGCCCAGTCCGCCACCGCGATGCATATCTCCACCCGACTGCTTTTCTAGGACGCGTGGCCCCCGCCGCGCAACCCGATCATCGTGTCAGTGACCTCCCCCACGGCCGCCCGCCGAAACGTGCGTCGAAACATCAGTCCGCAGGATCTTTACAGCCTCCGGCCGCCTGCGTGCCGGATGAGCTGGGTGTATCGGGTCACAGTCTCGCAGATGCCCCGGGCGCTGTGCGGGGACCGCCGTCCTCCGCTGCGAGAGGACCGCCGTCCTCGGCCTACCCTGAGGAGGTCACCAAGCATCCGGAGTCCGAGAAGTCGGAGAAGTCGCACGTCATGAGTGCCCAGAGCGAAACGCCCTATCCCTACGACGCGCCCGTCTCACAGGCGCTCTTCGACCGCGCCTCCGTCGTCACGCCCGGCGGCGTGAACTCCCCGGTGCGCGCCTTCCGCGCCGTCGGCGGCACCCCCCGTTTCATGGTCTCCGGCAAGGGGCCCTACCTCACGGACGCCGACGGGCGCGAGTACGTCGATCTTGTGTGCTCCTGGGGGCCGATGATCCTCGGGCACTCCCACCCCGAGGTCATCGCCGCCGTCCGGGAGGCCGTCTCCCGCGGTACCTCCTTCGGTACGCCCGGTGAGGGCGAGGTCGCCCTCGCGGAGGAGATGGTCGCCCGGATCGAGCCGCTGGAGCAGGTCAGGCTGGTCAGCAGCGGGACCGAGGCCACGATGAGCGCCATCCGGCTCGCCCGCGGGTTCACCCGGCGCACCAAGGTGATCAAGTTCGCCGGGTGTTACCACGGGCATGTCGACAGCCTGCTGGCCGCCGCCGGGTCCGGCGTGGCCACCTTCGCGCTGCCGGACACCCCCGGTGTCACCGGTGCGCAGGCCGGCGACACGATCGTGCTGCCGTACAACGACCTGGAGGCGGTGCAGGAGGCCTTCCACCGGCACCCGGGGGAGATCGCCTGCGTGATCACCGAGGCGTCGCCGGGCAACATGGGCGTCGTGCCGCCCGCGCCCGGGTTCAACCAGGGACTGAAGAACGCCTGCCGCGAGAACGGCGCGCTGTACATCTCCGACGAGGTCATGACCGGGTTCCGGACCAGCCGGGCCGGCTGGTTCGGCATCGACGGAGTGGTGCCCGACCTGATGACCTTCGGAAAGGTGATGGGGGGCGGCTTCCCGGCCGCGGCCTTCGGAGGCCGCGAGGACGTCATGGCGCACCTCGCCCCGGCCGGCCCCGTCTACCAGGCCGGCACCCTCTCCGGGAACCCCGTCGCCACCGCCGCCGGTCTCGCCCAGCTGCGGCTGCTCGACGACGCGGCCTACGACAAGGTCAACGCCGTGTCGGAGCAGATCCAGGGGCTGGTCGGTGACGCACTGAACAAGGAGGGCGTCGCGCACCAGGTGCAGACCGCCTCCAACATGTTCTCCGTCTTCTTCACCAACCGCCCGGTGCGGAACTACGAGGACGCGCGGGGCCAGGAGTCGTTCCGGTTCACCGCCTTCTTCCACTCCCTCCTCGCCGACGGTGTCTACCTGCCGCCGTCGTCCTTCGAGTCCTGGTTCGTCTCCACGGCCCACGACGAGCGTGCCGTCCAGAAGATCGCCGACGCCCTCCCGGCGGCGGCCCGAGCGGCCGCGGAGGCCACGGCGTGAGCGACAGCGGCAGCAACAGCAGCAGGAACAGCGGCGGCATCGGCGGCAACGGCAGCAACGGCGACATCACCGTCGTGCACGTGATGCGGCACGGCGAGGTCGCCAACCCGGACGGGGTCCTGTACGGCAGACTCCCCGGCTACCACCTCTCCGAGCTCGGCCGGCAGATGGCCGACCGGGTCGCCGAGCACCTCGCCGGCCGGGACGTCACCCATGTCGTCGCCTCCCCGCTGGAGCGCGCGCAGGAGACCGCGACCCCGATCGCCAAGGCGCACGGGCTCGGCCTCGGCACCGACGAGCGGCTCATCGAGGCCGAGAACATCTTCCAGGGCAAGACCTTCGGGGTCGGTGACGGGGCGCTGAAGAACCCGGCCAACTGGAAGTACCTCGTCAACCCGTTCCGGCCGTCCTGGGGCGAGCCGTACGTCGACCAGGTGGTGCGGATGCAGGGCGCCCTGGACGCGGCCAGGGACCTGGCGCGGGGGCACGAGGCGGTGCTGGTCAGCCACCAGCTGCCGATCTGGATCCTGCGGTCGTACATCGAGCGGCGCCGGCTCTGGCACGACCCGCGCAAGCGGCAGTGCACCCTCGCCTCGCTGACGACTTTCACATACGAGGGCGACAGGATCGTTTCCGTCGGGTACAGCGAGCCCGCCATCGACCTGGTCCCGGCCCATCTGCGCGCCGGCGCCAAGCCGGTGAAGGGGAAGGACAAGGCCTTCGGGGCGTGAACTCCGTGCCGCCGAACACGGTTTCATTAAATTAGTCTGAAAATATGCGGTTCCTTTCGGAACCTCCCTGTTCGTCCCGCCCTCTGAGTGGGTGACCACCAGAGGACGTGACGAATCGGGGAACCATGCGGACCTTCACCCGAAGGGGACTACTCGGCGTCGGCGCGGGCGCCGCGGCCGGACTCGGCCTCGCCGGCTGCGGCACGCACACACCGTCGGACGGTGCGAACCACGCCGGCGGTTCCGGCAGGCAGCCCTCGAAGAAGCCGTCGAAGACGCCGGACGCCCGCCCCCTCGGCGACGGCTCCACCTCCCGCACCGGCAAGCAGCCCCACCAGCCCGCCGCCCCCGAGCCGCTGGAGCCCGGCCAGACCCCGCCGCAGTTCGTGATCTTCTCCTGGGACGGCGCCGGCGAGGTCGGCACCGGCCTCTTCCCGCGCTTCCTGGATCTCGCCAAGGAGCACGGCGCGTCGATGACCTTCTTCCTCTCGGGGCTCTACCTGCTCCCCGAGTCGAAGAAGCGGCTCTACGACCCCCCGAACAACCCCCGCGGCGCTTCCGACATCGGCTACCTCACCGACGAGCACATCAGGGCGACCCTCACCAACGTCCGCCGCGCCTGGCTCGAAGGGCACGAGATAGGCACCCACTTCAACGGGCACTTCTGCGGCGGCTACGGCACCGTCGGGAACTGGACGCCCAAGCAGTGGCGCAGCGAGATAGACCAGGCCAAGGCGTTCGTGAAGGAGTGGCGGACCAACTCCGGCTGGACCGACCTGCCGCCGCTCCCCTTCGACTACGACAAGGAGCTGGTCGGCGGCCGTACCCCCTGCCTGCTCGGCCAGAACAACCTGCTGCCCACCGCCCGCGAGCTCGGCTGGCGCTACGACGCCTCCTCGCCCGGCGGCCGTCAGGTCTGGCCGGAGAAGAAGCTGGGCATCTGGGACCTGCCGCTGCAGCAGATACCGTTCCCGGGCCGCTCCTTCGAGGTCCTCTCGATGGACTACAACATGCTCGCCAACCAGTCGGTCAACTCGACCAAGGCCCCCGCCTACAACTACCCGGGCTGGCGGACCCAGTCGGCCCAGGCGTACACGGCCGGATTCGAGCGGGCGTACACGACGAACCGGGCGCCCTTCTTCATAGGCAACCACTTCGAGCAGTGGAACGGCGGCATCTACATGGACGCCGTCGAGCAGGCCTTCACGCACATCGCCCGGGAGAAGGAGAAGGGCGCCGACGTCCGGATGGTCTCCTTCCGGCAGTTCGCGGACTGGCTGGACGTGCAGAAGCCGGAGATCCTGGCGAAGCTGCGCACGCTGGACGTGGGACAGCGGCCCGCCGGCGGCTGGAAGACCTTCCTCAAGCAGGGGGCGGCGGCCTGAAAAGGGGCGAATCCCGGACCGAGGGGGGTGCGCAAGATCCTCAGAACGGGCATGCGAAACTTTTCACATGAGTACCCGTAGCCGCGCCCTCCTGCTCGGCGCCATGGCCGCCACGGCGGTCCTGACCCTGTCCGCGTGCGGCAACGGCGGCACCTCCGGCGGAGGCGGCAACACCAACTTCGTCACCGGCAAGGACGGCATCGACACGGTCGCGAAGGGCCACCGCGCGGCGGCCCCCGACCTGTCCGGGAAGACCATCGACGGCAGCACCCTGAACGTCGCGGACTACAAGGGCAAGGTCGTCGTCATCAACGTCTGGGGCTCCTGGTGCAGCCCCTGCCGGGCCGAGGCGCCCTACTTCGCCTCCGTCTCCAAGGAGTACGCGGGCAAGGGCGTCCAGTTCGTCGGCATCAACACCCGCGACACCAGCACCGGTTCCGCGGTCGCCTTCGAGAAGCAGAACGGCATCGACTACCCGAGCCTGTACGACCCGACGGGCAAGCTGATGCTCCGCTTCAAGAAGGGCACGCTCAACCCGCAGGCCATCCCCTCCACCCTGGTACTCGACCGGCAGGGGAACGTCGCGGCGCGCTCGCTGGCGGCGCTCAGCGAGGAGAACCTGCTGAAGATGCTCAAGCCCGTGGTCGCGGAGAAGTGACGTGAGCGCACTCCTGACGCTCGCGGGCGCGACGGACGGACCGAACACGACCGTCATGAACGGCGCGCTGCTGCTGGCGCTGCCGATCGCCCTGCTCGGCGGACTCGTCTCCTTCTTCTCCCCATGCGTGCTGCCCCTCGTACCCGGCTATCTCTCGTACGTCACCGGGGTCGCCGGCACGGACCTCGCCGAGGCCCGGCGGGGCCGGATGGCAACCGGCGCCGCGCTCTTCGTGCTCGGCTTCACCGCCGTGTTCGTGTCGAGCGGAGCCCTGTTCGGCTACTTCGGCCAGGACCTGCAGGAGCAGTCCGGTGCCCTCAACAAGGTGCTGGGCGTCCTGATGATCGCCATGGGCGTGTTCTTCATGGGCCTGATGCCTTGGTTCACCCAGCGCGAGTTCCGCTTCCACCGGCGGCCGGTGGCCGGCCTGGTCGGCGCACCCCTGCTGGGCGCGCTCTTCGGGATCGGATGGACGCCGTGCATCGGCCCGACGCTCTCCGCCGTGCTGAGCCTCTCCGCCCAGCAGGGCAGCGCGGGTCGCGGTGCCATACTGACCGTCGCCTACTGCCTGGGCCTCGGTGTGCCCTTCGTGCTCACCGCGATCGCCTTCCGCAAGGCGCTAGGCGCCTTCGGCTGGGTCAAGCGTCATTACGTGTGGGTGATGCGGGTCGGCGGCACGATGATGATCGTGACCGGTCTGCTGCTGCTGACGGGCGCCTGGGACCGTCTCGTGCAGGACATGCAGTCCTGGTCCGCCGGCTTCACTGTGGGGATCTGATCGATGAGCAAGACCGAAACCGAGAACACCGAGCCGGACCTCGGCGAGGCCGGCTCCCAGCTGTCCACCGCTCCCGTCGAGCCGCCGGTCGCCCCCGGCCTCGGGGTGATCGGCTGGGCCCGCTGGTTCTGGCGGCAGCTCACCTCGATGCGGGTCGCGCTGCTGCTGCTCCTGCTGCTGTCGCTGGGCGCGATCCCCGGCTCGCTGATCCCGCAGAGCGGCGCCGACATCTCCAAGGTCGACGACTTCCGCAAGGCCCACAAGACGCTGTCGCCGGTCTACGACAAGCTCGGCCTGTTCCACGTCTACAGCTCGGTGTGGTTCTCGGCGATCTACATCCTGCTGTTCGTCTCGCTCGTCGGCTGCATCATCCCGCGCGCCTGGCAGTTCGTGGGCCAGCTGCGCGGCCGCCCGCCGGGCGCCCCGAAGCGGCTGGACCGGCTCCCGGCGTACACGACCTGGCGGACCACGGCGGAGCCGGAGGAGGTCCGTGCGGCGGCGCTGAAGCTGCTGAAGAAGCGGCGCTTCCGCGCGCACCTCGCGGGGGACGCGGTCGCCGCCGAGAAGGGCTACGTCCGCGAGTTCGGCAACCTGGTCTTCCACATCGCGCTGATCGTGCTGCTGATCGCCTTCGCCTCCGGCCAGATGTACAAGTCGGACGGCACCAAGCTGGTCGTCGAGGGCGACGGGTTCGCCAACTCGATCCTCCAGTACGACGACTTCAAGTCCGGCTCCATGTTCAGCACCGACGACCTGGTGCCGTTCAGCTTCGACCTGAAGAACTTCAGCGCCACCTACCAGACCAGCGGTCCCAGCAAGGGCACGGCGGTCTCCTTCACCGCGGACATCGACTACAGCGAGGGGGCCTACGGCAAGTCGAAGCGGACCACCATCAAGGTGAACGAGCCGCTGCACATCGGCGACGCCAAGGTCTACCTCGTCAGCCACGGCTACGCGCCGGTCATCACCGTCCGCGACAGCAAGGGCAAGGTCGTCTACCACGACGCCGTCCCGCTGCTCCCGCTCGACGCCAACGTCACCTCCCAGGGCGTGGTGAAGGTGATGGACGGCTACCAGAACGCCAAGGGCGTCAGCGAGCAGCTCGGCATCTCGCTGTTCTTCCTGCCGACCTACGCCGGCGGCTCCTCGGTCCTCTCCTCCTTCCCGGCGCTGGACAACCCGGTGCTGAACCTGACGCCGTACCACGGCGACCTCGGCGTCAACTCGGGCATCCCGCAGAGCGTGTACCAGCTCGACAAGACCCACATGAAGGAGTTCAAGGACTCCAAGGGAGCGCAGTTCCGGGACAACCTGAAGCCCGGCCAGACCATGCAGCTGCCGAACGGCGCCGGTTCCGTGACGTTCGAGAAGGACGTCAAGGAGTGGGCCGGCTTCGAGATCGTCCAGGAGCCCGGCAGCGGCTGGGCGCTGGGCGGCGCGCTCGCCGCGATCTTCGGCCTCGCCGCCTCGCTCTTCATCCAGCGCCGCCGGGTGTGGGTGCGCGCGGTGCCGGGCCCCGACGGCGTCACGGTGGTCGAGATGGCCGGACTGGGCCGCAGCGAGTCCGCGAAGGTGCCGGAGGAACTCGGCGACCTCGCGGGCATCCTCTACGACCAGGCGTCGGGGGCTCCCGATCCCGACGACACCACTGACGACGACCCCGCAGAATCCCCCGACCCCGAAGTCGTACCTGCCGAAGGGGCTGAGAAGCGATGACTTCCGCCGCCGCAACCGCGCTCGACGCAACGACCCTCGCCGCGACCAACGAGCATCTGGCGAGCATGAGCAACACGCTCGTCTACTCCTCGATGGCCGTCTACACGCTGGCCTTCTTCGCCTACATCTTCGAGTGGCTGCTCGGCAGCCGCAGCCGGGTGGCGCGCACCGCCAACGCGCTCACCACCAAGGCGGAGACGAAGAAGGCGCCCGCCGTCACGGTCAAGAAGGCCGGCGGCACCGCCGTACTGGAGCGCCCGCAGGTCGTGGTCCGCTCCGCGGCGGGCTCGCGGGACGTGCCGGACGGGCCCGGCGCCCACGGCGGCGACGAGCAGGGCGACCTCTACGGCCGGATCGCGATCTCCCTCACGGTCCTCGCCTTCCTCGTGGAGCTGGCGGGCGTGGTCACCCGCGCGGCCTCCGTGCAGCGGGCGCCGTGGGGCAACATGTACGAGTTCAACATCACGTTCTCCACGGTCGCGGTCGCCGTCTACCTGACCCTCCTCGCCCTGAAGAAGAACGTCCGCTGGCTCGGCCTCTTCCTGATCACCACGGTCCTGCTCGACCTCGGCCTCGCGGTCACCGTCCTCTACACGGCGAGCGAGCCGCTGGTCCCGGCCCTGCACTCGTACTGGCTGTACATCCACGTCTCGACGGCGATCTTCTGCGGCGCGGTCTTCTACGTCGGCGCGGTGGCCACGATCCTGTACCTCTTCAAGGACGCCTACGAGAGCAAGCTGGAGAACGGCGGCAAGCCCGGCAGCTTCGCCACCTCGGTCCTGGAACGCCTGCCCGCCTCGGCGTCCCTCGACAAGTTCGCCTACCGCGTGAACGCGGCCGTCTTCCCCCTGTGGACCTTCACGATCATCGCGGGCGCGATCTGGGCGGGCAGCGCCTGGGGCCGCTACTGGAACTGGGATCCCAAGGAGACCTGGTCCTTCATCACCTGGGTCGCCTACGCCTGCTACCTGCACGCCCGTGCCACCGCCGGCTGGAAGGGCCGCAAGGCCGCCTACCTGGCGATGATCGCCTTCGGCTGCTGGCTCTTCAACTACTACGGCGTCAACATCTTCGTCACCGGCAAGCACTCCTACGCGGGCGTGTAACTCCCGCACCGACAAGGCCGGTTCCCGTGACCCAGGTCACGGGAACCGGCCTTCGTCGTACGGACAGGTGGGAGGACGTGGCCACACATCTGCGAAGACGCATCCGCGCCGGAGACCACGACGCCTTCGCCGCCCTCTTCGACGCCTACGCGCGCTCGGTCCACAACCACGCCTACCGCCTGACCGGCGACCGGACCACCGCCGAGCCGCCCGCAGACAAGCGCCCGTAGGGGTGCGGATCCCGGAGGCCGGGGTCAGGCTGGTGTCATGACCGGTTCCATAGAACAGGGCACCAGTCAGACCCACGGGAGAACGCACATCCTCCACTTCCTGGTACGACTGCCGAGGCCGACGGACCAGGTCTGGCCGAGCCTCTCCACCCCGGAGGGCCTGGCCGCCTGGTTCACCCCGGCCGACGTCCTGCAACCGAGACTGGGCGGCACGGTCACCCTCGGTGACCTGGGCACGGGCACGGTGACCGCCTGGGACGTCGACCGGATCGCGGAGTACACGGTGGAGGGCGGCGGCAGGATCCGCTTCCACCTGGAGCGCGACGGCGACACGGGCAGCACCCTGCGCTTCACCCACGAGTTCAAGGGCGAAGGCGAGACGGAACCGGGCTGGCGCGCCAGATTCGAGCGTCTGATCGACTCCCTGAACTCTTGAGGCGCCTCGGCTGAGGCGCCCCGAAAGGGGCGCGGGGCTGTATCGATATGCGGCTCCGCCGCGTGGGCGCGACCAGCCCCCACGCACCCGCACCCGCCTACGAAGGCGGCAGACACTCCCGACTGGGCGGCTTCCCCTCAGGCCACGCAATGGTCACGAAACGTGACCCGCCCTCCGCCCGCAGCTCCACCATCGGCACCGCCTTGTCGTACGGATTCCCGTGGGCGTCGAGGCAGATCCATCCGCTCGCCCCGTCCACCCGCAGCGACCCCTTCACCTGCGGCCACTGCAAGCCCACGTCGGCCAGTGTCGGCACCCGCTTCCCCTCCGGTACCGCCTCCCGGATCCCGTGCACCGCGAGCCGCATCGCGTCGTAGGCGATGATCAGCTGCCCGTCGTCCAGGGCGACCGGCCCGATCGGCCCCACCGGCGCCTTCTCTGCGCTCGTCAGCAGCCCGGTCAGCGTCGCCATGTCCGCCGCCGAACCGCCCGTCTTCGGGCTGCCCCCGCCCCACGCGTCCGGATGGGCGAGGGCGGTGTAGCGGACGGCGAGGTTGTGCCGCAGGGCGCCGGGGTCCAGCTTCTTCTCGCCGGTCAGGTACGACCCCTCGTCCCCGGTCAGCACGGTGAACCTGCGGTCCTGGCAGCCCCGTCCGCCCAGCGCGTTGATGAACTGCCGCAGCTGGGTGTGGCGGCCGGCGAAGAGGATCGTGTCCGTCGTCCGCGAGGTGTCGCAGACCAGGTTGGTGATCTGCCGGAAGGTGTTCGCGGTCGTCCCCTCCTGGGTGCGGTCGGCCGGCGGCGTGAACGGCTGCGGCTCGTACGGCGAGCCCTTGATCAGCGCCGCGAACGAGGTCTGGAGCGTCCGCGTGTACGGGTCGCCCGGCTTGTCGTAGACGAGCAGCGCCCGGCCCGCGGTCACCTTCGCGAAGGAGGCCAGGGCGCGCGCCTCGTCGGTGTTGGTGGGGGAGACCCGGGCCAGGCCGGGGTAGGGGTCCTTGCCGCCCTGCCCGTTGGCGAGGTCGTCGGCGGTGATCGACGACCCCACCACCGGAATGCCCAGCCGGGTCAGCTCCTTGACGGCCTTCTTGTTGTTGTCGGTGCTCTGCCCGACCCCGGCGACCGCCCGCAGCCGGTCCGTGCCGCCGGTCATGCCGGCCAGCTGCGTGACCATCCGCTGCCAGTACTGGCTGGTCGCACCGGGGTTGGCCAGCACCAGCCGGATCACCGGGGACTGGCCGTTGGAGTCGTGGTTGGCCTGGTACTGGGCCAGGTAGGCGCCCTGGAGCTCGTGCTGGATGTCGGCGAGGCTCGCCGCCGCCGTCGCGGTGTACGGCAGCATCACCGCGACCGTGACATAACTCCCGGGCTTCAGGCGGGCGTTCTCGCGGGCGATCGCCTCGACGGTGTCCCGCAGCTGCGGATGCCCGAAGTCGAACGCGGTCGTCGCCACGCCCACGCACTCGTCGCTGCCCTCGGGCCGGGCCACCCCCGGCGCGCAGGACCGGTCGTCGTGGAGGACCACGCGTACCCCGACGACCAGACCGGCCAGCACCGCGGCCGTGACCAGCAGGGCGAGATAGCGGCGCAGCGGAATCTCCCAGACGCCCTCACGCAACCACGTGCCCACGCCCCGCCCCGCCGCCATCACGCCACCCCGCTCCGCTCGTCGTCACCGTCGTCGTCCTCCCCGTCCTCCCCGTCCGCCGCCGGCGGGCGTCCCGCCAGCGCGGCCGCCGGCCAGTCCCGGGAGGCCCGCCACAGCAGCGCGTTGCCGGCCGGCCGCAGGTTGGACAGCTGCTCCAGCTCGAAGCGCAGCCGGTCGCCCACCTTCGGGTCGGGCAGCACCAGCGGATCGGTCAGCAGCCACACCGCGTGCAGCAACCGCCGTATCCGCAGGTGCAGTACGGCGTCCACGCCGTCCGGTACGCGCTGCTGCGCGTCCGTGCGGCCGAGCGCCACCGCCGCCCGCCGGTCGCCCTGGCCGGTGAAGTCGCGGCCCTCGGCGTCATGGGCGTGGAAGTAGGGCGCGGCGGCGATGAACCGCAGGGTGTGCAGCCAGTCGCGGGTGTCCAGGACCGGGAAGCCGTCGCGCAGGTGGGCGACCGCTGGTCCGGCCTGTCCCAGGGCGAGCTGGTGGTGCAGCCGGAAGCGGGCCCGCCCGTCCGGCCGGTCCTCGGTGTAGTACGCGACCATCGTCTCGTGGGCGGTGCGCCAGCCGCTGTGGTCGGCGTCCCGCAGGTGCAGCCGGAGCAGCAGCAGGGTCCGTACGAAGGGGTCCCCGACGAACTGGCCGGGCACGGCGGGCAGCCCCTCCCGGGCGAGCCGGTTCTGCAGGGCGCGTACGTCGGCCGGGCCGAAGTCGTCCGGGAGCAGCGCGGTGGCCAGCGCGCACGCCGAGTCGTGGTCGTGGGCGGCGGCGAGGACGGTCAGCTCGTCGAGGCGGTCGGCGGGCACCAGCCGGTCGAGGAGCTGGAGGTAGGCCGGGGCGGCGGGGCCGTCCTCGACCGGCCGTACGGCGGCGGTCAGCAGGGCGCCCAGCGATCCCGTCCGCCCCGGGTTCTGTGCCGCGGCCTCGGCGAGCAGGGCGATGCCCAGCGGGTTGCCGCCGGTCAGCCGGTGCACGGCGTGCGGGAGCTGGGGCGCGGCCGGGGCGGCGACCAGGTGCAGGGTGTCGTCGGGGGCGAGCGGCGGGAGCGCGACCAGCAGCGCCCGCGAGGAGGGTACGGCCGGGTCCGGCGTCCACTCGCTGCGCCGGGCGACCCCGGCCAGCTCCCGCCGTATCCCGCCGCGCAGCAGCGCCCGGCCGTCGCCGCGCAGTCCGGCGACGAAGGCCACCTGGTCGGCGATGCCCCCGGCGCGGTCCCTGAGCACCGCCTCCACCAGGCCGGACCCCGGCCCGGCCTGCACGTTGTCGACCAGCACCAGCGGCCGCCCGAGCCGCTGCATCCGCGGCAGGACCCCCGCGTACGCCTCGGTCAGGTCGGCGAGCAGGGCCCGGACCAGGTACCGCTCGGCGTGCTCGCGGGAGGTGCCGCCCGCGCGGAAGTGCCCGGAGAGCAGGATCAGGCCGCGCTGGGCGTTCCCGCCCGCGTTGGGGTAGGTCCGGTACCAGACCGACGCCTTCTGGTGGCGGCGGCTGGCGAAGCCCTCGGCGACCGACTCCAGGGTGGCCTCGATGGCGCCGGAGACCAGCGGCCCGGTCCCGGTCGCGGCGGCGACCACCTTCGCCGCCACCTTCCCGGCCCACCGCCCCGCGAACCCGCTGATCCACGAGCCGCTCTCGTTCAGCAGCAGGATCCGCTCCACCTCGCGCCGGATCCGCTCCGAGTCCGCGTCGCCCCAGCCGCCGGCGGCCACCGCGACCAGGCCCGACATCAGTCGCGGGAAGGTGATCCGCCCGGCCCCGGTGACCGGTTCGGCGAGCTGCTCGGCGACGACCAGCAGCGCCTGCGCGACCGGCGACCAGGAGGCGGCGGGCCGCTCCGGCGGCGGGGCCGCGAACTGCTCGTCCGTGCAGTCGACGAGCGCGACCGGCGTGTGCCCCTTGTAGGCGTCCCGCAACTCGGCGAGCACCGCACTCTTGCCGAGCCCCCGGGCCCCGGTCAGCACGACGAACGGCAGCTCACCGGGGTGTTCGAGGGGGAGGGCACGATGCTGGTACGGCCGTAACCCGACGATCCTCGGCACGAGCCCGGCCGGCTCGACGTCGAACAGCGCCCCGCGCCCGTGCAGCCGTCTGTGCAAGACAGTCCCCCCTCAACACGAGTGTAGGAAGGGGGAGTTGCTTCGGGCCAGATCGCGTGATGACTGTTGGGTCACGAATCCTGACTCTGTGAGATCAGCCGACGGTGATGGAGTCCAGCTTCCCCCGGAGGTAGACGTGCGAGTCGACCGGCGGGTACGCCACCCTGCCGACCGGCGCCGGGACGGACTCCACGGTGGTGCCCGGGGTGCACTCGCCGAAGTAGACGAGCGACATCAGCTCCTCGGCGGGCGCGTCCGTGGGCGGCGGCAGCACCCGGTGCCGACCCGACCGCCACCGGTCGCCCGTCCAACGGGCCATCAGGTCACCGATGTTGATGGTGAAGGCCTCGGGATCGAAGGGCGCGTCCTCCCAGCCGCCCTCGTCCGTGTACACCTGCAGCCCGCCCTTGCCGGCCTGCCGGTCCAGGATGGTCACCGTCCCGAAGTCGGTGTGCGGCCCGATCCGGAACTGCCCCGGCGCGGGCTCGCCGAGCACCTCGGTCCCCGGGTACCAGTTGATGTTGAAGCCGTACGTCGGATGGTCCATGTGCCGGGAGAAGAAGTCCTGTTCGAGGCCGAGCGCGTACCCGAGGAGGGACAGCAGTTCCTTCTCCAGCTCGCCCATCCGGTCCAGGTACTCCTCGCAGAGCGTCCGCAGCTCCGGCACCTGGGCCGGCCACACGTTGGGCGCGTACCACTCGGCGTTGACCACCGGGTCCTCGAACGGCTCGTGGGTCGCGAAGGTCAGCGACTCCTTCAGGTCGGGCGGCGTCTCGGTGCCCTCCGAGTACCCGTTGGCCTCGGCGCCGGGCCCCAGCCAGCCGCGCCCGCCGACCTTCACCTCGTACGCCCGCTTCACCTCGTCGGACAGCGCGAAGAACCGGCGCGCGGCCTCCCGGACCCCGTTGCGGAGCTCCGGGTCGACCCCGTGCCCGGTGACGAGCAGGAAGCCGGCGGTCTGCAGGGCGGAGTCGACGGTCCGGGCGATGTCCTCGCGGGCCGTCGGGTCACCGTCCAGCCAGGGACGCAGATCGATGGTGGGGATGCGGGGCCGGAGCTCATTCACCGATGTCCTCATTCCACAGAGCCGGGTTGTCGTTGATGAAGTCGCGCATCATGGCGACGCACTCCTCGTCGTCCAGCAGGACGATCTCCACACCGTGTTCGGCGAGCCAGTCGTGGCCGCCGTGGAAGGTGGCCGCCTCGCCGATCACGACGCGGGAGATGCCGAACTGGCGGACCAGGCCGGAGCAGTACCAGCACGGTGACAGGGTGGTCACCATGGTGGTGCCGCGGTAGGTGCGCTGGCGGCCGGCCGCGCGGAAGGCGGCCGTCTCCGCGTGCATGGAGGGGTCGTCGTCCTGGACGCGCCGGTTGTGGCCGCGGCCGAGCAGGGCGCCGTCGGCACCGTAGAGGGCGGCGCCGATCGGGATGCCCCCCTCGGCGAGCCCGGCGCGGGCCTCGGCGACGGCGGTGGCGAGCCAGGAACGGGCTTGCGGTTGATCCATGACGTCACTCTCCCGTGGCCGAAACACGAGGGCAACGTGCGGAAAGTACCCTCCGGGCAACCCCCGGCCGGACGAAATGTCAGCGGCCGTGCCCGTCCCCTGGAGGTCACCGTGCCCGCACTCACCCTCCGCGAAGTCCTGGCTCTCGACCCCGTGCGGGCGGCCCGCCCCGAACTGCTCGCCGGGGAGGGCGCCCTCGACCGCCCCGTGCGCTGGGTGCACTCCAGCGAGGTCTACGAGGGCGCCAACTTCCTCGACGGCGGCGAACTGCTCCTCACCAACGGCTTCGGGCTGACCGACGCCGGCGACGAGGTCCGCCGCCGGTACGTGCGGGAGCTGGCGGCGCGCGGTGCGGCCGGGCTCGCGGTGGAGGTCGGGCGGGCGCTGCCCAGCATGCCGCCCGAGGTGACCGACGAGGCCTGCCGCCTCGACCTGCCGCTGCTCGCCCTGCACCGGGTGGTGCCCTTCGTCCGGATCGCCGAGGCCGCCAACCGGGCGATCGTGGCCCGGGGCCTGTCCGGCCGCCGTACGGTCGTCCGGCCCTGGGGCGACGACCACGCGGCGGCGCTCCTCGCCGACCTGGCCGACGGGCAGGCCCTCAACCAGCCCGAGGTGGAGGCCCGGGCCGCGCTCGCCGGGTTCCATCCCGGCCCCGGCGCCCGGCTCCTCGGTGTCTCGCTGCACGGCAGCCGGGGCGTGGGCGCGGTGGACCGGGCGGCCCGGGTACTGGGCGGGGCCGGGGCGCTGCGGGCCGCGTTCCCGGGGGACGTGCTGGCGCTGCTCGCGGTGCCGGCCGCGGTCGCCGGCGACCCGGTGCGGGCCGTGCAGGAGGCGTTCCGGGGTGCCGCCGAGCCGGGGGCCACGGTCGCCGTCGGACACGCGGTCGGCCCCGGCGGCTGGCTGCACTGGAGCGAGACGCTGCGGGCGGCCCGGACCACCCTGGAACTCGCGCTCACCGTGCCGCCCGCCGAACCGGCGCTGCCCGAGGGCCCGTCGGTGACCTCGGCCCGCGCCCTCGCCCTGGAGCGGGAGCTGACCCGGGGCGGGGTCGCCGCCAACCGCGACCGCCTCGCCGCCCTCGTCCAGCACACCCTCGGCCCGCTGCTGGCCTGGGAGGCGGCCCACGCCAGCGACCTGGTCCGCACCCTGGAGGTGCACCTGCGGCACGGCTGCTCCCCGACCCGCACGGCCGCCCTCCTGCACATCGGCCGCCAGTCCCTCTACCAGCGCCTGGAGCGCATCGAGTCCCTCCTCGGCCTGGAGATCGACGACCCCGACCTGCTCGGCGAACTCCTGACGGCGGCCTGCGCACACCGGGTGGTGCGGGGGCAGCGACCCGAAGGGGCGCGGGGAACTGCGCGACCAGCCACAACGGCGCGGCAGTCGGCAGACGACATGTCGCGGTACTTCCAGCGGAGCGCCTAGCGGAGCGCCTGGCCGCGGGTCCGTGCCCGGTCGCGGAACCAGGCGGCCGTTCCCACCAGCAGGGCCACGGCCAGCCCGTACAGCGGCAGCCACAGGGTGGTCGTGGCGGCCAGGCACTCGGCGACGGCCTTGCGGGCCTGGGTCTGCTGCGCGTACGCCAGGGCGGCGCCGTCGGTGCCGGCCAGGTCTCCCAGGGCGGCCTTCACCTGGAGGGCCTGGTACCGGCCCGTCAGTTCGCAGTCGTCGCGGGTACCGGGCATCGGGAACAGCCAGGCCTGCCGTTGCAGCAGGGGGGCCAGGGCGATCGCCACGCACAGGCCGACGACCAGCGCGTACGCGACCAGGCCGCGCAGGTAGGGCGAACGGAGGTCCGGCGTCCAGGCCGCCCGGCGCTGGAAGGCGGCGAGCACCGCGAGCAGCGTCACCCCGATGAAGGTGGCGAACCACTCCCATGAGCCCTGGGCCAGCGCGAACGTCAGCACCGCGGCGAGCCCGATGCCGATGACCCCGGGGGCGGGAACGGCGTCGCCCGCCGTGACGGAGGCCGGCCTCGGGGTCACTCGGGGGCGGGGACCGGTCACGGGCCTCTCCTGCGAGGGGGGAGACAGAACAGCGGGGGAGACCTCAGCATCCGCCGCGGGGCGCCGCGGCCCCGGGCACCATGCCGTACCGGCCCGCCGCCTCGCCCGGACGGCCCGCACCTGGTCGGCGGCGGCAGCACGTGCGCGCACCGCGGGCCGCCCGCAGGCTGGGAGCGTGGGCGACGGGATCAGCGGTGAGGGCGATGATCGTAACGATGGTGTCGGTGCCGGACGGGGGCATGACGCAGGTCTCCGTGCAGGAGGCGCGCCGGCGGCTCGCCACGGATCCGTTCCTGCTCCTCGGCGTCGAACTTCCCGAGGAGGAGGGACCGGCACAGGAGCCGGTGGTCCGGCAGCTCGGGCTGGACGACGAGGACCTGGAGTGGTTCGCCCGGCCGGACGGATCCCCGCGGGCCGAGTTCCTGGGCGAGACCGCCGGGTTCGTCGTGCCGGTGGTCCGTGGCGGCCAGGTCCACCATGTGCACGCCCTGGGCTCCGAACGCTTCCTGGTGGTCGTCCACTGGGGCCGTAGGGCCGGCCTGGCGGGGGACATCGCGGCACTGGTGCGGCGGGAGCGGCCGCGGGACGCGGTGGCCGCGCTGTTCCTGCTGCTCCAGGAGGCGCTCTCGACGTTCCGCCGGGCCGCGGTGGAGGCGCTGCTCCAGGTGGAGGAGCTGGAGGACGACATGTTCGAGGAGCGGCGCCCCGAGCAGGTCTACCGGCTGTCCCAGCAGCGCCGCCACTCCGCCGTCCTGCACCACGCGCTGCTGCCCTACCTCCAGGGGGTCGACGAGGTGATCACCCGCAGGATGATGAGCCCCGACTTCCCGGTGGAGCGGCAGCGGCTGGCCCAGGAGTTCCAGCGGGCGGCGCGCCTGGTCCTCGCGGACATCGAGTCCCTCCAGGACGCCACCCGCCGGGCCTTCGCCAGCTACGGCTCGCTGGTCGCGGGCGAACAGAACGGTGTGATCAACCGGCTGGCGATCGTGTCGGTGATCTTCCTGCCGCTGTCGTTCCTGACCGGGTTCTTCGGCATGAACTTCGAGTTCCTGACGAACCGGCTGGAGACCCGGGACGAGTTCTGGCTGCTCGCCGTGGGGCTCCAGCTGGTCGCCGTGATCGGCTCGCTCTTCCTGCTGCACCGCAGCCGGATCTGGCGGCGGTTGCGGGACTAGGCGCTCCGCTGGGTGGGGCCGCTTTGGGGTCGTCGGTTGGCTGCGGCTTTCGTTGTGGCTGGTCGCGCAGTTCCCCGCGCCCCTACGGGGCGCTGGTGCGCTTGCGCAGCACTGCGTACAGCACCGCGCTCACCGCGAAGCCGACCACGGGGGTGATGTCGCCGAAGGACGGCCAGTGCTTCGGGACGTAGCCCACGTAGTCCTCCTGGTTGGAGAAGAGCGGGACGGAGACCGCGACGCCGATCAGGAGGGCGGCGAGGCCGGGCCAGTTGGTGAAGGAGCGGTCGGCCAGGCGGGCGGAGAGTTCCTCGTCCGTCGCCGTACGGCCCTGGAGCCACCGCTCCACCAGGACGACTCCCAGCCAGGGCGCCACCCAGTAGGCGATGACGAGCAGGAACGCCTCGTAGGCCGCGCCCGCGTCGTCCAGCGAGGCCCAGGCGGCCGCCGTGCCGACGATGCCCGACACCACGACCAGGGCGCTGCGGCTGAGCCAGGTGGGGAGCTTCAGGCCGAAGGAGGCGATGGAGATCGCGCCGGAGTACACGTTGAGGGCGTTCGCCGAGACGCCGCCGAGCATGATGGCGAGCAGGACGAGGTCACCGAGCCAGCCGGGGAGGTGGCCGGTGAAGGCGGCCGTCGGGGTGGCGTCCTTCGGGGCGACGATGGTCGCCGAGGCCGCGCCGATGACGGCGACGATCGAGACCGACACGAACAGGCCGACGGCCGGCCACAGGACGGTCTTCGCCTTGTCCGCGGTGCGCGGCAGGTAGCGGGAGTAGTCGGTGGCGTACGGGTTCCAGCCGGCCGCGTAGCCCCAGGCCGCGCTGAACGCGAGCAGGAAGCCGCCGATGCCGCCGCCCGAGCCGCCCCCGCCGAGGTCCGCGTCCTTGAAGGTCCACACCCCGGCCAGCAGGAAGACCACCGCGAGCGCCGGGAACGCGTACTTCTCGAAGGTGTGCACGAAGTTGTGGCCGATGAAGCCGATGAGGATCTCGGCGACCACGACGAGGAGAAGGGAGGGCAGCGGGCGCAGGCCGGTCAGCGTGTTCAGGGCGAAGGCCGCGCTCACGCTGTTCACGGCGAACCAGCCGACGCCCGCGAGCAGGCCGTTGGCGGCGGAGGGCAGGATGTTGCCGAGGAAGCCGAAGGAGAAGCGGCCGATCACCATCTGCGGGACGCCGAACCGCGGCCCGTCCAGGGACAGCACGCCCTGGGTGACCGCGCCGAGCGCGGTGCCCAGCAGGATCGCGGCGGTCGCCGTCCAGAAGTCCAGGCCGAAGAAGAGGACCGCGATCACGCCGATGTAGACGGTCGCGAACTCGATGTTGGGAGAGGCCCAGGTCCACAGCAACTGGAGCGGGCTGCCGTGGCGTTCGGCGTCGGGGATCGGTTCCGAGCCCGCCGCCTCCACGGCGATGACCCGGTCGCCGTACTCGGGCGCGATGCTGGTGGTGGAACCGGCGGGAGCAGTCGTCATACGAGGTAAGTGTCGGGATCGCTCCCGGTGCGGCCCAGGGGCGCACTGTCCGCTTCGGGCGGCTCACCGGCGTACAACCTGCACGCAGTCGGGGAGTTCCGGAGGCTCGGCGGCCTCCGGAAGTTCCCTCGAACAGCCGGGTCAGGAACTGACGGGTTCGTCAGTGGTTGATGCAGACGTTGCCGCCGGTCGCGTTGAACAGGGCGATGATGTTGATGCTGTTGCCGCACACGTTGATCGGGATGTTGATCGGTACCTGGACGACGTTGCCCGACAGTACGCCCGGGCTGCCGATCGCGGCGGCGTGGGCGGTGGCGCCGCCGCCACCGTGGCCGTCGGCGTAGGCGGCGGTGGTGCCGGTGAGGACGAGGGTGGCGGCGATGGCGCCGGTGGCGGCGAGAGCACGGATGCGCATGAAAGCCTCCTGATAGGGGGTGCGAACCCGTTCATCACAACCGCCCGCAACCGGACCCGCATCTGCTGCTGGGCCGATCGGCGCAACCGGCCCCGCAACCGGCCCCGCAACCGGCCCCGCAACCGGCCCCGCAACCGGCCCCGCAACCGGCCCCGGAACGGGGGCCGGAGACCGGTGGGTGCGGTTACGCGGCGAGGCGGTCCGCCAGCTCCTTCGCCTTGCTGGCCGCGTCCTGGAGGGCGCGGTCGCGGGAGGCCTCGTAGAGCGGCACGAGCTCGGCCATCGCCGGGTTCTGCGGGGCCATGGTCAGCTCCGGCACGATGAAGTCGACCTCCAGGCCGAGGCCTTCGCCGAGCAGCGCGGTCAGGTAGTTCTGGACGTACTCGAACGGCTCCCGCGGGGTGCCCGGCGCGTACGAGCCGCCGCGGCTGGCCACCACGGTGACCGGGGTGCCCTTGGCGGAGGGGTTCTCGCCCATCGTGCGGTTGAACAGGATCACGTTGTCCAGCCACGCCTTCAGCGTCGACGGGATCGTGAAGTTGTACATCGGGGCGCCTATCAGCACCGCGTCCGCCTGCTCCAGCTCCTCGATCAGCCGCACCCGGGCCGCGAAGGCGTCCGCCTGCTCGGGCGTGTGCGCGTCGGGGGCGGCGAAGGCGGCGGTGTGGGCGGCCGCGGTGAGGTGCGGCACCGGGTCGGCCGCCAGGTCGCGGTAGATCACGGTGCCGTCGGGGTGCTGCGCCAGCCAGGCCGTGCGGAAGGCGTCGGTGACGGCACGGGACGAGGAGGCCCCGCCGGGGAGGAGGGACGAGTCGATGTGGAGAAGGGTGGCCATGAGATGTCTCCGGATACACGGGCCCAGGGCAGGGCCGAGGGGCTGAGAATTCGTACTCAGCTATAGATAACACAGGTGCTTACTTTTTTTCAGCCCCCACCCGTGGTGGGGCGGTACCCTGATCCCATGGCGGTGGAGCAGGCTCATGACCCGGACGCGTGCGCAGGTGTGGACGCCGGCATCACGCGCGTCTTCCAAGTGCTCGGCAAGCGCTGGAACGGCCCGATCCTGTCCGTCCTGATGGACCAGCCCACGCACTTCGCCAACCTGCGCCGGGCCATCCCCGGCATCAGCGAGCGCATGCTCTCCGACCGGCTCACCGAACTCGGGGCCGCGGGGCTCGTGGTGCGCGAGGTCGACGAGGGGCCGCCGCTGCGGGTCGCGTACCGCCTGACGGCCGCGGGGGCCGCGCTGGAACCGTCGCTGAAGACGCTCGGGGAGTGGGCGAGGGACCACCTTCCCGACGCGCCCTGCTGAGCGCCGCGCCGTCGTTCGTGTGCGGCGCCGTTGTGGCTGGTCGCGCCCACGCGGCGGAGCCGCACGCGGATACAGCCCCGCGCCCCTGAAGGGGCGCTCGATGCTCGGGCGTTGGTGAAGCGGGCCGGTCACTCGGGGAGCCGGTCCAGGAGCCACTCGGCGAGTTCCCCGGTCATCAGGGCGTGCGTGTCGTTGCCCGAGGAGAGCAGGAAGTCGTCGGCGTCCGAGTCCTCCGGCGGGAGTTCGCCGATGTCGGCGTACAGGTCGTCCTGCTGGTCCAGGTCGCGGATGGAGACCGCGCTGACGGACGGCACGAAGCACACGCTCCGGTGCGCGAGGTCGGTGTTCTCGCCGGCCGCCGCGAGCGCGTCGGCGAGGAGGCCGAAGGACTCCAGGGTGCCGCCCGGCGCGCCGTCGAGTTCGGGGAAGCCGCTCGTGGTGATCGAGTGCGGCCCGCCGAGCACGCCGTCCACCACGGCCAACTCCGCCTTCTCGCCCTGCGCCTGGGCGAGGAAGCGGGTGCCGTCGAAGAGCGGCCCGGTGCAGCTGAGCGTCTTCGCCCCGGCGCGGACGCCGTTGCCGGTGCCGTCGCCGCGGCCGCTGGACACGGCGAGCACGCGGGGGATGCGGGGCCAGTCGCCGACGTCGTTCAGCCGCCGCCTGAACTCGGTCCGCAGCGGGCTCTCCGCGGGGGTGCCGTCGATGCCGTCGAGGTGGCGCCAGAGGAGCTGCCGGGCGGCGGGACTACTGATCTGCCGGAGGTAGGTGTCGTCGTACGGGGCGAGGTGGTGGGCGAACGCCTGGAGGCCGATCGGCAGCCAGGCGCCCCGGTGCGGGCTGTCGAACGACAGGTAGACGCCGGTCCGGTGATCGAGATGCTGCGTCTCCATCAGGGCCAGCGTGTACCGGGCGACGAGGCCGCCCATGCTGAACCCGCCGACCAGGAGCCGGGCGCCGCCCAGCTGTTCGGCGACGGTCCGGGTGATCGCGGCGGTCATGGTCCGGGCGTTCCGCAGGATCGACGCGCTGCGCTCGGCGAACCCGACGAGGATCAACGTGCGTCCGCGGCGCCGCAGTTCGCTGACGAACGGGAACGGGCCGTTCTCCATGCCGTTCCAGAGCCAGTCGAAGTCGGTCGGCCCCAGGTTGAACCCGTCGGCCAGGACGACCGGCCGGACCATGCCCTTGGGGCCCGCCCCGTAGTACACCCGGGCCCTGCCGCCGGGCAGCTCCCACTCCTCGTCGGCCGGGGGCGCCGGTGCGGCCGCCCGTCCGCCCACCGGGGTCACGAGCCCGAACGACCCGGCGGCCCGCCTCGCCTTCTCGACCTTGCTGTCGGCCACAGAGATCCCTTCCCACGCTGCCGGCAACGGTTCCGGGAAGATCCTTCGCGTACGAACCAGGCATCACGCACTTACGCCATGTTTTCACCAATGCGTGTTAAATGGTGCGATTTGTAGCCGGGCGGGGCCCCGAAGGGCAGACCGGAGGGCAACTTGTCGTACAGGGGCGGGAATTGGTCATTCGCCGCGCGTACCGGTCCTATGCTGACCGCGTCTTGGGGAGCACGCGGCACGGGAGGGATCGTGGCAGCTCTGGAGCCGGGCGATCCGAGCTCCGTCGGGGAGTACCAGCTGCTGAGGCGGCTCGGCGCGGGCGGGATGGGCCGGGTGTACCTCGGGCGCTCGCCGGGCGGCCGGGCCGTCGCCGTGAAGGTCGTCCACGCCGAACTGGTCGCGGGCCAGCCGGAGTTCCGGTCCCGTTTCCGCCGCGAGGTGGAGGCCGCGGGCAAGGTCAGCGGCGCGTTCACGGCGCCCGTCGTGGACGCCGATCCGGACGCCCCGCTGCCGTGGCTGGTCACCAGCTACATCGCCGGGCCCTCCTTGCAGGAGGCGGTGGCCGAACAGGGGCCGCTGCCCGCCGCGAGCGTGCTCGCGCTCGCCGCGGGACTGGCCGAGGCGCTCACCTCCATCCACGCGGCGCAGCTGGTGCACCGGGATCTCAAGCCGTCGAACGTGCTGCTCGCCGAGGACGGGCCGCGGGTCATCGACTTCGGCATCGCCCGCAGCGTCGAGTCGGCCACCATCACCCGGGCCGGGCTCATGGTCGGCTCGCCCGGGTTCATGTCGCCGGAGCAGGTCGCGGGCGGGGAGGTGACCGGCGCGAGCGACGTGTTCGCGCTCGGCGCGGTCCTCACCTACGCGGCCACCGGCGGCAACCCCTTCGGCGACGGGCCGACCCCCGCCCTGCTCTACCGGGTGGTGCACGACGAACCCGACATCGGCGCCGTCACCGATCCGGACCTCGCCGCCCTCATCGCCCACTGCCTGGCGAAGGACCCGGCCGACCGGCCCACCCCGCGCGAGATCCTGGCCCGGGTCGCCCCCGCCGCCGACACCACCGCCCTTCTCGCCCGACCGGCGGCGGACCCCCGGGCCGGCCTCGCGAACCCGGCCCCCGCGCCCGCCGTCACCCGCCCGGTCACCCGGCTCGACCCGGCACCGCCGCCCCCGTCGCCGCCACCGGACGGCGTGCGCCGCCGCGCGCTGCTCGTCTCCGGGGGAGTCCTCGCGGTCGCCGCGCTCGGGGCCGTACCGGTCGCACACGTCCTCAGCCGGGCCGGGAACGGGAACTCCGCGCGGCGCTCCACCGGCACGGGCGCCGTCTCCGTGCCCTCTCCGCTCGCCGCCTGGCCGCTGGACGAGACCGCAGGGACGGTCGCCGCCGACGACACCGGCCGCTACGACGGCACCGCGACCGCGGTCGGCTGGGGCCGGGGCCAGGACGGGACCGCCCTGTTCGACGGCGGTTCCAGCCAGGTGGTGACCCGGGGGCAGGTGCTCCGCACCGGCAGGGGCCGCGCCTTCACCGTCTCGGCGTGGGTGTGCCTGAGCGGCCGGCCGGCGTCCTTCGCCACCGCCGTCGCCCAGGACGCGGGCGACACGAGCGGCTTCTACCTCCAGTACTCGCCCGCCGAGAACCGCTGGGCCTTCGCCCGCCCCGGCCTGCGCGCCCTGTCGTACAGCGTCCCGGAACCCGGGACCTGGACCCACCTGGTCGGCGTCTACGAGGGCCTGCGCAACCAGCTCGTCCTCTACGTCGGCGGCACCCAGGAGGCCGGCATCAACGACACCGCCCCCGTCGCGGCCCCCGGCCCCCTCACCATCGGCCGCGCCACCGGCCCCACCGGCCCCACCGACTGGTTCCCCGGCTCGATCAAGCAGGTCCAGGTGTTCCAGCGGGCTTTGACGGCGGCGCAGGTGAAGGCACTGCTCTAGGACCACCCGGTCCCTTGCTCCAGGACCACCCGGTCCCTTCGACGGCACGTGCCGACGTTCCGGCCGTCCCGCCCGATCAGTCGGTGCGCGGGTCCTCCGGCTTGAGGGACTTCAGGAACTCCGGGTTGTCGTCCGGTGCGACCCAGTGCTCGCGCGGCTGCCGGGTCCGGCCCACGATCAGCCAGGCCACCGGGCCGACCAGGACCTCGCCGAAGAGCAGGATGACGAACACCCACGCCAGCTTCGGCAGGGCGCGGACCTCGTCCTCGGGGGTGTTCAGGCAGTCCACGAAGGCGTAGATCCACAGCGCGAGGACCAGCAAGTAGGGCAGATACCTGAGCATGGCGGCCAGACTAGCGGGTGACCGGGGCCGCGGATCGGCAGCCGGGCATCATGGTTCTCCTCATGAGGGGAGGGGACCGGCGGTGGCCATGATCATGGGTGCCCGGCCTCGCGGGAAGCGGGTGCCGGGAAGCGGGCGGTCCCGCAGGAGCCGGGCAGCCGTCGGGCTGGCCGTGCTCGGGCTGCTGGCCGGTGCCGGACTGGTCGCCGGTGAGCTGGACTCGCCGGTGTTCGGGCTGGCGCAGGGGCCGTTCGCGAAGGACCCGGGGTGCGGGCGGCTCGCGGACCGGTATCCCGACCGGCTCGGGGGCGCCGTCCGGGACCGGGTGTCGTACGCGGGGCTCGCGGCCTGGGGGCACGGGACGGTGGAGCTGCGCTGCGGCGTGAACCCGCCGGCGCCGACCACGGACGCGTGCGTCAGCGTGGACGGCGTCGACTGGGTGTGGCGGAAGACGGCCGCCGACGGCCGCCGGAAGCTCGTCACCTACGGCCGCAGCCCCGCCGTGGAGGTCTCCGTCGCCGGTTCGGTGACCGGCATCGACGCGGTGCTGGTGGACCTCAGCCACCTGGTGGCGCCGATCAGGGGCGGCGCCGAGTGCCTGGACGCCACGGGGAGCTGAGCCGGAGCGGGGCCGCGCTACTCCGCCAGCAGCGGCCGGGTGATGCTGCGGACGTCGGCCTCCGTCACCTGGCTCAGGTACTTCGCGGCGATCTTCCCGTCCCGGTCGATGAAGAGGGTGTACGGCAGCGCCTGCGGCCGGTACCCCTTCGGCAGCCGGACCAGCTTGCGGCTGCCGGGGTCGTGCAGGCTCGGGTACACCAGGTCGTGCTCCTCCTGGAACGCGCGCCCGCTGTCCCGCCGGGCGTCCGTGTCCACCCCGAGCACCTGGACCCCCTCGGCCGCCAACTCCTGCTGCGCCTTGGACAGTTCGGGTGCCTCGGCGCGGCAGGGACCGCACCAGGACGCCCAGACGTTCAGCACGACGACCTTGCCCCGGTACCCGGCGAGGCTGACCGCCCTGCCGTCGAGGCTGCTGCCGGTCAGGTCGGGGGCCGCCTTCCGGTCGGCGACCGGCACCCGGGTCAGCGGGGAGACGGGTGCGGCACCCGCCTCCCGCGCCGGCGCACACGCGGCCAGCGGAAGGACGACGAGCAGGGCGAGCAGCGGTAACCGGCGATGACGTGTCACGGCCGACGAGTATGCAGGGGGCGGTGACCGGGCCCGGACCCCGGGTGGCCGATACTGGGACACATGGCTTACGACGATCTTCGCTCCCTGCTCCGGGCACTGGAGCGCGAGGGAGACCTCAAGCGTGTCAAGGCCGAGGTCGACCCGTATCTGGAGGTCGGGGAGATCGTCGACCGGGTGCAGAAGGCCGGCGGACCGGCGCTGCTCTTCGAGAACGTGAAGGGGTCGAGCATGCCCCTCGCGATGAACGTGTTCGGCACCGACCGGCGGCTCCTGAAGGCCCTGGACCTGAAGTCGTACGGCGAGATCTCCGAGAAGATCGGCGGGCTGCTGCGCCCCGAGCTGCCGCACGGGTTCGTCGGCGTGCGCGAGGCGTTCGGGAAGCTCGGCGCGATGGCGCACGTACCGCCGAAGAAGGTGAAGTCCGGGGACGCCCCGGTCCAGGAGGTCGTCCTGACCGGCGACGACGTCGACCTGGACCAGCTCCCGGCGCTGTTCACCTGGCCGCAGGACGGCGGCTCCTTCTTCAACCTGGGGCTCACCCACACCAAGGACCCCGAGACCGGCATCCGCAACCTCGGCCTGTACCGGCTCCAGCGCCACGACCGGCGCACCATCGGCATGCACTGGCAGATCCACAAGGACAGCCGCAACCACTACCAGGTCGCGGCGCGCAAGGGGGAGCGGCTCCCGGTCGCGATCGCCTTCGGCTGCCCGCCCGCCGTCACCTACGCCTCCACCGCCCCGCTCCCCGGCGACATCGACGAGTACCTCTTCGCCGGGTTCATCGCCGGCAGGCGGATCGAGATGGTCGACTGCAAGACCGTTCCGCTCCAGGTCCCCGCCAACGCCGAGGTGGTCCTGGAGGGCTGGCTGGAGCCGGGCGAGATGCTCCCCGAGGGCCCCTTCGGCGACCACACCGGCTTCTACACCCCGCAGGAGCCGTTCCCGGCGCTGACCATCGACTGCGTGACGATGCGCAAGCGCCCGCTCCTCCAGTCGATCGTCGTCGGCCGCCCCCCGACGGAGGACGGCCCCCTCGGCCGCGCCACCGAGCGCTTCTTCCTGCCCCTCCTGAAGATCATCGTCCCGGACATCGTGGACTACCACCTCCCCGAGGCCGGCGGCTTCCACAACTGCGCGATCGTCTCGATCGACAAGAAGTACCCGAAGCACGCGCAGAAGGTCATGCACGCGATCTGGGGGGCGCACATGATGTCCCTCACCAAGCTGATCGTGGTCGTCGACTCCGACTGCGACGTCCACGACCTGCACGAGGTCGCCTGGCGGGCCCTCGGCAACACCGACTACGCCCGCGACCTCAGCATCGTCGAAGGCCCGGTCGACCACCTCGACCACGCCTCCTACCAGCAGTTCTGGGGCGGCAAGGCGGGCATCGACGCGACGAAGAAGTGGCCCGAGGAGGGTTACACGAGGGACGGGGGCTGGCCGGACATGGTCCTGCCGGACCCGGATACGGCGGCGAAGGTCGACCGCCGCTGGAAGGAGTACGGACTGTGAGTTCCGCATCCGCCGCGCTCCCGCAGCCGGGACGCACCAAGGCCTTCCTGCGGCTGGTGATGATCGAGCACTCGGTCTTCGCGCTGCCCTTCGCGTACATCGCGGCGCTGACCGCGATGTTCGAGCTGGACCGGAACATCCACTGGGGGCGGCTGCTCCTCGTCACGATCTGCATGGTCGGCCTGCGTACCTTCGCGATGGCCGTCAACCGGATCATCGACCGCGAGATCGACGCCCGGAACCCGCGCACCGCCCACCGCGAGCTGGTCACCGGCGCGATGAGCGTGAAGCACGCCTGGACGGGCGCGCTGATCGCGGTGGCGGTCTTCCTCGGCTCGGCGGCCCTCCTGAACCCCCTCTGCCTGGCCCTGGCCCCCATCGCCGTGATCCCGATGGTGGTCTACCCCTACGGCAAGCGGTTCACGAACTTCCCCCAGGCCATCCTCGGCCTCGCCCAGGCCATGGGCCCGATCGGCGGCTGGCTGGCGATCACCGGCGAGTGGTCCTGGGACGCGGTGATCCTCGGCCTCGCGGTCGGCATCTGGATCGGCGGCTTCGACCTGATCTACGCCTGCCAGGACGTCGAGACCGACCGCGAGATCGGCGTCCTGTCGGTCCCGGCCCGCTTCGGCATCCCGGCCGCGATCTGGGGCGCCCGGGTGTGCCACGCGGTGGTGACCGGCCTGTTCGTCTGGTACGCCCTGGCGACCGGAGCCGGCGCGTTCTTCTGGCTGGGGCTCGTGATCGTGGCGGGCGCGTTCGTGTACGAGCACAACATCGTCCGCCCGCACGACCTCTCCCGCCTCAACCGCGCCTTCTTCAGCGTCAACGGCTTCATCGGCATTGCCCTCTTCGTGTGCGCACTGCTGGACCTGCTGGTCCGGGGCCTGAGCGCCTGAGTACCGTCGGCCACCGTGGACCCGTCCTGAACTCGCCGGGTCGCGCCGGTACGCTCAAGATGTGAACGCAGGAGAAACGCAGCGCGTGCCTTGGATCGTGGGGGTGTCCGGGGCGTCCGGAACGCCGTATGCCGCTGCTGTGCTGCGGGCCCTGCTGGACGCGGGGGAGAGCGTCGACCTGGTGGTCAGCCGGGCCTCGCGGCTCACCCTGCTGGACGAGACCGGGATCTCCTTCCGGGACGCGCACTGGGAGGAGGACCTGGGGGAATGGCTGGCACGGGGGGCCGACGGCAAGCCGGGGACCTTCCGGACGGACCTCGCGCGGGTGCGGTACTGGAGCGCCGGGGACCTCGCCGCCGGGCCGTCCTCCGGGTCGTACCCGGCGAAGGGCATGCTGATCGTGCCGGCGTCCACCGCCGCCGTCGCCGGTGTCGCGCTCGGCCTCTCCAAGGACCTGCTCCAGCGGGCGGCCAGTGTGACCCTGAAGGAGCGCCGGGCCCTCGTGGTCGCCGTCCGCGAGACCCCGCTGAACGGCCAGACCCTGCGCCATCTGGTCACCCTGGACGATCTGGGGGCGGTCGTCGTCCCCACCTCACCCGCCTTCTACGCGGGCGCGACCCACATCCAGGACCTGGTCGACTTCGTCGCCGGCCGGGTGCTGGACGCGGCCGGTGTGGGGCACCGGCTCTACCGCCGCTGGGAGGGCGACCTCGGCGGCGCGAACAAGTAGCACCACCCCCGCACCACCTCTCATCCACTTCGGGAACTTTCAGCGGAAGGCTTCGATCGCATGGACGCCGTGGACAGGCAGCTCATCCAGGCCCTGAGGGAGAACGGCCGGGCCTCGTACGCGGAGCTGGGCCGCCTCGTCGGACTGTCGGGACCCAGCGTCACCGACCGCATCAACCGGCTGGAGGCGGCCGGTGTCATCACCGGCTACCGCGCCACCGTCAACGCGGCCTCGCTCGGCCTCGGTGTCATCGCCCTCATCGGCATCTCCCTCTCCGACGCCGCCGACCACGAGGACGTGGCGCAGCGGCTGCGGGACCTGCCGGAGATCGAGGACTGCTGGTTCATCGCCGGCGACGACTCCTTCATGCTCAAGGTGCGCTCGACGGACGTCGACGGCCTGGAGAAGACCATCCGGCGGCTGTCCGGGACGAAGGGCGTCTCCCGGACCCGTACCACGATCGTGCTGTCCACGAAGTGGGAGAACCGGGTCGGGGAACTTCCCGAAGAGGCATAGACGTACCGTTGTCGAAGTTGTCGTAGAGAGGTGTGGGCATGGATGTCGGGCTCAAGCGTGAGCTGGAGGAGAAGGTCAGGGCCGGTGAGCGGCTGACCCGCGAGGACGGCATCGCGCTGTACGAGTCGGACGACCTCGCCTGGCTCGGCGGCCTCGCCCACGAGGTGCGGACGCGGAAGAACGGTGACGTCGTCCACTTCAACGTCAACCGCCACCTCAACATGACGAACGTGTGCACCGCGTCCTGCGCGTACTGCTCGTTCCAGCGCAAGCCGGGCGAGAAGGACGCGTACACGATGCGCATCGAGGAGGCGGTGAAGCTCGCCAAGGCGATGGAGAGCGACAACCTCACCGAGCTGCACATCGTCAACGGCCTGCACCCGAACCTGCCGTGGCGCTACTACCCGCGCTCGCTGCGTGAACTGAAGGCGGCCCTCCCGAACGTCTCGCTGAAGGCCTTCACGGCCACGGAGATCCACCACTTCGAGACGATCAGCGGCCTGTCCGCCTCCGAGATCCTCGACGAGCTGATCGACGCGGGCCTGGAGTCCCTCACCGGCGGCGGTGCGGAGATCTTCGACTGGGAGGTCCGGCAGCACATCGTGGACCACCGCACCCACTGGGAGGACTGGTCCCGGATCCACCGCCTGGCGCACGAGAAGGGTCTGAAGACCCCGTGCACCATGCTGTACGGCCACATCGAGGAGCCGAGGCACCGGGTGGACCACGTCCTGCGCCTGCGTGAACTGCAGGACGAGACGAACGGCTTCCAGGTCTTCATCCCGCTCCGCTACCAGCACGACTTCGTGGACATGAAGGACGGGAAGGTCAGGAACCGACTCCAGGCCCGGACCCAGATGGCGACCGGCGCGGAGGCCCTGAAGACCTTCGCGGTCTCCCGTCTGCTCTTCGACAACGTCCCGCACGTCAAGGTCTTCTGGGTCATGCACGGGGTGCAGACGGCGCAGCTGGCGCTCCAGCACGGGGCCGACGACATGGACGGCTCGGTGGTCGAGTACAAGATCACTCACGACGCGGACAACTACGGCACGCCGAACAAGCTGACCCGTGAGGACCTGCTGGACCTCATCCGCGACGCGGGCTTCCGCCCGGTGGAACGGAACACCCGCTACGAGATCATCCGCGAGTACGACGGCCCGGACCCGTCCCGCAGGGAGTCCCCGCAGCCGATGCGGGTGTGAGGGGGGCCGGGTGCGTTGTCGGGTGCGGGCCGGTGGGGGCTTGTCGCGCAGTTCCCCGCGCCCCTAAAAGCAAAGAAGGGGTGCTGCAGTGCGCCCCTTCAGGGGCGCGGGGAACTGCGCGATCAGCCACGACGCACCCGCACCCGGCAACGCGCCCCGTCCCGTACGGCGAGAAGTCTCTCCACACCCTCCGCCGTAATAGATACGATCCACCCATGCCCCTTACCTTCACCCTCGACCCCGCGATCACCCCCGCCCTCCGCGACGGCATCCTCAACCTGTGGACGGACGTGTCGAACGCCGGTGGGGCCGTCGGCTTCGTCGCCCCCGTGACCAGCGAGGACATCCGGCCGGAGCTGGTCAGGCACCTCGTTGCGATGGCCGAAGGCCGCCACCGCCTCCTCGTCGGGCACGACGAGGCGGGCGAGGTCGCCGCCACCGCCTTCTTCTCCTTCAACACGCACCGGCTGATGACGCACTGGGTCTGGCTGTACACCGTGATGGTGCACCCGAGGCACCAGGGGCAGGGCTATGGACGGGACCTCCTCGGGGCCGCCGCCGGCGCGGCCCGCGGCTTCGACGGCATCGACGCCATACGGCTCAGCTGCCGCGGCGGCCTCGGCCTGGAGAACTTCTACGGCTCCTGCGGATACAAGGAGGTCGGCCGGGTCCCCGCCGCGGTCCGCGTCGCACCCGGCGACGACCGCGACGACATCACCATGCTGCTCCCGCTGACCTGACGGCCCGACCGGACCCCGGTGCAAGATCGGCCCCGCAGCGTGCTTCACTGGACGGTGCCCTTTTTCGTCATCGGAAGACTGGATTGAGATGCTCCGCTACACGCTGATGCGCCTCGGTATCTTCGCGGGCTGCCTCCTCGTCGTCTGGGGCCTCGTCTACGCCGGCGCGTTCCCGCGTGGCTTCGGCGACTCCAACTTCTTCTGGGTGCTGCTGCTCTCCCTCGTCCTGTCGGCGCCGATCAGCTTCATCGTGCTGCGCAAGGAGCGGGACCGCGCCTCCGTGCAGGTCTCGCAGCGGGTCGACCGGATGAAGGCCAACATCGAGGCCAACCGCAGCCAGGAGGACGCGGCGATCGACGAGGCGGACCAGACCCAGGCCTCGGGGCAGGCCCAGGCCTCTTCCTGACCGGCTCCCCGGTCCCCGGCCCCAACTAGGCTTTGTCCCATGGGGACCGTCAAGACCAAGCGGATGCCGCGCGCGGTACGTGAGCAGCAGATGCTGGACGCCGCCGTGCGGACCTTCGGCCAGCGCGGCTATATGGCCGCGTCGATGGACGAGATCGCCGAACTCGCCGGTGTCTCCAAGCCGTTGGTGTACCTGTACCTCAACTCGAAGGAAGACCTGTTCGCGGCGTGCATCCGCCGCGAGGCCGGCGCCCTGACCGAGGCGGTCCGGACCGGCGTCGACCGCGAACTGCCCGCCGACCGGCAGCTCTGGGACGGACTGCGGGCGTTCTTCACGTACACCGCGGAACACCCCGACGGCTGGTCGGTGCTGCACATCCAGGCCCGCACCCACGGCGAGCGGTTCGCCTCCGAGGTCGCGGCGATGCGCGAGGAGATCGTCGCGTTCGTGACCCAGCTCATCGTCACCGCCGCCCGCGCCGCGCACCGCGACCCCGACCTCGGGGAGGGCGAGGTCGCGGGCCTCGCCGAGGCCCTGGTGGGCGCCGCCGAGTCCCTCGCGGCCTGGGCCAACGCCACACCCGGAGTGACGGCACGGCAGGCGGCGGCGACCCTGATGAACTTCGCCTGGGCGGGTCTGGGCAACCTGATGGAGGGCCGGCCGTGGTCCCCGCCGTGACCGTGGTCCGCGCCGTGACCGGCCCGGACCGTCAGACGGAACCCCAGCGGCGCAGGGCGGGCGCGAGCCGCTGACGGCCCACGCGGTACAGCTTCCCGGCGCCCCGCCCGGCGACCGCCCGTACCGCCTTCTTCACCCGTCCCCGGCCGCCGCCGCCCAGCGGTACCGGCAGCGGGCGGCCCCGCTCGTCGAAGCCGTTGTTCCGGAGGATGCCGTCGAGGTAGATGCCGGCGTTCTGCGGTGTGTAGTACGGGCGCAGCGGCGGCAACGGGCGCAGCGGGTCGGCTGCGCGCAGCTCGGCGATGCGGGCCCGGGCCGCGGTGTACGGGTCGCTCCTGCCGATGCCCTGGGCCGCCGCCCATTCCGGGTCCGGCTGCGGGAGCGCGCCCGCGTCGATGTCGTCCCAGGAGGCGAGGCAGCCGGAGTGCACGAAGTAGTGGTTGCCGTGGGCCTCGCGGACGCCGAAGTCGGTGAGGATCGCGGTGGGTATCTGCCGGTGCATCGACTCCAGCGCGGCCGTCGAGCTGACCGTGACCAGCAGGTCGGTGCGGTCCAGCACCTCGGCCATGTTGCCGTAGACGAGCTGGAGGTTGGCGGGCGCGGGTTCGGCGAGGGCCTCGACCAGCTTCTGGTACGGCTCCCGCTCCTCGTGCGTGGTCTGCTCGCCGGGCCGGCTGCGCAGCTTGACCAGGACGAGCCGCTCCGGCTGCAGGCGGGCGTGGGCGGCGGCCCGCTCCAGGAGCCCGAGCCGGGACGCGCGGTCCTTGGGCACGGACGGCTGGGCGGCGAAGGTGACGGTGAACGGGCGGTCGGAGGAGGGCCGGTAGGGGGCGCCGCCGAGGAAGGGCAGCGCGCACTCGACGACCGAGCCGGGGTCGACGCCCACGCTCGCGAAGACGGAGCGGAACCGCCGGGCGTCGTGGTCGGAGTTGGCGAGGACGAGATCGGTGCCGGCGCGGGTCAGGAGACCGTCGACCATCTTCTCGTAGACCACGCCGACGTACCCGCTGACCGTGACCGGCCGGTGCAGCCGGCCCTCCCAGGCGAGCCCCAGGCTGTGGACGAGTGCCAGGGCCGTGCCGCCGACGACCGCCAGCACGACGATGTCCGCGTTCGCCAGCTCCTCGTCGTCGACCAGTTCGGCGGCGCGCAGCTCGCGCCGGGTGTCGGGCTCGATACCGATCTCGGCGAGCTGCCGTTCGGTGGGGGTGGAGCGGCCCCGCAGGAAGTACGCGTCCAGCGCGTGCTCGGGGGCGATCTGCCGGGCCACCGACGCCCCCCATTTCCAGCGGGTGTCCGAGTCGGCGATTACTGCGACGCGTCTGGGAGGCATGCTCAGTGCCCTTCGTGCAATGGATCACAAAAGTGAGCAGAGGCTAAGGACGCTTTCTTGGCGCAGCATTAGGGAATCCTTCACGGATCCTTGGACGGGCTGGGTGTCCGATGTGAGGGGATCTTGGCGCACCGCTGCCACCTGCGGTTTCGTAAATGCATGACAGGATACGCATAGAAAGGCGAAACGCAGTCTTTGTGAGTTTTTAGTAGATCACGGGGCAATGCGTGGGCCGATGCTGCCCTCCACATACACCCGGTCGCCGCTCCGCAATTGAAAGCGACCGCCCTCGGCGGCGTACTCGACCGTTCCCGGCAGGAGCACCGGTGCCCGGAACTCCGCCCGTACCTGCGCCGCCGTCGGCACCCCGTGCGCGGCGAGGCACCGGGCCACCGTCCACATGCCGTGCGCGATGGCCCGGGGGAAGCCGAAGAGGCGGGCGGTGAGCGGGTGCAGGTGAATGGGGTTGCGGTCCCCGGAGGCGGCCCCGTACCGCCGGCCGACGTCCCCGGCGATCCGCCACTCCCCGACGACGGGCAGGAGCCCGGGCTCGTCCCGGACCGTCTCACCGGTGTGCCGCGTGCGGTGCCGCGCCAGATACGTGCTCCGCGACTCCCACACGACGTCCTCGCCGGCCCGCACCGCGGTCACGACGGTGGCCTCGGTGCCCCGCCGGTGCGGGCTCAGCCTCTCCACGTGGACGGCCATGTCGTACGTCCCGTCCCCGGGCAGTTCGGCATGCCGCACGATCTCGATCGAGGTGTGCACCAGCCCCAGCAGCGGCAACGGAAAGTCCCGCGCACTCATGAGCCGCATGGCCAGCGGAAACCCGAGCACATGCGGATAGGTGATCGGCAGCCCGTCCTCACCGGTGCCGAACCCGCAGACGCGCTCATAGGCGGCGAGCTTCGCGAGGTCGGGACGGACGCGGGGGAGGCGGAGCCGGGTGCGGGGGAGGTCGACGTCGGGGGCGGGGTGCTTGAACGGTGACCGCAGCGCGCCGAGGGCGAACAGGGGGCCGAGGGACGGGGCGCGGTCAAGGACGATCACAGAGGCTGCCTCTCGATGCCGGTGCCACAGCGGTCCGTCATGTCCGTCCCCCATGTCGCCCGATTCCTGACTCCGGAGTAAGGTTACCGTAGGTAAGTCTATGTCACAGCTGTCAAGTGCCGGGAAACGGGCCGAACGTGAAGGACCCTCACGTAACCTCCGGGATTGCACAGGCCCGTCCCCGGACAACCCCCGAAAACCCACAACCCCGCCACAGCGGACCCGTACGATCTCCAGCCTGAACCGCCGGTAACCCCTTTCCGAGGGCCGGTGCCGGTGAACGCCTCGGTGCGCGAGGCACGTACGTCATGCAGCAAGCAGTTCACCGCTGCACGCCCGAGGAGCCGCCCCGTGTCCACGTCCTCTTATCCGAACGCCGTCCCCGTAGCCCCGGGTGCGGCGATCCAGGCCACGGACTACGACGGGAAGCCGATCCTGGTGGAGCCCCTCGTCCAGCGGCTGGACGGGGTGGTGCGGGAGGCGTACGTACCGCCGTTCGCGCCGCCGGTGCGGCACGGCTCCCTCGCCGACCTGCCGTTCGAGAACGCGGAGGCGGAGCCGGGCGCCGTGGTGCTCAGCCGCAAGTCGGGGGAGGACGACGGTGACTGGGAGCACGTGACGGCCGCGGAGTTCGCCGCGCAGGTGCTGGCGGTGGCCAAGGGGCTGATCGCGGAGGGGCTGATGCCGGGCGACCGGATCGCGATCATGGCCCGGACGACGTACGAGTGGACGCTCCTCGACTTCGGCGCCTGGGCGGCCGGCCTGGTGACCGTGCCGGTCTACCCGACCTCCTCGGTCTTCCAGACCCGCTGGATCATGCACGACTCGGGTGCCGTCGCCCTGGTCACGGAGTCCAGCGCGCAGGCCGCCGCGCTCGGACCCGAACTCGACCGGCTGCCCGACCTCAGGCACCTGTGGGTGATGGAGAAGGGGCATGTGGACCGGCTGGCCGAAGCCGGTGTGCAGGTGCCGGACGCCGAAGTGGGCGTACGGCGCGGCATGCTGGGGCCCGACACCCTCGCCACCCTCATCTACACCTCGGGCACCACCGGCCGCCCCAAGGGCTGCGCCCTCTCGCACGGCAACTTCTTCGCCGAGGTCGACAACGCGATCGAGCTCCTCTACCCGATCTTCAAGTCGCGCAACGACGAGGAGGTCTCCATCCTCCTCTTCCTGCCCATGTCCCACGTCTTCGGGCGCATGGTGGCGATCGCCTGCATCCGCGCCGGGGTCCGCCTCGGCCACGCCCCCAGCCTCAAGGCCGAGGACCTCCTCCCGGACCTCGCCGCCTTCAGGCCGACCTGCCTCCTGACCATCCCGTACATGCTGGAGAAGGTCTTCAACACCGCGCGGGCGAAGGCGGAGGCGGGCGGCCGGGTCTCGGTCTTCGACCGGGCCACCGGGGTCGCCCAGCGGTACGGCGAGGCGCTGGAGGCCAAGCAGACCGGCACCGGCAGCGGACCCGGCCGCGCCCTGAAGACGGCCCGTTCCTTCTACGACCCGCTCGTCTACCGCCGTATCCGCACCGCCATGGGCGGCAAGGTCCGCCACATCATCTGCGGCGGCTCACCGCTGGGCCGGCGCCTCGCCGCGTTCTACGCCGGGGCCGGCATCGAGATCTACGAGGGCTACGGCCTGACCGAGACCACCGCCGCCTCCACCTGCACCCCGCCGCTCAAGCCCCGCCTGGGCACGGTGGGCTGGCCGATGCCCGGCACCAAGGTCCGGATCGCCGCCGACGGGGAGATCCTGGTCGCCGGCGACCACGTGCTGCGCGGCTACTGGGACCCGGCGGCCGGCGGGGTCGTCGCGGCCACCCGGGACGGCTGGCTGGCCACCGGCGACCTCGGCGAACTGGACGACGAGGGCTACCTCACCATCACCGGCCGCAAGAAGGAGATGCTGATCACGGCCGGCGGCAAGTCGGTGGCCCCGGCCCCGCTGGAGAACTGGCTGCGCTCGCACCCCCTCATCTCCCAGGTGATGCTGGTCGGCGACGGGCTGCCGTACGTCAGCGCCCTCGTCACCCTCGACCGGGACGGGCTCACCCACTGGCGCCAGATGAACGGCAAGCACCCGGTGCCGCCGGAACTCCTCATGGACGACATGGAGTTGCGGGCCGTCCTGCAGCGCGCCGTCGACGAGGCCAACAAGCTGGTCTCCCGCCCCGAGTCCATCCGCCGCTTCGAGATGCTCCCCGTCGACTTCACCGAGGAGGCCGGTCATCTGACCCCCTCGATGAAGCTGCGCCGCGAGGTGATCATGAAGGACTTCGCGACGGAGATCGAGGGTCTCTACGCGAAGTGAGCCGCGGCCGTCGCGCGCAGCGGTCCGCGGCCCGGTGTCCGGTGGTCCGCGGCCTCGGCGTCCGGTGGTTTGTGTTGGGCCACCTGGCCCACCTGGCGCGATGGCATCACGGGGACCGTCCGCGGCCCGTGATTCCATCGCGCCAGGAGGTACACCATGGCCGACGACCGGCAGCAGGACACCCACCCCCGACCGTCCACCACCCGGCGCCGCGTGCTTGCCGCGGGCGCCGTGGCCCCCGTCCTCGCAGGCGCGGCGACCCCGGCCGCCCAGGCACTCTCCCGCGACCGCCCGCGCACCCTGGTCGAACCCGAGATGACCGGCCTCGCCTACTGGGCGGACGTGGCCAAGGCGCTCGGACGGCCGGGCGACATGAAGCGGTTCATGTACCACACCGGCTTCCCCCGCCGGGACCTCAAGGTGGTCTCCCGGGGCGTGCGGATCGAGACCTCGCTGGCCCTCGGCACCCACGTCGCCTTCGTCCGCTACAAGGACGGCGCCCATCTGCTGATGGGCGACGCCGTGGTCACCGAGCACGAGATGGACGGCTTCAGCGACGCCGTCCTGGCGCACGGCATCGAGATCAACGCCGTGCACAAGCACCTGTTCGCCCACCAGCCCTCCCTGTGCTGGGTACATCTGCACGCCCATGCCCACGACCCGGTGTCCGTCGCCAAGGGGCTGCGCGCGGCCTTCGACCGCACCGGCACCCCGCCGGACCGGACGCCCCCCACCCCGGTCCTCGACCTGGACACCAAGGGCATCGACACCGCGCTCCGCAGCAAGGGCGTCCAGGACGAGGGCATCTACAAGAGCGTCTGGGCACGTGTGGAGCGGATCGTGGACGGCGACATGATCCTGCCGCCCGGTCTCGGCTCGACGACCACCGTCAACTTCCAGCCCCTGGGCCGGGGGAAGGTCGCGGTCAACGGTGACTTCGTGATGACCGCGGGCGAGGTCCAGCCGGTCCTGAAGATCCTGCGCAAGGGCGGGGTCGGCCTGGTCGAGCTCCACCACCACAACCTCTACGACGAGCCGCGCCTGTTCTTCCTCCACTACTGGGCGATCGGCGACGCCCTGCGGCTCGCGAAGGACCTGAGCGCCGCCGTCCACGCCACCAACGTGGTGCCGTTCTCGTGAGCGACCGACCGATGAAGGAGACGAACGTGCAGCCGGTCAACTGCCCCTTCGGTTTCAGCAAGTCCCTCGACTTCGACCCGGCCCTGGCCGGCTTCATGGCGCGTGAGTCCCTCGGCACGATCCGGCTGCCGTACGGCGAGTCGGACGCCTGGCTGGTCACCAGGTTCGAGTCGGTGCAGCAGGTGACCACGGACCCCCGGTTCAGCCGGGCCGGGATCATCGAGCACGACTATCCACGCCTGACGGCCGAGCCGATCGTCTCCCCCGAGTCGATCAACGTGATGGACCCGCCGCACAGCAGCCGGATCCGGCATCTGGCCACCCAGGCCTTCACCGAGCGCCACGTGGACCGCATGCGGGGCCGGATCACCCTCCTCACGGACCGGCTGCTCGACGAGATGGAGTCCGAGGGCCCGCCGGCCGACCTGGTCCGGCACCTGTCCAACACCCTGCCGCAGCACACGATCCTGGACCTGCTGGGCATCGAGCGCGCCGAGTGGCCCCGGATGGAGGAGGAGGTCCACCGGCTGCTGGTGCTCGGCGCGGGCAACCGGGACGTCGCCCGCGCGGCCAAGGAGGACCTGACGGCCTACTTCACCGAGCTCGTCGCCGAACGCCGGCACAACCCGGGTACGGACATCATCAGCGTGCTCGCCGAGGCACGGGACGGCGAGGACCAGCTCGACGACCGGGAACTGGCCGTCCTGGCCCTGACCTTCACCCTCAGCGGCCAGGACACGGCGACCTGCCAGATCAGCAACATCGCGTACCTGCTGCTGACCCGTCCGGAGCTGGCGGAGTACGCCCGTGAGCACCGCAAGGACCTGACGGACTTCCTCCACGAACTGCTCCGGTACATCCCCTTCCGCAAGGGCGTGGGCATTCCCCGGGTGGCGCTGGAGGACGTCGAGATGGACGGGGTGGTCATCCGGCGCGGCGACTTCGTCCACGTGTCGTACCTGGCGGCCAACCGCGACCCGGACCGCTATCCGGATCCGCACGCGATCCTGCCCGACCGAACCGTCGCTCCCCACATGACCTTCGGCTGGGGCGGCCACCGGTGTGTCGCGGTCCCGCTGGCGATGGCCGAACTGGAGGTCGCCGTGGACCGCCTCCTGGACCGCTTCCCCACGCTCCGCCTGGCGGTGCGCCCGGAGGAGGTCCGCTGGGACACCGACACCATCCGCCGGTTCCCCCTGGAGCTGCCGGTGGCCTGGTAGCCGTACGACAGGTCAGGAGCCGGTGGCCAGGCGGTCCAGCCACTCGCTCATGAGGTGCTGTTCGGCCGGGCTGAGGGCCGTCTGGTCGGAGAGGGAGGCGCGCAGGGCGCGGGCGGCGCCGGCGGGGCCGGTCGTGTGTACGGCGGGCTTCTCCGTGGTGACGGCCGTGACCATCGCCTCGCGGAGGGTCGTCAGCAGGGCCGGGTCGCGCTCGGCCGCCGGCGCGGACAGCCAGGTGAGGACGGCGCCGCGGGCCGTGGCGTGGATGACGTCGGCCGCGAGCGCCTCGCCGACCCGCAGCCGGCCGCCGACGGCGAGCCGGCGGACCCGGCCCTTCAGGATCTCCAGCCCGGTCCGGAAGGCGGGCGAGTCGCTGCGTGAGACGTCGCCGTACATGAGCGCGTACAGCGCCGGGTTCTCCAGCCCGAACCGGACCGCGAGGTCCCAGCTGTCCCGCAGGTCCTGGATCGGGTCCTCGGGGTCCGGGACGACGCGCTTGCTCGCGAGGAACGTGGCGAAGCCGTGTTCGGCCACCGCCTCCAGCAGCCCCTCCTTGTCGCCGAACAGCCGGTAGATGGCCGGGGCCTGGAGCCCCGCGGCGACGGCGACCGCGCGGGTGGTGACGGCGTCCCGCCCCTCGCGCTCCAGCAGCCCGATGGCGGCGTCGATGACGCGCTGCCGGGTGTCGGTGGCGGCGGAGCCGGTGGCGGCGGCGGTCGTGTCACGTGGTCCCGATGGCATGTATCAACGATATCGCGCACTTGATTCCATCGTTAGTATCGGTGTTACTGTGAAGATGTTTCCACTGTTACTGTCATCGCTGGAGGACATCGTGATCGTCGTGACCGGAGCCACCGGACAGCTCGGCGGCCGGATCGTGGAGCGGCTGCTGGACCGCATACCGGCCGAGGGGGTCGGCGTCAGCGTCCGGGACCCGAGGAAGGCGCAGGCCCTCGCGGACCGGGGCGTGCGGGTGCGGCAGGGCGGCTTCACCGAACCGGCCGACCTGGCGCACGCCTTCGAGGGCGCGTCCCAGATCCTGATCGTCTCCGTGGACCGGATGGGCGAGGAGGCCGTACGGCAGCACCGCACCGCCGTCGACGCGGCCCTCGCGGCGGGCGCCCGCCGGATCGTCTACACCGCCCACATGGGCGCGAGCCCCACCTCCCGCTTCCAGGCCTGCCGCGACCACGCGGCCGCGGAGGAGGCCCTCGCCGCCTCGGGCGTCGCCTGGACCTCGCTGCGCAACGGCTTCCACGCGGACAGCGGGCTCGGCTTCCTCGCGCAGGGCCTGGAATCCGGGGAGGTCGCCCTGCCCGCCGACGGCCCGGTCTGCTGGACGGCCCACGCCGACCTGGCGGAGGCGGCGGCCGTGATCCTCGCGGACGAGGGCCGCTTCGAGGGCCCGACGCCCCCGCTGACCGGCTCCGAGGCGCTCACCTTCGCCGACCTCGTCGCCCTCGCTGGCGAACTCACCGGCCGCCCGATCACCAGGACCACCGCACCCGACGACACGTTCCGCGCGCACCTCGTGGCCGGCGGCGTCCCCGCCGAGACCGCCGACCAGCTCCTGGGCATCTTCACCGCCGCCCGCGAGGGCGAGTTCGCGAACCCCGACCCCACCCTGGCGAAGCTGCTCGGCCGCGAACCCGCCTCCCTGCGCACGCTGTTGCGCGAGCGCCTCGCCGGAAACGCGTAGGCCGCACGCGCCCGGAACCAGGTTTTCTCTTCCGGTCCTCAGGGCACAGCCGTGCCATGACCGATGACTTAGTGGCAAACGCGTTCGAGGGTCTCGGCGTCCCGTACTCCTCCGCCGCCGCCATGGCACAGCTCCTGCGCGACGACGTGACGGACACACTCTGTGGGCTCTATCCGGGGGTGGCACACCTGGACGGGTCGCGTTGGCTGCTGGCGGCGGCGAGCGCCCTGCCGACGACCGTCCCGGCGCTCGCGCAGACGATGATCCCCGGCCTCGACGAGCACCGGGCGCAGTCGGCGGCCCTGCCCGCCGTCCTCCTGCTGGGGCTGGCGGACGGGCTGGGCCGGCGCTCCGGCCTCGGCGACGCGGGCCGCGCAGCGCCCGGCTCCAAACTGAGGAAGGCGGCCCGGACACGGGCCCCGGAACTGGTGGCCGGGGAACTGGCCGGGCAGGAGGGCCTGTGCCGGCAACTCGCCGGGCTCCTGCACTCGTCGGCGGTCACCCTGGGTGCCTCCGGCGACAAGGCGCAGGGCGGCTGGGCCCTGCTCGCCGCCATGGAAGCCTGCCGAGTCCACCCCCTCCCCGAGCCCGGCCGCACCTCGACGACCCCCGGCGGGCAGCTGGCCGGCCGGGCCTTCCGGCTGGGCCGGGCCCTGCTCTACGGCATAGCACTCGAACTGATCGGCACCGACCCCGACGCCTGGGCCACCCCCCGCCGTTCTTTCCGGTCCGCCTTCGTCGTGGTCGGTTCCCTCGTCGTCTGGTTTCTGCTCGGGTTCGTTCTGCCCCGCTGGTTCTTCTACCTGCTCCTCCCCATCACGGTGGGCGGCTACCTCCTGTTCTCGTCCGCGGCGGGCCGGGCCCGCTCGCGAGGGGACTGACGGCCGGGATCCCGCTGCGCGCGAGCCGCCCTAGAGGGTGAGTTCCGCCCACACCGTCTTGCCGACGTCCCGCTCCTTCACTCCCCACGCCCGCGCCAGCAGCGACACCACCACCAGACCGCGTCCGCCCTCCGCGCCCGCGTCCCGCACGAACCGCAGCCGCCGGTCGTCCCGCGCATCGCTCACCTCGATACGGAGGGTGTTGCCGGGGGTGAGCAGGAGCAGCCGTACCTCGAAGTCCCGGCCGGGGACGCGACCGTGGGTGACCGCGTTCGCGGCGAGTTCCGCGGTGAGCTGCTGAGCCGTGTAATTCAGGTCGCTGTCGTGGGGGTATCCCCAGGTGGCCAGCTGGTGGGCGACGAGGCGCCGGGCCAGCCGGGCGCCCCGCGGGGTGGCGCTCAGACGCTGGGTCAGCTCGGCGGCGGGGGTGGAGATTTCGGCGTTCACGTGACAGAGCGTGGCCGGTTCTCCGTACCCTGACCAGGGGCGATCACGCGACTCACGGTAGCCGTACGGGTGTGTCGGGTGAGGAGTACGGGTTGTCGGCCGTGACCACGACGACGTGAGGCGGAGGCGTACGTGACGGACGTACAGCAGGAGCGGCGGCCGGAGACACCGGCGGAGGCCGAGGGCACGACGGGGCTGTTCAGCGCACTGGGCAAGCAACTGAAGCTGCTGCGTGAGCGGAAGGGGCTCACGCAGAAGGAGTTCGGCGCGCTGGTGGGGTACGGGCCGGACGCGATCTCGGCGATGGAGAGGGGGGTGCGGGTTCCCCAGCCGGACATGCTGGTGAAGTCGGACGAGCTGTTGGAGTGCGGGGGGTTGCTGGGGGCGGCGGTGCCCGAGCTGAAGGAGGCGATGAAGAGGGCGCGGACTCGGCATCCGGAGTGGTATCGGGGATATGCGGGACTGGAGGCGCAGGCCGTCTCGCTCTACGACTACAGCACCATGGGCGTCCTCGGGTTGTTGCAGACGGAGGACTACTCACGGGCCGTGTTCACCCAACGGCACCCACCCCTGGACGAGGACACGATCGAGAAGCGGGTGGCCGACCGGCTCTCGCGCCAGCAGATCTTCGAGCAGTGGCCACCGCCCGAGTTCAGCTTCGTCATGGAACAGGCGGTGCTGGAACGGCCGATCGGCGGAGCCGAGGTACACCGGGCGCAGCTTGAACAGTTGCTGCGGATCGGGCGGATGCGGAATGTGCAGGTTCAGGTGATGCCCACACGGCGGCACGAACACCCCTGCCTGGACAACTCGTTCACGTTGCTGACCCCCAAGGGGAAGGAGCAAGTGGGCTACATGGAGAGCCAGGGGTACCCGCGGCTGATCACTGACCGAGAAGAGGTCCGCGTACTCGCCGCCCGCTATGGGATCATCCGGGCGCAGGCACTCAACCCGCACGAGTCCCTGGACTTGATCGAGGAGATGCTGGAAGAGCGATGACCATAGAGAAGTTGAGCTGGTTCAAGTCGACCTACAGCAGCGGCGAGGGCGGTCAATGCCTCGAAGCCGCCTACACCTGGCGCAAGTCGTCGTACAGCGACGGCGAAGGCGGCCAGTGCCTCGAAGTCGGTTACCCCTGGCGCAAGTCCAGCCACAGCAGCGGCGAAGGCGGCGATTGCCTCGAAGTCCGTGCCGCCCCCTCCGTCATCCACATCCGTGACTCGAAGTGTGGCGCCGCCTCCCACCTCACGCTCTCGCCCTCCTCCTGGTCGGCGTTTCTCAGAGAGGTCGCTGAGCCGGGCGCGGCTCTACCCCGCTGACAGCGGGCTCCGCACGGCCCTTGACTTCACAAGACCCTCGCGGGACCTTCCCTCCCCAATCCTCATGTTTGTGTCAGGTCTGGAGGGAACGGTCATGTCGGTGAGCGCGAGACCCACCCGGAGACAGGTGCTGGGCACCACGGCGGCGACGGGGCTCGCCCTCGCCGCCGGGGCGCACGGCGTGGCGGCCGGTGCCGATCTGCCGGTGCTCGGCACGTACGACGTCGTGGTCGTCGGCGCGGGGGCCGCCGGCATGACCGCCGCGCTCACCGCCGCCGCGCAGGGGCTCAGCTGCGTGGTGGTGGAGAAGGCGGCGACCTTCGGCGGCTCGGCGGCCCGTTCCGGCGCCGGGATCTGGATCCCCAACAACTCCGTCATCCTGGCCGCCGGGGTGCCCGACACCCCGGCCAAGGCGGCCGCCTACCTGGCGGCGGTGGTCGGCTCCGACGTCCCCGCCGCCCGCCAGCAGTCGTTCCTCGCGCACGGCCCGGCGATGCTGACGCAGGTCATGACATCCAGCCCGCTGCGCTTCCGCTGGATGGAGGGGTACAGCGACTACTACCCCGAACTGCCCGGTGGCCTCCCGAACGGCCGCTCCATCGAACCCGACCAGCTCGACGGCAACCTGCTCGGCGCCGAACTGGCCCACCTCAACCCGCCGTACCTCCAGGTCCCGTCCGGGATGGTGGTGTTCAGCGCCGACTACAAGTGGCTGGCCCTGTCCGCCGTCAGCGTCAAGGGCGCCGCCGTCGCCACCGAGTGCCTGGCCCGCGGGACCCGGGCCGCACTGCTCGGGCAGACCCCGCTCACCATGGGGCAGTCGCTGGCGGCGGGGCTGCGCAAGGGGCTGCTGGACGCGGGGGTACCGGTGTGGCTGAACACCCCGCTGACCGGCCTCTACCAGGAGAGCGGGGTGGTGACCGGGGCGGTGGTGACCCAGGGCGGCACCGCCGGGCTGGTGCGGGCCCGGCGCGGGGTGGTCGTCGGCTCCGGCGGCTTCGAGCACAACGCGGCCATGCGGGCGCAGTACCAGCGGCAGCCGATCGGCACCGACTGGACCGTCGGCGCGAAGGAGAACACCGGGGACGGGATCCGGGCCGGGGCGGCGGCAGGCGGCGCGCTCGCGCTGATGGACGACGCCTGGTGGGGCCCGGCGATCCCGCTCCCCGCCGACCCGTACTTCTGCCTCGCCGAACGCACCCTCCCCGGCGGCCTGATGATCAACGCGGCGGGCCGCCGCTTCGTCAACGAGGCCGCCCCCTACAGCGACGTCGTCCACGTCATGTACGACCGCAACCCGACCGACCCCGAGATCCCGGCGTGGCTGATCGTCGACCAGAACTACCGCAACCGCTACCTCTTCCGGGACATCGCCCCGACCTTCGTCCTCCCGGACGCCTGGTACACCTCCGGCGCCGCGTACAAGGCCTGGACCTGGGACGCCCTCGCCGCCGCCGTCGGCGTCCCGGCCGCCGCCCTGCGCACCACCGTCGACCGCTTCAACTCCCTTGCGGTGAGCGGCAAGGACACCGACTTCAAGCGCGGCGACAGCGCCTACGACCACTACTACACGGACCCGTCCGTACTGCCCAACTCCTGCCTGGCCCCGCTGTGGCTGCCGCCGTTCTACGCCTTCCGGATCATGCCGGGCGACCTGGGGACGAAGGGCGGACTGGTGACCGACGCACGGGCACGGGTGCTGCGCGCCGACGGGTCCGTGATCAACGGGCTCTACGCGGCCGGGAACGCGAGTGCCGCGGTGATGGGGCACAGCTATGCGGGCGCCGGGTCGACCATCGGCCCCGCGATGACGTTCGGGTACGTCGCGGCGATGGATCTGGCCGGGGCGCTCCCGGCGTGACCCGCTACCCGGCCACCGGTTCGGCTCCGGGGCGGCGGGCCGCCAGCAGGAAGGCCTGCGGGCTCGTCTCCCCGAGCGCCTCGTCCGGTTCGCGGACCGTCGTGGAGCGGAGGTCGAAGCCCGCGTCCCCCAGCAGCTCCGCCATCCGCTCCGGCCGCCGCCGCAGGAAGTCCAGCGTCACCGGATGCCCCCAGGGGTTCTCATGCCGGCGCGCCACGTCCCCCACCTGGAAGGCCAGCAGCAGGTGGCCGCCCGGCTTCAGCACCCTCTTGAACTCCTCGAACAGCAAGGGCAGTCCGTCATCCGGCGTATGGATCGACGAGTACCAGCACAGCACCCCGTCCAACGCCCCGTCCGCCACCTCCAGCTCCAGCATCGAGCCCTGTACGAAGCGCAGTTCGGGATTCTCGCGGCGGGCGATCGCCAGCATCGACTCGGACAGGTCCAGGCCGAACACCGACAGGCCCAGCGCCGTCAGCCGGGCGGTGACCCGGCCCGGGCCGCAGCCCAGATCGGCCACCTCGGCGCCGGGGCCGACGAGTTCGGCGAACACGTCCAACATGGCTCTCTCCACGGGCCTGTGGGCGAACTCGGAGCGGAAGCGGTCCGCGTAGTCGGAGGCGATCGCGTCGTAGAACGTACGCGTGGCGGTGATGAAGTCGGTGGTCATGCCCGGGGAACTTAACGGCTGGCACTGACACCAGCGCCCCGAAGGGGCGCGGGGCTGTGTTGGCTGTGCGGCTACCGCCGCGTGGGCGCGACCAGCCCCAACGGCGCCGCGGCCGAACAACTACCCCATCTCGGCCCTGCCCAAGCGGCGCGCTCAGCCGACCCCGCCCGCCCGCAGCAGTGCCGTCACCCCCGCGGCCCCCAGGACCACGACCACGAACGGCGCCCGCCGCCAGGCCAGTACGCCCGCCACCAGCACCCCGGCCGGGCGGGCCCAGCCCGCGAAGCCGCCGGCCTCGGTCAGCGCGCCGGTGGCCAGCAGGGCCACGAGGAGGACCACCGCCCCCGCCGACGCCAGCTCCTGGACCCGCGCCGGGATCTCCACCCGGCCGTGCAGCGCCGGGCCCACCAGACGGAAGGCGTACGTGCCGACCGCGAGGGCGAGGATCATGACCACCGTGGCGCTCATCGTCGTACCACCACCAGGGCGGCGAGGGAGAGCAGGACCGGGACCCCGGCCGGGACGAGCGGGGTCACCGCGAGGGCGATCGCCGCGCCGAGCAGGGCCGCGCGGCGTACGCCCGGGTCCGCGCGGAGGGCGGGCAGGACCAGGGCGACCAGCACCGCAGGGAACGCCGCGTCCAGGCCGTAGCGGTCGGTGTCGCCGAGGGCGCTGCCCGCGAGGGCGCCGACCAGCACCCCCGAGGGACATCACGACCGGGACCCAGACGGGCAGGCCACCGGCCACGCCGACCGCGCCGAAGGAGACGCCGACGATCCCGCCGGCCAGCCAGACGAGTGAACTGTCCCGGACGAGCGAACTCCCCGTTCGGGCGCCCGGCGGAAGAGTGGTTCGGTGTGACGAACGCATGTTCTCTACAATGAACACAGAGAGTCCTGTTCGTCAAGGTGAACGGTCGTACCGATGGAGCGAACGAATCAGATGTCCGAGACACCCGACCGGCCGGACCGGTCAGACCGGCTTCCGATGGAGTGGATCGCCGGTTCGCTGAAGCGGGAGCGGGCCCGGGTCGGGCTCTCGCTGTCCGAGCTGGCCAAGCGGGCCGGAATCGCGAAGTCCACGCTGTCCCAACTGGAGGCCGGCGGCGGGAACCCGAGCGTGGAGACACTGTGGGCGCTCGGCGTGGCGCTGGGCGTGCCGTTCAGCGCGCTGGTGGAGCCGCCGGTGTCCGCGGTCCAGGTGATCAGGGCGGGGGAGGGGCCCACGGTCGCGTCGGAACGGGTCGACTTCGCCGCCACCCTGCTGTCGTCCTGCCCGCCCGGCGCCCGCCGGGACATCTACCACCTGCGGATGGAGCCGGGCGTGCCGCGGGAGTCCGAACCGCACATTCCGGGAACGGTCGAACATCTCGTCGTATGCGGCGGGCAGGTAAAGGCCGGGCCACGCGGAGAAACCGTCGAATTGAACCCCGGGGATTACCTGACGTATCGCGGGGACGTGCCGCACTCCTACGAGGCGTTGCTGCCCGGCACCACGTTCGTGCTGGTCATGCAGCACGTCTGAGGCGGCGGTGGAAAGGCAGGAGCCCCGTTGCCTGACGGCACGGGGCTCCTTGGGTACTGCACTCAGTCTGCGATCAGACTTGGTTTGTCTGCGATCAGACGGGGGTGACGTTCTCCGCCTGCGGACCCTTCGGGCCCTGCGTCACGTCGAAGCTCACCTGCTGGTTCTCCTCGAGGGAGCGGAACCCGCTGGCGTTGATCGCGGAGTAGTGGACGAAGACGTCGGGGCCGCCGCCTTCCTGGGCGATGAAGCCAAAGCCCTTTTCGGCGTTGAACCACTTCACGGTTCCGGTAGCCATAAGCCCTCCTTGGGCTCAAAAGGGTCGCCCTGCTCCAGAACCTGCAAGTGTGAAAACAAACTAAGTGCCGCACAACTGCATATGTCTGAAAACGACGAGAGCCCGCGGTTACATGCTCCGCAGGCTCTGTACTGCAAGGGAAACCAAACTGCAACTTGCGGCGAGCCTAGCATGTGGGCAGCGGAAAGCAACAGAGGCCAAGATCACGTCACCCGGACGTTTGAATGGCCCCGAAGACGGGTTGACCGTACGGGCGGCCTGTGCGTCAAGTGCGGTGGGGCGGGGGCGGTCCCAGCACGGTACCCCATGGGGTCTAGTCTCGCGATGTGGACAATGCTCGCACCCGGCCGCGCGTCGGCCACATCCAGTTCCTGAACTGCCTGCCCCTCTACTGGGGGCTCGCGAGAACCGGCACCCTCCTCGACTTCGAGCTGACCAAGGACACCCCTGAGAAGCTCAGCGAGCAGCTGGTGCGCGGCGACCTCGACATCGGGCCCATCACCCTCGTCGAGTTCCTGCGCAACGCCGACGACCTGGTCGCCTTCCCGGACATCGCCGTCGGCTGCGACGGCCCGGTGATGTCCTGCGTGATCGTCTCGAAGGTGCCGCTGGACCGGCTGGACGGCGGCCGGGTCGCCCTCGGCTCCACCTCGCGCACCTCGGTCCGCCTCGCCCAGCTGCTGCTGTCCGACCGCTACGGCGTCCGGCCCGACTACTACACCTGCCCGCCCGACCTCAGCCTGATGATGCAGGAGGCGGACGCGGCGGTGCTCATCGGCGACGCCGCCCTGCGCGCCAACCTGCTGGACGGCCCCCGCTACGGCCTCCAGGTCCACGACCTCGGCGCACTCTGGAAGGAGTGGACGGGCCTGCCGTTCGTCTTCGCGGTGTGGGCGGCGCGCCGGGACTACCTGGAGCGCGAACCGCACCTCACCCGCGAGGTGCACGGCGCCTTCCTCGACTCCCGCAACCTCTCCCTGGAGGAGGTCGCCAAGGTCGCCGAACAGGCCGCCCGCTGGGAGGCCTTCGACGAGGCGACCCTCGCCCAGTACTTCACCACCCTCGACTTCAGCTTCGGCGCGCCGCAGCTGGCGGCGGTGGCGGAGTTCGCCCGCCGCGTGGGCCCGACGACCGGCTTCCCGGCGGACGTGAAGGTCGACCTTCTCTCCCCGTGAGGGGACGCGCCCCAAAGGGGCGCGGGGAACTGCGCGACCAGCCCCCACCGGCCCGCGGCAAAGGAACTACCTGACCGCCGGAGCGCATAGGCTGCTGCCGAACTCTCTGGGGGTGAGGGCACATGCAGCCGCTCGCGGGCGACGAACCCACGGCCGTCGGGCCGTACCGGCTGCTCGGCCGGCTCGGCTCCGGCGGCATGGGCCGCGTCTATCTCGGCCGTTCGGCCGGCGGCCGCTCCGTCGCCGTGAAGATCGTGCACCCGCACTTCGCGCTGGACGAGGAGTTCCGCGCCCGCTTCCGCCGCGAGGTGGCCGCCGCCCGGCGGGTCGGCGGTGCCTGGACGGCCCCCGTCCTGGACGCCGACCCGGACGCGCCCGTGCCCTGGGTCGCCACCGCCTACGCGGCCGGCCCCTCCCTGACGGCCGCCGTGACCGACGGCGGCCCGCTGCCCGCGCACACCGTACGGGCGCTGGGCGCGGGGCTGGCCGAGGCGCTGGCGGCGGTGCACGAACTGGGCCTGGTGCACCGGGACGTGAAGCCGTCGAACGTGCTGCTGACCCTGGACGGCCCGCTGCTCATCGACTTCGGCATCGCCCGGGCCACGGACGGCACGGCGTCGCTGACGTCGTCGGGGGTGTCGATCGGCTCGCCCGGATACATGTCCCCGGAGCAGATCCTCGGCAAGGGCGCCACGGGCGCCGCGGACGTCTTCTCCCTCGGTGCTGTACTCGCCTACGCGGTGAACGGGGAGCCGCCCTTCCCGGGCGACTCCTCGGCCGCCCTGCTCTACAAGGTCGTCCACGAGGAACCCGAACTCGGCGCGCTGAGCGGTGAGTTGCGGGAGGTCGCCGAGGCGTGCCTCGCGAAGGAGCCGGGGCGGCGGCCCGCCCCGGCGGAGGTGGCACGACGGCTGGCTCCGGAGGGGGCCGCGCGGCTGATGGCGGGCGGGTGGCTGCCGGGGGCGCTGGTGGAACGGGTCAGCCGGAGCGCCGTGGAGGTGCTGAACCTGGAGGTCGCGGAGGCCGCGGGGGTCGGGGCGCCGTCCGGGCCGGTGGAGTTCGGCACCCCGTCCGTGGGCGGGGAGTTCGGACCGCCGCCGACGGTTCCGCCCATGGTCGTACCGGCGCAACCCACGGACGTACCGGCGTCGCCCACGGTCGTACCGGAGCCGCGGGACGGCGTGCCGCCGGCGCCCGGGAAGGTGTCCGTGAGCGTCGCCGCGACCGCCGTACCGGGAGAGAACGGGCGCGGCCGCCGGGTGAGCTGTACGGTCGCGCTCTCGGTGGCCGCGGCGCTGGCGGTGGTCACCGTCGGGGTGGGGTTCCTGGTGAAGCCGTTCCTCGGGTCCGACGGCAGCGGGGCGAGCAATGACGCGGGATCCGCCGCCAAGTCGCCCTCGCCGTCCGCGCCGTCCACGTCGTCCACGGGGTCCGAGCCGTCCACGGGGTCCGCGTCCGGCGGGGCGATCCCGGCCTCCTACCTCGGCACCTGGGAGGGCTCGGCCACCGCCCTGTCCGGCAACCTGCCCATCGGCACCTTCCGGGTCACCGTCGAACAGGCGGCGGTCGGCAAGGAGCTGGGCCGTCTGCGCCAGACCGACCAGCTGGGCGGGGTCTGCACGGACATCCTGACCCTGAGGTCGGTGACGGCCGCCAAGCTCGTCGCCTCCTCCACGGGCGCCGAGGGCAACCACGACGGCTGCGACCCCGGCACCAACACGGTCTACCTGACCCCGAGCCACGGCGACCTGGTCTACACGTCGGACAGCGGGGCGGAGGGGAACCCGGTGGCGGTGATGTCGAAGACGGGGGACTGACCCCCGCCTCCGGCCTACGACCGCTACTGCGGGGTCGTCACCGTGACGTGCTCGCCGCTGCCCAGGTGCAGCATGCCCTTGCCGGGCTGGATCGGGCCGCCCACCATGGCGCGGGTGGTCCGGATGCCGATCAGCTCGCCGGAGCCGGACTCCTGTGGGGAGAGCAGGATGCCGCGGCGGGCCTTCTTGGCGTCGACCTGCCAGCCGGAGAAGCCGTCGCAGATCTCGTCCTCGTCACCGGCGATGACGACGGCCAGCCCCTCCTCGGCGCCGCGCTCCACGATCCGCTTGAAGACGTCCTCGGCGTCGCAGTCGTCCAGCACCTCGGCGTCGTCGACCAGCACGACGATCGGCTCGGCGGGCGAGGCCGACGCCAGCAGCTCCGTCAGCTCGTCCTCGTCCACGTCCCGGCCGGTGAAGACCTTCAGTACGCCTTCCTGACCGTCGAGTTCGCGCAGCGGTGACTGCCGGGGCGCGGCGACGACGATCCGCACGGCGTTGGCCAGGTAGGAGCGGGCGAAGCCCAACAGGGCGGTGGAGCGGCCGGACTTGGCGGGGCCGCCGATGACGAAGGCGGGCACGCCCTGTGCCAGGTCGGGCCCGAAGGCGGTGAGTTCGTCGCCGCCCACGCCCACCAGGGCCCACAGCGGGGCAGCCGCCGCGGCCGGGTCCCGCATCGCCCAGGCCTCCTCGAAGGAGATCCGGCCGGGCAGCACGTCGACCCGGAACGGCCGCCGGGAGCGCGGCACCTGCGCGTCCCGGGCGTCGGCCGCCTCGCCGATCGCGGCGATCGCGGCGGCCTGCCCCTGGCCGGTGGTGTCCGCGGAGAGCAGCGCGAACTGCGTCTCGGCGGCCGTCTCGCTGCGGAAGGCGCGGCCGGGCGGGATCTCCTCGGGCACCTTGCGGGAGTTGATGTCCAGCATCGAGAAGTCGGCGCGGTCGGCGAGCCGCAGACCGTACTTGTCCTCGGTGAGGGAGGAGATCCGGCCGGCCAGGATCTGCCGGTCGCCGGTGAGGACGAGATGGATGCCGACGCTCGCGCCCTCCCGCATCATCACCATGATCCGGTCGGTGAGGTCGCCGTGGTTGATCTCGCCGAGGGTGGGCAGCCAGCCCTCCCAGCGGTCCAGGAGCAGCACGATGTGCGGCAGCCGCTCCGCCTCCGGCACGGCCGCCCGCTGCTCGCCGATGTCCGCGAACCCGCGGTCCGCGAGCAGCTCCTGACGGCGGCTCAGCTCGCCGGAGAGGCGGGCCATGAGCCGTTCGACCCGCTCGGTCTGGTTACGGCTGACGACGGCACCGCAGTGCGGCAGCCGGGTCAGCGCGTTCAGCGCGCCGTTGCCGCAGTCGATGCCGTACAGGTGCACGTCGGCACAGGAGTTGGTGCGGGCCAGCGAACCGGCGATGGTGCGCAGCACCTGGGACCGTCCGGTGCGCGGGGCACCGGCGACGATGAGATGCCCGAAGGTCGCGAAGTCGACGGCGACCGCGCGCCGGGCCTGCTCGGCGGGCAGGTCCTCGACACCGTAGGCGGCGGCGGGCAGCGCGCCCTGCGCCTGCACGGCCGGTACGTCGTCGAGCAGCAGCATGTCGTCGAGGGCGGGCAGCCACGGCGAGTGCTGGGCGGGGACCCGGAGGGCGGTGTTGGCCTCGCGCACGGCGTCGACGAGCACCTTCAGGTCGGTGATCTCGTCGTCCTCCTTCGCCTCGGACTTCGGCTTGCGCAGCGCGGCCCGCCCGAGGTCCTGCCAGGACAGCGCCCCGGCCCAGGGCGCGAGCGTGGCCGGGTCCGCGGCACCGGGCCGCCTGCCTCCCACCCGTCCCGACTGGAAGGGGACCAGCGAGGCGTGCCCGAGCCGGACGTACGCCCGGCCCGGCGTGCTCTTCGCGATGTGCCCGGCGTCCGGCGCGTCGATGACGTCGGTGGACTCACCGGCGTCGGTCACCCGCAGCGCGATCCGCAGGTTGGTGTTGGCGCGGATCTCGGGGGACACCACACCGGAGGGCCGCTGCGTGGCGAGCAGCAGGTGAATGCCGAGCGACCGCCCACGCTGGGCGATGTTCACAAGTCCCGTGACGAAGTCGGGCAGATCGCGCACCATCGACGCGAACTCGTCGATGACGATGAGCAGTCGGGGAACCGGCGCCCGGGACGGATCCCTTCTCACGAGGTCCTGGTAGTCCTCGATGTCCTTGGCGTCGGCGGCGGCGAGGATGTGCTCGCGCCGCTTCAGCTCCGCGCCCAGCGACTCCAGGGCCCGCTCCACCAGGTGGGCGTCGAGGTCGGTGACCATGCCCACGGTGTGCGGCAGCTTCACGCAGTCCTTGAACGCCGAGCCGCCCTTGTAGTCGACGAGCACGAAGGTCATGTTCTCGGGGGTGTTGGCGACGGCCAGCGCGGCCACGATGGTCTGGAGCAGCTCGGACTTGCCGGAACCGGTGGTACCGGCGATGAGCCCGTGCGGCCCGTCCCGCCGCAGGTCGATGCCGAACGGCCCGTCGTACGACTCCCCGATGACGGCCATCGTCGACTGCCCGCCCATCCGCCACCGCGCGGCGATCGCGTCGCGCGTGGGCGGCTCCAGCTGGAGCACGTCGAGCAGCCGGCTCGCGGCGGGCAGCGCGGAGTCCTCGCTCTCGCCGCTGATGTCCCGGAGCGGGGAGAGCGAGCGGGCGAGCCGGCCGCACCAGGCGGCGGAGACGAGGTCGGGCCGTACGTTCAGCTTGCGCAGCGCCCCGCTCTGCTCGACGCGCAGCCGCAACTCCAGGTCCTGCGGCTCCTGTTCGGCACCGCCGCCCTGCTGCGGATGCCAGGCCTGGAAGGAGGGGAAGCCGCCGACGGCCTGCTGGGGGACGGGAGTTGCCTGAGCGGCCGTCTCCTTGCCGGTGGCCCGCGGCTCGGCGACCACGACGCCCTGGCACTCCCCGGGAAGGAAGCGCTCCTCCTCGTCGAGGCAGAGGGAACGAATCGCGACCCCAGGCCCCTCCTTCAGCAGCCGTACGACACCGGGCATGGACCGCAGCCGCCGCGACCCGTCCCACACCACCACGATGTCCGGGTCGGCGAAGGCGGGCCCGTCGACCTTGCTGCGCCCGCCCTGCTGCAGGGCCTTCTGCCGGCCGTCGAGGAGCTGGGTGAGTTCGCCGACGCGGGCGCCGACGGTCTCGGAGTCGGTGCCGATGAGGACGTTCACGTCCTGCCCGCCGCCCGGCCGGGAGTGCGGCAGCCAGCGCACCCAGTCCCACCGGTCACCGGCGTCGTTGTCGGTGAGGACGTAGAACTGCACGTCCATCGGGCTGTGCAGGACGGCGGTCTGGGCGACCGCCCAACGCCCCAGCGCATGCGCCGAGTCCCCCGGCCCGGCGACCCCGATCACCCCGAGGTCGCGCAGCGACAGGCCGACCGGGGCGTCCTCGATGTACCAGCGGACCTTGCGCTTGTGCTCGTCCTGCTCGGGGTCGTCCAGCTCGACCTCGGAGGGCACGCGCCCGGTGCCGAACCGGATCAGCAGGTGGTCGGCGTCGGGGCGCCGCCGCTCCCACAGCCGCGTCCGCGGCCCGGTGCCGTACGTCAGCACGGCCGCCGGATCCGGCACCGCCCCCCGCCGCTCGGTCCGCTCCGCGACGAGCGCCTCCTGCGCCTCCTCCTCGATCCGGGCCTTGTGCTCCTTGTACTCCTTGAGCTGCTTGGCGTGTGACTTCCGGCCGTGCTTCTTGTCCATGAAGTAGTTGCCGAAGAGCATGATCGGGCTCATCACGGCCATGATCAGGTAGTACCAGCGATGGAACATGAAGACGGACACGACCGCGCCGACGAGCGGCAGCAGCGCCATCAGCCAGGGCAGCGGACGGGCCTCGTAGTCGCCGGGCGGGTTGGGCAGCGAGAAGTGCGTCTGCCGGTCGGCGGGACGCAGCCGCGGCGGCCGGTTGTAGTCGAGCCCGGCACCGTCGTCGGACCACTTGAGCGCGGCGTTGGGCGGCGCGTACCCCGTGATCTCCAGCAGTGTGTTGCCCAGCCCGAGCTGGGAGTTGAGAGGCCAGTCGCCGCCGCTCCGGAACTCCTCCCCGTCCAGTCGGGCGTCTTCGGTATGGGTCTGCACTTTGCAGGTGCCGTCGATGGCGATGGTGAGGGTGGCGGCGCGGGCCGGCAACTCGGGGTCCTCGACGCGGAGATGGGAGGCGGCCCCGGTGCCGATGTCGTACCGGCCGACGCCGAGCCGGTGCACGGCGCCGGCGGCGGGACCGCCGGCGACCCGGAACTCCACGATGCCGGTGGGCTCGCCGAGCAGGCACCCGGCGGGGTCGTGGAGGCTGACGACGACACCGTCCCGCAGCGGCGAACCAACGACGGTGGCGGCGGGGTCGAGGGCGTACCCGTCGACGTAGGCGTGCGGCCCGGCGGCCTGGAAGGGAGCGGCACCCCGTGACGCCCCGATGGGTATGACCTGCGCCCCGCCCTGGCTCTCGGGATGTCCCACCCCCACCTGCCGGGCCAACTCCCGGGCCACGTCACCGACGGTCGACTCGGGATCCGCGTCGAGCACGACGTCGGCGGTGGCACCGCCGACCGGGTCGACGACGGTCAGACTCAGGCGCACGTTCGTCCCCCAACACACCGAGAGCACCCAACACAGTGGAAGTGACCTTAGCCGTCCGCTCTTTCCCGGGTGCAACGGGATGTGTGCGGTTCCACGATTCCGCCGCACAAGGACCGTGCGGTCCCACGCGTCACCCCCGTAGGATCTTTGCTCGTGCGGACGGCCATGCCATGGCCAAGGATCCGCGCGAAGGGTGCCACGGGGGAAGGCCCTGAGGCCACACCAACGGGAGGGAGCCGTCATGGCCAGCAAAGACACGGATCTCACATATGCCGAGATGGAGAAGGTCGCCGGCGACCTGATCAAGGACATGCACGAGCTTGAGGACAAGATCAAGAACGTCGAGAAGCGCGTCTCCGCCCTGGTGGAGAACGGCTTCACCACCCAGAAGGCCTCGGGAGCGTACGACGACTCCATGAAGGACTTCACGAAGGGCGCGACGAAGACGATCCAGGGCCTGCACGGGCTGTCCGACTTCCTGAAGAAGGCCAAGGAAGCGTACGAGCAGCTGGACGACCAGCTGGCGAAGCAGGCCAAGGGTTAGTAAAGTCCGAGGTCGTCGAACGACCGGTGCGACGGAGCATGTGCTGTGCTCCGTCGCACTTGGCTGTCAGGCTTCGGTGGTCCGGGCCTCGCCCGGCTGCCTCTGCCGCTTCAAGTACGTGTGCAGTTCGCTGTCCCACTGCACGGTCGTCAGAGTGAGCCACGAGCCGTCCTTGAAACGCAGGACCAGCTTCTCGTTCCTGACCTTGAAGGCGAGGAGGGGGTCCGCAAGGACGGCTTCTTCGGTGGGTATCTCGGCGACGACCTGCATGAGGGCGTCGCGGCGGATCGACACGCGCTTGGGCGGAGCGGCCAGCAGGATGCGGTCCCCGGCGAGTGCGACAAAGCGTTGGTGGTGGGAGGAATGGCTGTACCACTGCAGGAGGAGGCGGCCGGCCGCCCCGTTCCAGTCGCCGTCGAAGGTCTTGTCGAGGCCGAGCTCGACGACGGCCTCGTCACGCTGCTTCTTTTCGAGCTTCGCGGCGCGGTGACGCTCTTGTTCCCCGGTCGTCGACAGCATCCGCTGGAGGGCCTCCTCACCCGCGCCGAGGAGACCGAACAGCTTGCCGATGAAGAGCAAGGGCATGCCCAGCGCGACTCCGAGCATGCCCAGCGGCCTGATGAGGGCGGGACGCAAGGGCGCCGATCCGGCTGCCCGGTGCACTTCGACAGGCGGTTCCGGGATCTTGCCGATCGTGCACCAGACCGCTGCGTCGGGCGTGACGCCGAGCCGGTCCCGCACGGTGTGGTCGGTACTCGTGGACAAACCCGTCCCACCTTCCATGTAGTTCGCCGGAGGAAGTCTCGCGGCAGTGTCTCATGTCCATGATGGGGGAATTCTTCAATGGCCGACAGAATCAGGTACGACCTCGACATGATCAAGGGGTGCTCTCGAACACTGGGCAGGCTCCACAATGAGTTTGACCAGCACGGGAACCCTTCGGACGGTTACGAGGACGAACTTGGGCACGGTGGACTGAAAGACGCCTTCGACGAGTTCAGTACCACCTGGAAGAAGACGCGCAAGAAACTGTCGAAGGAACTCAAGAAGTTGGCCGAGTACACCGGAGCGGCGGCCCAGAAGTACGAAGAGATCGACCATGAGTTGGCAAAGGCAATTGCCGACAACACGGGGAGGGGCAAGAAGTGAGTAGGCGATCCGGTGACTGGCCGCCGCTGTGGGACGAGGATCCCACCCCGGGCGATCCCGACGAAGTCGCCGCCCTCGGGCGCAAGTTGCGGCAGATGGCCGACATGATCGACGAGCAGGCGCGCGTGATCAAGGCCCTGTCATCGGTGGAGGGCTGGGACAGTGACGCCGGCCGCGCCTTCAACGAGATCGCCGACGGTGCCGGAGACCGGCTCAAGAAGGCGTTCGAGCGGTACGACGAGGCGTCCAAGGCATTGGGCACCAAGGTGGCCGAAGGTGAATCCAAGGAGTTCGCCGGAGAGTTGCAGCGAGCGCAGAAGAAGGCTGACAAGGCCTTGACGGATTACCATGAGGCCAAGTCCGATCACGATCTCGCCGATCGAGAAGTGAAGAAGTTCACGGACAAGTACCTCGTCAGTGAGATACCGGAGGCAGACAAGCCCGAGTACGAGCGCTGGGAGAGGAAGCGCGACGACGCGCTGCATCGCATCGGTCAGGCGCGCAAGGAAGTCAAAGACGCCAGGGACATCTTCGACGACGCCGGGGACCGTGCCGCCCGCCACATCAAGGATGTGGTCCACCACGACTCGGTGCGTGACCCCGGCGGATTCATGAACTGGCTTGCCGACTGGGCCGACACGTTCTCCAACATCTCCGCGATCCTGTCCGTTCTGGCAGTCGTCTGCGCATTCATCCCGCCGTTGCAGTTCCTGGTTCCCATCTTCGCCACCCTCGCGGTGCTCACCAGCGCGGCGGCGCTGGCAGGGCACGCCTACGACATGACGGTGCGCGGTGGAAAGGTCAACTGGCTCAAGCTCGGCACCGACTTTCTGGGAGTCCTTCCCGGGCTCGGTGCGCTCAAGGGCTTCAAGGCTCTCTCTGGACTCAGGGGCATGGAAAAGTTCACGGCCCTCTTCAAAGCAGGAACCTTGGGTAAAGTGGGGGCTGGTGCTCTTGCCGGAGTCGGGCACAACTTCCTCAATGGTCTAAGCGTCACCCTGACGAACAAGGTCCTTGGCCAAGGTCTCAAACTCGGGCAGCGTCTCAACGTCGCCGGTCTTCCTGAAAAATTCGCCCCCATCGCCGGAAAGCAGATCACCGGGGTTATCAAGGGAAACGGCCTCGCGAGCGCACTCCACAGGATGTTCAGTGGCGAGAACGGCGGAACCACCGGCTATCAGGAGCCGCAACCTGCCGAGTCCACACCGACCCCAACTCCGTCGCCATCGCCTCAGCCTTCGCCGAAGCCGTTCCACGCGGCGTTGGCTGCCTAGGCGCTCAGAAGTCCGTTTAAGCCGCGTATCAAGAAGGTGATCCAAGTGAGCGACTCGACCGACCTCGGCGAATGGGAATTCGTCGGCCGTAGGGGAGCAGAGACCGCGCGGCTTGTTCCTGGTGAGGTGATTGCCGCCGTTCCGGCCGCCAAGGCGTTCGCAGAGCAGTCGGGCAAGGAACTCCGCTTCGACTTCCTGGACGACCGGCGGGTCCTTCGTATGCTCCGGCTTCGACATGAGGACGAGACCGTGCTGTTCAACGCGGGGTCCAAGATCGGTGTGCCCGTAGCACTCATCGGCTTTGGCGTGGCGGTGTATTGGGGCGGCGTGGTTCAGTTCTGGGAGTCGGGTACCGCACGACTGGTCTATGCGGCTGTGGCCTGCGCTGTCGTACTGATCCTGCTCGCCGTCTTCGTACGCACTGCCGCTCTGCATTGGGGGAACCCTGTTCGCCAGAACCTCCGGGCCCGCGCGCGTGCCTACCGGGAACTGGCGCATCTCGCGCGCAAAGGCGGGGCAGATGTACCCGCTCACTATCCGCATTACGGCCCGTATCCATTCGCGGCCACGTTCCGTCCCGAAGTGGGCGAAGCAGAAACCGTCGATGGAGAAGGCCTGTCGTGAGCGCCGTAACAGCTGAAGAGAATGTTCAAGGTTCGCTCGGTGGCCCAGGCATCGATGTCCGCTGGATCATGCCGGAGGGATTCTTCGAGATCCCGATGGACGCGGAGAGCCTGGACGACACGGCCGAGCAACTCGTCGAACTGGCACGTGCCGTGATGCCGGAGGCCACCTTCGAGGTGCAATTGGAGTGGGCGGTCATGGTCGCCGCGCACTACGACTCCTTCGCCGAGGCCGGGATCCACTACTCCGGCTTTGTCATGACGGAGGTGGACGGGGAGCGGTGCACGGCGACGGTCACCGTCAGCATGATCGACCTGGACGAGAGGGCCGGCACCCACCCCGTCGGGTTCCTGGGCTCGACGATGCGGCACCTCGACATGGGCCAGGTCAGCGAGATCGAGTTGCCCTGCGGTCCGGCCGTGTCCTGCATCGGGACCCGGAAGGGAAACCTGCCCGGCAGCCTCACCGCCTCCGGAGCCGACGAACCGGTGGTGACCTCCTTCATCCAGGTCCAGATACCGCTCAGCAACGGAACGGTCCTGGTCCTGGAGATGGGCACCCCCACTCCCCAGGCCTGGGACGTCTTCTCGGCCATGTTCGCCGGCGTCGTGAAGAGCGTCCGCCTGTTCAGCGAGTCGGGCAAACCGATGGTGATGCCGGGATGACCACGGAGCCCGACGCCACGGCACCCCCCAAGGACTACCGGCTCCTGGTCCCCCGGGACTGGTTTCGCATCGATCTCACCCAGGAACGCTGGCGTGCGCAGCTGAAGACGTTCGTGGACCACCAGGCCGAAGGCAAGAACGTTCCGGCCGAGATCAAGCAGGAGACCTGGGCGACCCTGCGGAACACCGCTGAGGCTGGGGTCAGGTCCGGCGCGCTGGAGTTCTTCCTGAGGCCGGAACTGGAAGGCGGCGGCATCCTGCCCGCTTCGCTCATCGTCTCCCTGATTCCTCGGCGCGGGGGACTGACTCCCCGGGACCTCCGGGAGTTGCTCGAAGCAAAGCAACGGCAGAACCCGGCTGGGGTAGAGGTCTCGACCGTCTCCCTTCCGGCGGGCGAGGCGGTGCGAGTTGTTGGCCCGACGACGCTGGATCTGTACGTCCAGATGCCCGGGGGCGTCGGTTATCTGGCTCTGGCGTTCGCGGTGCCGCTCAGTGGAGTGACTGGACCCATGCGCAGGCTCTGCGACTCGATCGCGGAGTCGTTGCGGTGGATCGTGTAAGGGCATCGGTTCGGATGCCGCGTTCTGTGAGGCCGGCGGAACGGAGCTCCGCCGGCCCCATGCGTCCGATCAGCGAACGACGGCCTGGATTTCCCGCACGGTGATGTCCTGCGTGGTTCCGAAGGTGCCGTCGGGTAGGTCGTCTCCCGTGTCACCGGTACCCGTCCAGGAGATCTTCCAGGTGATCGTCGCCCGAAGCTTGAAGACGCCGTCACCGGAGGAGCGCAGGTACCTGATGCCGCAGGGCGGGGTCTTGCCCGCGTCTCCCTTGGCGTAGGGCTGGCCGATGGAGCCGTCGGCGTTGAAGCCGCACTCGCCGGAGGCGGGGAAGGTCTCGGCGTCCGCGGTGCCGGGTTCGAGCTTGAGGGCGACGGGCTTCGCGCTCACCTGGCTGGACGGTGACGCCGTCGATGAGTGACATCGAGAGCTGCGGCATCGTCTGCCCGACGAACTGGGTGCCGCTCCCGCCCGATCCGTCGGAGGACGTGAAGAGGTGGGCGAAGAACACTGCGACAGAACTCTGCGAGCGGAGCCGCGCGGCGGGGTACGAGCTGGACAGCAGAGCCTTGCGGAAGGACCTGCAGGGCTGGGCCGAGGACAGCCGCAGCCGTGGCCCGCTGTACGGCTTCGCCTTCTACCCCGACGGATTCGACACGGCCCTGGCCCTTCTGGAGGTCGAGGTCGTCCGGCCCGACGACGCGGTTCCGCGGTTCTCCCTGGGCTGGCTGGCGGACACCTTCAGCGCACACGACTTCGGGCCGCCGCAGATCTCGCATCCCGAACTGCCCATCGGCCCCGCCGTGCGCCTTCGCCAGAACTTCGCAGCGGACGGAATGCCGCGCCGCGGTCCCGGAGTTCTGCTGCAGACAGTCACCTACGGCATCCTCCCGGAAGGCACCGACAACGCCGTCGTGCTCCAGGTGTCCTGGCCCGTGCCGGGCATCGACGAGGAGATCGAGGATGCCGCGGACAGCATCGCGCGGACGTTGACGGTGGGGTACTGAGCCGGGGGAAGGTGTGTTCCGTTTACTGAGGTTCCATGCGTGATGTCGCAGACGGAGTGTGCTTGAGCTGGGACGGTCGTCGGTCCTAGCGAGACCTCACGCAAAGATCATCGGTGGCGGCGCGGCGCCGCACGCCCGCTCCACGCGCAGGGCAATCAGCCGCCTGCCCAGAGGTGGGGCGCCTCGTGGCAGAGGTGCTCGGTCGGCTTGTTCTGCCCGGCCGGGGCACCTTCCCCCGTTCGAGGGGTTCGCGGTCTCAGGCGCACGTTTCTGGGCCGACCCCAATAATGATCATGCTCTCCTTGGCGGCGGGCCCGGCTCGCTGGGCCACGACCGGCTGACGGCGGCACACGCCGCATGACACGAAGGGGAGCGGCAATGACGATTGAGACCGCCTATGCCCACCGTTCAGGGAACTACGGCCTGATCAGGGGCGGGCAGGTGCACCACAGCGACTGGGACAAGGGCCAGGTCAAGGCGCTCAGGGACATGTACCCCAGCATTCCGGAGAGCTTCGTGGCCGGCGGGATCGACGCCGCTTATGCCCACCCGTCGGGGAGCTACGGCTTCATCAGGGGCAACCAGGTGCACCACACCGACTGGGGTACCGGCGTCACCAAGACACTCGCGGAGATGTACCCCAACATCCCGGACTCGTTCCGCAACGGCGTGGACGCCGCCTACGCCCACCCGGACGGGGATTACGGCCTGATCAAGGGCGGGCAGGTGCACCACAGCGACTGGGACAGGGGCCAGGTCAAGGCGCTCAGGGACATGTACCCCAGCATTCCGGAGAGCTTCGTGGCCGGCGGGATCGACGCCGCTTATGCCCACCCGAAGGGGAGCTACGGCTTCATCAGGGGCAACCAGGTGCACCACAGCGACTGGGCCACCAACGCCACCAAGACACTCGCGGAGATGTACCCCAACATCCCCAGCGCGTGGCAGTGAGCCTCGACTTCAACGCTCTGGGCTGCGCACTTCGTCGTCCCTCCAGCCGATACCGGCAGTGCCCCGCCCGGAGGGCACCCGCGCCCTGACACCGCCGTCTCCTGGCGCACCGCCATACCCTCGTCTGACGCCGCCATTCGGCGATTCGTGCCGCGCGGAGAGGAGGCGGGGGGTCCTCAGGACCCCCGCCCCCGCTTACCGGGCCTCGTGGCCGCCGACTGTTGTGATGCCGCGGGCCACGACGGGCGCCCACCCCGTGGATCCGGCGAGGCCGCGCGTGCCGGTGTCAGGACCAGGTCCATGCCTGGTTGCTGTTGCCGGCGCAGCTCCATGCCTGGATCCGCTGGCCGTCCTGACCGGACGTGGCGGCGTCCGCGTCCAGACAGAAGCCGTCCGGAGGACTGACCAGGGACTGGCCCTCGTTCGAGCCCGAGTCGCCGAGCCTCCACCGTTGCGCGGGCAGCCCGTTGCAGACCCTGCCGTGGACTCCGTGGCCGTTCTGGCCGGAGCCGGCGGTGTCGGCGTCCAGGCAGAGGCGGCTGCCCCGGTTGACGACGATGTACTGCCCGTCCCGCCCGGGAACGGCGTACAGCGCCCACTTCTGCTTGGCGACGTCCGCGCACTCCCAGACCCGGACGTCCGCGCTGTCCGCACCGGCACCGAGGCATCTGGGGGTCGGGGCGCCGTTGACGGTCTCGGTCACGGTGACCGCGCCTGACCGCACGGGACCGCGCGGGCTGTAAAGGAGCCTCTTGGTCTCCGGGCCGGCCTTGCCGTCGACGTCGGTTCCCGTCTCGGTCTGGAAGGCCCTGACGGCAGTGAGGGTCGCGGCGTCGAAGTCCCCGTTGACCGGGACGTACAGGCCGTGGGCGTTGAGCAGGCTCTGCAGGAGCGTGACGCATGCGGCCGAGGCTCCGGCGGTGATCTCGTCGGCGCAGGGTGCGGACCGCAGGTCCGAGACCGAGATGTTCTGCGGAGACGCCTTCGTCGCGCCGGTGGCGGTCGGCTCACCGCTCGTCGAGGTTGTCGCAGAAGGGGAGCCCGACCCGGAGTCCGACGCGGACGGGGTGCCGGGGGCCGAGGCCGGACCGTCGGTCTCGGGGTGGGCGGACGGCTGCACGGATCCGGCCGATGCGGGGGTGTCGCTCTCCGACAGCAGCGCCACGGTGACACCGCCGGCGACCAGGACGGCTGCCGCCGCCACCGCTCCCACCAGCGTCTTCCCGCGCTTGCGACGGATCGTGGGCGTGTCGGGCGCGGTGGCCGGGCCGGCGAGTGCGAGGGGCGGCGACGACGGCGGCGCGGCGGCGAACGCGTCCGCGTCGGCCGCCGGTCTCGCCCTCCGTGCCGCCCGAGCCGGTCGGCGCGGTGCGGGGACCGGTGCCGAGAGCTGGTGCCCGATGGCGGTCCGGAACACCTCGTCCGGTGCGGGCCGGGACTCGGGATCCTTGGCCAGACAGGCGCGCACGAACGCGCCCAGCTGCGGATCCGCGGCCGTCACCTTGTCGAGGACCTCCTCCCGAGGCGGGTCGAAGGCGACCCGGTGCAGGACGTCGACCCCCGTGCCCTCACCGAACGGCGGTGTCCCCGAGACGGCGTACGCCAGGGTGGACGCCAGCGAGAAGACATCGGACGCGGCCGTCACCTCCTGTCCCCGGACCTGTTCCGGGGACATGAAGGCGGGCGTGCCCACGTTCTGGCCGGTGGCGGTGATCGAGGTGCCGTCGGAGGCCTGAACGACCCCGAAGTCGATGACCCTGGCCCCGTCGGCCGCCAGGATCACATTGGACGGCTTGAGGTCACGGTGGACGATGCCCTGCCGCCACACCGCCTCGACCGCCCGCGCCAGGTCCGCCACCAGCCGCCAGGCGGCCTCCACGTCCATCGGCCCGCGCGCGTCGACGGCTTCGGCGAGCGTGGGCCCCGGTATGTACTCGGTCGCCACCCACAGCAGCTCCCCGTCGGTGCCGCTGCCCAACAGCCGTGCGGTGTGCGCTCCTTGGACCCGGCTCAGTGCGCTGACCTCACGGTCGAAGCGCTTACGGAAGAGCGGATCCTCCGCGTACTCGGGCCGCACCACCTTGACGGCGGCCAGTCCCGCACCTCCACCGGCGTTCCGGCCCAGATAGACCCGGCCCATCCCGCCGCTGCCCAGCACCGAGGTGAGCACATACGGGCCGACCCGCGGGGGATCGTTCTTCCGCAACGGGACCGGAGCGGGAGGTTCCATACCGGCCGCCGCGTAGGCCATCACGTCGGACCTGCTGCGGTAGTGGTCAGGCATGGGAATCCAGGTGTCTCGCGTGCCGCATGAGACCGCGAGAGTAGCGCAACAACCCTTCATTAAAGCCGAGTTGCCCCCGTTCCTGCCCTCGTGGTCAGGGGGCGATCCCGCGGTGCCCGGCGCAGTCACCGGCGGTATGAATCCACACGATGGGGCGTGCGCGACCAATGCCGTTGCCGTCCCGCCTTCGGAGGCGTTCGTCGCTACAGATCGCCCGGCTTCGGCGCTGCCGCCTCTCCGGAGGGGCCCATGAGGATGGAGTGGGTCTCGTGAACGTCCTTGGCCGCCTTCGAGGGCACACTCACCTCCACCATGACGATCCCGCTCCGGAGCCGAGTGATGACCGGTGGCTGCGATCGGCTGGGGAGTTCGCCGAGGAATCGCGTCAGCCGGGCACGCCGGCCCGGGGACAACTCGCTTTCGACGACGGTGTGGACGGCACCGGAAATCAGCTGGCACAGGCGCTCGGCGCTCTCGGGATTACCGGTGAACAGCCGGATCCAGGACTGGTCCACGAAGCTCAGCCGCACGTCTGCTTCGGCCTCGCTGTATGTCATACGCCTGGCTTCGGCGAGAGAATCGCGAGGGAACTCCGCGAGCACGTCGGCTTTGTCCAGTGTGCCGGTCCGGGTGCCGAGAAAGAGCAGGCGCCGAGTGGTGAGGGCGAGGTCGGTGGCGTAGCCCTTGGGGCGGCGCGCCGGATCGAGTTGCCATGGCACGGTCCGCGCCAGAGTGCCGGGCGCGGCCCACATGACGGGAAGGTCCTCGACCTCGTTCTCCGGTTCCTCCGGCCTGCCGCGTACGGGTACGTCACCGAAGGGCGAGCCGGCGGCCCCGCCGATGTTCGCGATGAGGTTGGCGATCAGTGGAATCCCGACGGCGAAGGCGCGGCCGGTGCGTCGCGCGGCGCGGTCTCCGGCCGTACGCAGGGCGTAGCTCGGACCCGCAGGCCAGTCCTGCAACTCCTGCTGGATGTCATTGCGATCGGGATCTCGGAACCAGCGGGATCCGGCGACTGCGGGGGAGATGCCGGTGGCGAATGTGGCCGCGGTCCTGATCAGCGGATCCTCGTCGGCTTCGGGGTACCAGTCCATCAGTACGTCATCTCTCCACGGGGGTAAACGATTCGGTCAGTCGGGGAGACCAGCCGGATCCGTCGAGGGAGGGAATTCCACCGAGCCGACGATTCCCGCTACGGCGTGTGCGAACTCTGCGGTCGCGGCGAGCGCGGCGGCAACGGGCATGGTGCGGCGCCTCACTGTGGACTCCCCCGTGAGACAGATGTGTGGCAAGGGCACCAACGCTATCTGCGGGGTTCTCGATTCGCCAGCGCGAACTCCCTTGATGACGTGGGCAATATGGTGTGAACCGGATATTGCGCGGCCGGTCCGTTTCCTGATCGTGCCCCTGCAGGGGCGTGCTCAGCCTTCCGGCCTGGTCTGCCTCATCAGGTGCGTGCGCACCTTGCTGCGCATCTCCTCGGTGACGACCGTGAGTCAGGAGCCGTCCCGGAACCGGATGCGCAGCCGGTCGCTCGTGTGCAGCCCGACGAGGGGATCCTCCACGACGGCCCCGGTGGCCGGAATGTCGGCGACGACCCGAAGCCGCCTCTCCTGCCCTACGGACACGCGCTTGACCGGCCGACCTGTTCAAGTCGCCGTCGAATACTTGGGCGAGGCGTTGGGCGCGGACGGAAGTTTTGCCTTCCTTGGCCTCCCCTGCAAGGACCATGCCGAGCGCACCCAGCGGCCTGATGAGCGAGGGCCCGAGGGGGCCGCCGTCGGCCGCCCGGTGAACGTCTCTCGGAGGCGTGGGGATGCACCAGGCGGCGCACTCGGCGGGGATACCGAGGCGGCTCTGTACGTTCGCGGCCAGGCTCATCCCGCCCATGCACGCGGACGATTCCTATCAGCGATTGACTGCTTGGGCTTCCTGAACCCTGACGTCCTGGTCGTTGCCGAAGGTCCCGTCAGGCAGGTCACCGCTGGTGCCTCCGGTTCCGGTCCAGGTGATCTCCCAGGTGACCGTGGCCTGGAGTTTGTACGTGCCGCCGGCCGACGACCGCAGGTACTTGATGCCGCAGGGCGGCGTCTTGCCGGCCTTCCCCGTCTCGTACGGCTCACCGATCGAATCGTCGTCGTTGATCGCGCACTCGCCGGAGGCGGGATAGGTCTCGGCGTCTTCGGTTCCGGGCTGAAGCTTCAGCGAGACGGGCTTGGCCACGGTGGTGGCCTGCAGGTTCAGGCCGGGCGCGGTGATCGACGCCGTGACGGAGACAGGTTTGAAGTCTCCCTTGTCCAGCCATGCCCAGGTTGCCAGGTTGACCTTGGTGGTGCCGCTCGGAGCAAGCGTCACCTCGGTGCCCGGAACCTTGATCTGTTCATAGGCGAGCCCCGCCAGGATCTCTGGGGAGATGGCGTTCTTGACCTTGGGCGTTTCGCCGTTCTCAACCCAGAACGGCAGCGTCGAATTGCAGGCCGTTCTCTCGAGGATGGGCGCGTTCGGATTCTCGACCGCCCCCCACCACATGCCGTCGTCCTGCTTGTCGAGGTTGTAGTTCTTGTACTCGCCGTCCTTGTACATGTCCCGGAACTGGGATGTGGCGTTCTTCGCGTAGTTGGGCTGGTTGGGGTCGGTCGTGACGTCCTTGTACTCGGACTCCGTCTCCTTGGCGAACTGCTTTGCCGTCCACCTGGGTGCAAGCCAGCAGGCCGGAGGCGTCCAGGTGGTTCCTGTGGCCGAGACGTGGCCCACGGACGAGCCGGAGCCGTTCTTCGAGGTGTCGTAGGAGACCGCCGCGTACAGGGTGTCGTTCTTGAGACCGGTGTCCTTCTTGGTGTCGGTCGTGCCCTTGTCGACAGGGCCGCCGGCGAAGGCGCTGTGCGCCGGGGCGAGAAGCAAGGCAGCGGTCAACCCGGCGACACCGATCGTGTGACGCTTCACGCCTTGCACTGCGTGGCCTCCGTCTGCACTTCGATGTCCTCCGCGATCCACAGGCCCTTGACCTCCTGGGACGCCGTCATGACGATCTCGAAGTAGTAGTAGTCCTTGTCGCTGGGACTGGTCTTGAGGATCTTCTTGGACTTGACTTCCTTGCCGTAGAACTTCGAGTCGTCGTCACAGAAGGAGACGGACGCGCGCTTGCCGTCGGCGGCCAGGTCGACCTTGCCCTGCGAGTAACGCTGGACCCCGGTGACGGTCCAGCCGCCGTCGACGTACTGCTTGATCTGCTTCTTGGCGTAGGCCTGAGCGGTGTCGCCGGCCGTGGAGTAGAACTTGTACGCCGCGTCCTCCGGGTCCTGCCGGATGATGCCGTAGTTGAGGGCCCGGACGAAGTTCTCTGCGTCCCCCAGAGCCGCTGCCTCCTTGGCATCGGACGGCTTGGTGATGTCGAACGCCATCTCGAAGTCCGAGGGGAACGTCATCGCCGGACGGTCGATGTCCGTAGCGGCGTCCGATGCGCTCGGCGACGCCGACGTCTTGGTGCCGTCGGTGTCAGCACCCGCGATCTTCTCGTTGCTCTTGGAATTGTCGTCCCCGCCACCACAGGCCGTCAGTAGCAGGGTTGCGGTCGTGGCCAGCGCGGCGGCAACGGGCAATGTGCGGCGCTTCACTGTGGTCTCCCCGTGAGAATGAAGGTCGTCGAGGAGGCAGACGCTATCGGCGGGGTTCGCGGTTTCGCCAGCGCGAACCTGTGAGGCATGAGGGAAAACCCGGCTAAAGATGCGCCAACCACCCACCTGTGTATCCGGACCGTGTCCTCGTAGGCAGGACAGCGACCCAGTCCACTGGGCGGCGTACCTCGACATGTTCAGCGGCATACGGAGAGGCGGACATGAACGGTGGCGACACCGGGATCGACGAGGCTCGCGGGAGGCGGGTGCGGCATCCCGTCGTGCTCGCGGTCGTCATCGGGGGCTACGTGCTCGCGGCCATCGCGGGCCTGTTCGTCCTGGCGGGCGACTTCGGCTCCGTGCTCCTCGTGCCTCTGTGGATCGTCCACGCCGTGGTCCTCGTCGTGCTCGTCAGGAAGCTGGGGGCGAGGACGTGCGTGGTGTGGTGTCCGGCCGGGTCGGTTGTGGAGGTTGCGTGGATGGTGGGTGGGGGCGGTGCGGTCCGCTCGGCGGTCGCCCTCTCCTTTGGGTTCCCTTTGCGCTCCGTTGGTTGTAGCCCCGAAAACCCTCGACACACAGTGACCCTGGTCCTCTGCGTCTCGCGGGGCGGCCGAGCAGGCAGGTGTTCACGGGGGTAGTGGTGGCGGATCACGTCAGGGTGTCCACGAGCGAGCTGCGGGAGATCAGCAGGTCTGTCGCGAAGTTGAAGTCCACCTTCGAGCATGCGAAGGATCTCGTCGACTCGTACGGGTCCGAGATCGGGTCCGGTGATGTGGCCGATGCCCTCGGCGACTTCGCGGACGACTGGAAGAAGAAGCGCAAGCAGCTCTGTGACGGGCTGGAGTTCCTCGGGAAGACCGCGGGTGAGGCGGCGAAGGCCTACGACGGGGTCGATCAGCATCTTGCCGACGCGCTGGTCAAGGCACAGCCGGGGGAGAAGTGAGCGATCACGGCTTCTCCGGGGTCGACTGGCAGACGGCCCGGTACGACGACAGGGAGTTCACGCCGGGGGACCCGTACGAGGTCGCCCGGCTCGGGAAGCGGATCTCCGACACGGCCAGGCTCATAGAGGAGCAGGCCGGGAAGCTGAACAACCTCGTCGACGGGAACGGGTGGGACTCGGACGCCGGGAAGGCGTTCGCCACGAAGACCGGCGACACCGTCAAGCTGCTCAGCCAGTCGCATCAGCGGTACGCGGCGGCGGGGGCGGCGCTCGGTTCCTCCGTACCGTACGAGCCCGTCGCCGACACCGTCCGGGAGAACTGGGCCACCGCTCTCAACCACGCGCAGAATCGCGTGCGTTCCGCCCTGAAGAAGGCCGCGGCGGCCGACGCCGACAGCAGTAACTACCAGAAGCAGATCGATCAGCATCCGTCCGCGGACGACAACCACCCGGACAAGCAGAAGCTGAAACGGCAGAAAGAGGCCTCGGACGGGGAGCTCGACGCCGCGAAGCGGGAGCTCCGGGCCGCGCTCGACTACCGGGACACCCAGGCCGGGTACGCCGCCAAGGCGATCCGGGACGCCATCGAGCACGACGGACTGAAGGATCCCCAGCACCACTGGTGGGACAACTGGAAGGACTGGGTCGCCGACATCGGGCACTGGGCGGGGGTGGCCGCGGCTGTGCTGGGCGTGCTGGCGCTCGTGCTCAGCTGGGTGCCGGTGCTCGGTGAGGTGCTCGCGGCGCTGGCGCTCATCGCCTCGGTCGTCGCCCTGGTCTGCGACACCGTCTCGGCGCTGGACGGCAAGGGCACCTGGCTGGACGTCGCCATCGACGCCGTCGGCGTGCTGTCCTTCGGCGCCGGGCGGATCCTCGGGACGACGGCCAAGGAGGCGGCCATGGCCGCCCGGGGCGCCTCCGCGGTCAAGGACCTCCAGCTGGCCCGGGAGATCGGGCTGAACCCGACGGCGGCCCGTGAACTCGCCGAGACGCTCAACGGGGTCAAGCCCGGAGAGATCGGCAAGGCGCTGTCCGAAGGGCCCGCGAAACTGCTGCCGCGGATGCGCTCGGTGGTCAAGGAGTCGCTCAACCTCAAGGCGTTCGCGACCGACATCCGCGATGCCCCCGAAGTGCACCGGGCGGCCAAGGCCTTCGCGGAATCGGCGCCCGAGCTGTCGGAGATCGCGGACTCCTCGTTCAAGACCATGGCGGGTCAGGCCAAGGCCTTGTACTACGGCAGCCAGGTGCTGCCGCTCCTGGCCGGCTGGTCGAACCTGGCGCACACGCACTCCGGCGAGCCGTGGGTCACCGGGCCGAACGTCCTCCAGGGAGTGAAGGAGATCCCGGGCATCGGGGCCGGCGGAACACCGTTCTACAACTGGCACTGGAGCACCAGCGGCTGACCCGGGGTCGGCTGTCGGGAACCCAGAGCGGAAAGAGCAAGGATCACGTGGCGAGTGAGGACGAGCGGTCCGTCGACGAGCTGTTCGCGGAACTGCCGGAGAAATGGCAGCGGTCGCTGGAAGAAGTGGGCATGGGGCTGCCGGAGTTGCGCCGCATCGCGGCCGGCCCGGACGGCATGCGGCGGGTACGCACCATCCTCGCCGAGTTCTCCGAGGCCACCACCACCCCTCGGCCGGCGCGGGCCGGGTGGACCGGGTACGGCGGCGGAACGCCGGTCTGGCCGTGGGCCCGGCTGCTCCTGGTGGCCGCCGTATCGGTCGTCGTCTGCCTGCTCTCCAGCCTGTTCATCGGCAAGGCGGCGGCGTTCGTCGGCCTGCTGCTCGGGCTGCCGGTGTTGTGGGTGGCCTTCAAGACCCGTGATTCCCGAGGGGCCCCCGTCGCCCGGTATGTCACCGCGGGCGCCTATCTCGTCCTGGTCCTGGTGGGCTCGTACTTCGCCAACGCCTGGTACCTGCAGCTGCGCGGGGAGGAGCAGACGGTCACCATCGCCGCCCCGACCCATCAGTGGACGCACGGGACCCGTGAGACGTACTGCAGGGTCCGGCTGCGGGACGGGTCCGTCCACGAGGTGATCGACAACAAGGAGAACTGCGCCGACCGGGTCGGGCAGACGACCACGGCCGTCGTCGACCCGGCCGGTCACTACAAGCCCTCCCTCGGCACCAAGCCCGACATCGGCGGCGTCCCTGAGGGCTACCTCTGCCTCGGCGCCGCCGTGGTGCTGGTGCTGGCACCGGTGACGGCCGTGGTCATGGGACGGCGCACTCGGTACGACCGGGCGATCGGGACGGCGGTATGAGCGGCGGGACGACGGCTGGTACGGCTGGTACGGCCACGGCACCACCCTCCGACTACCGCCTCGCCGTTCCCGAGGGCTGGGAGCGGATCGTGCTCGATCCCGAGAAGTGGGCGCACCGTATCGACAAGGTGGTCAAGCGCGGTCTACGGCGTACGAAGGCCGGTCCACAGCTCGAGGCCGCGCTCGCCGGCCGGATGCGGGAGCAGGCCGAGGCGGCGCACGCGGGCGGCGGTGTCGAGATGTACGTCATGAACCAGGTCCTCGGCCAGGTCCCGGTCTCCGCCGGCCTGGTCGTCACCCTGCTCCGGCCGGCCCCCGGCACCGAGGCCGGCGACCTCGGCGACATCGCCCGGTCCCTCGCCCTGCGCGCGACCGCAGAAGCAGAGGACGTCACCCTCGTCGACCTCCCCGCCGGCCCCGCCGTACGCCACCGCTACCTGCGCCGGCCGGCCCCCGACGACCCCGACGGCAACAGGCTCGCCGTCACGCACCTGGACGTCTACCTCGCCGTCCCGCACAGCGACCAGCGGCTGTTGCTCTCCTTCTCCACGCCGATGGAGCCGCTGGCGGAGGCCCTGGTCGGGCTCTTCGACGCCGTCGCCCGCACTCTGCAATGGATGGCCTGATGCCCGAGTTCGCCGCGTCCACGGTGTGTATGAAGGTGCCCGAGGGCGTCGTGTCCCTGCCGGTGCGCGGGGCGGAGACCGACCTGCACGCGTGGGCCGTGGAGGCGGCCGCGCGCCACGTCGGCCCGGACGACCCCGACCCGAAGCTCCTCGGCGCCCTCGCCGCCGAACTCCGCGCGGCCGCCGCCGACTCCCGGGAGCGCGCCCCGATCACCGCGCTGTCGTACGTCCCCGAGCCGCGCCTCGGTGAGCTCGCCCGGATCGAGCTGTCGGCGCTGGTCGCCGACGACACGTACCCGACCATGAGCGTGGAACTGCTCCAGCGCTACCTCGCCGCCCCCACCCCCGTCTCCTACCGTCCGCCCGAGGCCGAGCCCCGCAGCCTTCCCGCGGGCCCGGCGGTGCGGGTCCGGCACGCCTACGTCCAGGACGTGGGCCGGGACGGGCTGGGGACGGTGATGGAGACCTGCGCGTACGGCATCCGGGCCGACGAGACGTGGGGGCTCGTGCTGCTGACGTCCTGGCAGGCACTGGCCCACACGGACGCCCTGTGCGAACTGACCGACGAACTGGCGCGGACCGTCCGGGTCACGGCGTAGCCGCACCGGTCACGCAGCGGCCGCCGCTCGACCGTGGCGACCGTGCTCAGGTCCGTCTCCCAGAGGACTTCCTCCGCTCGCCGTGACCCGTGCGGTCGGCGCGCTCTTTCGCTGCGGCGGACGCTTCGCCCGGCCGGGTGATCGTACTCGGACCGCTGTCGGTACCCGCCCGGCCGGCGTGTGCGGTTCGTGCAGGCCTCATGGGTGCGCGGTGAGGGTGTCGGGCGCGGGCCGGGCGCGGGCGGGGTGTTCTGGATTCGCCTGCGCACAGTTCGGTGCCCCCTGGTGTCCCCCCGATCCCAACCGCCGCACACGGCAACGCCGTTGCAGATCGCAACGACGATTTCAGTGAGGTCAAGGAGTCCGGGCACGCCTTGAGGGGCTTATGTGCGGCTGATACGGTGCGATCGCTTGACACTCGCCATGCCGCCGAGTATTCGGCCGGATCGGGCGGTTGGTGTCGAGTGTCCGCTTTTACGGCGTTGACAAAGTGTTCGAGTGTTCGGCAGACAGTTTTCTTGGCTGTAACGGGGAGCGGTTGCGTGAAGATCCAGGAGCGTACGGGGGCGGGCGCCGGTCGTTCGGCCGGTCCGGCTCAGCCTTCGGTCGGTGACCGCCTTCCCACCGCGCCTCGCGAGCGCAAGCCCGCGCTGGCCGCGCTCGCGGTGCTGCTGATCCTGCTGGGCGCCCTGGGGGCGACGACGCTCGTGCTGCAGGCCGGCAAGCGCATCGAGGTCATAAAGATCACGCAGGAGATCCCGGCCGGCTCGTCCGTGCAGGACAGCGACGTGACCTCCGTCATGGTCGCCGACGACTCCAGCATCCACTACGTCAGATGGTCCCAGCTGGCGGGCCTGAAGAAGCTGAAGGCCGTGAGCACCATCCCGGCCGGTGTGGTCGCCGTCGGCGAGATGTTCGGCGACGGCAGCAAGCTTCCCGCCGGGAAGTCCACCGTCGGCCTGGCCCTGAAGGAGGGTCAGTACCCGAGCGGGATCGAGGTGGGCGACACCGTCGCCGCGTACCGCGTCAGCAGCTCCGCCACCGGCGGTTCGTCCTCGGGCGGTTCGTCCTCCTCCGGCTCCGACGCGCTGATCGCGGGCGACGCCAGGGTCAGCGCCGTGCCGGACGGCAAGAGCAGCGGCGAACTCGTCAGCAGCACCAGCTATGCCATCACGCTCACCGTCGACAGCGACAAGGCCGCCGAGCTGGCCGACGCCGCGTCCAACGGCGAGGTCGCCCTCGTCCTCGTGCCCAGCACCGGCAACTAGAAGGCGGCCCCCACCCCATGGCGCTCATCGCAATCGCCGCCGACAAGGGTTCCCCCGGCGTCACCACCGCGGCCGTCGCGCTGGCCGCGGTCTGGCCGCGGCGGGTCCTGCTCGCCGAGGCCGACCCGGCCGGCGGCGACCTGGTCTACCGCAGTGCCGCCGCGCACGGCGGACCGCTGAACCCCAACACCGGCATGCTGTCCATAGCGGCCACGGCCCGGCGCGGGCTCGTGCCCGATCAACTCTGGGACCACGTCCAGCCGTTGAGCGGGGGGCTGGAAGTCCTCGTCGGGCTGGGCATCGCCGAGCAGGCCGCCGGGCTCGCCGGGCTCTGGCCCACCCTCGGGCACGCCTTCGCCGCCCTCGCCGACTCCCCGAACGCGCCCGCCGACGTCATCGCCGACTGCGGCCGGGTCAGCGGCGACACCCCGGCCGTCGAGCTGTTCCCGCACGCGGCGCTCGTGCTGCTGGTCTCCCGCACCGAGCCGGAGGCCCTCGCCCGGGTCCGGGACCGTGCCGCCGCCCTCGGGCAGAAGCTGCACGGCGGCCCGCGCGGTGCCGCCGCCCTCGCCACCCCGCTGATCGGCGTGGTCCTGGTCGCCGACCCGTCGAGCTCCGGCAAGCTGGTCAACCAGGTCAACGACATGCTCGTGCACGCCCAGACCGGCGCCCGGGTGGTCGGCACCATCGCCGACGACCCCGCCGGCGCCGACCAGTTGGCCGGCCGCAAGCGCGGGCGCCTCGACAAGTCCCTGCTCATCCGCTCGGCCCGCAAGGTCACCGCGGACCTTCACCAGCAGTACGGCGCCGCCTGGACCGTACCGGCACAGGCGCCCCACGCGGGGGCCGGCCGATGACCGCTGTCGACCACCAGTTGGTCAAGCGGTTCCGGCAGGACGCCGGCGACCGGATCGCCGAGCAGCGCCGCCAGGACCAGGCGTCCGGTGTCACGCCGATGTCCAGCGAGGACGAACGGCAGTACGCCCGCGCGGTCATAGCCCAGATCCTGGAGGAGTACGCCCGCGCGGACATCAACGCCGGGCGCACCCCGCTGGACGCGGAGACCGAGGAGCAGTACGCGGCCGCCGTGCATGCCGCGCTGTTCGGCGTGGGGCGGCTGCAGCCGCTGCTCGACGACCCGGACGTCGAGAACATCGACATCAACGGCTGCGACCAGGTCTTCGTCGGCTACAGCGACGGACGGGAGGCCATCGGGGACTCCGTCGCGGAGACGGACGAGGAGCTCATCGAGCTGATCCAGGTGCTCGGCGCCTACTCGGGTCTGTCGTCCCGTCCCTTCGACTCCGCCAACCCGCAGCTCGACCTCCGTCTGCCCGACGGCTCCCGGCTCTCCGCCGTCATGGACGTCACCCGGCGGCCCGCGCTCTCCATCCGTCGCGCCCGCATGGGCAAGGTGTTCATCTCCGACCTGGTCGGCAACGGCACCGTGACGCCCGAGGTCGCGCACTTCATGGCCTGCGCGGTCCGCGCCCGCAAGAACATCATGATCGCGGGGGCGACGAACGCCGGCAAGACGACGCTGCTGCGTGCCCTCGCGAACGAGATCCCGCCGCACGAGCGGCTCATCACCGTCGAGCGGGCGCTGGAGCTCGGGCTCGACACCTTCCACGACCTTCACCCCAACGTGGTGGCGTTCGAGGAGCGGCTGCCCAACTCCGAGGGGCAGGGCGCCATTTCCATGGCCGAGCTGGTGCGCCGTTCGCTGCGTATGAACCCCTCCCGGGTCATCGTCGGCGAGGTCCTCGGCGACGAGATCGTCACCATGCTCAACGCGATGTCGCAGGGCAACGACGGGTCGCTGTCCACGATCCACGCGAACAGCTCCAGCGAGGTCTTCAACCGCATCTCGACGTACGCGCTCCAGGCCTCCGAGCGGCTGCCCATCGAGGCCAGCCAGATGCTGATCGCGGGCGCGGTGAACTTCGTCGTCTTCATCCAGCGGCGCAACAACTACCAGACCGGCGGCCGTCTCCAGCGCATGGTCACCTCGGTCCGCGAGGTCAACGGCGTCGACGGCCGGGTGCTGTCCAGCGAGGTGTTCGCGGAGGCACACGACGGCCGGGTCGTACCGCATGCGCCCATAGCCTGCCTGGAGGACCTGATGGCCTACGGCTACCAGCCGCACGGGGCCTGGGGGTGATCTGACATGAACCTGGATTCCCTGGGCTCCATGGGCGGGCTCTTCTCCACCGAGGTCCTCTACGCGCTCGGCTGCGGTGTCGCCGCCGGCGGCGGTCTCGCGCTGCTGATCCTGGCGATCCGCGGCCTGCCCGCCAAGCCCGACCACGAGAAGCAGAAGGCCAACGAACGGGCCGCCGAGCTCATCCGGTTCGCCGGGCAGCGCGGTTCGCTCGCCGCCATCATCGGGCTCGCCGTGCTGCTGATGACCCGCTGGGCGGTGGCCGGCATCGCCGCCGGTGTCCTGGTCTTCTTCTGGGACAAGCTGTTCGGCGGCGCCGCCGAGGAGCGGGCCGCGATGAAGCGCGTGGAGGCCCTCGCCTCCTGGACCGAGTCGCTGCGCGACACGATCGCCGGCGCCGTCGGCCTGGAGCAGGCCATCCCGGCCTCGGCCCGGGCCGCCGCGCCCATCCTGCGGCCGCACCTCGACGCCCTCGTCGACCGGCTGCGCGCCCGCACCCCGCTGCCGGACGCGCTCCAGCACCTCGCCGACGAGATCAACGACGCCTCGGCCGACATCATCGTCGCGGCGCTCATCCTCAACGCCCGCCTCCGCGGCCCCGGTCTGCGCCAGGTGCTGGGTGCCCTCGCCAAGTCGGCGCGCGAGGAGGTCGACATGCGCCAGCGCGTGATGGCCCAACGGGCGTCCACGCGGCGCTCGGTGCAGATCGTCGTCGCCGTGTCCGTCGCGTTCGTGCTCGGACTCGCCGTCTTCAACCGCGAGTTCGTCGCGCCGTACGGCACCGCCGTCGGCCAGCTCGTCCTCGCCCTGGTCTGCGGGCTGTTCGCGCTCGGCTTCTGGTGGCTGCGCAAGCTGTCCACCATCGAGACCCCGGAACGGTTCCTGGTCCGCGACCAGTCCTCCGTGCAGTTCGTCCGGCCGCCCCGCACCGCTCCCGGCCAGCCGGGGCAGCCCGGTCAGCAGTCGTTGCCCACCGAGGAAGGGGTACGCCGGTGAACCTCACGATGCCGATCGTCGTCGGCGTGATCCTGGGTCTCGGCGTCTACGCCCTGATCCGTGCCCTGATGCCGTCCCGGCGCAGCGCCGTCGCGCAGGTCGCCCGGATCGACGCGATGCGGGCGCGCGGCGCGGCCTACGAGTCGGCGCGGCCGGCGCAGGACACCGGCCGGCTCGGCTCCCTGCGCGCCGAAGTCGGCGCCCGCGTCGCCGAGTTCTACCGGGAGCAGGGCTGGGAGCAGCGCTCGCTCCGCGCCGACCTCGCCGTCCTGGACCGCAGCTGGGAGAAGTTCCTGGCGACGAAGGTGCTGCTCGCGGCGGCCGGCCTGATCTTCGGTCCGTTCCTGTTCGCCGTCGTCTACACGATGGGCTTCGGGCACAGCCCGGTCATCCCGGTCTGGCTCTCCCTGGCCTGCGCGGCCCTGTTCTTCTTCCTGCCCGACCTGGAGGTACGACGGGACGCGGCCGAGAAGCGCCGGGACCTCAGGCGGGTCATCGGGGCGTACCTCGACCTGGTGTCGATGAGCCTCGCCGGCGGCCGCGGCCTGCCCGAGGCCCTGATGGCGGCCGCCGAGGTCTCCGACGGCTGGGCCAACCAGCGCATCCGCAACGCCCTCGCCGACGCCCGGATCACCGGCGTCAGCCAGTGGCAGGCGCTGGGCGCGCTCGGTGAGGAACTCGGCGTGGAGGAGCTCAAGGACCTCTCCGCCTCCCTCGCCCTGGTCGCGGACGACGGCGCCAAGGTCCGCGAGTCCCTCGCCTCCCGCGCCGAGACCATGCGCCACCGCGAACTCGCCGAGATCGAGGGCAGCGCGGGCGAGAAGTCCCAGTCGATGCTCGTCGCCCAGCTGCTGCTGTGCGCCGGCTTCCTGGTTTTCCTGATCTTCCCGGCGGCGATGCGGGTGTTCCAGGTGTGAGCTGATGCGACCTGACGTGAGCTGAATCGTGAACCTTCGCCAACTGCTGTTTCGAGAGGACAAGTCATCATGAACACACGGAACTTCAGCACCGGGATCCCGGCGGTGGACTTCCTGGTCACCTTCCTCCAGGGCCGCGTGCAGCGCGCCCGCTCCGGCGAACTCGACCGCGGTGCCTCCGCCGTCGAGTGGGTCATCATCTCCGCGGTCGTCGTGGCGATCGTCGGCGTGGTGGCCGCCATCATCAACGCCGCGCTGAGCGACGGCGCCAAGAAGGTCGGCGACTGCATCAAGGGCGCCAACGCGAGCGGAACCTGCTGAGCGGCGGGCGAACGCGACCACGACGGGGACGACGGGGGTGACGGGGATGACGGGGACGTCTGCGGGCGGATCTGCGGCCGGGGCCGTGGCCGGATCCGCGAGCGAGGCCGCGGCCGGGGTCGCGGGTGCGGGTGCGCGCGGGGGCCTGCGCGGCTGGGTGCGCCGCCGGGCGGCGGCCGCGCGCGGCGACTCGGGCATGACCGCGATCGAGTTCGTGTTCCTCACCCCCGTCCTGTTCTTCATGATCTTCGCGACGGTGCAGTTCGCGCTGTACTTCTTCGCCGACCACGTGGCCCAGGCGGCGGCCCAGGCCGGCGCCCGCAAGGCCCGTGCCACCGCCGACGCGGAGCCCGGCGCCTGGCGCGGCGAGGCCCAGGACGTGGTCGACTCCTACATCAGCCAACTCGGGCCGCAGCTGGTCCTGTCGCCCGACGTGAAGATGCTCCAGCCGGAGCAGACCACGGTCGGCGTCGAGATCACGGCCCGCGTCCCGACGGTGTTCCCCGGCCTGGACCTGACGGTGCACGCGCAGTCGTCGGGACCCGTGGAGCGGTTCGTGGAGGACAGGAACTAGATGTTCTCCCTGCGGAACAGAGCGCGGGACGACGACCGGGGGTTGTCCACCGTCGAGGTCGTCATCCTCGCCCCGGTCATGATCATGTTCATCCTGGTCCTGGTCGCCTTCGGCCAACTCGTCGACGGACGCGGGGCGATCGACGGCGCCGCGCGGGACGCGGCCCGTGCCGGGTCCATCCAGAAGGACCACGCCACAGCCATGTCGGAGGCACAGAAAGCCGCCGAGGCGGACCTGTCCGACGTCTGCTCGGGGCCGGTCTCCGTCGTACAGACCAGCGCGGGTTTCGAGTCCGGCACCATCTTCACGGTCGAGGTGAGCTGCCAGGTGCGGGGTCTGGCCATGCTCGGCCTGGACATCCCGACCACCCTCTCCTCGACGTTCTCCTCGCCCCTCGACCCGTTCCGGAGGGCGGCATGATCCTCGCGGTGCTGCGCAGTTGGTGGACCGCGCGCCGGCTCCGTCTCGACGACCGGGGCTCGGGCGCAGGCGCCGTCATCATCTTCGCCCTGGTCTTCCTCACCCTGTCCGCCTTCGTCATCGACGGTGGCCTGTCCATCTCCAAGCGTGAACGGGCCGCCGACATCGCGGAACAGGCGGCCCGGTACGCGGCCCAGGACATCGACCTGGACAAGCTGTACGAGAACCAGGGCGACGCGCCGATCAACTTCCAGGACTGCGACGCCCGGGTGAGGACCTTCGCCCGCGAGATGGACATGTCCACCGCCGACATCGCGGCCACGCACTGCGTCACCGCCGACGCCCAGCAGGTCCAGGTCGAGGTCCAGCTGACGTACGAACCCGTCTTCACCGGCATGTTCTACGGCGGCGCGATCGTGGTGCACGGCGAGGCGACGGCGGAGAACGAGGTGGGCTAGGCGCCCCGTAAGGGGCGCGGGGAACTGCGCGACCAGCCACGACGGCGCCGCAGACGGCAGACGGCGCATTGCGGCACTTCCGGCGGAGCGCTCAGGTCTCAGGGGTGGCTGGTGCGCTGTCACCGTCGCCCTTGTCGCCGTGGGTACGGCCGTTGCCGTTGCCGTGACCGTGCCGGGGCGGGCAGTCGTCGTCGGGCGGGGTGGTCGGGTCCGGGTCGGCCGGTGCCGGGGCGGGGTCCGTGACGGGCGGCGGGTCCGCGGGAGCGGGGTCCGCCGGGGGTGTCGGATCGGCGGGCGGTGTCGGCTCGGCCGGCGGCGCCGGGGGCGTGGGGTCCGGGACCGTGGGCGGCGAGGGCGGCGTCGGCTCCGTGGTCGCGGGCGGAGTGCTGCTCCCGGCGCCGTCCCCGTCCCCGTCGCCTCCCGGGGTCTGCCCACCGGGGTCCGCCGTCGTGCCCCCGCTGTCCGACGGCGGCTGCGTCGTGGGCTCGGGCTCGGGAACGGCCGCGCCCGCACCCTCGTCGGCGGCGGCCTGCTGCCGTACCGGCTCCCCGCCGCCCTGACCGGGTGTCACCGCCGGCTGCGCGGTAGGGGTGTCGACCGGGACCGCCGGCTGTTCGGCCACCGGCATCTGCGTCACCGGCGCGTCGGCGACCGGTGCCCGCTGGGCGGGGACGGAGGCGGACTGGCCGGGGCCGAGTATCAGCACCAACGCCGTCGCCCCGGCCGCCACCGCACCCGCCGCGACCGCCAACGGCGCCTTCGTGCCGCCGACACCGGTGACCTGCCGTACGCCGTGCAGCAGCCCGCTCGCGCCGCCGCCCGCGTGACCGCCCGCCGTGGCCCCGGCCGCGGTCAGGGTCAGCAGGAACTTGCCGGCCGTGCCGCCCACCGCGAACACCAGCAGGGCCGGGCCGACGAGGGCGGGGAGCCGGTCGTTGGCGCTCATCAGCGCGGCGAGCCGGGTCCGGCAGTCCGCGCAGGTGTCCACATGGCCGAGCAGGCGGTCGGACTGACGTTCCGTCGCGGCGCCCCGCACGTACGCGGGCATCCGGCTCCAGTGGACCTGGCAGGCGGGGTCGTCCGGGGCTCCGGTCTGGGTGCGCAGGAAGGCCTGCCGCATCCCCTCCCGGGCGCGGTGCAGCAGGACGGCGGTGGCGCCCTCCTTGGTGCCCAGCTGCGGCCCGATCTGCGCCAGCGGCTGGCCCTCCGCCTCGGCCAGCCAGAGGGCCTTGACCCAGCGTTCGGGCAACTGGGCCAGGACGCGCACGAGCAGGTCGACGGAGGACACCTGCTCGGCCGGGTCGTCGCCGTGGCGGCCGGGCTCGGCCTGCTCGTCGTCGTGCGGGTCGCGGGGCGTCTCGCGCGGGGCGCCGTTCGCGGCGTACGCGAGATGCCGGACGGTCGTCGTCAGGTACGCCGACACGTTGTCGATCCCGTGCCCCTCGGCCAGCCGTCGCCAGACCCTGAAGTGCGCCTCGGCGACGAGGTCTTCGGCGAGCCAGGCGTTCCGGGTGAGGGAGCGGGCGTACGCGACGAGACGAGGGTGCTGTTCCTCGTAGATCCGGGTGTACGCGGTGGCGCTGTTCACTGCAGAGGAACCGTCGTGCATGGCGGAACGCTCCAGTTGCCGGCTGTGGGGCGGGAGAAGGTTTGTCAGAGTAGATGACGAAACTTTCAAGCAAAGTTTCAAGCGCATCGGAAAGTGACACATGTCACTCAAGTCGCTTGCGTTTCCGGCGTAATGAACCCGTCGCCAGGCGCTCTCACTTGTACGACGGCCCACCACCGCACCCCGGAGACGACCTGTGCCCATCACGCTCGAGCAGCCCACCGGCGCCCGCCTGCTCACCGCCGACGAACAGGAGGTGTCGGTCCCCGCGACCCTCCGCTACACCTCGGCCGACCCGCAGGCCGTGCACTTCGTCTTCCCGCCCTGGATCTCCCTGGACGGCGAGGAGGTCACCTGGACCTTCGCGCGGGCCCTGCTGGAGGAGGGACTGGAGGGGCCGGCCGTACTCGGCAACGTGCACGTACGCCCGTACGGCGACTCCCGCACGGTCGTCGAACTCCGTGCGGAGGAAGGCGTGGCGGCGATCAGCTTCCCGACCTCCGCCCTCACCCGCTTCCTGCTGTCCTCGCTGCGGGTCGGCGGCTGACCGACTGTGTGGGGTGCGTGGAGGGGGTGTGTGCAGGTCGGGTGACGGTAACTCCGGTCAATAGGGAACCGGTTCGCGAAAAGGGATGATTCAGGCGCCCGTTCGCCGTTCTTCCCCTTCGACGCTGTCGGTCCCAGTCAATAGGATCGTCAGGGGGACCTCGACAGGCTCGGTGCGCCCCCGGCCCACTCCTTCCACACACGACCCCGGGACACCCGCCATGGCGCGACGCAGCACATCAAGCTCGACGGGAAGGCCGGCGGGGACCCCTCCGTCGGGTCCGCGGAACCGGACCCCGCAGCCGGTGCGGTTGCGTCGGCGTACGTTCGGGGACGTCGTCAAGGCGTTCCTCGCCTTCGTGGTGCTGCTCGTCCTCGTCGTCGGCGTCCCCGGCGCCCTCGCGGTGACGGTCGGCTGGCCGCTGCCGCGCAGCGCGCCCAGCATGGACTGGCTGTCGCAGCCGATCGGCGTCGACGTGTTCCTGAACACCCTGACGGTCATCGTGTGGCTGGCCTGGGCCCAGTTCACGGCCTGCGTGCTGGTGGAGGTCAAGGCCGCCCTCTCCGGCATCGGCCTGCCCGGCCGGGTACCCGGCGCCGGCCCCAGCCAGCTGCTCGCCCGGCAGCTCGTCGCCGCGCTGCTGCTCGTCGGCGCCACCGCCGCCAGCTTCACCCCGGGCCTCTCGCAGCTCGGCCACAGCCTGGAGGGCAACCAGAAGGGCACGGTGGCCACCGCCCAGGCGACCCCCGGCATCACCCCCGGCATCCTCGCCCAGCAGCAGGAGCAGGCGAAGAGCACCGCCGCCGCCCTCGCCGAGCAGGCCGGTCATGTCTCAGCCCAGGCCGAGCACGGCTCCACCGCCACGCACGGCGCGACGAAGTACTACCGGATCCAGCCGCCCGAGGGCCGCCACCACGACTCCCTGTGGGAGATAGCGCAGCGCCACCTCGGCGACGGCCGCCGGTACAAGGAGATCTACGAGCTCAACAAGGACCGCGTCCAGCCCGACGGCTCCCGGCTCTCCGAGGCCAGCCTCATCCGCCCCGGCTGGATCATGGAGATGCCGGGCGACGCACACGGCGGCGAACTCGTCGAGAACCCCGACGCGCACGTCTCGCCGGAGGCCCGGCAGCAGATCGGCGACTACGCGCAGACCGGCGACCACGCCCAGCACCAGCACCAGCAGCAGCACGAGCAGCAGGCGCAGGGCGGCGGACAGCACGCGGGCGAGGACGGTGCCACCGCCCAGATCACCGTGCCGAGCCAGCGCCAGACCGGCGGCAACACCGGCACCCCCGCCGCGCACGCCCAGGAGAGCTCCGGGCACTCCTCCTTCGGCCTCCCGGAGGCCCTGCTCGGCGCTCCCCTCCTCGCCGCCGGCCTGCTCGCCGCCCTCGGCCGCCGGCGCCGCCAGGCCCTGTGGCAGTCGGCGCTCGGTGCCGTCGGCGGCCGCCGCGGCATGGAGCCGCCGATCCCGACCGGGGACGCCCAGGATGTGCAGGACGCGCTGCTGGTCGGCGCCGACCCGGAGGGCGTACGACTGCTCGACCGGTCGCTGCGCGGACTCGCCGCCGCCCTCACCGCCGAGTCCCGCTCCCTGCCCGTCGTCTACGCGGCCTGGCTCAGCCACGGCGATCTGCACCTGCAGCTCGCCCAGCCGGCCGGCAAGCCCCCGGCGCCCTGGCAGCTCGGCCAGGACCAGACGTTCTGGACGCTGACCCGCGCGGACGCCGAGCGCTACGAGGACACCGACGCGGCCGCCCCGTACCCGGGTCTGGTCAGCCTCGGCACCATGGACGACTCGCGGCTGCTGCTCAACCTGGAGGCCGTGCCCGGCATCGTCTCGCTGAGCGGTCGCGAGGCCGACCGGGCCGCCCTGTTCGCCTCCGTCGCCGCCGAACTCGCCACCAACGGCTGGTCGGACCGCATGACCATCACCCTCGTCGGCTTCGGCGCGGACCTCACCCCGCTCGCCCCCAACCGGCTGCGCCATCTCGACGACGTGGAGGCGCTGTTCGAGACGATGGAGGCCGAGACCCGGCAGCGGCGCGGCGCGCTGGGCGCCGCCGACCACCACTCGGTCCTCACCGGCCGGACCGGGCCCGCCCAGCACACCCGCTGGGCCCCGAACCTCGTGCTGCTGGCCACCCAGCCGTCCGCCGAGGACGCGGTGCGCCTGGCCGAACTCGCCGCCGACGCGAGCCGGCTGGGCATCGGCTACCTGGTCGGCACCGAGAGCGACGACCTGCCCGGCGCCGCCTGGGCGATGGAGATCACCCCGGACGGCAGGCTCCTCGCCCCGCTCCTCGGCCTCGAACTCCAGGCCCAGCTGCTGCCCGCCGTCCAGCAGCGTGCGGTCGTCGAACTCTTCGTGGAGGCCGACCCCGAGCACGACCCGGACGGGCCCACCACCACCCCGCCGTTCCTCGTCGACATCAGCGAACAGGGCCGTCCCGCGGTGTACGCGCGGCTCGTCGGGCCGTACGAGATCATGGGTCTGGACACCCCCGACGGCGAGCGCAGCCCCCTCCTCCACGAGGCCCTCGCCCTTCTCCTCCTGCACCGCGAGGGCGTGCACCCGCGCGTGCTGTCGTCCGCGCTGTGGCCGCGGGGCGTGACGGAGGACGTCCGCGACGCCCTCCTGGAGCGGCTGCGCGGCTGGCTCGGCACCGACCCCGACGGCAGCCCCCGGCTGCGCGCCGACGCGGCCGGCCGCCTCACGCTCGCCAAGTCGGTCGTCTCCGACCTGGACGTCCTGCGCTCCCTCTACTACGAGGCCACCCAGGGCAAGGGCGTAGACAGCCGGGCGGTCCGCGGCCGCCTCCTCACCGACGCGCTCGTCCTGGTGCGCGGCCCGCTGCTCGCCGACCGCGCGGAGGGCCGCTACCGCTGGCTCACCCACGAGATCGTCGACGCCCAGCTGCCGCTCCTCGTCGCCGACATCGGCCTCGCGCTGTCCGCGTTCCACCTGGAGAAGGACCGCGCGGAGAAGGCGATCGAGGCGCTCGGCGCGGCGCTGAGGACCGCTCCGGCGGACGAGCGCCTCTGGAACGAGCTGCTGCGCGCCACGCACGCCACCGGCGACCCGGACCGGCTGCGCGCCCTCGCCGCCGACCTCGTCACCCGCAGCGGTGCGCGCGGCCTGCCCCCGCGTACCGAGGCCCTCCTCGACGAACTCCTCCCGACCTGGCGCGACGGCGCCGCTGCGACGGGATGACGACCGCCCTGGACCTCGCCGTCCCGGCCGCCGCAGCCCTCTGGGGCGCAGCGGCCGGTTCCCTGCTGCCCCGCGCCGCATACCGCTTCTCGGCCCCGGCGGGGGAGGACTGGCGGAGGACGTGCCCGGCGGGCCACCCCGTAAAGGGCTGGCTGGGCCGCGTGCCCTGCGGCGCCTGCGTGACGACCGCCGCCGAACCCACGGCCCACGGATCCGCGGCCGCCGACGGCGAGAACGCCCCACAGGGGCCACCCGCACCCGACGACGAAACTGTCACGGGTGGTGCGGGTGGGAACACCAAAACCGCAACCACCCACGCACCCGCACCCGCCCCCCTCGCCCTCGCCGCCGCCACCGCGGTGCTCTGCGCAGCCCTCGCCCTCGCCACCGGCACCCGCCCCGAACTCGCCGTCTGGCTCCTCCTGGCCCCCGTCGGCGTCCTTCTCGCCGTGGTCGACTTCCGCGTCCAGCGCCTCCCCGACCCCCTCACCCTCCCCTTCGCCGCCGCGGCCCTCGCCCTCCTCGGCGTGACCGCCCTGCTCCCCGAGCACGCCGGCGACTGGCTGACCTCCCTCTACGCGGCCCTCGCCCTGGGCGGCGCCTACTTCGTCCTCTTCCTCATCAATCCCGGCGGCATGGGCTTCGGCGACGTCAAGCTCGCGCTCGGCGCGGGCGCCGCCCTCGGCTGGTACGGCTGGCCCACCGTGCTGCTCGGCACCTTCGCCGGCTTCCTGTTCGGCGCCCTGTACGGCGGCGCGCTCGTCGTCGTACGGCGGGCGGGGCGCAAGACGGCGATCGCGTTCGGGCCGTTCCTGATCGCCGGCGCGTTCGCGGGACTGCTGGTGGGGGCGTACACGGCGTAGAACTCCGGTCGCCCGCAAGGGAGTTCGACCGCTCGCCCGGTGTGGTGATTGTGCCGGTCCGGTGGACGTGGCGATGCTGAGGCATGCCCGCGCCAATCTTGAACCGCGGGTGAGCCGCGATCGGCGCGAGCGGGGGAGAGCCGCAGTGGGCGCAAGGAAGATCGAGCAGGTCGTGTCCCGGTACCACCCCGTCTTCGACGTGCCGAACCTGAAACTGGGGTACGGCCGGGACGGGAACCGCTACCTGGTCACCGGCGGTACCCCCGACGGCCGGCTGCTGCGGCTGGGCCCGGACGGCACCCGGCGCTTCGTCCGGGTCGGTGCCGCCGCGCTCGCCGTCACGGCCAACGCGGCCGGGGTGATCGCCATCGCCGAGCACCACTTCCAGCACCGGATCGTCTTCTACGACGCCGACTTCGCCGAGCTCGGCCACTACGACGACTTCGCCGCCGACGACACCCTCGGCTACACCTCGCCGTCCGGCATCGAGGCGGCCGAGTCCGGCGCCTTCTACGCCCTCGACCAGCACCGGCGGCGCGTGCTCAGGCTGAACCCCGACGCCACCCTGAGCCAGGAGATCCCCCTCACCGGACTGCCCGACGACGCCGTCTCGAACAAGACAGCCGTCGGCCTGCGCGTGGCGGAGAACGCCGACCGCATCTACACCGCGTGGTCCAGGGCGGGGAACGGCGCCTCCGGCATCCTCTGCGCCACCGACCTCCGGGGGCAACTCCTCTGGTACGACGAGGTCAAGGTCTCGGGCGGGCTCTACGGCGGCTTCGACGCGAAGGCGAACGGCGACCTCCATGTGATCGTCAAGGGCCAGGGCAGGCAGGAGCTGCGGATCTACCCGCCCGGGAGCAAGGGGCAGAAGCAGTACACGGCGGGCACCATCGCGCTGCCCGCCGACGGCTACGAGGTACAGCATCTGCGGCTCCGCGACGAGAAGTACCACGTCAAGCGGAACGACCCTCTCAACCTGGTCGAGGTGTACGACGTCGCGAGCGGCACCGTGCTCGACCGGGACCGGGTGCCCGCCGACGTCGAGCGGCTGAGCGTGCAGTACGACGCCGACGTGTGGACCGCCGGCACGCCCGTGCCCCTGACCGTCACCCACACCCCGGGCGGGTGGGCCGGCCGGCCGCGCTTCCGGGTCTGGCTGCGCCCGCTCGGCCTGCCGGAGTTCACCGAACTCCCGCTGTCCGGCGGCACGGTGACCCCGCCCGCCGACGCCCGCGGGCTGTACCAGGTGCGGGTGTCGCCGGACATCGCCGGACGCCTGTCCGAGTACGTCCTGGACGGCGTCGTCGAGATCCGACCGCAGGGCGCGGAGCGCGGCTCGCTGTCCCTGATGAGCTGCCGTGTCGACAAGGACGAGAACGGCGCCGACAGGCCGCCGGTCAATCTCAACCGCCTCCACTACGGCCGCGGCGAGGCCGTCACCGTCGCGATCGCGGCGCGGGCGGCCTCGGGGGTGCCGCTGCCGAACGCCGTACGGGTCGCGCTGACGCGAGCGGGGTCCGAGGTCCGGGCGTGGGACGGCGTCACCCTGGACGCCGGGGGTGCCGGCCTGCTGGTCATCGGGCCCGAGACCACCGCGGCCCTGGAGCCCGGACGGTACGTCGTCGACGCCGATGCGCCGGCCGGCTTCACGGTCGCCCCGCAGTACCTGGAGATCGGGCCGGGACTGGCGAGCAGGCCGGACTTCCATCTCACCCTGTACTCCGACATCTACGCCCCCAACCACGCCTGCTTCCCCGTCGACCCCCGCGAGGCCGTCAAGGATCCGGCCACCGCCAGGCTGCCGCGCCTCGCGGACCTGCCGGACCTGGTCCAGGCCCACCTGGTCAGGGTGCGGGCGCTCGGTCTCAACCTCGCCGTCGACCGGCTCGGCGTGAACTGGGGGCGTACCTTCTCCGCCGACTACCCCGCCGACGGCGAGATCGTCGGCAGGCTGCAGAGGTCACCGGCCGCGGTGCACTGGCAGAAGGCCCTCTTCGAGGACGTGGGCCGCCGAACCATCGCGGGATACGGCGCGTACGGCATCGAGGAACAGGCGGTCCTCCTCTTCAACGACGCCTTCCTGCCGTTGGACTGGCCGAAGAACTTCGAGAGCCGCGACCTGCCCACACTGGTGAACGACCTCACGACGACCACCGACCGGCTCGCCGCGTACGCCGCCTTCCGCGGCTGGACCTGGGCCGCCAACTGGTGGAACGGCCCGGTGGGCGTGGCCGCCGCGGAGAGCGAGACGGAACGTACGCGGTACAACGACCGGCTGCAGGCCATCGCCGCCGGCGACCCGGCCTGGGCGCCCGTGCTCGACACCGTGACCGACCGCTCGATCACGCTGAAGCCGACGGCGGCGAAGGAGTTCCGCAAGGCGCTCGACAACGCGTCCCCGGGCCGGACCACCGCCCTGACCACCGCTCTGACCCCGCCCTACCGTCAGCCCCAGACCGTGCCCCCGCTGCTCTTCGCCCAGGCCGACGAGGTCGACCTGCACTACCAGGGCGAGCAGATCCAGGTGATGCTGGCCACCGCCCACATGGTCGACTTCTACCGGCGGCCGGGCAAACCGGCCTGGGGCCACCCGGAACTGTCCAACGACGACGGCACCGGCGGGATGATCCTGCCGACGCTGTTCCAGCAGGTGCTGCGCGGCCCGAACGGCACCGGCCTGGTCCCCGACGAGGGCGTCCGCCAGGTCGAACCGGTCACCGCCTACGCGGAACGCACCGGCGGCAGCGGCTGGAAACGCGGCGAGCCGCGCTCCGGAGGGGCGGGCAAGACCTCGGTCCAGCGCGCCGCGTTCGAGCTGATCGCCCGCCTCGCCCCGACCGTCGCGGGCGCCCGCAGCGCCGACCGGATCGCGATCGTCGTCTCCACCCGGATGCTGCGCCTGGAGACCAACGAGGGCGGCTGGTTCGCCAGCCTCTACTTCGCCCGCCTCTACGACGCCTACAACGCCTGCCTCCACGCCCACCGCCCCGCGTCCTTCGTCTTCACCGAGGACATCGCCGAGGACGCCACCGCCGACGTACTGCGCGGCTACCAGGCCGTCCTGCTCGTGGGCCAGAAGGTCGACCTGGACCCACCACTGGACGAGGCGCTCCGGGCCGTGCAGGCGAACGTGTACGCCGACGACACCTGCCACCCCAAGTACCGCACCGCCTTCCGTCCGCTCGGCTTCGGGTTCGACCAGGTCGACCTCAGTCGGGAACCGGCCTGGCAGGGCGACGACACCTCCTACCACCGGCTGCGCCGCGCCTTCCTCGCGCAGGGCGCCGCCGTCGCCGGGGCGCTGGCCGCCGTCCCGCCGGTCGCCGAGTGCGACAACCCCGAGGTGCTGCTCAGCGAACGGACGGCCGGGGACATCACGTACATCTGGGCCGTCAACAACACCAGGCCCGACTGGGAGCCGGAGACCGCCTGGCGGGTGGGGCTGCTCTGCGCCCAACGGCTGCCCGTGCAGGCGAGGTTGAAGGTACGGCTGCCCCTGCTGCACCACGTCGTCGACGTGCTCACCGGCACACCGGTCTCGCTGCTCGACGGCGTCTTCACGGCGGACCTGCGGACCGTACCGGCCCGGCTCTACGCGATCGTCCCGCTGCTGCACGACCCGCTGCCGACCGCCTCCGAGGACGGATTCGGCCCGCACGTCCGGGACATCGCGGTCTCCGCGGACGGCCGCACCGCCGCCCTCAACACCTTCGACTGGGACCACAACCTCTACGGCCTCGACCTCGCCACCGGCCGCACCCGCTGGCGGCAGCGGGTCGGCCACCACTTCGCCTACGCCCCCACCGCCCGCCCCGACGGCTTCGCCGCCCAGGGCTTCGACCTCGACTCCGCCGAGGGGTACCACCTCTACCAACTGGACTCCGCAGGACGGGCACAGCGCCGGTACGCCCTGTTCGGCCTGCCCAAGAAGGCCACCGACTGGTCGAAGAGCGAGTGGGGTTACGACTATGGGCTGAACAACTTCGCGATGGCGCCCGACGGTTCGTGGACCGCCTCCTGCGGAGACCTGGGCCTCGCGGTGTGGGACGAGGAGGGGCGCGAGAAGTGGACGCACCCCTGGTGGACGGAGAACCGCCGCACCCCGCTGCGCCTCCTCGCCCTCGACGACGACACCCTGATCACCTTCGCCGACGACACGGTCACCGGTCTCTCGGCGGCGGACGGCCACACCCTGTGGACCTTCGCCACCACCGCGAGCGGGAGCCTCGGCGGTGCCTTCGGCGCCGCGGCCGTCAGCGGCGACCGGCGTACGGCCGTGATCGCGTCCGAGGCCGACGGCGGCCGGGTGTTCGTGATCCGGGACGGCGCCCTGGCCCACACCCTCCCCACCGCGGCGAGCGAGCTGTCCCTCGCCGCCGACGGCTCCTTCCTCGCGGTCACCACCGGCAACCAGCTCCGTGCCTTCGACACCGGGGGCGGGCTGCTGTGGACGTACACCGGGGACGACTTCCTGCGCCGCCCGCGCGTCTCGCCCGACGGCACCCGGATCGCCGTGGGCAGCGAACTCGGCACCCTGTCCGTGCTCGACCGCGACGGGGCCCTGCTGACCGCGACCGACCTGCGCGCCCTCCCGGTGCCGGCCTGGCTGCCGGGCGGCGACCTGCTGGCGGCCACCTGGATGGGCACGGTGATCCGCTACGACGCCGACCTGGAGGAGCGCTGGCGGACCCGGCTGATCCCCGAGGAGAGGGACATCCGGTCGAAGCTGCGGGCCCCGGACCCGGTGCCGGTGGTGCGGGCGCACTGGGGCAACGCGCGGTCCGAGGCCTACCCGCTGACGCCCAACCTCCTGTCGCAGACGCACGCCTATCTCGGGATGCAGACGGTCGATCCGGATCGTGGCATGACCCAGGACCCGAACGAGGTCTTCGGCCTCCTCACCGACGGCAGCGCCGATCCGCCCGCCGGACCGTGGCTGAACCGGACGCTCCTGAACAGCATGGGAGCCACCGGCTCGGACCACCGCTTCCTCTTCACGGTGGACACCTTCCGCTACCAGCTGGAGCTGACCGGCATCACGATCGCCGAGGACCCCGCGCACCCCGAGTCCTGGCTGCGGGACGTCCTGCTCCAGTGGTGGGACGCCCGGGCCGGCGCCTGGCGGGACGGTCCGATGCTCCTCTCCGACCAGGCCCTGCACAGCCACGCCATCGAGCCGCTGCTGCACTCCGGACGCTTCCGGTTCGTCACGACCGGCGGCTCCACCTGGCCGGCCGGCAATCTCCGGCTCGGCGAACTGGTCCTGCACGGCAAGGTCCTCGGCCCCTCCCACCGGGACGTGGTGGAGAACAGGGCTCTCGCCGTCCTCTTCGACGACCGCGTGGACGACGTGGCGGACCTCCTGCTCGACGGCCCGCACATCGTCGACATCCAGGAGGGCGGCGCGTACACCGGCCACCGGTGCCTGCGGGTGCCCGTGGCGCTGCCCGGCGCCCAGTACCCCATCCGGCACGGCCTCTTCTTCCTGGACACGATGCACGACTGGAACTTCGAGATCGTGGCGCACCCGAGCACACCGGCCCAGTACCGGTACCTCCAGTTCGCCTGGAAGGCGCTCGGCCCCGAGACCACCGGGATCGGCCTGCGGCTGGGGCCCGGCGGCAGCCCGGAGGCGGACGGCGACGACCAGTACTTCGGGGTGAACGCCGGGATCTCGAAGTGGACGTCCCCCGACACCGTGCTGACCCAGCTGACGGTCCCGGCCGACGAGTTCCCGTCCGACGGCTGGCGGACCGTCCGCGTGGACCTGTGGGCGGCGAGCACCGGCAGGCTGAAGAAGATCACTCAGCTCGGCGTGCGCACGGACGGCGGTGGCGCCCTCTTCGACCAGATCGTGCTCGGCCGTACCGAGGCCGACCTGCCGGAGCGGCTGGCGTAGGCTGGCGGGGTCTGTCCACAACCCCTGCCGAAGGGAAAGCCCTGGTGACCGAGAAGGCCGACCTCCAGTCTGTCCTCGACCGTGCCGCGGCGGGCGGACGCATCACGCCCGAGGAGGCGCTCGACCTCTACCGCGACGCCCCGCTGCACGCACTGGGCGCCGCCGCCGACGCCGTACGCCGCCGCCGGTACGCCGGTACCGAGCACATCGCGACGTACATCATCGAGCGGAACATCAACTACACGAACGTGTGCGTCACGGCGTGCAAGTTCTGCGCCTTCTACGCGGCCCCCAAGGACACCGCCAAGGGCTGGACCCGCGACCTCGACGACATCCTGCGCCGCTGCGCGGAGACGGTCGAACTGGGCGGCACCCAGATCATGTTCCAGGGCGGCCACCACCCCGACTTCGGCGTCGAGTACTACGAGAAGCACTTCAAGGCGATCAAGGACGCGTTCCCGCAGCTGGTGATCCACTCCCTGGGCGCCTCCGAGGTCGAGCACATGGCCCGGATCTCCGGCGTCTCCGTCGAGGAGGCCATCACCCGCATCCACGAGGCCGGCCTGGACTCCTTCGCCGGCGCCGGCGCGGAGCTCCTCCCCGCGCGCCCCCGCAAGGCCATCGCGCCCCTCAAGGAGAGCGGCGAGCGCTGGCTGGAGATCATGGAGACGGCCCACAAGCTGGGCGTCGAGTCCACCTCGACCATGCTCATGGGCACGGGCGAGACCAACGCCGAGCGCATCGAGCACCTGCGCATGATCCGGGACGTCCAGGACCGCACGGGCGGCTTCCGCGCCTTCATCCCGTACACCTACCAGCCCGAGAACAACCACCTGAAGGGCCGCACCCAGGCCACGCTCTTCGAGTACCTGCGGATGATCGCCATCGCCCGCCTCTTCATGGACAACGTCGCCCACATCCAGGGCTCCTGGCTGACCACCGGCAAGGAGGTCGGCCAGCTCTCCCTCCACTACGGCGCGGACGACCTCGGCTCGATCATGCTGGAGGAGAACGTCGTCTCCTCCGCCGGCGCCAAGCACCGCTCCAACCGCCTGGAGATCATCGACCTGATCCGCAAGGCGGGCCGCGTCCCGGCGCAGCGCGCCACGACGTACGAGCACCTCGTCGTCCACGACGACCCGGCGAACGACCCGGTCGACGAGCGGGTGATGTCCCACATCTCCTCCACCGCGATCGAGGGCGGGACGGCCCACCCCGAGCTGAAGCTGCTCAGCGCCAACTGACCCGGTTGTGTTGACGATTCACGCGGCGGACGAGGTCCGCCACGACTGGGACGGTGCCGTACTCAAGGACGGCGCCGTCGTCGTCGAGGGCGACCGGATCACTGCGGTGGGGGCGCGGGCGGACCTGCTGGCGCGCTTCCCGGGCGCCCGGGTGCGGAACTGGCCGGGAGTACTCGGTCCGGCGCGCGTCCACGAACACGCGCTCCCGGACGCTCCGACGCCGCGGGAACGCGTACATGCGGTGCTGAAGTCGGGCGCGACAGCCGTCCTCGACCGGCACACCGACTCCCCGGAACTCCGAGCCGCGGCCGCCCGCAACGACGTCCTCGTACTGCCCCATGCGCCTCGACCCCACCTCACCGAAACCACCAGGGCCGACCTGGCGGTGTTCGACGAGACAGGGGAGTGCATCGCCACGGTGTGCGCGGGGCGCCTGGTTCACAGGCGGCGCTAGTCCGACCTGCTTTTCAGGGGCGCGGGGAACTGCGCGACAAGCCCCCGACCGGCCGTCAGACGACACTCAACCGGCAAACGCCTCCCCAAACGCCCCTGAACTCTGACTCACCCCACTGCAGTTCGTAGCCGCATCGTCGTCCCCGGAACTCCCACTCTCACACTGCACATCCCGGAACGTCGACCACATCGACACCCACGCGACCCCCTCCTCCTCCGCGAACGCCCGCACATCCTTCGCGTCGGACAGCGAGAGCGTCTCCCCGTCGACGTCGTTCACCCCGATCATCGAGGTCAGCGCCATCCCGCCCCACGCCCCCGCGTCCGACAGCCCGAACACCTTCTTCAGCTGCGTGTGCGTGGCCTTCGCCGAGGTGACCGCGTAGTCGCCCATGTCCCCGTCGTACGACTCGCCGTAGTTCATGGTCATGATGTTGACCGTCGAGACCTGCACGTCGTACTTGTTGGCCGACTCCAGCAGCGCGAGGCTGTCGGAGTCGAGCCCCGACGGCATCACGGGAAGAGTGAAGGAGACCTCCAGGTCCGGCCGTTCCTTCTGGAGCAGCGCGATCGCCTCCGACCGCAGCGCGACCGAGTCGGAGTCGGTCAGCGTGTCGCCCTCGATGTCGAAGTCGGCCTGCGTGGAGCCCGCGGCGTCCAGCGCGGCACCGTACGCGGCGGCGAGTTTCGACGCGCTGGAGCACGTCGTCGCCAGCTCCTTCCCGGAGGCCCCGCCGAAGGACACCCGGACCGTCGCACCGTCCTCCTTCAGCTTGGAGATCCGGGACTTCACGGCCGAGTCGCCGATCGCCTCCGTCCCGTTCCACGTCGGCGTGCAGCTGCTGCCGCCGGCGATCACGAACGCGAGGTTGTACGTGGAGGGCGACCCGGCGTCGTCCGTGTCGGCGGCCTCCGTCGCGCTGACGTAGGGCGCGTACGACGTGCTGGACCCGTCCGAGTCGTCGGCCTCACTCGCGGAGGCGGACGCCTTCTTCGACGGTGCGGGCGCCGCGTCCGACGTGCCGTCGGAGCCCGAGGAGCACCCCGCCACTGCCATGGCAAACAGGCAGGTAAGCCCAGCAGCCGGCCTGAGGAAACTCCGCATTAAGATGCACCCGCTCTCGTGATTTGTGTCTCAGGCTCGAAACAAAGCCTGATTCCAAAGGAAAACGTCTCACACGGTCATGGTGTTCAACGGTCCGGTCAATACATAGAAACCTCATGGAACGAAGGGCGCGAAGAGCGCAAAAGGTGCGACGCAAAAGGGATGTTCAGGTGGTTTCCCATCCTCGATCGCCACCGCAGGTGTTCACAGAACCTCTCAGCCAAAAGACAGGTTAAGGGGTTTCTCATGGGCACTTCACAAGAACCCCGAAGACGATCACATAAAGACTCCCTAATATCCGTGGAATGCAATCCGAGCCTGCCATCGAAAGCCGCGCCGCCGTGCGCGGTCGCCGCCGCAAACAAGGCAACGGGTCTGCCGAGGGGCCCGTGTTCGTCGACTCCTCCGGGCGCCGGTCCAAGGTGCTGCGGCGTGTCGGCCTCCTGCTCGGCGTCGTCTGCCTCGCCTACACGGGAGTGCTCGGCGCCGCCTTCATGGGCTGGGGAACCTCGCTCACCCCGGACTCGCTGATCCCGGACTTCGCGCGCGCCGGCAACGCCCCCGGCGGCGTCGGACCGCAGGGCGGCATCGGCCGTCAGGCCGGCGTGCCCAGCGGCCGCCCGTCGTCGCTGCCCTCGACCGCCGCCACCCCGTCCGCCTCCGCATCCGCCACCGCCGACTGACCGGAAACGCAGGCCTCTTCCCATGACTACACCGACGTCCTCACGCGGCCGCAGGCGCGCCCCCTCCCGCATCGAGCGGGCGGCGGGCAGGGCCGCGGCGCTGCAGAAACCACGTGTCATCCTCGCGCTGCTGCTTCTGCTGGCGCTGACCTGCGTGATGCTGCTCGACGGCTATCTGCGCGCAGAGGTCGGCGGCGACCAGCGGGTCCGCACCGGCGCCAGCTCCAGCAAGGTGCCGGACAAGATCCTCGACGGCGGCCCGATCCTCACCTTCCGGGGCGGCCAGGCGTCCACCGTCTCGGTCCCCTCCAAGACCATCGCCCTCACCTTCGACGACGGCCCGAACCCGACCTACACCCCGCAGGTCCTCAAGATCCTCGAGCAGTACGACGTGCCCGCCACGTTCTTCCTGGTCGGCTCCATGGTGTCGCGCTACCCGAGCATCGTGAAGACGATGGTCCAGCAGGGCAACGAGGTCGGCGTCCACACGTTCACGCACGTCGACCTGTCGTACCAGAGCGACGCCCGGGTCAACCGCGAGATGCAGCAGACGCAACTCGCGCTGGCGGGCGCGGCCGGCATCACCACGACCCTCTTCCGCGCGCCGTACTCCTCCGAGACCGACGCCATCGACAACTACAGCTGGCCGGTCTACAAGAAGCTCGGCGACGAGGGCTACACCAGCGTCTTCGTCGACACCGACAGCGACGACTGGAAGAAGCCGGGCGTCTCGAAGATCGTCAAGTGGGCGACGCCGAGCGGCACCAAGGGCGCCTCGGTCCTCTTCCACGACGCCGGTGGCGAGCGCTCGCAGACGATCAAGGCGCTGCCGCAGTACATCAAGAAGATGAAGGCGAAGGGCTACACCTTCACCACCATCAGCGGCGTCATCGAGAAGCGGAACACCGCGAACCGGCAGGCCGCCGCCGCGAGCACCGGCTCCAGCGGCCAGACCACCACCGGGCTCACCGAGGCCGGCGTGACCGGCACCGGGACCGGTACGAGCACCGGCACCGGGACCGGCTCCCAGCCCGGCACCGGCACCGGTACCGCCCCGAACGGCACCGGCCCGAACGGAGAGGGCGGCACCGCCCCCAACGGCGGCACAGGCACCGGCACCGGCTCGGGCTCCGGCACAGGCACAGGCACGGGCGCCGCCACCGTCTCCCGCCTCCAGGCCGCCCATCGCACGGCCTCCGGCATGACCCTCTACGAGGGCAAGGCGCTCATCGTGGCGGTCGCGATAGCCGAGTGGGCCCTCCCGGTCCTCTCCGGTCTGCTGTTCGTCGTCGGCATCGCGGTCATGGGCCGCTTCGGGATGATGCTGCTCATCGCCCGCCGCCACTACCGGCTGCGCAACAAACGCCGGTTCAGCTGGGGGGCGACGGTCACCAGACCGGTGAGCGTGATCGTCCCGGCCTACAACGAGAAGGAGTGCATCGCCAACACCCTGGAGTCGCTGGCGCAGAGCACCCATCCGATCGAGGTCATCGTCGTCGACGACGGTTCCACGGACGGCACCTCGGAGATCGCCCGCGCCGCCGCCGACAAGCTCGGCATGCCCAACGTCCGGGTCATCCGCCAGGAGAACGCGGGCAAGCCGGCCGCCCTCAACAACGGGGTGCGCAACGCCAGTTACGACATCGTCGTGATGATGGACGGCGACACCGTCTTCGAGCCGGACACGGTACGGCACCTCGTGCAGCCGTTCGCCGACCCCGAGGTCGGCGCGGTCGCCGGCAACGCCAAGGTCGGCAACCGCAACACGATCATCGGCGCCTGGCAGCACATCGAGTACGTGATGGGCTTCAACCTCGACCGGCGCATGTACGACCTGCTGCGCTGCATGCCGACGATCCCCGGCGCGATCGGCGCCTTCCGCCGCGAGGCGGTCCTGGAGGTCGGCGGCATGAGCGAGGACACCCTCGCCGAGGACACCGACATCACCATCGCCATGCACCGCGCGGGCTGGCGGGTCGTCTACCAGGAGCACGCCAAGGCCTGGACGGAGGCGCCCGGTTCGCTGAAGCAGCTGTGGTCCCAGCGCTACCGCTGGTCCTACGGCACCATGCAGGCCCTGTGGAAGCACCGCAAGTCCCTGACGGACAAGGGCCCCTCGGGCCGCTTCGGCCGCGTCGGCATGCCCCTGGTCGTCCTCTTCCAGATCGTCACCCCGGTCTTCGCCCCGCTCATCGACGTCTTCACGATCTACTCGATGATCTTCGTCGACTTCGAGGCGGCCCTGCTCGCCTGGCTCGCCGTCCTCTGTATCCAACTGGCCTGCGCGGCCTACGCGTTCCGCCTGGACAAGGAGAAGTACCGCTACCTCGCGATGATGCCGCTGCAGCAGCTGGCCTACCGTCAGATGATGTACCTCGTCCTGATCCACTCCTGCATCACCGCCCTCACCGGCGGCCGCCTGCGCTGGCAGAAACTCAAGCGCACGGGCGAGGTCGGCACCCCGGCGGGGGTGAGCAGCTGATGACCTGGGACCAGCAGAACCCGTACCAGCAGAACCCGTACCAGCAGAACCCGTACCAGCAGGGCTACAACGGCTACGACCACGGCCCCTACGCCGGCCAGCAGCAGTACGCCCAGCAGCCGTACCCGCAACAGCAGCAGTACACCGACTACGCCTACCCCCCGGCACCTGACCAGACGGCCCCCCTACCCCTGGTGGAACCGCAACCGGAACCGACGCCGGAGCCGACCGCTACCAGCGCAGCCGCACCCGCAGCCGCCGCCTCTACCGCTGTGCCCACAGCGCCGGGCACCGAGACAACAGACGCCAACGACACCGACGCCTCTCGGCCCAAGCCCCCTGCAAGGGACCGCTACTTCGACACCCTCCGTGCCGTCGCCCTCATCCGCGTCGTCACCTACCACACCTTCGGCTGGGCCTGGTGCGGCATGGTGTTCCCCTCCATGGGCATCATGTTCGGCCTCGCCGGCACCCTCATGGCGAAGTCCCTGGAGCGCCCGGCGCTCAAGGTGGTCAAGAGCCGGCTCCGCCGCCTCCTCCCGCCCTTCTGGTTCTGGGGCTTCTTCGTCGTGCTGGCGATGCTGATCCACGACTGGATGCCGGGCTGGCAGATCGTCTACTGGATCGTGCCGCTCGGCGACCCGCCGGGCAACGCATGGGGCGAGCAGGCCTGGGAGATCCTCTGGTACCTGCGCACCTACCTCTGGTTCGTCCTCCTCTCCCCGGCCCTGCTGTGGATCTTCCGCAAGGCCCCGATCCCGGTGCTCCTGGCGTCGCTGGCCCCGATCCTGGTCCTGAACTTCGTCTGGTCCGGCCCCGACAACCGCTTCGGCAGCGCCCTGTGGGACCTGTCGACGTACCTCTTCTGCTGGATCCTCGGCTTCGCGCACCGCGACGGCGTGCTCCAGCGGATGAAGCCGGCCCTGGTCGTGGTCGGCTCGCTCGCCGCCGTCGGCTACGGCGGCTGGTACGCCTTCTCGCACCAGGCCGACTTCGGCACCTACGACCTGGACGAGAACCCCCTCGCACAGGCCTTCTGGTCGGCCGGGTTCGTGATGCTGCTGATGTGGGCGAAGGCGTACTTCAAGATCGACTTCGCCTGGCTGACCCGCTACAAGAAGCTCGACCGGACAGTCACGATCTTCAACGCCCGCGCGGTGACGATCTACCTCTGGCACGAGATCGCCCTGATTCTGGCGGTCCCGCTGATCGACCAGATGTGGAACGTGCCCGCGTTCGAGAAGTGGCTCCCGCTGGACAGCCAGTGGTTCATGTTCGGCGTCGGCTGGATCCTGATCGCGGTGTTCATCGTGGCGTGCGGCTGGGTGGAGGACGTGGCCGCGAAGAAGAAGCCGAAGCTTCTCCCCTGAGGGCGTGCTGCAAGAATGGCGAGCGTGACCCGCGCTTCCCTGAACAAGCAGCCGCACGAAGTCGCCTCGATGTTCGACGACGTGGCGGAACGGTACGACCTGACCAACGACGTCCTGTCGCTCGGCCAGGACCGGCAGTGGCGGAAGGAGGTCGCCAAGGCGGTCGACGCACGCCCTGCCCAGAAGATCCTGGACCTGGCGGCCGGCACCGGCACCTCCTCCCAGCCGTTCGTCCGGGCCGGTGCCTACGTCGTGCCCTGCGACTTCTCCCTGGGCATGCTCCAGGTCGGCAAGCGGCGCAACGCCTGGATGCCCTTCACCGCGGGGGACGCCACCCGGCTGCCGTTCGGCGACGACACCTTCGACGCCGTGACGATCTCCTTCGGGCTGCGCAACGTCCAGGACACCGACGCGGCCCTGCGCGAGATGTACCGGGTGACGCGGCCCGGCGGCCGGGTCGTGATCTGCGAGTTCTCGCACCCGACCTGGGCGCCCTTCCGGACCGTCTACACCGAGTACCTGATGCGCGCACTGCCGCCGGTGGCCCGCGCGGTCTCCTCCAATCCGGACGCCTACGTCTACCTCGCCGAGTCCATCCGCGCCTGGCCCGACCAGCCCGCGCTGGCCGGACGGCTGCGCCAGGCGGGCTGGTCGAAGGTGGCCTGGCGCAACCTCACCGGCGGGATCGTCGCCCTGCACCGGGGCTTCAAGGAGGCCTGAGCCCCGACCAGGGACTCACAGGCTGCTCACCTCGAAGGCGTCCCCGGGCCGGTCCAGCTCCCGTTGCAGTCCGCCCGTCGGCGGCCGCGGGATGCGTGGCTCGCGCACGCCCCCGCCGCCCTCGCCCTCACCGAAGTCGAACCACACGTACACCATCGAGTCCTGCGGCACCTCGGCACCGGGCTGCGGGAACTGGCGTACGACGTACTCGACGACCGTGAGATGGAAGTCCGGCCGGTCCGGCGCGTTGAGGAACAGGCCTCGCGCCCGGGCGGTCTCGCGCGCGTCCACGGCCATCAGGCCGACCAGCCGTGGCACGCGCACTTCGGGTGTTTTGGGTGTTATATGCACAGATGTCACCCCCAGCGGTACTGGAAGGGTAACCCCCGGCACATGGCGCCCGGAAGCGCCAAGTGTCTTTCTGTAACAGATCGTTACTCTGTGTAATCGATCGTGCTGCCGCCCCGCAGGTCGAGCCGGAAGCAGAGCGCCTCCTCGGGGAGCCGCGGGTGCGGGAACGTCCCGGCCGGTTCCATCCCGAGGCGCCGGGTGACCGCGACGGACCGCTCGTTCCCCGGCCGCACCATCGCCACCACGTTCGGCACGCCCGCCGCCCGCAGCCGCCCCAGCGTCATGTGCGCCGCCGTCGTCACGTACCCCTTGCCCCAGTGGGCCCGCCCGAGCCGCCAGCCGATCTCGATCTCGCCCCTGGGGCCCCAGTCCGGCGCCCACGGCTGGGCGCCCGTGAAACCGATGACCTCTCCGGCCTCGTCGGTCATCGTCCACAGGCAGAAGCCGAGCTCAGCGTCGTGCCGGCGCTGACGGGCGGTGAGCTCCTCGTAGACGGACAGCTCGGCGGACCTGCCGCCGTGGAACTCCATGACCTCCGGGTCGTCGAAGACCCGATGCCAGGCGAACGCGTCCTCGTGCGTGGGTACGCGCAGCCGTACCGCGGGGAGAGCTCGGTTCACAGGGGCAGCCCTTCAGCCGGGTGATCAGTACCGCTGAATAGACTGCCCATGTCCAGTGCCGGTCGGCACGCGATTTCGAGCCTTGGGGAGACCCTGCCGTGACCGAGCCCCTCTCCGAAAACACCGCCGATGTCATCGTCGTCGGCGCAGGGCCAGCCGGCTCCACGACGGCCTACCACCTCGCCAAGTCCGGTCTGGACGTACTCCTGCTGGAGAAGACCGAGTTCCCGCGCGAGAAGGTGTGCGGCGACGGACTCACCCCGCGCGCGGTGAAGCAGCTGGTCGCCATGGGCGTCGACATCTCCGAGGAGGCCGGCTGGCTGCGCAACAAGGGCCTGCGCATCATCGGCGGCGGCACCCGCCTGCAGCTGGACTGGCCGGATCTCGCCTCCTTCCCCGACTACGGCCTGGTCCGCAAACGGGACGACTTCGACGAACAGCTCGCCCGCCAGGCGCAGAAGGCGGGCGCCCGCCTCTTCGAGCGCTGCAACGTCGGCGCCCCGATCGTCGACGAGCGCACCGGCCGGATCACCGGCGTGCACGCCAAGCTCGGCGAGGAGAAGCGTGAAGTCACCTTCCACGCGCCGCTCGTCGTGGCCGCCGACGGCAACTCCACCCGGCTCTCCCTCGCGATGGGCCTGCACCGCCGCGAGGACCGCCCGATGGGCGTGGCCGTCCGGACCTACTTCACCTCCCCCCGGCACGAGGACGACTACCTGGAGTCCTGGCTGGAACTCTGGGACCGCCGCGGCCCCCAGGACCGCCTGCTGCCCGGCTACGGCTGGATCTTCGGCATGGGCGACGGCACCTCCAACGTCGGTCTGGGCGTCCTGAACACCTCCGACTCCTTCAAGGAACTGGACTGGCGCGAGGTCCTCAAGGCCTGGTGCGCCTCCATGCCCGAGGACTGGGGCTACACCCCCGAGAACATGACCGGCCCGATCCGCGGCGCCGCCCTGCCCATGGCCTTCAACCGCCAGCCCCACTACACGCGCGGCCTGCTCCTGGTCGGCGACGCCGGCGGCCTGGTGAACCCCTTCAACGGCGAGGGCATCGCCTACGCCATGGAGTCCGGCCAGATCGCCGCCGACGTCATCGTCCAGGCCCACGCGAGGGCCACCCCCAGCGGGCGGGAGATGGCCCTGCAGCGCTACCCGCGCGTCCTCAAGGACACCTACGGCGGCTACTACACGCTGGGCCGCGCCTTCGTGAAGCTCATCGGCAACCCGAAGGTCATGCAGATCGCGGCCCAGCGCGGCCTGACCCACCCGCTGCTGATGAAGTTCACCCTGAAGCTCCTCGCGAACCTCACCGACCCGACCGGCGGCGACGCGATGGACCGCATCATCAACGGGCTGAGCAAGGTGGCCCCGAAGGCGTGACCGCCCGCGCTACGAGGTGAGCGCCTCGATGTTGGCGGCCCGGCGGGCGTAGACGTCCTCCCGCCGGTCCGCCATCTGCCGCAGCGCTTCCTTCCGCTCCCGCTTGGAGAGCCGGTCGAGATACACGCGCCCGTTCACATGGTCGGTCTCGTGCGCCAGGCAGCGGGCGAAATACCCTGTTCCCTCAAGGGTGAGCGGATTGCCCTCCTTGTCCTGTCCGTGCACGACCGCCCGGTCCGGCCGCGGCACCTCCATCGTGGCGCCCGGCACCGACAGGCATCCCTCGCTGTCGTCGAGCAGCCGTCGCCCGGCCGGGCTCGGCGCCTCCAGCACGGGGTTGACGATGTGTCCGACATGTCGGACACCGTCGTCGTCGGGGCAGTCGTACACGAACAGTCGCAGATCGACCCCGACCTGGTTCGCGGCGAGGCCGGCTCCCTCGGCGACGTACATGGTGAGGAACATGTCGTCGATGAGCGCGGCGAGGTCGGGACCGAACTCGGTGACGTCCCGGCTCGGCTTGTGCAGGACGTCCTCACCGGTCTCGGTGATCCGGCGCACCGAACCGCGCCGGGCCTCGGGGGCGTGCCGGGGGTAGTGGTCCATGGGGTTTCCCTGGACGAAGACGCGTGGCATCGCGGTGTCTCCTTCTCGGATCTCGGGGCCGCCGGCTCTCCGCGTGCGGCCTGCACCGAGCATCCCAGGAGTCACCGGATCGCGGGCGGGCCTGTGGAAAACCCTCCCGGTGGCCCGAGGCCTGCGACCTGCGGCCTGTGGAAAACCGGGAGAAGGGGGCGCCGGCGCAGGGGTGATCCCTGCCGGTGCCGGACGCGCCGGAAGGGCCGCTGCCCCCGAGCGGCTGCGGCCCTACCGTGCTTGTGCGATGCCTGAATTGTCCTTGTCGCCCGGGTTGTTGCCCAGGCGGTCAGAGCACCCGCACCGCGCCGGTCGGCGGGTCGTACGACAGCGGGTGCTCACCGACGCCGCTGGAGGGGTTCTGCGCGCCGACGAACATGCCGTCGCCGACGTACACCGCCACGTGGTACGCGCTGCCGGCGCTGCCCCAGTAGAGGATGTCGCCGGGCTGGAGGTTGCTCAGCGAGACCTGGGTGCCCTGCGTCGACTGGTCCTGGGAGACACGGGGCAGGCTGACGCCGACGGACTTGAAGGCGGCCTGGACGATACCCGAGCAGTCCCACGAGTGCGGGCCCGTGCCGCCGGAGACGTAGGCGTCACCGATATGCGCCTTCATGAAGGCGACCACGGCGGCGGCCGAACCGGTCGCCGTGGAGGTGCTCGTGGAGCTGCTGGAGCTCGTGGTGGCGCTCAGGGTGGTCCGCTCGGCGCTGCGCGAGGCGGCGCGCTCTGCGGCGGCCTTGCGGGCCTCCTCGGCCTTCTTCTTCTTGGCCGCGGCCTTCTGCTTCGCCTCGGCAAGGTCCGCCTTTGCCTGCTTCGCGGCATTTGCGGCGGCCTCGTTGCGCTCGGCCTGGAGGGTGTAGTTCGCCGCGGCCTGCTGCGTGGCGTCGGCGGACTGGGCCACCTGGGTGGCCAGATCGGCCGTCAGGGTGGGCGGTTCGAGCGTCTGCGTCACGGGTTCGGCGGCGCTCGCCGAGGCCGCGCCCGCCGCTGCCATGCCGAGGACGCCACTGGCAACTCCGGCGCGCACGGCGATGTTTGTCGTCGCGCTGCGGCGGGGCTTCCGGTGGCTGCGTATGTGAGCGGTGTGGGACATGGGAACAACTGGTACCAGGGGCTCCTTCATATCTTCAAGAAACGTGTGCTGCGCCACAGTTGCTCAATCGAGACGGCGAATCCCTCGCATGTCTTTCTTTATTGACGCCGTAACGGACATTGCGGACGCTCGCGATCAAGCCCGTGATCACGCTCTTTCGCTGTTACGTCCGAATTGCCCGCGACGTACCACCGGTTCGGATGGTTGGCCAAGCCCGGTTCCCAGGCGCCTCTCATCAATGTGGCGGAGGTCACGGAACGGTTACCGGGAGGGGTGCGTCTCGCGCGTCCGGGTGGTCGTCCGGGTTCGTGAACGCGTGCACACGTCCACATCGCCCCTCGCGCCTCCCTCTGATGTGTGAATGCGGCTCACTATCAAGGGCCCCTGTCCACCGCGAATTTGCATGCAGGGGAACTCTCTTGATATAGAGACGCCCGCCCGAAACCCCCTCCTGTCTGCATCAACGGTCGAAAATGTCACTTCTGGTGATCAGCTGAACGCTTCGCGTGTGAAGATCACTACTCATCCGACTTCATGATCGATCGTCAGGTGGTGGAGATCACAAAGCTTGTGTAATACCCCGTGTCGCAGATCACAGAGCGGCGGGCATAAGATGCGAGGCAGTTGGGCTTGTGACCTGCTTCACATGTTCGCGATCTTCGCCCGGGACGCGCGGGGTTCGCGGGACGGATGAGGCAGGTGGGGAGCCCGATCCGAACCGCCACCAGTCAGTGCCGACTGAGAGGAGCGAGGAGCGGTGAACGCCTATGCGCCCATCCTCGTACTGGGAGCCCTCGGGGCAGGCTTTGCGATCTTCTCCGTGGTCATGGCCACGCTGATCGGTCCGAAGCGGTACAACCGCGCCAAGCTCGAAGCCTACGAGTGCGGTATCGAGCCGACCCCCACGCCGGCCGGCGGCGGGCGTTTCCCGATCAAGTACTACCTGACGGCGATGCTCTTCATCGTCTTCGACATCGAGATCGTCTTCCTCTACCCCTGGGCCGTCACCTTCGACGCCCTGGGTGTTTTCGGGCTCGTGGAGATGCTGCTCTTCGTGCTCACCGTCTTCGTCGCCTACGCGTACGTGTGGCGGCGCGGCGGCCTGGAATGGGACTGAGGGGTCTTTGGACATGGGACTCGAAGAAAAGCTGCCGAGCGGATTCCTGCTGACCACCGTCGAGCAGGCCGCGGGCTGGGTGCGCAAGGCGTCCGTCTTCCCCGCCACCTTCGGCCTCGCCTGCTGCGCCATCGAGATGATGACCACCGGCGCCGGCCGCTACGACCTGGCCCGCTTCGGCATGGAGGTCTTCCGCGGCTCACCCCGCCAGGCCGACCTCATGATCGTCGCCGGCCGGGTCAGCCAGAAGATGGCGCCGGTGCTCAGGCAGGTCTACGACCAGATGCCCAACCCCAAGTGGGTGATCTCCATGGGCGTCTGTGCGTCCTCGGGCGGCATGTTCAACAACTACGCGATCGTCCAGGGCGTCGACCACATCGTCCCCGTCGACATCTACCTGCCCGGCTGCCCGCCGCGCCCCGAGATGCTGATGGACGCGATCCTCAAGCTCCACCAGAAGATCCAGACCTCCAAGCTGGGCGTCAACGCGAAGGAAGCGGCCCGGGAGGCGGAGGAGGCGGCGCTCAAGGCCCTGCCCACGATCGAGATGAAGGGGCTGCTGCGGTGAGCGACGCGAACGGCCACAACGGGGTCAACCCCGAGAAGGACCTGGCCGCCGACAACCTCCCGGGCCAGCGCGGCCAGGGCGGCGAGGAGATCCGCGTCCAGCGCGGCATGTTCGGCGCCAACAACGGCGGCGACACCTCCGGCTACGGCGGCCTGGTCCGCTCGGTCCGGCTCCCGGGACCGGCGACCCGCCCCTACGGCGGCTGGTTCGACGAGGTCGCCGACGAGCTGGAGGGCGCACTGGAGGAGCAGGGACTCCTCCCGGGCAACGCCATCGAGAAGACGGTCGTCGACCGCGGCGAGCTCACCTTCCACATCGAACGCGAGCACCTGCCGCGCGTCGCCCGCACCCTGCGCGACGACCCTGCCCTGCGCTTCGAGCTGTGCACCGGCGTCAGCGGCGTCCACTACCTGCACGACAAGGGCCGCGAGCTGCACGCCGTCTACCACCTGCGCTCGATCACCCACAACCGGCTGATCCGCCTGGAGGTCAGCGCCCCGGACGCCGACCCGCACATCCCGTCCCTGGTCCCGGTCTATCCGACCAACGACTGGCACGAGCGCGAGACCTACGACTTCTTCGGGATCGTCTTCGACGGTCACCCGGCCCTGACGCGGATCATGATGCCGGACGACTGGCAGGGCCATCCGCAGCGCAAGGACTACCCCCTCGGCGGCATCCCCGTCGAGTACAAGGGCGCCCAGATCCCGGCTCCGGACCAGCGGAGGTCGTACTCATGAGCACGCAGCACGCAACTCCGCGGGAGACCACCGAGGGCACCGTGTACACGGTCACCGGCGGCGACTGGGACGAGATCGTCCAGTCCGCGGCCCGCGCCGACGACGAACGCATCGTCGTCAACATGGGGCCCCAGCACCCGTCCACCCATGGAGTGCTCCGCCTCATCCTGGAGATCGACGGCGAGACCGTCACCGAGGCCCGCTGCGGCATCGGCTACCTCCACACCGGCATCGAGAAGAACCTCGAGTTCCGCACGTGGACGCAGGGCACCACGTTCGTGACGCGCATGGACTACCTGACGTCCTTCTTCAACGAGACCGCCTACTGCCTCGCCGTCGAGAAGCTCCTCGGCATCGAGGACCAGATCACCGAGCGCGCCAAGATCGTCCGGGTGCTCCTGATGGAGCTCAACCGGCTCTCCTCCCACCTGGTGTGCATCGCCACCGGCGGCATGGAGCTCGGCGCCACCACGATCATGATCTACGGCTTCCGCGATCGTGAAATGATTCTCGATCTCTACGAGCTCATCACCGGCCTGCGGATGAACCACGCGTACATCCGCCCCGGCGGCCTCGCCCAGGACCTGCCGCCCGGCGCGGTCGACCAGATCCGCGAGTTCGTGAAGAAGATGCGCAAGAACCTCCCGGAGTACGACAAGCTCGCCACCGGGAACCCCATCTTCAAGGCCCGCATGCAGGACATCGGCTACCTCGACCTGGCGGGCTGCATGGCCCTCGGCGCCACCGGCCCGATCCTGCGCTCCGCCGGCCTGCCGCACGACCTGCGCAAGGCACAGCCGTACTGCGACTACGAGACGTACGACTTCGAGATCCCGACCGCCGACACCTGCGACGCCTACGGCCGCTTCCTGGTCCGCCTGGAGGAGATGCGCCAGTCGCTCGGGATCGTCGAACAGTGCCTGGACCGGCTCCAGCCCGGACCGGTCATGGTCGCCGACAAGAAGATCGCCTGGCCCGCCCAGCTCGCCCTCGGGCCGGACGGACTCGGCAACTCCCTCGACCACATCAAGAAGATCATGGGCACCTCCATGGAGGCCCTGATCCACCACTTCAAGCTGGTCACCGAGGGTTTCCGGGTCCCGCCGGGGCAGGCCTACGCGGCCGTCGAGTCGCCCAAGGGCGAACTCGGTGTGCACGCCGTGTCCGACGGCGGCACCCGTCCCTACCGGGTCCACTTCCGCGACCCGTCCTTCACCAACCTGCAGGCCATGGCGGCGATGTGCGAGGGCGGCCAGGTCGCCGACGTCATCGTCGCCGTCGCGTCCATCGACCCCGTGATGGGAGGCGTCGACCGGTGACCACCTCTTCCTCGGAGCGCGGTATCAGCCTGGGCATGCCCGAGCTGCCCGCGCCCGCCTACCCGGACGACGTCCGGGCCCGCCTGGAGGCGGACGCGCGCGAGATCATCGCCCGCTACCCCGACTCCCGGTCCGCCCTGCTGCCGCTGCTGCACCTCGTGCAGGCGGAGGAGGGCCATGTCACACGCACCGGGATGCAGTTCTGCGCGGACGTCCTGGAGCTGACCACCGCCGAGGTCACCGCCGTCGCCACCTTCTACACCATGTACCGGCGCCGGCCCTCCGGCGACTACCAGGTGGGCGTCTGCACCAACACCCTGTGCGCGGTCATGGGCGGCGACGCGATCTTCGAGACCCTGCAGGAGCACCTGGGCGTCGGCAACGGCGAGACCACCGGCGACGGCAAGGTCACCCTGGAGCACATCGAGTGCAACGCGGCCTGCGACTTCGCCCCGGTCGTGATGGTCAACTGGGAGTTCTTCGACAACCAGACCCCGGCCAGCGCCAAACGCCTGGTCGACGACCTCCGCGCGGGCCGGGACGTCGAGCCCACCCGCGGCGCCCGGCTCTGCACCTTCAAGGAGACCGCGCGGATCCTGGCCGGCTTCCCCGACGAACGGCCCGGTGCCGTCGAGGAGGGCGGCAGCGCCGGACCCGCCTCACTGGTGGGCCTGCGCCTGGCCAAGGGCGAGACCGCACGCGTGGTCCATCCGCGTGCCCAGGGATCCCAGGAAGCACCGTCCGCAGAGGAGGGGGAGTGATGACGGTGGCACCCGACCTGAAGGACACCAGTCCCGAGAAGCTGCTGGCACCCGTGCTGTCGGCCTTCTGGGACGAGGACCGGTCCTGGAGCCTGGACGTCTACCGCAGGCACGACGGCTACGAGGGGCTCCGCAAGGCGCTCGCCATGTCGCCCGACGACCTGATCGCCTACGTCAAGGAGTCCGGACTGCGCGGCCGCGGCGGCGCGGGGTTCCCCACCGGGATGAAGTGGCAGTTCATCCCGCAGGGAGACGGCAAACCGCACTATCTTGTTGTCAACGCCGACGAATCGGAACCCGGGACCTGCAAGGACATCCCGCTCCTCTTCGCCAACCCGCACAGCCTCATCGAGGGCATCGTGATCGCGTGCTACGCCATCCGGTCGTCGCATGCCTTCATCTATCTGCGTGGTGAGGTCGTCCCCGTCCTGCGGCGGCTGCACGAGGCCGTGCGCGAGGCCTACGCGGCCGGCTTCCTCGGCGAGAACATCCTCGGCAGCGGACTCGACCTCACCCTCACCGTGCACGCCGGCGCCGGCGCGTACATCTGCGGTGAGGAGACCGCGCTGCTCGACTCGCTCGAAGGCCGCCGCGGTCAACCGCGGCTCCGTCCCCCCTTCCCGGCTGTCGAAGGGCTCTACGCCTGCCCGACTGTTGTGAACAACGTCGAGTCCATCGCCTCGGTTCCCGCCATCCTCCACAAGGGCAAGGAATGGTTCAGGTCGATGGGGAGCGAGAAGTCGCCCGGCTTCACGCTGTACTCCCTCAGCGGCCATGTGGCGAGCCCCGGCCAGTACGAGGCACCGCTCGGCATCACCCTGCGCCAGCTCCTCGACATGAGCGGCGGGATCCGGCCCGGCCACCGCCTGAAGTTCTGGACCCCGGGCGGCTCCTCGACGCCGATGTTCACCGACGAGCACCTCGACGTCCCCCTGGACTACGAAGGAGTGGGCGCCGCCGGTTCCATGCTCGGCACGAAAGCACTCCAGTGCTTCGACGAGACCACCTGCGTGGTCCGCGCCGTCACCCGCTGGACCGAGTTCTACGCCCACGAGTCCTGCGGCAAGTGCACCCCCTGCCGCGAAGGCACCTACTGGCTGGTGCAGCTGCTCCGCGACATCGAGGCCGGCAAGGGCGTGATGTCCGACCTCGACAAGCTGAACGACATCGCCGACAACATCAACGGCAAGTCCTTCTGCGCCCTCGGCGACGGCGCGGCGTCCCCGATCTTCTCCTCACTGAAGTACTTCCGCGAGGAGTACGAACAGCACATCACGGGCCGGGGCTGCCCCTTCGACCCGGCCAAGTCGACGGCCTGGGCGGACCGCCCGGAGGTGAACGCATGACCGTGACCACGAGTTCCCCCTCCTCGGGGGGAACGGCGGCGGTCCCGCCGGAGGACCTCGTCACGCTGACGATCGACGGCGTCGAGATCAGCGTGCCCAAGGGCACCCTGGTCATCCGCGCCGCCGAGCAGCTCGGCATCGAGATCCCGCGCTTCTGCGACCACCCCCTGCTGGACCCGGTCGGCGCCTGCCGCCAGTGCATCGTCGAGGTCGAGGGCCAGCGCAAGCCCATGGCCTCCTGCACGATCACCTGTACGGACGGGATGGTGGTGAAGACTCACCTCACCTCGCCCGTGGCCGAGAAGGCCCAGCACGGCGTGATGGAGCTGCTGCTCATCAACCACCCGCTGGACTGCCCGGTCTGCGACAAGGGCGGCGAGTGCCCGCTGCAGAACCAGGCGATGTCGCACGGCAACGCCGAGTCCCGCTTCGAGGGCCGCAAGCGCACCTACGAGAAGCCGGTCCCGATCTCCACCCAGGTGCTTCTCGACCGCGAGCGGTGCGTGCTGTGCGCGCGCTGCACCCGGTTCTCCAACCAGGTCGCCGGCGACCCGATGATCGAGCTCCTGGAGCGCGGCGCACTCCAGCAGGTCGGCACCGGCGAGGGCGACCCGTTCGAGTCGTACTTCTCCGGGAACACCATCCAGATCTGCCCGGTGGGCGCGCTGACCTCGGCGGCGTATCGCTTCCGCTCCCGGCCCTTCGACCTGATCTCCTCGCCGTCGGTGTGCGAGCACTGCTCCGGCGGCTGCGCCACCCGCACCGACCACCGGCGCGGCAAGGTCATGCGGCGGCTCGCCGCCAACGACCCCGAGGTCAACGAGGAGTGGATCTGCGACAAGGGACGCTTCGGGTTCCGGTACACGCAGCAGAAGGACCGCCTGGAGACCCCGCTGGTCCGCAACTCCCTGGGCGTCCTCGAACCCGCCTCCTGGCCGGAGGCCCTCGACGCGGCCGCGCAGGGCCTGGCCGCCGCCCGCTCCCGGGCCGGTGTCCTCACCGGCGGACGGCTCACCGTCGAGGACGCCTACGCATACAGCAAGTTCGCGCGCGTGGCCCTCGACACCAACGACATCGACTTCCGCGCCCGCGTGCACAGCGGCGAGGAGGCCGACTTCCTCGCCGCCCGGGTCGCCGGACGCGGCCGCGACCTCGACGGTACGGGCGTCACCTACACCTCCCTGGAGAAGGCGCCCGCCGTCCTGCTCGTCGGGTTCGAGTCGGAGGAGGAGGCACCCGGCGTCTTCCTGCGGCTGCGCAAGGCCTGGCGCAAGCACAAGCAGCGGGTGTTCTCCCTCGCCACCTACCCCACGCGCGGGCTGGAGAAGGCGGGCGGCACCCTGCTGCCGGCCGCTCCCGGCACCGAGACCGAGTGGCTGGACGCCCTCGCGAGCGGCGTCGGCCTGGAGGAGCCCGGCTCCCGGGCCGCCGAGGCGCTGCGCACCGACGGCGCGGTGATCGTCGTAGGAGAGCGGCTGGCATCGGTCGCCGGCGGACTCACCGCCGCCGTACGGGCCGCCACCGCCACCGGCGCCCAGCTGGTGTGGATCCCGCGCCGGGCCGGCGAGCGCGGCGCGGTCGAGGCCGGTGCGCTGCCCTCGCTGCTGCCGGGCGGCCGTCCGGCCACCGACCCACGCGCGCGTGAGGAGGTCGCCGCCGCCTGGGGCCTCTCCGAACTCCCGCTCCGCTACGGCCGCGACACCGGCCAGATCGTCGAGGCCGCCGCCCGCGGCGAACTCTCCGCCCTGCTGGTCGCCGGCGTCGAGGTCGCCGACCTGCCCGACCCGGCACGCGCGCGTGCGGCACTCGAAGCCGTCGGCTTCCTGGTCTCGCTGGAGCTGCGGCCCAGCGAGGTCACCGAGCACGCCGACGTCGTCCTGCCGGTCGCCGCGGTCGCCGAGAAGGCCGGCACCTTCCTCGACTGGGAAGGCCGGGCGCGTCTCTTCGAGGCCGCCCTCAAGCCCGAGCAGATGACCCGGCCGCTGCCGCCCACCGACGCGCGCGTGCTGCAGATGCTCGCCGACGCCATGGACGTCCACCTGGGCCTGCCCGACCTGCGCACCGCGCGGGCAGAGCTGGACCGGCTCGGCGCCTGGGACGGAACCAAGGCCTCCGACCCGCTGGAGACGGCGGCCTCGCTGCCCAGGCCCGCCGCCGGGGAGGCCGTGCTCGCCGGGCACCGGCTCCTCCTCGACCAGGGCGTCCTCCAGGAGGGCGACGAGGCATTGGCCGGCACCCGGCACGCCGCTTACGCGCGCGTGTCCGCGGCGACCGCCGCCGAGGCGGGCGTCGAGAACGGCGGCCTCATCGCCGTCACCGGAGGCTCCGGCACCGTCGAACTCCCGGTCCGGATCACCGAGATGCCCGACCGTGTGGTCTGGCTCCCGCTGAACTCGGTCGGCGGCGGCGTCGCCTCCGACACCGGGGCACTGCCCGGCTCCCTCGTCCGCATCGGCCCGGCGGCCACCGCCGGCGAGGCCCCCAAGGAGGTGGAGGCATGAGCCCGTACTTCGCCGCTGAAGACCTCTCCATGTTCGGCCGCGACCCGTGGTGGCTGGTCGTCATCAAGGCGGTCTTCTGCTTCGCCTTCCTGATGGTGACCGTGCTGATCTCCATCGTCATGGAGCGCAAGGTCGTCGCCTGGATGCAGCTGCGCATCGGCCCCAACCGGCACGGCCCCTGGGGCATGCTCCAGTCGCTCGCCGACGGCATCAAGCTGATGCTCAAGGAAGACGTCGTCGTCAAACGCGCCGACAAGGTCGTCTACATCCTCGCGCCGATCGTCGCGGCGATCCCGGCGTTCATGGCCATCGCGGTCATCCCGTTCGGCCCGGCCGACAACGAGATCTCCATCTTCGGCCACCGCACCACGATGCAGCTCACCGACCTGCCGATCGCGATGCTCTACATCCTCGCGGTCGCCTCCGTCGGCATCTACGGCATCGTGCTCGCCGGCTGGAGCTCCGGCTCCACCTACCCGCTCCTCGGCGGCCTGCGCTCCTGCGCCCAGATGATCTCCTACGAGATCGCCATGGGCGCCGCGTTCGCCTCCGTGTTCCTGTACTCCGGGTCGATGTCGACGTCCACGATCGTCGACCAGCAGCAGGGCCGCTGGTACATCCTGCTGCTGCCGGTCTCGTTCATCATCTACGTCGTCACCATGATCGGCGAGACCAACCGGGCCCCCTTCGACATGCCCGAGTCCGAGGGCGACCTGGTCGGTGGCTTCAACACCGAGTACTCGTCGATCAAGTTCGCGATGTTCATGCTCGCCGAGTACGTCAACATGGTGACCGTCTCGGCCGTGTCGACCACCCTGTTCCTCGGTGGCTGGCGGGCCCCGTGGCCGATCAGCACGGTCTGGGCGGGCGCCAACCACGGCTGGTGGCCGATGCTCTGGTTCGTCGCCAAGGTCGTGCTGCTGCTGTTCGGCTTCGTCTGGGTGCGCGGCACGCTCCCGCGCGTGCGCTACGACCAGCTGATGAAGCTCGGCTGGAAGGTCCTCATCCCGGTCTCCGTCGTCTGGCTGATGCTGGTCGCGACCGTCCGGACCCTGCGCAACCAGAACTACGACTTCGCCGACATCGCGCTCTACGTCGGCGGCGGAGTCCTCGCCCTGCTGCTCCTGTCCTTCGTCGTCGACATCTTCCGCGACAAGGACAGGGAAGCCGTGCAGCCGGCCGCCGAGCCGGCCGCGTTCGACCCGATGGCGGGCGGCTTCCCCGTACCGCCGCTACCCGGACAGGAGCTGCCGCCGGTGCCCCGGCGCAGCCCCCGCCGGGAGCGGGAGCTGATTGTCAGTGGCGGACCCGACACTGTCAGTGACGGACCTTCGGATGGAAAGGAGGCGTCCGATGGCTGAGGAGCCCAAGGAGACCAAGCCCGGTTTCCAGAACCCCGTGGCCGGCTTCGGCGTGACCTTCAAGGCCATGTTCAAGAAGCGGCTGACCGAGCAGTACCCGGAGCAGAAGAAGACCACGGCCCCGCGGTTCCACGGACGGCACCAGCTCAACCGCCATCCGGACGGCCTGGAGAAGTGCGTCGGCTGCGAGCTGTGCGCCTGGGCCTGCCCCGCCGACGCCATCTACGTGGAGGGCGCCGACAACACCGACGAGGAGCGCTACTCGCCGGGCGAGCGCTACGGCCGCGTCTACCAGATCAACTACGCCCGCTGCATCCTGTGCGGCCTGTGCATCGAGGCGTGCCCCACGCGCGCGCTGACGATGACCAACGAGTTCGAATTGGCCGACAGCAGCCGTGCCAACCTCATCTACACCAAGGAGCAGCTGCTCGCCGGTCTCGAAGAGGGCATGGTCGACACCCCGCACTCGATCTTCCCGGGGACCGACGAACAGGACTACTACCGGGGCCTGGTGACCGAGGCCGCCCCGGGGACCGTGCAGCAGGTCGCCGTCTCCAAGGGTGAGAAGCCCGAGGAGCAGGAGCGGGAGGTGGACGCATGAGCCCGCAACTCGCCGCCTACGCCACCTCCACCGGCGAGGCCTTCCAGTTCTGGGTCCTCGGCACCGTCGCGGTGATCGGCGCCCTGTCCACCGTCTTCATGAAGAAGGCCGTGCACAGCGCGCTGTCGCTCGCCGGAACCATGATCGTCCTGGCGGTGTTCTACCTCGCCAACGGCGCCTACTTCCTCGGCATCGTGCAGATCGTCGTCTACACCGGCGCGATCATGATGCTGTTCCTCTTCGTGGTGATGCTGGTCGGCGTGACCGCCGCCGACTCCCTGCAGGAGACCATCAAGGGCCAGCGCTGGCTGGCCCTTCTCTGCGGGGTCGGCTTCGGTGTCCTGCTCTTCGCGGGCATCGCCAACGCCTCCCTGAAGAACTTCGAGGGCACCGGCCAGGCCAACGCCAACGGCAACGTGGAGGGCCTCGCCGCCCTCATCTTCACCAAGTACGTCTTCGCCTTCGAAATCACCGGCGCCCTGCTGATCACGGCCGCCGTCGGCGCCATGGTGCTCACCCACCGGGAGCGCACCGAGCGGGCCAGGACCCAGCGCGAGCAGTCCGAGCAGCGCGTCCGCGAAGGCAAGCACCTGCCGCCGCTGCCCGCCCCCGGCGTCTACGCCCGGCACAACGCCGTGGACATCGCCGGCCTGCTCCCCGACGGCACCCCGTCCGAGCTCACCGTCAGCAAGACGCTCCGCGACCGCGGCCAGATGCGTGACGTGTCCGCGCAGGCGCTGGGCGACCTGCGGGCCCTGGAACAGCGCTCCGAGGAGCGGCTGGAGCGGACCCCGGTCGAGCCCACGCACTTCAAGCGCAGCGAGGAGGCGTCGAAGTGAACCCCGTCTACTACCTCTACCTCGCCGCCCTGTTGTTCACGATCGGCGCCACCGGTGTGCTGATCAGACGGAACGCGATCGTCGTCTTCATGTGCATCGAGCTGATGCTGAATGCCTGCAACCTCGCGTTCGTCGTCTTCTCCCGGATGCACGGCAATCTCGACGGCCAGATCATCGCCTTCTTCACGATGGTCGTCGCCGCCGCGGAGGTCGTGGTCGGGCTCGCGATCATCGTGTCGCTGTTCCGTACCCGCCACTCGGCCTCGGTCGACGACGCCAGCCTGATGAAGCTGTAAGGGGTCGCTGAATCGTGGAGAACCTGATTGCGCTGCTGATCGCGGCGCCCCTGCTCGGAGCGGCCGTCCTGCTCGTCGGCGGCCGACGCCTGGACGCCGTAGGACACTGGATCGGCACGATCCTCTCGACGACGTCCTTCGTGTTCGGCGTCATCCTCTTCGCCGACCTGCTCGGCCGGAGCACCGACGACCGCACCCTGATGCAGCACCTGTTCACCTGGGTCCCGGTGGCCGGTTTCCAGGCGGACGTCACCTTCCGCCTCGACCAGCTGTCGATGACGTTCGTCCTGCTGATCACCGGCGTCGGCTCGCTCATCCACCTGTACTCGGTCGGGTACATGGAGCACGACGAGCGCCGCCGCCGCTTCTTCGGCTATCTCAACCTGTTCCTCGCGGCGATGCTGCTGCTCGTCCTCGCCGACAACTACCTGCTGCTGTACGTCGGCTGGGAGGGCGTCGGCCTCGCCTCGTACCTGCTGATCGGCTTCTGGCAGCACAAGCCCAGTGCGGCGACGGCGGCCAAGAAGGCCTTCCTCGTCAACCGGGTCGGCGACATGGGCCTGTCGATCGCGATCATGCTGATGTTCACGACGTTCGGCACGTTCGCCTTCGGCCCGGTCCTCAGCCACGCCACGGACGCCTCCGAGGGCAGGCTCACCGCGATCGGCCTGATGCTGCTGCTCGCCGCCTGCGGCAAGTCCGCCCAGGTCCCGCTGCAGTCCTGGCTCGGGGACGCCATGGAGGGCCCGACCCCGGTCTCGGCCCTCATCCACGCGGCGACCATGGTGACCGCGGGCGTGTACCTCATCGTCCGCTCCGGAGCGATCTTCAACGCGGCCCCGGACGCACAGCTCGTCGTCACCGTCGTCGGCGCCGTCACCCTCCTCTTCGGTGCGATCGTCGGTTGCGCGAAGGACGACATCAAGAAGGCCCTCGCCGGCTCGACCATGTCGCAGATCGGCTACATGGTGCTCGCCGCCGGCCTCGGCCCGATCGGCTACGTCTTCGCGATCATGCACCTGGTGACGCACGGCTTCTTCAAGGCCGGACTGTTCCTCGGCGCCGGTTCGGTCATGCACGGCATGAACGACGAGGTCGACATGCGCAGGTACGGCGGCCTGCGTAAGTACATGCCGGTCACCTTCATCACCTTCGGCCTCGGCTACCTCGCGATCATCGGCTTCCCGGGCCTGTCCGGCTTCTTCTCCAAGGACAAGATCATCGAGGCGGCGTTCGCCAAGGGCGGCACCGAGGGCTGGATCCTCGGCACCTGCGCCCTGGTCGGCGCGGCCATCACCGCCTTCTACATGACGCGCGTGATGCTGATGACGTTCTTCGGCGAGAAGCGCTGGCAGCCCGACGAGCACGGCCACGAGCCGCACCCGCACGAGTCCCCGAAGGTCATGACCATCCCGATGGTCGTCCTGGCGGTCGGCTCGGTCTTCGCCGGCGGCTTCTTCAGCATCGGCGACCGCTTCCTGCACTGGCTGGAGCCGATCACCGGCCACAGCGAGGGCGACTCCCCGATCAGCGCCGGCGTCGTCACCGGCGCCACCATGGTCTGCCTGATCATCGGCGTCGGCATCGCCTACCTCCAGTACGGCCGCCGTCCGGTCCCCGCCGTCGCCCCGCGCGGTTCGCTGCTCACCCGCGCGGCCCGCCGCGACCTCCTCCAGGACGACTTCAACCACGTCGTCCTGGTCCGCGGCGGCGAACACCTCACCCGCTCCCTGGTGTACGTCGACCACACCCTGGTCGACGGCGTCGTCAACGGCACGGCGGCGGGCTTCGGCGGACTCTCCGGACGGCTGCGCAAGCTCCAGAACGGCTACGCGCGCTCGTACGCGGTCTCGATGTTCGGCGGCGCTGCCCTCCTGGTCGCCGCGACCCTGCTGATGAGGGCGGTCTGATACCGATGTCCTTTCCTCTGCTGACAGCGACGGCGGTCCTCCCGGCCGTCGGCGCGGTCGCCACGGCAGCCGTACCGGCCGCCCGGCGCACCGCCGCCAAATGGCTCGCGCTGCTGGTCTCGCTCGCCACGCTCGTCCTGGCGATCGTCGTCATGGTCCGCTTCGACCCCGGCGGCGCCCGCTACCAGCTCACCGAATCCCACGCCTGGATCGCGGACTTCGGGGTCCGCTACGAACTGGGCGTCGACGGCATCGCGGTCGTCCTGATCGCGTTGACCGCCCTGCTGATGCCGTTCATCATCCTGGCCGGCTGGCACGACGCCGACCCGCTGGAGACCGGCAGCAAGCGGTGGCGGCCCACCCAGGGCTTCTTCGCCCTGATCCTGGCCGTCGAGGCGATGGTGGTCATCTCGTTCGAGGCCACCGACGTCTTCCTCTTCTACATCTTCTTCGAAGCCATGCTCATCCCGATGTACTTCCTCATCGGCGGCTTCGGGGACCGCGCCCACGCGCAGGGCGAGGAAGCGGCGTCCACGCAACGGTCGTACGCCGCCGTGAAGTTCCTCCTCTACAACCTGGTCGGCGGCCTGATCATGCTGGCCGCGGTGATCGGCCTCTACACGGTCGCAGGGAACTTCTCCCTCGCCGAGATCGCGCAGGCCCGCGCGAACGGCACGCTGCACATGGCGACCAGCACCGAACGCTGGCTGTTCCTCGGCTTCTTCTTCGCCTTCGCGGTGAAGGCACCGCTGTGGCCGCTGCACACCTGGCTGCCCAACGCCATGCAGGAGTCCACCGCCCCGGTCGCCGTCCTCATCACCGCGGTCGTCGACAAGGTGGGCACGTTCGCGATGCTCCGCTTCTGCCTCCAGCTCTTCCCGGAGGCGTCGAAGTGGGCGACGCCCACCATCCTGGTCCTCGCGCTGATCAGCATCATCTACGGCGCCCTGCTCGCCGTCGGACAGCGCGACATCAAGCGGCTGGTCGCCTACGCGTCCATCTCGCACTTCGGGTTCATCATCATGGGCATCTTCGCGATGACCAGCCAGGGCCAGTCCGGCGCCACCCTCTACATGGTCAACCACGGCATCTCGACGGCCGCGCTGATGCTGGTCGCCGGCTTCCTGATCTCCCGGCGCGGCTCCCGGCTCATCGCCGACTACGGTGGCGTGCAGAAGGTCGCCCCGGTCCTCGCCGGCACCTTCCTGATCGGCGGCCTGGCCACCCTGTCCCTGCCCGGACTCGCGCCCTTCGTGAGCGAGTTCCTGGTCCTGGTCGGCACGTTCACGCGCTACCCGGCGATCGGGATCATCGCCACCTTCGGCATCGTCCTCGCCGCGCTCTACACCCTCGTCCTCTACCAGCGGACGATGACGGGCCCGGTGAAACCGGCGGTCTCCTCGATGCCCGACCTCAGGCCACGCGAACTCCTCGTGGTCACCCCGCTGATCGTCCTGCTGATCTTCCTGGGCGTCTATCCGAAGCCCCTCACGGACATCGTCAACCCGGCGGTCAAACAGACCATGTCGGACGTACAGAAGACCGACCCCAAGCCCGCAGTGGAGGCGGCCAAGTGAGCGCAGCAGCCGTCCACAGCCTGTGGACAACAGCAGCCGAACCGATCTCCAAGATCCCGGCACCGAAGATCGAATACGGGCAGCTGTCGCCCACCCTGATCGTCGTCGGCGCGGCGGTCGTCGGGGTGCTGGTCGAGGCGTTCGTCCCCCGCAAGTCCCGCTACTACGCCCAGGTGTTCGTCTCCGCCGTGGCCCTGTGCGCCGCCTTCGCAGCGGTCGTGGCCCTGGCCGCCGACGGATACGGCACCACCAAGGCGCACATCGCCGCCATGGGCGCCATCGCCGTCGACGGACCCTCCCTGTTCCTCCAGGGAACCATCCTGCTGGCCGGCCTCGTCGGCCTGTTCACCTTCGCCGAACGCCGCCTCGACCCCGAGACCCACGGCAACCGCGTCGACTCCTTCGCCGCCCAGGCCGCCTCCGTGCCCGGCAGCGACAGCGAAAAGGCCGCGGTGAAGGCCGGCTTCACCACCACCGAGGTCTTCCCGCTCCTGCTCTTCGCCGTCGCCGGCATGCTGGTGTTCCCCTCGGCCAACGACCTGCTGACGCTCTTCGTTGCCCTGGAGGTCTTCTCCCTCCCGCTCTACCTGCTGTGCGCGCTGGCCCGCCGCAAGCGCCTCATGTCGCAGGAAGCCGCCGTCAAGTACTTCCTGCTCGGCGCCTTCGCCTCGGCGTTCACCCTGTTCGGCATCGCCCTGCTCTACGGCTACGCCGGCTCGGTGTCGTACGCCACCATCGCCCAGGTCGTCGACGGCACCGTCACCAGCGTCGACCCGGCCCTCGCCGACACCATGGGCAACGACGCGCTGCTCCTGATCGGCGCCGCGATGGTCGTCATGGGCCTGCTCTTCAAGGTCGGCGCCGTCCCCTTCCACATGTGGACGCCCGACGTCTACCAGGGCGCGCCCACCCCGGTCACCGGCTTCATGGCGGCCGCCACCAAGGTCGCCGCGTTCGGCGCGCTGCTGCGCCTGCTGTACGTGGTCCTGCCGGGCATGCGCTGGGACTGGCGGCCGGTCATGTGGGGCGTCGCGATCATCACCATGCTGGGCGGCGCGATCGTCGCGATCACCCAGACCGACATCAAGCGGCTCCTCGCCTACTCGTCGATCGCGCACGCCGGATTCATCCTCGCCGGTGTCATCGCGACGTCGAAGGACGGCGTGTCGTCGGTCCTCTTCTACCTGGCCGCGTACTCCTTCGTGACCATCGGAGCGTTCGCCGTGGTCACCCTGGTGCGCGACGCGGGCGGCGAGGCGACCCACCTGTCCAAGTGGGCGGGGCTCGGCCGCCGCTCACCCCTGGTCGCGGCCGTCTTCGCCGTGTTCCTGCTGGCCTTCGCCGGTATCCCGCTGACCTCCGGCTTCGCCGGGAAGTTCGCCGTCTTCAAGGCGGCGGCCGAGGGCGGCGCGGTCCCGCTGGTCGTGATCGGTGTGATCTCGTCCGCGATCGCCGCGTTCTTCTACATCCGCGTGATCGTGCTGATGTTCTTCAGCGAGCCGAAGCCCGAGGGCCCGACGGTCGCCGTGCCGTCACCGTTCACCATGGCGGCGATCGGCGTCGGCGTGGCGGTCACCCTGGTGCTCGGCGTGGCACCGCAGTACTTCCTGAACCTGGCCAGCCAGGCGGGAGTCTTCGTGCGCTGACCCGTCGTCCCGTACGGCCACGGACCCCGGTTCCTCGCGGAGGAGCCGGGGTCCGCGCGCGCGTGCCCGACCCGGGACCACGGGCCGGTACTACGAGCACGTCACCGTCGGGTTCCACAGCGCGAACAGGCCACTCGGATTGTCCTTCCAGATCCAGGCGCGCAGCGTGTACACGGGCCCTGAGACGCCCGGAACCGTCGTCGGCCCCTGGAACGACTGCCCGAACAGTGTGGGCGGGGTGGTCCCGGTGCCCGCCCGTACGATCCACTCCACCGCGACCAGGGCACGGCCGCCGTCGGCGTCGGCCTCGTAGAGGAGACCCGCGGGCTCGGCCGGGTCCAGACTGCCGACGCCGGCGGCCCTGACGTAGTGGTAGCCCGCGCCTCCCTTGCCGTTCACGGCGTCCTTGTCGCAGGTGTCGGACCGGGCGTACCCGTCCGTGACCGCGAACGGCTCGTACTGGTAGTCCGCCGTCGCTGTGTACGTCGGGGTCAGATCCGTCCACACGAAGGGGTCGGGATCGGGCACGGGAGCCGCGTCGGCGGGCACCGCGGCCAGAGCGAACGGCACGGCAAGCGCCAGAGCGGCGCCGGCAGTGCGGGACCTGAGAGACATCGTGATGCTCCTTGGGGCGGAAGAGGCACGCGAACGCGACACCTCCGTACAACGCGGGCCTCCCCGGTCCCGCCCGTGCAGCATGGCCCGCGCCGCTTCCGGGCCGCCACGCGAAGACCGCCAAAGGACTGAGGGCCGGCCGAGGACACCGCCGGACGGGCGAACCCCGCACCGGCACCCCTTTCCGGGCGGGCGGACCCCGCACTGGCACCCCCTTTCCGGGCAGGCAGCCTGTGGATAACTCCGGCGCTGTCGGTCCGGACCCCTATCGTGGTGGCAGTGGTCGACGGACGACGTACGGGGGACACGACGATGGGCGGGACGGGCGGAACCGAAGAGATGCCAGGGACGACCGAGACCCCGGGGGCGCAGCAGGCGCAGGGACCGGCGGACAGCGAGGCACTGGCCACGCTGCACCGGGTCTTCGGGTACGACGCCTTCCGGGGCGAGCAGCAGGCGGTCATCGAGCATGTGGTGGCGGGCGGCGATGCCGTCGTCCTCATGCCGACCGGCGGCGGAAAATCACTGTGCTACCAGATCCCCGCCCTGGTCAGACCGGGTACGGGCATCGTGGTCTCACCGCTCATCGCCCTCATGCAGGACCAGGTGGACGCCCTGCGCGCCCTCGGCGTCAACGCCGGGTTCATCAACTCCACCCAGGACTTCGACGAGCGGCGTGTGGTCGAGGCCCAGTTCCTCGCGGGCGAACTCGACCTCCTCTACCTCGCCCCCGAGCGGCTCCGGCTGGACTCCACCCTCGACCTGCTCACCCGCGGCAAGATCGCCGTCTTCGCCATCGACGAGGCGCACTGCGTCTCCCAGTGGGGCCACGACTTCCGCCCCGACTACCTCGCCCTCTCCCTCCTCGGCGAGCGCTGGCCCGACGTCCCGCGCATCGCGCTCACGGCCACCGCGACCCACGCCACCCACGAGGAGATCACCCAGCGGCTGCAGATGCCGGCCGCCCGGCACTTCGTGGCCAGCTTCGACCGGCCCAACATCCAGTACCGGATCGTCCCCAAGGCCGACCCCAAGAAACAGCTCCTCACCTTCCTGCGCCAGGAACACGAGGGCGACGTGGGCATCGTCTACTGCCTGTCCCGCAAGTCCGTCGAGTCCACCGCGGAATTCCTGACCCGCAACGGCATCGACGCCGTCCCCTACCACGCCGGCCTCGACGCGAGCACCCGCGCCGCCCACCAGTCCCGCTTCCTGCGCGAGGACGGCCTGGTCGTCGTCGCCACCATCGCCTTCGGCATGGGCATCGACAAACCCGACGTCCGCTTTGTCGCCCACCTCGACCTGCCCAAGTCCGTCGAGGGGTACTACCAGGAGACCGGCCGCGCCGGCCGCGACGGCCTGCCCTCCACCGCCTGGATGGCCTACGGCCTCAACGACGTCATACAGCAGCGCAAACTCATCCAGTCCGGCGAGGGGGACGAGGCCTTCCGCCGCCGTGCCCAGGCCCACCTCGACTCCATGCTCGCCCTGTGCGAGACCGCCCGGTGCCGCCGCGGGCAGCTCCTGAACTACTTCGGCCAGGACCCCGACCCCGCGGGCTGCGGCAACTGCGACACCTGCCTCACCCCGCCCGAGACCTGGGACGGCACCGTCGCCGCCCAGAAGGTCCTCTCCACCGTGGTCCGGCTCCAGCGCGAACGCGGGCAGAAGTTCGGCGCCGTCCAGATCGTCGACATCCTGCTCGGCAAGCGCACGGCCAAGGTCATCCAGTTCGACCACGACCAGCTGTCCGTCTTCGGTATCGGCACCGACCTCGACGAGGGCGAATGGCGGGGCGTCGTCCGCCAGCTGCTCGCCCAGGGGCTGCTCGCGGTCGAGGGCGAGTACGGCACCCTGGTGCTCACCGAGGCCAGCGGGACGGTACTGCGGCGCGAGCGGGAGGTCCCGCTGCGGAAGGAGCCGAAGAAGCCGGCGGTCTCGCGGGCGGCCGGGAGCTCCGGTTCCGGGTCCTCGGGCAAGGGCAAGGCCAAGGCCGCCGTGGCAGAGCTGCCCGCGGAACTGCTGCCCGCCTTCGAGGCCCTGCGCGCCTGGCGTGCCGAGCAGGCCCGCGAACAGGGCGTACCCGCCTACGTGATCTTCCACGACGCCACCCTGCGGGAGATCGTCAGCCGGTGGCCCGAGTCCATCGCCGAACTCGCCACCATCGGCGGTGTCGGCGAGAAGAAGCTCATGACCTACGGAGAGGGCGTACTCGGCGCGCTGGCCGCCCTGCAGACGCCGTCCGCCCCGACGCCGTCCGTACCGGCTCCTACTGCACCGGTTTCGACCGCACCGGTTTCGACCGCCCCGGCTCCCGCGGCGCCGCAGAGCGGTTACGAGGACCACTGGCCCGAGATGGACGAGGAGCCGGAACCGGAGGACTGGATGTAGGGCCTGCGTCCCGGTCGAGCTCCTATCCGAGTGCCGTCAGCCCCGGCGCGAACGCGATCAGGAGCGGCACCAGGGGGACCAGGGCGGCCACCGTCGTGGTCAGCGCCCGCTGGCGGCGCAGCAGCCGCGGTGGCGGTTCCAGCAGGCGGTCGACCCGCTCGCCCAGCAGCCGGCGGCTCGACGCGCAGGACAGGACCCCGCGGTGCTGGTTCAGCTCGATCAGGGCCAGCGCCGTGGTGAGGTGGCCGCAGCGGCGGGACGCCGTGTCGTCCGCGGCGAGTTCGACGAGCCGGTGGGTCTGGTCGCAGAAGTGGGAGAAGAGCGGCACCCGCGGAAAGCCCGTGGCCAGGGCGCTGGACAGGTGGAGCAGCCAGTCGTGGTGGGCGCGGGCGTGGCCCCGTTCATGGGTGAGCACGGCGTCGAGCTGGTGGTCGGTGAGGCGGTGCAGCGCCCCCGTCGTCACGACCAGCTGCGGTGGATGGCCCGGCATCCACCAGGCGTCCGGGTACTCGTCCTCCAGCACCAGCATCGGGCCGCGTGCCGCGGGCAGCCCCGCCGGCAGCTCGGGTGCCCGCTCGCGCAGGTGTGCGCGGGTCAGGTCGCGGCGGCGCCGGGCCTCGACCAGTTCGCGGGCGAGCATCGCCGTGGTCCACGCGGCCCCGCACGCCAGCAGCACCGTGAGGACGACCGCCCACAGGGGTGCGACGGAGAGGTCGTAGGCGGCGGTGACCGCCGGTGGCGCCGGCGCGAACACCCGGTCGCGCACGGTGTGGAAGACGGCCGCCGCGCCCAGGGTCAGCGCGGCGAGACAGCACATCAGGACGGTGGCGACCAGGCACTGCCACACCCACAGCGCGACCACCGGTTCCCGCTCCGGCCACAGGGACCGCACCAGGGCGCGCGGCGCGGGTACGGCGGCCGTCAGGGCGACGACGGTCAGCAGGAGCAGGCAGACGGTCATGCCGGGGCTCCGTTTCCTGATCGGAGATGGGCGCGGGTGCCGGGTGGTGCGGGGTGATACGCCGTCGCGTGACATGGCTCGCGCGCCGGCGCACGCATCACCTGACGCGTGCGCCGACGCCTCGCATGGAGCGCGTGCGGGCGCATCGCATGGTGCGTGTCCCGTCAGTATGACGGTGCCGGGTGCCCCGAGTCAGGTGTCGGCGACGATCCGGGCGCCCCGCTTCCCGGCCCGGCCGCTCGCGGGCCGTCCCTGCTCTCCCGCGCCGCCTGCCGGGCCGCCCGGCAGGCGGCGTCACCTCGTCACCCCGTCACGATCCGCCCCCTGACCTCGCCGAGCCCGACCCGGCTGCCGCCCGGCCCGGGAGCCCATCCCGACAGCGTCACCACGTCGCCGTCCTCCAGGTACGTCCGCTTCCCGTCCGGGAGTTCGAGCGGATCCTGGCCGTTCCACGTCAGCTCCAGCAACGACCCGCGTTGCCCGGGCTCGGCACCGCTCACCGTGCCGGAGCCGTACAGGTCGCCGGTGCGCAGGGAGGCGCCGTTGACCGTCAGGTGGGCGAGTTGCTGGGCGGCGGTCCAGTACATGGTGGAGAACGGCGGCTCGGACACCGTGTGCCCGTTGATAGCGATCGAGATCCGCAGGTCGTAGCCGGTGGGCTCCTCCGCGGCGTCGTCGAGGTACGGCAGCAGCGGGTGCGTCCGCCGCGGCGGGGCGACCCGCGCCTCCTCCAGGGCGTCCAGCGGGGTGATCCACGCCGAGACCGAGGTGGCGAACGACTTGCCGAGGAACGGGCCGAGCGGGACGTACTCCCAGGCCTGGATGTCCCGCGCCGACCAGTCGTTCAGCAGGCACAGGCCGAACACGTGCTCCCTGAAGTCGCCCAGCGCCACCGGACTGCCCTGCACCGACGGCGTGCCGACGACGAAGCCGACCTCGGCCTCGATGTCCAGCCGTGCCGACGGACCGAAGACCGGTGCCGGGTCGGACGGCGCCTTCCGCTGCCCCGAGGGCCGTACGACGTCCGTCCCGGACACCACGACCGTGCCCGCGCGGCCGTGGTAACCGATCGGCAGGTGCTTCCAGTTGGCGGTGAGCGGTTCGGCGGCGTCGGGGCGGAAGATGCGGCCGGCGTTCCGGGCGTGGTTCTCGGAGGCGTAGAAGTCGACGTAGTCGGCGACCTCGAAAGGAAGGTGCAGGGTCACCTCGGGCAGCGGGTGCAGAAGGGGGGCGAGTGTCTCGCGGTGCGCGGGCACGGTCACCCAGGCGGTCAGGGCACGCCGTACGTCCGACCAGGCGGTGCGGCCCGCGGCCAGCAGCGGGTTGAGGGTCGGGCGGGCGAGCAGGGATGCGTACGGGGAGCCGAGCGCGAGGGCCGCCGCGCCGGCGTCGAGGACGTGGTCGCCGAGGCGGACGCCGACCCTCCGTTCTGTGCTCCCGGAGGTCGAGAACACGCCATACGGAAGGTTGTGCGAGCCGAAGGGGTCACCCTCGGGGACCTCGAAGGGGGGCAAGGGGGGCATGGGGTGACTGCCTCGCTCTCATCCGTGCCGCGCGGAGGACTGCCATGTGGCGACGTCACTATGGCGTTGCGCGGCGTTCCATGTGGTCGCGCCACACGTTACGGGTGAGTTGACTGTCGTGGCAGTGTCTAAAGAGTTCGCAATGTCCTAATAGCCCTTGTCGGAGGGGGCAATTCCGGCTTAGCGTCCTTTGGGGGACACGGACGGGGTGGATCCGGTCCGTAGAGGGGGACACGTGGGGGGACCCGTGGCCAGGAATGCCGTCAGCGTGCCGTTCGAGGCGGACCGCGACGTGCCGGGCCTGATCGTCAAGTTCGGCGACTATCCGCTGCATCACGGCGGGGTCGGCGCTATTCGCAGTCTGGGCCGCCTGGGCGTTCCCATGTACGCGATCACGGAGGACGCGTACACGCCGGCGGCCTCGTCCCGTTATCTCAGACGGGCGTTCGTGTGGCCGACGACCGGTGCCGAGGAACCGGACCATCTCGTCGAGGGACTGCTGCGCATCGGCCGCCGCATCGGCCGTCCCACGGTGCTGATCCCCACCGACGAGGAGGCCGCCGTCCTGATCGCCGAGCACCAGGACGCGCTCGGCGACCGCTTCCTCTTCCCGCGTGTCGAACCGGAGCTGCCCCGCCGGCTGGCGAGCAAGCAGGGCCTGCACGAACTGTGCGTGGAACACGGCATCCCGAGCCCGGCGGCGTCCTTCCCGGACTCGTACGACGAGATCGTCGACTTCGCGGAGAAGGCCCGCTTCCCGATCGTGGCCAAGAACCGCGAGGCGTTCGTGCGGCGCAGCCGGCCCGCCGTCAACGGAACGACGCGGATCGCCACCCGGGAGGGACTGCTCACCCTCGCCCGTGACTGGGGCACCCATCCGGGGGTCATCCTCCAGGAGTACCTCCCGAGGGAGGAGGCGGAGGACTGGATCGTGCACGCCTACTTCGACGCCGACTCCAATCCGCGCGCCCTGTTCACCGGCGTCAAGGTCCGCTCCTGGCCGCCGCACGCCGGCATGACCGCGAACGCCTACGTCGTCGACAACCCGGAACTCGCCGACCTCGCCGCGCGTTTCATCAAGCAGATCGGCTTCACCGGCATCATCGATCTCGACCTGCGCTTCGACCGGCGCGACGGGCAGTACAAGCTGCTCGACTTCAACCCGCGCATGGGTGCCCAGTTCCGGCTCTTCGAGAGCGAGTCGGGGGTGGACGTCGTCCGCGCCATGCACCTGGACCTGACCGGGCGCCGCGTTCCGGAGGGGGAACAGCGCGCCGGCCACCGGTACGTCGTGGAGAACATCGACCTGCCCGCCCTCCTCGCCTACCGCCGCAGCGGCTACACGACGCCGCACGCACCGAAGCGGCCGAGCGGGACCGAGCTGGCCTGGCTGGCGGGTGACGACCCGCTGCCGTTCGTCACGATGCTCGCCCGCTTCGTGCGTCCGGGCGCGAAGCACCTCTATCAGCTGTGGCGCACCAACCGCCGCGGCTCCAGCGTCGCCACGAAGTAGGCACCACGTTCCTGGGGAGGGACTTCGTGATCGAACCGGTAGCAGTCTTAGGCGCCGGGCCCTTCGGCCTGTCCACCGCCGCCCATCTGCGGGCGCGCGGCATCCCCGTCCGGGTCTTCGGGGATCCCATGGTCAGCTGGCGCGACCACATGCCGGCCGGGATGATCCTGAAGTCCACCCCGGCCGCCTCCAGTCTGGACTGCCCGCAACGCGGGCACACCCTCGCCGACTACTGCGACGCGGCGGGCATCCGCCGGCTGGTCACGGACGAGGACACCATCCCGGTGGAGACCTTCATCGGCTACGGCGAGTGGTTCCAGCGGAAACTGGTGCCCGAGCTGGAGCGGGTACGGGTGGTCTCCGTGGACCGGCACAAGGCCGAGAACAAGGCCGAGAACAAGGTCGAAAGCAAGGCCGAGCGGAAGGCCGAAGGCCCGGCCGGCTTCGAACTGAAGCTGGACTCGGGGGAGTCGTTCACGGCCCGCGCGGTCGTCGTCGCCACCGGCCTGTCCGGGCTCGCCCGCCTGCCCGCCGAGCTCGCCGGGGCGGGCGCGGACGGACCCGCGGGGCCGGTCTCGCACAGCTCCCAGCACCACGACCTGACGCGCTTCTCCGGCAAGGAGCTGATCGTCGTCGGTGCCGGGCAGTCCGCGCTGGAGACGGCGGCCCTCGCCGCCGAGGCGGGCGCCCAGGTACGGGTGGTCTCACGAGGACGCGGCAGGGTCGCCTTCGGCGCGCCGCCCTGGCAGCAGCCGAGGCTGCGTCCCGAGTCGCCGTTCGGCCGGGCCTGGTCCCTGTGGGCGCTCAGCTACTACCCGCACCCCTACCGTTACCTCCCGGCACAGGCTCGCCACTACCTGGTCCGCCGGGTGCTCGGCCCGCTCGGCGCCTGGTGGCTGCGCGACCGCTTCGAGGGCAAGGTCCAGGTCCGCGAGGTCGCCGCCGTGACCGGCGTCGACACCTCGGACGGCGCCCCGGTCCTCACCGTCCGTACCCACGAAGGCGGCACCGAGCGCCTCACCGCCGACCACGTCATAGCCGCCACCGGCTACCACGTGGACATCGCAGCGATGGACTTCCTCGGCCCCGGGCTGTGTACCCGCGTCGCGGTCAGCCGCGGTGCCCCGAGACTCGGCGCCGGATACGTCTCCTCCGTGCCCGGCCTCTACTTCACAGGGCTCCCGGCGGCGGCGTCCTACGGCCCGGTCATGCGGTTCGTGTGCGGCACGGAGTTCGCCTCACCGCGCCTGGCCGGCCACCTGGCGGCGGCCCACGCCTGACACCCCGGGCCGGACCGTCACCCGGCCCCGAGGGCCGACGCGAACCCCGGGCTCGCCGAACGTGCGCGCTCGCCGAACGTGCGCGCCCGCCGGACATGCGTGCCCGCCGGACGCCCGCGCCGGCCGGACATACGCGTCGGCCGCACGCACGTGTCGCCGAAATGCCGCCCCAACAGCTCGCGCCCCGCGTCCAGTTCGGCGGCGTCGCCGTCCCCGTCGAACCAGAGTCCGAGCCGCCGGACAACCTCGGCGCACAGTGCCCCGCCGACCGGGTCCTCGGGGCGTCTTTCGGCCTCGTACCGGCTCTCCGTGTTGTCGTCGATCGCCACATATGGTCCGCGGCCGTCGTCGTCCACCCGCCCGCCCGTCACCGCCGGCACCCCGTCGGATCAGTGCGACCGGCTCAGCGAAAACGTAACGCCCGCCACCGACGACGGCCCCATCACGGAGGCGGCGGGCGCCACTTGAGGCCGAAACGAGCAGTGAGTCCCAGGGGCGTGCTGTCCGTATTCTCTGATCATGGTCGCACCCTCCCCGTACTCACTGATCGCCACCGACCTGGACGGCACGCTGCTGCGCGACGACGACACCCTCTCGGAACGGTCGCTCGCCGCGCTCGCGCGGGCCGGCCGGGCGGGTGCCCGGCATCTCGTGGTGACCGGCCGCCCCGCGCCGAGAGTGCGCCCGCTCCTCGACGACCTGGGCTGCACGGGACTCGCGGTCTGCGGGCAGGGCGCGCAGGTGTACGACGCCGGCGCGGACCGGCTGCTGTGGTCGGTCACCCTGGACCGGGAACTGGCGGAGACCGCGCTCGGCAAGATCGAGGCCGAGGTGGGCCAGGTGTACGCGGCGGTCGACCAGGACGGCGTGGACGGGCTCACGCTCATCGAGCCGGGCTATCTGATGCCCCACCCCACGCTGCCCGCGCTGCGCGTCGCCCGCCGTGACGACCTGTGGTGCGCGCCCATCAGCAAGGTGCTGCTGCGCCACCACACCCTGTCCGACGACGAACTGGCGGCGACCGCCCGCTCGGTGGTCGGTTCGCTGGCGACGGTCACGATGTCGGGGCCGGGGACCGTCGAACTCCAGCCCTGCGGGGTGACCAAGGCGACCGGGCTCGCGCTGGCCGCCGGCCATCTGGGGCTGAGCCCCGGACAGGCCATCGCCTTCGGGGACATGCCCAACGACATCCCGATGTTCGAGTGGGCGGCCCACGGGGTGGCGATGGCCAACGCGCACCCCGAACTCAAGGCGCTGGCCGACGAGATCACCGCGTCGAACGAGGACGACGGCATCGCCGTCGTCCTCGAAAGACTCTTCGACTGACGCGCGGGACGTCGGTCGGGTCAGTACGCGCCGTGGACGTTGTCGATCGAGCCGTACCGCGCGGCGGCGTAGTTGCAGGCGGCGGTGATGTTCGCGACCGGGTCGTAGATGTCGAACGACGTGCCGTCCACGTGGTAGGCCTTGAACGTCGGGTCGATGACCTGGAGCAGGCCCTTGGACGGGATGCCCTTGGCCGCGTTGGAGTCCCAGAGGTTGATGGCCCGCGGGTTGCCGGAGGACTCCCGCATCAGGTTGCGGTAGATGCCGTTGTAGGTGCCCGGGATGCGCTTCTCCCGCATGATCGCGAGCGACTCGCGGATCCAGCCGTCGAGGTTGTTCGGGTACCCGGCGAGGGTGGTCGAGGCCGTCGTGGTGGAGGACCCGGCGGCGGAGGCGGCGGTCGCCCCGATGAGCGGGAGGGCGAGAACGGCGGCGCCGGTACCGGCGACGACGAGCGTGCGGATGATGCGGTTACGGCGGGGAGTGCGGTGCTGGGCGGCAGCAGACATGGCGTTTTCCTCTCCGTCGCCTGCGAGGTGAGCTGTCGGGTTCGGGCCCGGGGAGTGCCCGGCCGCACCGCCCGAAGGTGATGCGACTTAACCCCTAGCCGTTCCGGAGCGACGTCCGTCCGCTGACGTCGGCCGCCCGGTCCGGCGACTTACCTGGATCCCCCGCTCCTGCCGTGCGAATGAACTCGTCGATGGGTTACGACGGGCGGCGGCAGGATTCGGCGTCCGCCCGGCGAGCGGGAACGTATGCGAGGGCACATGTCAGGAACAAGTACCTGATGCGCACAACACACCGATTGACCTTTTACTGAGGTGTATGGGGTACTTGATCCTTTGCGTTTGCCAACCCTCAACTGGCCTGCGGGCGAAGGGGAAGGAGGGGCGTGGCGGGCCTTGCGTCACTCGGGCCCGCGTGACCTACTTCACGAAAGAGCAATAACGGCAAATCGGGCACCAGGGATTCCTGGAATCCACCTTTTTCCTGGTTCGACGGAAAGGCGGCACGCTTCCATTCGCGTGGATTGCCCGACCTGGAGGTGGTGGAATGGGTGCTAATGCAGTGATTTCAATGATTAGTCCGAATTGTCTGATTAGGTACTTCTCTGGCGCGCCCTCCGTCAACCTCGGCGGCTCCCGGTGCGTGTGCGTGTGCGTGCCACTGACCCGCCCGGGGTGGGAAGTTGGGCGCGCGCGTGAAGGAATGTGGCTCGAGGGATGCGGAGGCCGCCGTGCGTGGTCGCGTGAAGGAAGGGTGCGCAGGTGTGCACGAGGCGCCGCCGTTCGGGCGCCGGGTGTCCCCGGCGGGGCCGGCGGGTCGCGGGTGGGGTGCGCCCGGGCAGGTGACTTCGGCCGGGGGAGCCGGGGCCGTTTCCGGGCGCTGCTCAGGTGGAAGGTCTGCCGCCGGTGGGGGACACGGCATGTATCCCGGTTCGGGACAAGCGCCCGCACTTCCTGTTAAGTCAGTGGATGTCAGGTCGTATCGGCTGATCAAAAACATAACGGTCGTGATCCGATAGCGCCCGGGGTGTAACCGTGGGCGCTATCGGTGATCGAAACCCGACCGGATACGCTGACTTGAGTGAGGGCAGCGACCTATCGACAAACCGCGTAATCGCCAGTAGACACCAGCAGACAGGAGACCCCTCGTGACCGTCGTCGGGCCGTTCGGGCTGAGCGTGCGGGACCAGGCTCTGGAAGCCGATGTCCAGGCCGGATTGACGGCTGTCGAGGAAGGCTTGCTAGAAGCCACCAAGAGCGAGGTCCCGTTCATCACGGAGGCCGCGCAGCACCTCGTGCGGGCCGGAGGCAAGCGGTTCCGCCCGCTGCTGGTGATGCTCGCCGCGCAGTTCGGCGACCCCTACGCGCCCGGTGTCGTGCCGTCGGCCGTCGTCGTCGAGCTCACCCACCTGGCCACGCTGTACCACGACGACGTCATGGACGAGGCGGCCGTACGACGCGGTGTCGACAGCGCCAACACCCGCTGGGGCAACTCGCTCGCGGTCCTCACCGGCGACTTCCTCTTCGCCCGCGCCTCCCAGATCCTCGCCGACCTCGGCCCCGAGGCGGTCCGGGTCCAGGCCCTCGCGTTCGAACGGCTGGTGACCGGTCAGATCCTGGAGACGGCCGGTCCGTCGGACGGCCGTGACCCGGTCGACCACTACCTCGACGTGCTCAGCGGCAAGACCGGCTCGCTGGTCGCCGTCTCCTGCCGCTTCGGCGCGATGCTGTCCGGTGCCGACGAGACGGTCGTCGACGTCCTCACCCAGTACGGCGAACGGCTCGGAGTCGCCTTCCAGCTCGCCGACGACGTCCTGGACATCGCCTCCGACTCCCACGAGTCCGGGAAGACCCCGGGGACCGACCTCCGCGAGGGCGTGCCCACACTTCCGGTGCTGCGGCTGCGGGAGCTGGCCGCCCGGTCGGGGCTGGCCGAGGACGTCGCCCTGTGCGAGCTGCTGGACTCCGACCTCACGGACGACGCACGGCACGCGGAGGCCCTGGCGGCGCTGCGTGCGCATCCGGCTCTGGAGCTGGCCCGCCGGGACGCGGTCCGGTACGCGGAGGAGGCGCGGGCCGCGCTGGCTCCGCTGCCGGAGTGCGACCCGAAGGCCGCGCTGGTGGAGCTGTGCGACGCGGTGGTGCACCGAGCCGGATGATCCGGCGTGTGACCCAGGTCACATAATTGGACTGAGTCCAATCCAGGACGGGTTCCGTACTCCTCCCCAGAAGCCGACGCAGGGGGCGTCGGCTGACACAGGGGGAGAAAACGGAATCATGGTCATCGACGCATCGCGCCGCAAGAGCCTCGTCGCCGCAGCCATCACCGTCACCGTCACCGCTCTCGGCGGTGCCGCCGTCCCGGCATCCGCCGCCGCCAGCCAAAGCTCCGCCGCCAGCCACGGCTCCGCCGCCTCCGTGGTCCTCGCCGCCAGTCTGCGCGGTGCCAACGAGGTCCCCGTCGCCGGTGGGCCCGCCGTCGGGGACAAGGACGGCGCCGCGCTGGAGTTCATCCAGGTCAAGAGGGACAAGGTGACCGTCGCCGTGACCTGGCGCGGCACCGCCAAGCCCACCGACCTGCACATCCACCAGGGCGCCAAGGGCACCAACGGCGGCGTCAAGATCGACTTCGGGAAGCTGCTGAAGAAGGCCAAGGCCCACAGCGTCACCGGCAGTGTCAAGGTCACCGACAAGGCCCTGCTCAAGCAGCTCACCACCGACCCCGGAGCCTTCTACGCCAACCTGCACACCGCGGAGTTCCCCGGCGGAGCCCTCCGCGGCCAGTTGCACGCCGTCACCACCGTCTCCGACCTCAGGGCCGGCGGCTTCCAGGCCTCCGTCGTCACCGGCAAGCAGATCTACCAGTGCAAGCCCGCCGACGGCGGCGGCTATGCCTTCGCCCAGCGGGACGTCAGCGCCAAGCTCGGCGGGGGCATCCGCCACTCCTTCGTCGCGCCGAACTCCGGCACCCCGCAGTGGGTCGCACCCGACGGCAGTGCGGTCACCGGATCCGTCCTGACCAAGACGGCGAACGGCACCGGCAACATCCCGGAACTGGACCTCAAGACCACCCGGTCCGGCAAGAAGCACGGGCTGCTCGCCCACACCGGCGAGATCCTGCGCCTCAACACCGTGGGCGGCGTCGCCCCGGCCGGCTCCTGCACCCCGGGTGCCGTCGTCGGTGTCCCCTACTCGGCGGACTACGTGTTCGTGCAGCACTGAGCGGATCCGGCAACGGTCCCAGCAGCGGACACGGCCCGTGAAGTGACCGGATGCGACCGTGACAGGAGGCGCCTTCGCCGCACGACCCCTACGGGTCGGGGAAGGCGCCTCCACCCCTGTGTCATACCGCAGGTGTACGCGGAGTTGGCTCCGTGGTCTGACGCTTCTCCGCCCCCGATTTGGTGAGATGGAAACCACGGAAATCACCACCACTCACCGATTCGGGTGAGAATGGCGGCTCAGGGTGGGACACGTGCGAGGACGGCCGCCGCCGACGACGGAGGTAGGGCACACATGGCACCGTACGAATCCGACGACAGCACGGGGGCCGCGCAGGCCGAGGACGAGCTGCGCGCCGAGTTGCGCGCCGAGCGGCGGCGCAAGGCCGCACGCTACGTCGTCCCGGTCGCGGTGGTGGGCGTGGCCGCGGCCACGATCGGCCTGGTCCCGGCACTTGCCGACTCCGGCGACCCCGACCTGCCGAAGATCACCGCGCAGGAGCTCATAAACAAGATCGCCAAGTCGGACGTGCAGCAGCTGTCCGGCACCGTCAAGATCAGCACCGACCTCGGCCTGCCCGACCTCGGCGGTCTGGAGAGCAGCCTGCTGTCCGGGGCGACGCAGGGCGGCGACGGCTCGTCGGCCGACCCGACGAGCAAGCTCACCGAGCTGGCCTCCGGCACGCACACCCTGCGGGTGGCCGCCGACGGCCCCGAGAAGCAGAAGGTGTCGGTGCTGGAGAGCGGCGCCGAGTACAGCCTCATCCACAACGGCACCGACGTGTGGGGCTACGACAGCAAGTCCAACGAGGTCTACCACTCCACCGCCGCCGACTCCGGCAAGGCCGAGCAGCACGAAACCCCGGCCACGCCCAAGGACTTCGCCGACGAGGTCCTCAAGTCGGTCGACGACACCACGTCGGTGACGGTCGACGGCACCGCCCAGGTGGCCGGCCGCGACGCCTACCGCCTGGTCATCAAGCCCAAGCAGTCCGGTACGACGGTCGGCGCGATCAGCATCGCGGTGGACGCCAAGACCGGTACGCCGCTGAAGTTCACGCTCACCCCGTCGAGCGGCGGCGCGGCCGTGGTCGACGCCGGCTACACCCAGGTCAGCTTCGCGAAGCCGGCCGCCTCCACCTTCGACTTCACCCCGCCCAAGGGCGCCAAGGTCACCGAGGGCGACAAGGCCGGCAAGACCGGCAAAGACAGCGGCACCGACGGGTGGGACAAGGGCGGCAAGGCCTCCGAGACGCCCGGCGGCGGCTCAGCCAAGGACCTCGACAAGTCCGGCTTCGACGTCCTCGGCAAGGGCTGGAACTCCATAGCCGTCCTCGACACCGGCAGCAAGGGCGGACTGCCCACCGGCTCCGCCTCCGGCGGCGGCGACCTGAGCGGCTTCCTCGGCTCGCTCGGCGACTCCGTCTCCGGCAAGTTCGGCAAGGGCACCGTCTTCTCCACCCGGCTCATCAACGCCCTGATCACGGACGACGGCAAGGTGTACGTCGGCGCCGTGGACAAGGCGGCGCTGCTGAAGGCGGCGAACGCGGGCTAGTCCGGGCCGGCACAGGTGCGGTGAGTAGCCTTTGCCGCACGACGAATCGAGGGAGCCGATGGACCGACCGCCCGCCACGGAACGGGAGCCGGACGACCGGGAGGCCCCGGAGGCCTCGGGAGTCCGGGGGGACCGGGGGGACCGGGCGGACCGGGCGGGCCGGGGAGATCTCGGGGACCCTGGGGACCCCGGGAACCCCGGGGACCGCGCCCCGGTGGGAGCGGGTGTCATCGTCACCCGCGGCCTCACCAAGCGCTACCGCGGCGGGCAGCTCGCCGTGGACGGTCTCGACCTGACCGTCCCCGCGGGCAGCGTCTTCGGCTTCCTCGGCCCGAACGGCTCCGGCAAGACCACCACCATCCGCATGCTGATGGGCCTGATCGCGCCCACCTCGGGCACGGCCCGCGTCCTCGGCCACCCGATGCCGCGCGCCTCCCGTGTCGTACTGCCCCAGGTCGGCGCCCTCATCGAGGGCCCGGCCCTGTACGGCTTCCTCTCCGGTCGCGACAACCTGCTCCGGTACGACGCCGCCGACCCGGCCGCCGACCCCCGCACCCGGCGCGCCCGCGTCGAGGCCGCGCTGGAGAGGGTGGGCCTCGCGGCCGCCGCGGCGAAGAAGGCGAAGGCCTACTCCCTCGGCATGAAGCAGCGCCTGGGCCTGGCCGCCGCGCTGCTCCAGCCCCGCAGGCTGCTGGTCCTGGACGAGCCGACCAACGGCCTCGACCCGCAGGGCATGCGGGAGATCCGCGCCCTGGTCCGGGAGCTGGCCGGGGACGGCACGACCGTGTTCCTCTCCTCCCACCTGCTCGACGAGATCGAGCAGGTCTGCACCCACGCGGCCGTGATGGCGCAGGGCCGGCTGATCTCCCAGGGCGCGGTGGCCGACCTGGTGGCCGGGGCCCGCGGCCGGCTCGTGGTGACCACCCCGGACCCCGGGGAGGCGGCCCGGGTGCTCAAGGAACAGGGCGTCGCGGACGTCGTCGTGGCCGAGGACCGGGTGACCGGCGAGCCGCCCGAGCGCGACCTCGCCGAGGTGAACGCGGCGCTCGTCACGGCGGGCGTCCGGGTCCGCGGCTTCACCGTGGAACGGGCCTCGCTGGAGGACGCGTTCGTGGCACTGACCGGAGAGGGCTTCGATGTCGCAGGCTGACCTGGCCGTCGTCGAGACAGCGGCCGTGCGGCCGAACCCGCTGTGGAGCCTCGGTCTGCTGCGCAGCGAACTCGTCACCACGTTCCGGCGCTGGCGCACCCTCGCGCTGCTCGGCGTGCTGGCGGCGGTGCCGATCCTCGTCGGCGTCTCCGTCAGGATCGAGACGCGGGGCGGCGGGCAGGTCGGCCGCGGCGGCGGCGGCGAGGGCCCGGCCTTCATCGCCCAGGTCACCAACAACGGACTGTTCCTGGTGTTCACGGCGCTGGCGGCGACCCTCCCGTTCTTCCTTCCCATGGCCGTCGGAGTGGTGGCCGGGGACGCGGTCGCGGGCGAGGCCGACGCGGGCACCCTGCGCTATCTGCTGGTCGCCCCGGCGGGCCGCACCCGTCTCCTGCTCGCCAAGTACGCGACGACGATGGCCTTCTGCCTGGTCGCCACCCTGGTGGTGGCCGCCTCCGCGCTCGCCGTCGGCGCGCTCCTCTTCCCGCTCGGCGACCTGACGACGATCTCCGGCACCCGGATATCCTTCGCCGACGGCCTCGGCCGCGCCCTGCTGATCGCCCTGGTGGTCGCCCTGTCCCTGGCCGGCATCGCCGCGCTCGGCCTGTTCGTGTCCACCCTCACCAACAGCGGCATCGCGGCGATGGCGACGACCGTGGGCCTGCTCATCACGGTCCAGATCCTCGACCAGATCCCCCAGCTGCACGCGCTCCAGCCGTACTTCTTCTCCCACTACTGGCTGTCCTTCGCCGACCTGATGCGCGACCCCGTCTACTGGGACGACCTGGCCAAGAACCTGGAGCTGCAGGCCCTGTACACGGCGGTGTTCGGTTCGGCGGCCTGGGCGCGGTTCACGACGAGGGACATCACCGCCTAGCCCCGCGGGGCCCGGGCGGGATACGTCCGTTCGCACACGTTCGTACGTCCGTACGGTCCGGATCCGCCGTGCCCCGCCGGGCGTCCCTTCCTGGTGCGAGGCTGTGACGTCGCGGTGACGTGGGAGCCGTGCCGAGCGTCGAGACTGGACCGTACGCACGAGTACGACCGGACGCACGACCGGACGGTGACGCCGGGGGAATGAGGGCCGATGTCCCGACTCAGCCGCGAGGAGAAGCGGGAAGTCCAGCACGAGGGGCACCTGGTACCGGTCGACGTCCGGGTGGCCGGCGCGACCGCGTCCGTGGACGGTGTACCGCTGCTCACGGGCCCCGGTGAGGAACCCCAGCAGGCGGTCCTCAACCACCTCCAGCGCCTCGCCCGCGCCGCCGGCCGCCCGGTCCTCGCCACCGTCCACGACACCCGCATCGGCTACGTCGTCCCCCTCCAGGTGGACCTGGACGGCTCCAGCAGCTTCACCGGCGACCCGGTACGGCTGGCCGCACCAGCGACCGAGCCGACGGGACAAGCCGCACGGAAGGAACCCGTGCGGAAGGAAAACGCGCCGAAGGAACCCGCGTCGGAGGCGGCGCCGGCGTTCCCCCTGCGGGCGGTGTCGCAGCCGCCCGCCGCCCCGCCGGCTCCGTCCGTACGGCCGGCCCCGCCCCTGCCGCCCGCGCCGGGCACCGTCCAGCCGCCCACCGGCGTCTTCGGCCCGCCGCCCGTGATGAGCACCCCGGCCCCTGCCCTTGCCCCGGCTCCGGCCCTTGCGCCGCCCCCGGCCCCCGAGAAGGCCCCCGTCATCGCCCTCGTGCCCGAAGAGCCGTCGGCCGACCGGGACCTCGACCTCCGGTTCACCCCGACACCCACCCCCGCCCGCGGGTTCGACGCGGTCGCCGAGGAGGTGCTCGGCGACGAGCCCGTGACGCTGACGGCGGAAGGTGCCGCGCTGCTCACCGAGCCGGTGTCGCGGATCAACGAGGCCGTCCGGACGGGCCGTATCGAAGCGGCGGCCGAGCTCGCGGAGCACACCGTCGCCGAGGCCGCCGCGGTCCTCGGCGACGGCCACACCGAGGTGCTGCACCTGGGCGAGCTGACCGCGTACATCTCCTACCTGGCGGGCGACCCGGAGCGGGCCTTCCGGCTCTCCCTCGACCTGGCCGGGCAGCACCGGCACGCGCGGGACGGCGAGGCGGCGTACGGGAACGTGCGGAGCGCCGCGACCGCCTGGCGCGCGGTGCGCGACCCCGAGCACGGGCTGCGCCTCGGCCGCGAGCTGATCGACCTGTGGTCGCAGCTCACCGCCGAGGACGGCCCGGCGGCCGACGACATCGAGGAACTGGAGTCGGCCCGCGCCCGGATGGGCCGCCTCACCGAACGCGCCCGCCGGGCCGCCCAGAACGCCTGAGCGCCGACGTCACCGCACCGGCGTCACCGCGCCGGCTCGCCGCGCCGGCGTCACTGCACGCAGAACTCGTTGCCCTCCGGGTCGGCCATCACGGTCCACGCGCCGGAGGGCTCGGAGACGTGCCGCACCACGGTCGCGCCCAGCGCCTCCAGGCGTGCCACCTCGTCCGCCCGCTTCCCGTCCCCGGCGTGCAGGTCGATGTGGAGCCGGTTCTTGCCGGACTTCGCCTCCGGCACCCGCTGGAACAGCAGCCGCCGCCCCAGCCCCGTCCCGCGTTCCTCGTCGTACGGATCGTCCGGGTGCCGTACGGCGATCAGGTCACGGAAGGCGGCACGGCCGTGGTACTCCAGGGTGGCCGCGCCCGGCAGCGCGCCCACTTCCAGCAGTCGTGCCACGAACGCGCTGTTGTCCTCGGTCACGTAGTGCAGCGCGGCGGCCCAGAAGTCGGCCTGCGCGTGCGGGTCGCGGGCGTCGACGACGAGCTTCCAGTGCAGGGGTGCGGGCGTCTGCGTCATGTCGCCCACTTATAGCCGACGGCTCTGACAGTCACACCTGGCTTGCCGGAGTCTCGGTGACCGGGGCCGCCGGCCGTGGTACATGCGCCTCCGCGAGCGCCCGTGCGCCCCGGTGGGCGGCGCGCAGCGCGTCCCAGGTGAGCAGGGCGAGGGCGAGCCAGACCAGGGCGAAGCCGGCCCACCGCTCGGCGGGCATCGCCTCGTGGAAGTAGAGGATGCCGAGCAGGAACTGGAAGACCGGCGCCAGGTACTGCAGCAGGCCGAGCGTGGAGAGCGGGACGCGGATCGCCGCGGCGCCGAAGCAGACCAGGGGGACGGCGGTGACGATGCCGGTGGAGGCCAGCAGGGCCGCGTGCCCGGCGCCGTCGTCGACGAAGCTGGACCCGCCGTGGCCTGCCAGCCACAGCAGATAGCCGAGCGCGGGCAGGAACTGGATGGCGGTCTCCGCGGCGAGCGACTCGATGCCGCCGAGGTTGACCTTCTTCTTGACGAGCCCGTAGGTGGCGAAGGAGAAGGCGAGGACGAGGGAGATCCACGGCGGCTGCCCGTAGCCCACGGTCAGAACCACGACGGCGGCGAGACCGACGCCCACCGCCGCCCACTGCACGGGCCGCAGCCGTTCCTTCAGCAGCAGCACGCCCATCGCGATGGTGACGAGGGGGTTGATGAAGTAGCCGAGCGAGGCCTCGACGACGTGCCCGGCGTTCACGGACCAGATGTAGACGCCCCAGTTGACGGTGATCACGGCGGCGGCGACCGTCACCAGGGCCAGCCGGCGCGGCTGCCGCAGCAGCTCACCGGCCCAGGCCCAGCGCCGTACGAAGACGAGTGCGACGGCGACGAAGACGAGGGACCACACCATCCGGTGGGCCAGGATCTCCACCGACCCGGCGGGCTTAAGCAGCGGCCAGAAGAGGGGGACCAGCCCCCACATCCCGTAGGCCGCGAAGCCGTTCACCAGTCCTGTCCGCCGCTCACCCTTCGATATGTCGGCCACCGACCCTCCTCACGCCCAGTTTCCTCAGCACACCGGGACGAAGGTAGCGCCGAGCGCCCCCGTCTGTCATGGCCGTATCGGCATACGGTCATGACGGACCGGGGGCACCGTCTTCCGGAGGGCTTTACCGGAGGGTTTTGCTGGAGGGCTTTACCCGAGGGCTTTACTTGAGCGCCGCGGTGATCGCCTCGGAGATCGGGGAGGTCGGGCGGCCGGCCAGGCGGGAGAGGTCGCCCGAGTCGACGACCAGCTCGCCCTTGGCGATCGACGCGTCGACGTCGACCAGGATCGCGGCGAACATCTCCGGCACGCCCGCGCCGGTGAGGATGCCCTGGAGCGCCTCGCCGGGCACGGAGTTGTAGGCGATCTCCTTGCCGGTCTGCTTCGAGACCTCGGCCGCGTACTCGGCGAAGCTCCAGGCGACGTCGCCGCCCAGCTCGTATGTCTGGTTCTCGTGGCCCTCGCCGGTCAGCACGGCGACCGCGGCGGCCGCGTAGTCGGCGCGGGAGGCCGAGGAGACCCGGCCCTCGCCGGCGGCCGTGACGACGGCGTCGTGCGCGAGGACCGGGGCGAGGTTCTCGGTGTAGTTCTCGTGGTACCAGCCGTTGCGCAGCAGGGTGTACGGCAGGCCGGAGGCGAGCAGCACCTCCTCGGTGGCACGGTGGTCGTCCACCAGCGAGGCGTGCAGGCTGCCCGGGGCGCTGGTGTACGCCAGCAGGGCCACGCCGGCCGCCTTGGCGGCGTCGATGACGACCTTGTGCTGCGCCGGGCGGCCCTTGTCGAACTCGTTGCCGGAGATCAGCAGGACCTTGTCGCCGGCGGCGAAGAGGCCGTCGAAGGTCTCGGGGGCGTTGTAGTCCGCGACGGCGATTCGCACGCCCGCGGCGGCGAAGTCGGCGGCCTTGGCCTCGTCACGCACGACGGCGGTGATCTGCTCGGCCGGGACCTTCTCCAGCAGCTGCGTCACGACGTGACGGCCCAGGTGTCCGGTGGCTCCGGTGACAACGATGCTCATGGTCTGCGATCTCCTTGTGGGGTTCCGATGCCACTAACCCTAGGAGGTGCGCTAACCCTGAGAAAGTACCCACTTTGAAGTAAGGTACTGGCATGCCCGTAAGTGCCTCCGAAGTCCGAGCAGAAGTCCGAGCAGAAGTCGAAGCCGAAGCCGCACCGAAGGCCGGGACGTACGTCGTCGGCGTGGAGATGTGCCCGTACCGCCTGGTGCTGGAGCACGTCACCAGCCGCTGGGGCGTCCTGGTGCTGATCCAGCTCCTCGACCGCCCGCACCGCTTCAGCGAACTGCGCCGCGCGATCGGCCGGGTCAGCGAGAAGATGCTCACCCAGACCCTGCAGACCCTGGAACGCGACGGCCTCGTCCACCGGGACGCCAAGCCCGTCATCCCGCCCCGCGTCGACTACTCCCTCACCGACCTCGGCCGCGAGGCCGCCCAGCAGGTGCGGGACCTGGCGCTGTGGACCGAGCGGCGCATGGCGGACGTCGAGCGGGCCCGGACCGCGTACGACGACGCGAAGCGCGCCTGAGGCCCGGGCCCCACTCGTCACCGCTCGCGACTTCCGGGGGTCAGCCCACGACCGTCCAGGTGTCCCCGCCGGCCAGCAGCGCCGCCAGGTCGCCCTTGCCGTGCCGTTCGACGGCGGTGTCCAGCTGCTCGGACATCTGGACGTCGTACACGGGCCGTTCCACCGAGCGGAAGACGCCGAGGGGCGTGTGGTGCAGGGTGTCGGGGTCGGCCAGCCGGGACAGCGCGAAGGCCGTGGTGGGGGAGGGGGAGTGGGCGTCGTGGACGAGGACCTCGGACTCGTTCTCCGCGGTCACGTCGACCACCTTCAGGTCGCCCGTGAGGCGGTCCCGCACCACACCGCGCGCGCCGTCCGCTCCGAAGCGGATGGGCTTCCCGTGCTCCAGGCGGATCACCGCCTCCTCCGCCGACTGCTTGTCCTTGAGGGCGTCGAAGGCACCGTCGTTGAAGATGTTGCAGTTCTGGTAGATCTCGATCAGGGCCGTGCCCGGGTGGGCGGCGGCCGCGCGCAGCACCTCGGTCAGGTGCTTGCGGTCGGAGTCGATCGTGCGCGCGACGAAGGACGCCTCCGCGCCGATCGCCAGCGACACCGGGTTGAACGGGGCGTCCAGCGAGCCCATCGGCGTCGACTTGGTGATCTTGCCGACCTCGGACGTCGGTGAGTACTGCCCCTTCGTCAACCCGTAGATCCGGTTGTTGAAGAGGAGGATCTTCAGGTTGACGTTCCGGCGCAGCGCGTGGATCAGGTGGTTGCCGCCGATGGAGAGCGCGTCGCCGTCACCGGTCACCACCCACACCGACAGGTCCCGCCGGCTGGTGGCGAGCCCGGTCGCGATCGCGGGGGCGCGGCCGTGGATGGAGTGCATGCCGTACGTGTTCATGTAGTACGGGAAGCGGGACGAGCAGCCGATGCCCGAGACGAAGACGATGTTCTCCTTCGCCAGCCCCAGCTCCGGCATGAACCCCTGCACGGCCGCCAGGATCGCGTAGTCACCGCAGCCCGGGCACCAGCGCACCTCCTGGTCCGACTTGAAGTCCTTCATGGACTGCTTGGCCTCGGCCTTGGGGACGAGCTGCAGCAGCCCGTCGGCGTCGGTCCCGGCGTCGGTCATGGCGTCAGTCATGGATGGCCTCCTCGAGCGCCGTGGCGAGCTGTTCGGCCTTGAACGGCATGCCGTTGACCTGGTTGTACGAATGTGCGTCCACCAGGTACTTCGCCCGGATGAGGATGGCGAGCTGGCCGAGGTTCATCTCGGGGATCACCACCTTGTCGTAACCCTTGAGCACCGCACCGAGATTCCTCGGGAACGGGTTGAGGTGCCACAGGTGCGCCTGCGCGATCGGCTCGCCGGCCGCGCGCAGCCGCCGTACCGCCGCCGTGATCGGCCCGTACGTCGACCCCCAGCCCAGCACCAGGGTCCTGGCGCCGTCCGGGTCGTCCACCTCGATGTCGGGGACGTCGATGCCGTCGATCTTGGCCTGCCGGGTGCGGACCATGAAGTCGTGGTTGGCGGGGTCGTAGGAGATGTTGCCCGTGCCGTCCTGCTTCTCGATGCCGCCGATGCGGTGCTCGAGACCGGGCGTGCCCGGGATCGCCCACGGCCGGGCGAGGGTCTGCGGGTCCCGCTTGTACGGCCAGAAGACCTCGGTACCGTCGTCGAGGGTGTGGTTGGGACCGCTCGCGAACTGCACCCGCAGATCCGGCAGCTCCGCCGGTTCCGGGATCCGCCAGGGCTCACTGCCGTTGGCCAGATAGCCGTCGGACAGCAGCATCACCGGCGTCCGGTAGGTCAGCGCGATCCGGGCCGCCTCCAGTGCCGCGTCGAAACAGTCCGCCGGTGTCCGCGGCGCGATCACCGGCACCGGTGCCTCGCCGTTGCGCCCGTACATCGCCTGGAGCAGGTCGGCCTGCTCGGTCTTGGTCGGCAGCCCGGTGGACGGCCCGCCCCGCTGGATGTCGATCACCAGCAGCGGCAGTTCCAGCGAGACCGCGAGCCCGACCGTCTCCGCCTTCAGGGCGACACCCGGACCGGACGTCGTCGTCACCGCCAGCGAGCCGCCGAAGGCAGCCCCCAGCGCCGCGCCGATGCCGGCGATCTCGTCCTCCGCCTGGAAGGTCCGCACACCGAAGTTCTTGTGCTTGGACAGCTCGTGCAGGATGTCCGAGGCCGGGGTGATCGGATACGACCCGAGGAACAGCGGCAGATCCGCCTGCCGCGACGCCGCGACCAGGCCGTAGGCCAGCGCCAGGTTCCCCGAGATGTTCCGGTAGGTGCCCACCGGGAAAGCCTTCGTCGCCGGAGCGATCTCGTACGAGACGGCGAAGTCCTCGGTCGTCTCGCCGAAGTTCCATCCCGCCCTGAAGGCCACCAGGTTCGCCTTCATGACCTCGGGCTTCTTGGCGAACTTCTGCTGGAGGAATCTCTCCGTGCCCTCGGTCGGCCGGTGGTACATCCATGACAGGAGGCCGAGCGCGAACATGTTCTTGCTGCGCTCGGCCTCCTTGCGGCTGAGGTCGAATTCCTTCAGTGCCTCCACGGTCAGCGTGGTCAGCGGCACCGGATGGAGGCTGTAGCCGTCGAGCGACCCGTCCTCCAGGGGCGAGGTGTCGTAGCCGACCTTCTGCATCGCCCGTTTGGTGAACTCGTCCGTGTTGACGATGATCTCCGCGCCGCGCGGCAGGTCCCCGATGTTCGCCTTCAGAGCGGCCGGGTTCATGGCCACCAGCACGTTCGGGGCGTCGCCCGGGGTGAGGATGTCGTGGTCGGCGAAGTGCAACTGGAACGAGGAAACCCCCGGCAGAGTGCCTGCGGGGGCCCGGATCTCGGCGGGGAAGTTCGGCAGGGTGGACAGATCGTTGCCGAAAGACGCGGTCTCCGACGTGAACCGGTCACCGGTGAGCTGCATACCGTCACCCGAGTCCCCCGCGAACCGGATGATCACCCGATCGAGGCGCCGAACGGCCTTCACGCCGCCCGGCTTGCGCTGCTCTCCTACGACGGTTCCGTCGGCCTGTTCCGTTGTCCTGCTGACCTGGCTGGTCACTGAACTGGACCTCCTTCGAGGCGGCTGTCCGGGAGCGGTCGTCCCACGGACCATCCCGTAATCAACCCTACGTCGGTTAGGGTCGCCTTCCCGTGTCCGCTCGCATGCTGGACCGAGTTCTGAGACGACCTGTCGCCCTGACTTGTCACGATTTTCCCTCCCCCTGGCCGCCTTCCGGTGCCGACACGGTGCCGTCGGCCCGTCAGGAGTTCAGATACGTCAGAACGGCCAGAACGCGCCGGTGGTCACCGTCGCTCTGGGAGAGCCCGAGTTTGAGGAAGATGTTGCTGACGTGCTTCTCGACGGCTCCGTCGCTCACGACCAGCTGCCGCGCGATCGCCGAGTTCGTCCGCCCCTCGGCCATCAGCCCCAGCACCTCCCGCTCCCGCGGGGTGAGGCCCGCGAGCACGTCCTGCTTCCGGCTCCGCCCGAGCAACTGCGCGACGACCTCCGGATCGAGCGCCGTACCACCCTCCGCGACCCGCACCACGGCGTCCACGAACTCCCGCACGTCGGCGACCCGGTCCTTCAGCAGATACCCCACGCCCCGGCTGGAACCGGCCAGCAGTTCGGTGGCGTAGCGCTCCTCCACGTACTGCGACAGCACCAGCACCCCGAGCTCCGGATGCGCCTTCCGCAGCCGTACGGCGGCCCGCACACCCTCGTCGGTGTGCGTCGGCGGCATCCGCACGTCCGCGACGACGACGTCCGGCAGCGCGTCCTGCGCATCCAGCTCGGCGATGGTCTTGACCAGAGCCTCCGCGTCCCCGACCCCCGCGACGACGTCGTGCCCCCGGTCGGTCAACAGCCGGGTCAGCCCTTCTCTGAGCAGCACGGAATCCTCGGCGATGACCACCCGCACCCTGTCCTCCACGATCTCCCGGCCCCCCACACCCCGTCCGGCGTACATGCCTGCCCTGTCCGAAAGTCCAGCATTCCAGCATTCGGATCGGAGTGCGTGCGGGTAAGGAGAGGAGGCGAACCAAATCAGGCCGCCCAGCCGCCCACTAGCCCTGCTTTCCAGCCCGTCCGGCGTTTGAGGACGAGGCCGTCCAGGCCGAAGCGGGGGTCCGGGGGCGGCAGCCCCCGAACCGGGCGGTAGAAGGGGGCCCACCCCCTTCAAGGACGGGACGGGTAGGGGCGGCGGGGGCGAAGAACCCGCCCTCAGCCCCGCCAGGGCAGCTCCGCCGTCACCCGCGTGGGCCCACCCACCGGCGAGTCCACCACCAGAATCCCGTCGACCGCGTCGAGCCGCTCGGCCAGCCCCGCCAGCCCCGACCCCCTCGCCGTGTCCGCACCCCCCACCCCGTCGTCCACGACCTGCAGCATCAACCGGTCCTCGCTCCGCCACACATCCACCGCCGCCCCACTCGCCCGCGCATGCTTGCTGACGTTCTGCAGCAACTCGGACACCGTGAAGTACGCGATCCCCTCGATCGCCGCCGCCGGCCGCTCCGCCAGATCGACCTCCACCCGCACCGGCACCGTGCACCGCGACGCCACCGCGGACAGCGCCGCGTCCAGCCCCCGGTCGGTCAGCACGGCGGGATGGATCCCGCGGGCCAGGTCCCGCAGCTCCTGCAGCGCCGTCTTCACCTCACCGTGCGCCTCGTCCACCATCCGCGCCGCCGCCTGCGGATCCTCCCGCAGCTTCTCCTTCGCCAGCCCCAGATCCATGGCCAGCGCCACCAGCCGCGCCTGTGCCCCGTCGTGCAGATCCCGCTCGATCCGCCGCAGGTCGGCGGCGGCCGCGTCCACCACGATCCCCCGGTCCGACTCCAGCTCCACCACCCGCGACGCCAGCTTCGACGGCCCCAGCAGCCCGCGCACCATCACCCGGTCCACCAGCGTCAGCGCCCGGACGATCCACGGCGTGGCCAGCGTGAACAGCAGCCCCACCAGCGCGGTCACGGTGATCTCGAACGGGTTGTCGAGGTAGACGCTGTGGTGCCCGTCGCCGTACAGCTGGAGCCCGCCCTGCCCGGCCCACATCGGGAACACCCAGAACCACAGCGGATACGTCAGCAGAGCCCAGCCGTACGCCCAGAAATTGAGGGCCACGACGAAGGAGAGCATCGACCAGGGGAACTGCAGGACCGCGTACAGCAGATGACGCCAGGACGCGCCGCTCTTCAGCACCGCGCCGATCCAGGGGAAGAACCCCGGCTTGCGCATCCGCAGCGGCTCCGGGTCGGCCACCTCCAGCTTCAGCAGCCCACGCGCGCGTGCCCGTTCCAGCGCCCCGAAGCCGCGGCACCCGGCCAGGGCCACCGCCAGCAACGGGATCCCGATGAAGGTCACCAGCAAACCCACCCCGAGGGACAGCATCGTCACGGTCCACACGAACAGCGTCACGCCGACCGGCAGGCCCAGCAGGACATAGCCGAACTCACGCCAGCTGCGTGCCTCGAACGGTGCCCGCAGCACGGCCGGCACCCGATGCCGACGCTCGCCGTACGGCTCGTGGCCGTACCCCTGCTCCTGCGTGTACCCGTGTCCGTGTCCGTACTCCGTGGCCATCGGCGCCGTCCCGTCCTGTTCCGTCCAGTCCCAGTCTCATCGGCCCTGTCCTGCCGTATCCCCACTCTGCTGTGCCGCAGGTCGAGGGACCATGGAGGCCATCGGCGTCTTGAGAGGGGGGTTTTCCCCACCCCCCGCGCCGCACTACGCCCGATTCGCTACGCCCGGTCCCGCCAGGGCAGCTCCGCGGTGACCGTCGTGGGACCGCCGGCCGGTGAGTTCACGACGAACAGTCCGTCGACCGCGCCCAGCCGGTCCGCGAGCCCGCGCATCCCGGAGCCGCCGTCCAGGCTCGCCCCGCCGCGCCCGTCGTCCTGCACCTGGATCAGCAGCCGGTCGTCGGCCCGCCACACGTCCACCGAGGCGGTACGCGCCCCGCTGTGCTTGCTGATGTTCTGCAGCAGCTCGGAGACGGTGAAGTAGGCGATGCCCTCGATCGCGGCCGCCGGTCTGGACGGCAGGTCCGCGGTCACCTGGACCGGCACCGTGCAGCGCGAGGCGACCGACGACAGCGCCGCGTCCAGCCCCCGGTCGGTCAGCACCGCCGGATGGATGCCCCGGGCGAGATCCCTGAGCTCCTGCAGCGCCAGCTTCACCTCGCCATGCGCCTCCTCGACCATCGCGGCGGCAGCGTCGGGATCCTCCAGCAGCTTCTCCTTCGCCAGGCCGAGCCCCATCGCCAGATTGACGAGCCGGGCCTGTGCACCGTCGTGCAGATCCCGCTCGATCCGCCGCAGGTCGGCGGCGGCCGTGTCGACGACCACCCCCCGGTCCGACTCCAGCTCGGCGATCCGGCGCTCCAGCTCGTCGGAGGGCGACAGCAGGCCGCGCACCATCGCCCGGTCCACGTTCGCCAGCCCGCGCGCGATGAACGGCAGCACCGGCCACAGCACGAACAGCGAGACCAGCGTGAGGCAGAAGGTGAGGACGCCCCACGGCAGCCGGATGAAGTCGTACAGCAGCGTCCGCCAGCCCACCGGGTCCTTCAACGTCATCCACAGCCGCCCGGTGCCCGCACCCCGCCTGCTCCACGGCAGCGGGGTCGGCTCCTCCACCCGCACCCCGAGCAGCGCACGCGCGCGTCCCCGCTCCAGCTTCCCCAGCTGCCGGGCGCCCAGCAGGGTCGCGGCGAGCAGGGGTATACCGATCACCGTCAGCGTCAGGACACCGCTCACCCACACCGTCGTGGTGACGTACACGAAGCCGAACAACGACATCGGCAGGTTCAGCAGGAGGTGCGAGATCTCCTTCCAGGTGTGCGCGTCGTAGGCGAACCGCACGGGCGGCAGCCGCTCGCGGTCCTCCTTGCCGTCGGCGGGGCTGAGGGATCGGGGTGCTGGTGCGGTCATATGCGCCAGCGTGCCGTGTGCCGTGGCGCGACGCCATGGAGTTCGCCGCCCGGGCCGCCCTGGGGAAAACCCCACCAGCCGCCCCCGGTCCTGTGTCCCACCGCAGCCCGCCACGGCCCGCCATGGCCCACTGTGTGACGGCCTGCTTACCGTGTCTTTATCAGGGCCTAGACTCCCGTGCGTACAGATCGTCGAATCAAGAGTTGACTGAGGTCACGGCACCGGGCCGGTCGGGCCTGTGGTCTGTCGAGGGAGTGAGGGACGGGCGATGCGGGAGACGGTGGGCGGTGAACCGACCGCGGTCCTCGCCGCGGACTACTTCGCGTCCTACTCGGTCGTGGGGCTGCTGACGCTGGTCGGCGTGCTCTTCGTAGCCGTCGCCTTCGGCGCCGGCCGGCTGCTGCGCCCGGTGGTCCCCACACCGGAGAAACTCCTCACCTACGAGTGCGGCGTCGACCCCGTCGGCGAGGGCTGGGCCCACACCCAGGTCCGCTACTACGTCTACGCCTTCCTCTACGTCATCTTCGCCGTCGACTCGATCTTCCTGTTCCCCTGGGCGACGGTCTTCGCCGCCCCCGGCTACGGCGCGACCACGCTCGTGGAGATGTTCATCTTCCTCGGCTTCCTCGCCGTGGGCCTGCTGTACGCATACAAGAAGGGCGTCCTGACATGGACGTGATGCCGGAGCCCGTGCCGCTGCCGGAGCCGCAGAGGCTGGGCACGCTCGCCCGCCTTGCCCCCGAACCGATGAAGGTCGTCCTCAACTGGGGCCGCCGCTACTCGCTCTGGGTCTTCAACTTCGGCCTCGCCTGCTGCGCGATCGAGTTCATCGCCGCGTCGATGGCCCGCCACGACTTCATCCGCCTCGGCGTGATCCCCTTCGCGCCGGGCCCCCGCCAGGCCGACCTGATGGTGGTCTCGGGCACGGTCACGGACAAGATGGCCCCGGCGGTCAAGCGCCTGTACGAGCAGATGCCCGAGCCGAAGTACGTCATCTCCTTCGGCGCCTGCTCGAACTGCGGCGGCCCCTACTGGGACTCCTACTCCGTCACCAAGGGCGTCGACCAGATCATCCCCGTGGACGTCTACGTCCCCGGCTGCCCGCCGCGTCCCGAGGCGCTCCTCCAGGGCATCCTCAAACTCCAGGAGAAGATCGCCGCGGAGTCCCTGAGCGAGCGCTACGGCACCCCCCGCCCCTCCGCCGCGGCCCTCCAGAGCGGCCTGGTCCGGCCTCCGGTCCCCACGACGCACGACGGCCAGGGGGACCCACGATGACCGCCCCGACCGGCTGGCTGCCGGCCCCGGCCGAGGAACTCTTCGGCACCGACGCCACCGCCGAAGAGTCCTACGACGTCCTGACGGTCGACGTCCCTCCCTCCTCCTGGCTCGCCGCCCTGGAGATCGCCCGTACGACCCTCTCCTGCACCTACTTCGACTGGCTGAGCGCGGTCGACGAACCAGGCACCGGCTTCCGTGTCTCCGCCCACCTCGTCGCCCTCGCCCCGGTCCGCCGCCTGCTCCTGCGCACCACCGTCCCGCACGCCGCCCCCGAACTCCCGTCCGCCGTCGGCGTCTTCGCGGGCGCCCGCTGGCACGAACGCGAGACCCACGAGATGTTCGGCGTCCGCTTCACCGGCCACCCCGGCCTGGACCACCTCCTCCTCCCGGAAACCTTCGAAGGCCACCCCCTCCGCAAGGACTTCGTCCTCGCGGCCCGCGTCGCCAAGGCCTGGCCCGGCGCCAAGGAACCGGGCGAGTCCGACCACGGCGGCCCCAAGCGCCGCCAGATGCTGCCCCCGGGCGTCCCCGACCCCAACGAGTGGGGCCCCCTCAAGGGCCAGCTCCCGGCCGCCCCCGCCCGCCCGGCGCGAGCCACAGCGGGCCGCCCCGCCGGCGAACGCCCGGCCCGTGCGACCGGCGAACGCCCGGTACGCCGCTCACGCACGACCGCGGAGGGCTCGGCGAGCCAGGCGGCCGAGGTGGCCGAGGCAGCCGGGCCGGCTGAGACGACTGCGGCGGCTGCGGCGCCTGCGGCGGCGGCCGAGACGCCTGCCGAGGGCCTGGCGGGGCCGACGGCCGCTCCACGCCGCGCACGGACCGCGAGCGAGGGATCCGCCACGCAGCGGACGGCCTCCGACGCGGAGAAGACGCCCGCCGAGGGGAGCGCCGCGCAAGGCACCGCTGCGGAGGAGGCGACCGCTCCTGCCGCGGAGCCGTCGGCCGCTCCCCGGGGGCCGCGCCGGGCACGTACCGCATCGGGCGGCTCCGCTTCACAGCGTGCGCAGGAGACGGAGACCCCGGCGGTGCCGGTCACACCGGCCCGCCCCGCAACCCCCCGCAGCTCGGACGCGCCGTGGCACCACGCCCGCCCGGCCTTCGAGGAGCCGGGGACGGAGGAGCCGACGGCACCGGGGCCGCCCGAGCCGCGCCCTGCCGCGCCCCAGGAGCCCGAGCCGAGCCCTGCCGCGCCCGTGGAGCCGGTGGAACCCGGAGCGCCCGTGGAGCCCGAGCCGGACCCGGCCGAACCTGAGGCACCCGAGGACTCCGGTCCCGAACCGTCGGGTCCCGAACCGTCCGGCCCCGGACCGTCCGGTTCCGAGGCCCCGCCCTCCGACGCCCCGCCCCACCCCGAAGCCCCCGCCCCCGCCGCCCCCGACGACCCGCCAGGAGGCCCGCAGTGAACGACGCTCTGGACGTCGCCCTGCGACTCCTCATCGTGTTCGTCGTCTTCCTCACCTTCCCTCTGATCGTCGGTCAGACCGAGCACAAGGTGATGGCCCACATGCAGGGCCGCCTCGGCCCGATGTACGCCGGTGGTTTCCACGGCTGGGCCCAGCTGATCGCCGACGGCGTGAAGTTCGCGCAGAAGGAGGACGTCGTCCCGGCGGGCGCGGACCGCCGTGTCTTCCAACTGGCCCCCGCGGTGGCCCTTCTCCCGTATCTGCTGGTGCTGCTCGCCATCCCGATCGGCCCCGGAGAGGGCGCGGTCGGTCAGGTCCTGGACGCGGGCGTGTTCTTCGTGCTGGCCGTGATGGGCATCGGCGTCCTCGGCTCGCTCATGGCCGGCTGGGCCAGCGCCAACAAGTTCTCCCTCCTCGGCGGCCTGCGCACCGCCGCCCAGCTCCTCGCCTACGAACTCCCGATGCTGCTCGCCGCCGCCTCCGTGGCGATGGCGGCCGGAACCGTCTCCCTGCCGGGCATCGTGGGTTCCTTCCACTGGTGGTGGCTGCCCTGGCAGATCACCGGCGGCCTGGTCTTCTTCGTCGCCGGCCTCGCGGAACTCCAGCGGCCCCCGTTCGACATGCCCGTCGCCGACTCGGAGATCATCTTCGGCGCGTACACCGAGTACACCGGCCTGCGCTTCGCCCTGTTCCTGCTCGCCGAGTACGCCGGGATCGTCGTCCTGTGCGGCCTGACCACCGTCCTCTTCCTGGGCGGCTGGCACGGCCCGTGGGGTGCCGACGGCCTCGGCTGGCTGTGGACCCTGCTGAAGACGGCCCTCCTCGCCTTCGTCGTGATCTGGCTCCGCGTGACCTACCCCCGGCTGCGCGAGGACCAGTTGCAGAAGTTCTCCTGGACCCTCCTCGTCCCCCTCTCTCTCGCCCAGATCGCCCTCACCGGCATCGTCAAGGTGGTGATCTCCTAACCGTGGCTCCCATTCCCGGAAGTGGCCTCGCCAAGGGCCTGGCCGTCACCCTGCGCACGATGACCCGGAAGTCGGTCACCGAGCAGTACCCGGACGCCCTTCCCGACCTCCCGCCCCGGACCCGGGGTGTGATCGGGCTGTTCGAGGAGAACTGCACGGTCTGCATGCTCTGCGCCCGTGAGTGCCCCGACTGGTGCATCTACATCGACTCCCACAAGGAGACCGTCCCGGCGGCGGCCCCGGGCGGCCGCGAACGCAGCCGCAACGTCCTGGACCGCTTCGCCATCGACTTCTCCCTGTGCATGTACTGCGGTATCTGCATCGAGGTCTGTCCTTTCGACGCGCTGTTCTGGTCCCCGGAGTTCGAGTACGCCGAGACCGACATCCACGAACTCACCCACGAGCGCGACAAGCTCCGCGAGTGGATGTGGACGGTCCCGGCCCCGCCCGCCCTCGACCCCGGCGCGGAGGAACCGAAGGAGATCGCCGCCGCCCGCAAGACCGCCGAGAAGCTCGCGGCCGCCCAGGCCGAGCCGCGGGAGGGGGAGCAGTGATCCCTCTCGCCCAAGCACCGCACGGATTCCTGTCGCCGACCGGTGTCGAGATCGCCTTCCTCCTCGTCGGCCTGGTCACCTTCGGCGCCGCCCTCGTCACAGTCACCACCCGCCAGCTGGTGCACGCCGCCCTGTGGCTGGTGGTCGCCCTCGGCGGGATCGCCGTCGAATACCTGCTGCTCACCGCCGAGTTCATCGCCTGGGTGCAGGTCCTCATCTATGTCGGCTCCGTCGTCGTCCTCCTTCTCTTCGGTCTGATGCTCACCAAGGCCCCGATCGGCCGATCCCCGGACGCCGACTCAGGAAACCGCTGGGTCGCGCTGGCCGTGGCCGTCGCCGCCGCAGCCGCCCTCGTCTGGGTGGTCGTGGACGCCTTCCGCACCACCTGGATCGACCTCGACGGCGCCGCCGCCGGCTCGACGAAGGTCACCGGCGCGAGCCTCTTCCAGAACTGGGTCCTGCCCTTCGAGGCCCTCTCCGTCCTCCTCCTCGCGGCCCTCGTCGGCGCGATCGTCCTGTCCCGGAAGGCGGAGGCGGAGTCGGCCCCGCCCCCTGTGAACGGCCGGACCGTCACGCAGAGTTCCCCTCCCGTCACAGGTTCCGGGATTCACCCGATCGGGCAACGGACCGAGCAGGCTCCCGAACAGAAACCCGAACAGAAACCCGAACAGAAACCCGAGCAGAAGCCCGGGCAGGAATCCGGGCAGGAATCCGAGCAGGAAGGCGCCCGCTGATGCACCTCGCCTATCCCGCCGTTCTCGCCGCTCTCCTCTTCTGCACCGGCCTGTACGGCGTCCTGGCCCGCCGCAACGCGATCCTGGTCCTGATGTCGGTCGAGCTGATGCTCAACGCCGTCAACCTCAACCTCGTCGCCTTCGACGTCTGGCTGAGCAAGACAGCCCGGGACACCCTGCACTCCGGCCAGGCCCTGACCCTGTTCACCATCGCCATCGCCGCCGCCGAGATCGGCATCGGCCTGGCGATCGTCCTCGCCGTCTACCGCAACCGCGGCACCTCCGACATCGACCGGCTCCGCGACACCGCCGAGGGCCACGACGACGGCACGCCCCCGGACGAGGCGGCCGACGAGAAGGCTGAGGCCACCGCGTGACCACGACCACCCTCGCCGTCCTCGTCCCCCTCCTGCCGTTCCTCGGCGCCGCCGCCGGTCTGCTCCTGGGACGCACCGCCCCCGGTTTCGTCCGCCCGCTCGCGATCCTGCCGACGCTCGCCGCGCTGGCCCTCGCCTGCACGGTCGCCGCCGACCAGGGCGGCGGCCGGGCCGTGGACGCCCACACCGAGCTCACCCCGACCGGCTCGGTCCCCGTCGAACTCGCCCTGCACATCGACGGCTTCGCCGCCCTCGTCGCCATCCTGGTCGCCTTCGTCGCGACCTGCGTGCAGATCTACTCGACCGGCTACCTGCGCGAGGACCCGCGCTACCCCTCGTACGCCGCCCTCGTCTCCCTGTTCACCTCCGCGATGCTGCTGGTCGTCTACTCCGGCGACCTCATCGTGCTGCTGGTCGGCTGGGAAGTCATGGGCATCTGCTCCTACTTCCTGGTCGGCCACTACTGGGAGACCGCCGAGGCACGCGCCGCCTCCATGAAGGCCTTCCTGGTCACCAAGCTCGGCGACGTACCGTTCCTGATCGGCCTGTTCGCGCTGGCCACCGACGCCGGGTCGTTCCGCATCACCACGGTCCTCGGCACCGTCGCGAACGGCGGGCTGCACCACCCCACCCTGGTCGGCCTGCTGCTCCTGTGCGGAGTGGCCGGCAAGTCCGCGCAGTTCCCGCTGCACACCTGGCTCCCCGACGCCATGGCCGGCCCGACCCCCGTCTCCGCGCTGATCCACGCCGCGACCATGGTCGCCGCCGGTGTCTACTTCGTCGCCCGCCTTCTCCCGGTCTTCGAGGCCAGTGCGGCCGTGATGGTCGTCCTCGCCGTCATGGCTGCCGTCACGATGGTCGGTTCGGCTCTCGCCGCGCTCGCCCAGGACGACATCAAGCGCGTCCTCGCCTACTCGACGATCGGCCAGCTCGGCTACATGACCGGCGCGCTCGCCGTCGGCGACCGTGGTGCCGCCGTCTTCCACCTCCTGTCCCACGGCGCCTTCAAGGCGCTCCTGTTCCTCGCGGCCGGCGTGATCATCCATGCCGCCGGCACCAACTCGCTGGCCGTCATGTCCCGCACCTCAGGCCTGCGCGACCGGGTCCCGGACGCCTACTGGACGATGACCGTGGCCCTGCTCGCGCTCGCCGCGATCCCTCCCTTCAGCGGCTTCTTCTCGAAGGAGTCCGTCCTCGGAGCCGCGGAGCACGCGACGACCGGTCACGCCGAGCACGTCCCCGGCAGCGCCGGCTGGATCGTCCTGGTCGCGGGCCTGGCGACCGCGCTGCTGACCGCCGCCTACGCGACCCGGCTGTGGCTGCTGACCTTCCGGGGCCGGGGAGCCGAGGCACCCGACCACGGCAGGCAGCCGCGGTCCATGACCGTGGTCCTGTGGGTCCTGGCCGTGCCGTCCCTCGCCTTCGGCGGGTTCGCCTACCGCTCGCTGCCCGGCTGGTTCGACGGCCGCGCCCTCACCCCGACCCTCACCACGTCGGTCCTCGGCACCGGCCTCGCGCTCGTCGGCGGACTCGTCACCTACGGTGCCTGGCAGCGCACCAGGGCGCTGGCCGCCCGCGTCCCGCTCGGGGCGGTCGTCACCCACCCCGAGGGCGAACCCGGACTCGTCGAGGCCGAGGCCATCGCCGCCCACCAGCAGGTGTTCGGCGACGTGGCCTACGCACCCGACCCGGCGGACCCCGGCCGGCTGCTGCTCGGCCCCCTGCACCGGCACGCGGCCGAGGGCTTCCACCTGGACGCCGTCTACGACGCGCTGTTCGTCCGCCCGGTGCTGGCCGCCGCGAGTCTCGTCCAGTTCCTCGACCGCGAGGTCGTCGACACCTACGTGCGCGGGGCGGGCGCTCTGCCCCGCCTGCTCGGCGCCGCCGTACGGCGAGCCCAGACCGGCAACGTCCAGACCTATGTGAGCGCGCTGCTCGCCGGCACCGTCGTCCTGGCGGTCGCCGTCCTCCTCGTCGCCACGGGAGCGTGAGCAGGCGTGATCGATATCAGCGAGTCCGTGATGCAGTTCCTTCTGGCATTGATCGTCGTCGGCCCGCTTCTCGGCGCGGTCGCCGCCCTGCTGCCCGCCCCGCCCGGGCTGAAGGGGAAGTCTCCCGAGCAGGCCGTGCTCCGCCACGGCGTGACCGTGACCGGCGCGATCCTCATCGCCGCGATCGTCCTCGCGCTCGGCTTCGACCAGGACCATCCGTCGAGGATGCAGGCCACGACCGACATCAGCTGGATCCCCGCACTCGACGTGCGCATCCACCTCGGCATCGACGGCATCTCCCTCCCCCTCGTGGTCCTGACCGCGCTGCTGACCTTCCTCTGCGCGCTCTACTCGTACTTCAACCCGCCCGCGGGCCCGTCCCCGAAGGCCTTCGTCGCACTGATCCTCGTCCTGGAGTCCGGCACCCTCGCGAGCTTCGCCGTCCTCGACCTGCTGCTGTTCTTCCTCGCGTTCGAGACGGTGCTCATCCCGATGTACTTCCTCATCGCCCGCTGGGGCGGCGCGGGGCGGACCAGGGCCGCCTGGAGGTTCATCCTCTTCACCCTGCTCGGATCCGTCGTCATGCTGCTCGGCCTGCTCCTGATCGGAATCAAGGCGGGCACGTTCGACATGGTGGCACTCGCCACTGACAACGGCCGGTCGCTGACCGCATCCGTGCAGGTCATCGCCGTTCTGACGATCGGGATCGGGCTCGCGGTCAAGACCCCGATGTGGCCCCTGCACAGCTGGCTGCCGGACGCCCACACCGCCGCGCCGACCGTCGGCTCGGTCCTGCTCGCAGGTGTCATGCTCAAGATGGGCACGTACGGGTTCGTCCGGATCCTGCTGCCGGTCGCGCCCGACGGATTCCGCACCTTCGCGCCGTACCTCGCCGCCTTCGCGGTCGTCGGGATCATCTACGGGTCCCTGGCCTGCCTGAACCTGGCCAAACGAGGCGCCAAGGGCGACCTCAAACGGCTGATCGCCTACTCCTCCGTCGGCCACATGGGCTTCGTCCTGCTCGGCATCGCCACCATGACCCCGACCGGCGTCAACGGCGCCCTGTTCGCCAACATCGCCCACGGCCTCATCACCGGCCTGCTGTTCTTCCTGGTCGGCGGCCTGAAGGACCGCACCGGCACCACCGACCTGGACACCCTCGCGGAGGAGACGGGAGCCGCGCTGTACGGCAGGGCACCGCGGCTCGGCGGGCTGCTCGCGTTCGCCGCCGTCGCCTCGCTCGGGCTGCCCGGCCTCGCCGGGTTCTGGGGCGAGATGCTGGCCCTGTTCGGAGCCTTCAAGCCCGCCACCGGCCTCAGCCGGCCGGCCTTCCTGACCTTCATGGCGATCGCCGCCTTCGGCACCCTGCTGACGGCCGCCTACATGCTGGCCGTGGTCCGCCGCGTCTGCATGGGCGCCACACCGCAGGACATGCCGGAACTCGCCGACGTCCGCACCTACGAGTTCGCGGCCTGGACCCCGCTCGTCGCCCTCACCGTCGTCGCCGGACTGTGGCCGAGGGCCCTGCTCGGTCTGACCGATCCGGCCGTCCAGCAGCTCCTCGCAGGAGGCACCCGATGAGCGCCCTGGCCCAGCCACTGGCCGCGAACCTCGTCCAGTCCGTCGACTGGCTCGCCATCGCCCCGCCCACCCTCACCGCGGTCGTCGGCCTGATCGTCCTGATCGCCGACCTCTTCGTACCCGAGGCAAAGAAACCGCTCCTCGGCTGGGTCTCGGTCGCCGGACTCACCGCGGCCACCCTCCTGCTGCTCCCGCTCCTCGACCACGACCGCAGCACCTTCTGCCTGACCGGCAGCACGCGCGCGTGCAGCTACACGGCCGACCGGTTCACCCTGGTCGTGCAGTTCCTCGTCCTCGGCGGCGCCCTGCTCACGGCCCTGCTGTCCCTCACCGCCCTGAAGGACGGGAACCGCCGCTACCCCCAGGGCGAGTTCTGGTTCCTGCTGCTCTCCTCGGCCGCCGGCGCCGCCCTGCTGCCCGCCTCCCGCGACCTCGCCACCCTGATCGTCGCCCTGGAGGTCGCCTCCCTGCCCGCCTTCGCCCTCGTCGGCATCCGGCACGGCGACAAGAGGTCCTCCGAAGCGGCCCTGAAGTTCTTCCTGTCCTCGGTGACCGCGACCGCGGTCAGCCTCATGGGCGTCAGCTTCGTGTACGCCACCACCGGCAGCCTCTACCTCACCCAGGTCGCCGACCGGATCCAGCACGTCGACGGACAACTGCACACCCTCGCCCAGACGGGCGTCGTCCTCACCCTCGTGGGTTTCGCGTTCAAGACGGCCGCCGTCCCGTTCCACTTCTGGGTGCCCGACACCTACGTCGGCGCCCCGCTCCCGATCGCCGCCTACCTGTCGGTCGTCGGCAAGGCCGTAGGCTTCTCCGGCCTGATCCTCGTCACCGTCGTCGCCTTCCCGTCGTACGCCGACGTCTGGGGACCCGCGCTCGCCGCCCTGGCCGCCCTCACCATGAGCGTCGGCAACGTGGCGGCCCTGCGCCAGCAGGCCACGCGCGCGTACAGCGCGGTACGACTGCTCGCCTGGTCGTCGGTGGGCCAGGCCGGCTATCTGCTGGTGCCGATCGCCGCCGCCGGATACACCAGGGACGCCCAGAAGGCCGTCGGCTCCACCGTCGCCTACGCCCTCATGTACGCCGCCGTGAACCTCGGTGCCTTCGCGGTGGCCGCCGCCGTCGCCCGCACCCAGCGGCTCAACCGGATCTCCGACTACCGCGGCCTGTACGCCAGGAACCCGCTCACCGCACTGCTCCTCGCGTTCTTCCTGCTGTGCCTCGCCGGACTCCCGCCCGGCATCATCGGCCTGTTCGCCAAGGTCACCGTCTTCTCGGCGGCCGTCGACGCCGGCCTCGGCTGGCTCGCCGTCGTCATGGCCATCAACGTGGTGATCGCCCTCTACTACTACCTCCAGTGGACGGCCCTGCTGTTCCGCGCCCCCGAGGGCGAGCCCGTCAGGCACCGTCTCCCGGCCCCCCTCACGGCCGCGCTCGCCCTCACCGGCACCCTCGGCGTCGTCCTCTCCGGAGCACCGCAGCTGGTGCTCCGCTTCGCCGCCACGGGCCTGTTCTGACGCCCTGCACGCGCGCGTGGGGAGACATCCCGCACGCCCGCGTGCCGGGCGGTCACGCGCGCCCGGCACGGCCCTCACCCGGACGGCTCACGCGGCGCACAGCGGGCACAAGGGAACTAGTGGCCGTCGCCTGGCGTTGACCAGTGCGAAAGGGTCCACTGGACGTGACACCACGACACCGGTGGCATCGCAGATCGGAAGGCAGCACCGCAGGCAAAGGGTTCCCCTGCCGCACGACTTGGAGGGCGTACCGTGCACCGCCGGCACAACGGGCTCAGGACCGCAGTTCTCCTCGGGGGACTGTCGGCACTCATCATCGTCATCGGCAGCTTCTTCGGCCGAACGGGTCTGATCGTCGCGGTCCTCGTCGCCCTCGGGACGAACGCGTACGCGTACTGGAACAGCGACAAACTGGCGCTACGCGCGATGCGCGCCCGCCCGGTGAGCGAATTCGAGGCCCCGGCCCTGTACCGGATGGTCCGCGAGCTCTCCACCCAGGCCCGCCAGCCCATGCCCCGCCTGTACATCTCCCCGACGGAGGCTCCGAACGCCTTCGCCACGGGCCGCAATCCGCGCAACGCCGCCGTGTGCTGCACGGAAGGCATCCTGCGCATCCTGGACGAGCGGGAACTGCGCGGTGTCATCGGCCACGAACTCAGCCACGTCTACAACCGCGACATCCTCATCTCGTCCGTCGCCGGCGCCCTCGCCTCGGTGATCATGTTCCTCGTCAACTTCGCGTGGCTGATCCCGGTCGGCCGTTCGGACGACGACGACGGTCCCGGATTCCTCGGCCTGCTGCTGATCATGATCCTGGGTCCGCTCGCCGCCAGCCTCATCCAGCTCGCCATCAGCCGCTCCCGGGAGTACGAGGCGGACGCCTCCGGCGCCCAGCTCACCGGCGACCCGCTCGCCCTCGCCAGCGCCCTGCGCAAGCTCGACGCCGGCACCAAGCAGCTCCCGCTGCCCCCCGAGCCCCGGATCGAGACCGCGAGCCACATGATGATCGCGAACCCCTTCCGTCCGGGGCAGGGACTGTCCAAGATGTTCTCGACGCACCCGCCCATGGCGGAACGGATCGCCCGGCTAGAGAAGATGGCAGGTCGCCCGCAGTGAAGACCATCCTGAACATCATTTGGCTCGTCCTGAGCGGCTTCTGGCTGTTCCTCGGCTACCTGCTCGCGGGCGTGATCCTCTGCATCACGATCATCGGCATTCCATTTGGCATAGCAGCGTTCCGTATCGGCGTGTACGCCCTCTGGCCCTTCGGCTACACGACGGTGGAGCGCCGCGACGCGGGTGCCCCCTCCTGCATCGGCAACGTCCTGTGGCTGGTCCTCGCGGGCTGGTGGCTGGCCCTTGCCCACATCGTCACCGGTATCGCGATGTGCCTGACGATCATCGGTATCCCGTTCGGCATCGCCAACTTCAAGCTGATCCCGGTCTCCCTGCTCCCGCTCGGCCGCGAGATCGTCCCCACGGACCAGCCGTTCGCGACCCGCTGACCGCTCCTCGTCCTCTCGAAGAAGACCGACCTCATCCGACGTCATCCGACGTCTCCGGCCGACGAGTTGTCCACAGGCCGGAGCGTCGGCGGGAGGTTGTCCACAGGCCGGCCCGGTTGTCAGTGGCGGGCTGCATCATGAAGCCATGACCGAGATCGAGCAGTTGCTGACACAGGTGACCGCGCAGGCCCGCGACTCCCGCCCGTGGGGCTGGCCTTCGCTCCCCGCGCCCGTCGACGCCGCCACGCTCGACCGCGCCGGTCAGGCCCTGGGCTTCCCGCTGCCACCGCTCCTCGCCGCGCTCTACGAGCGGGTGGGCGACGGCGGGTTCGGCCCGTCGTACGGCCTGCTGCCCCTGCTCGACGCGGCGCCCTCGGGCGAACCGGCCGCCGTCACCCAGTACCTCACCAACCGCGAGTACGGCCGCAAGAACCCGGACCGGCCCTGGCCCGAGGGCGTCCTGCCGATATCCCACTGGGGCTGCGGCATGTACGCGTGCGTCGACTGCCGGACCCCACAGGCCACGGTCCTGCTCTACGAGCCGAACGCCGACGACGCCGACGGCGCCTGGTTCGTGGACGCGCCCAGCCTCACCGACTGGCTGCGCGTATGGCTGGAGGGCACGGGCTGGTACGAGGAGACCGACGAGGGCACCGACCTGGCGCCCTGGGCCGACTTCCGGATACGCACGGCTCCGGAGCAGGCCTCCTGAGAGAGCCGGGGCCTGGCGAGCGCGGACGCCGCCGTCCTGCGCCACAGGCAGCGGAAGCGGCGTGAGAAGCGGCAGCGGCCATGGTCGTGGTCACCGCGGTCACCGTCGCTACCGCGCCGCGGCCCACTGCCGTACGGCATACGCCACCGCGCCCACCGCCAGTACGGCCGCCCCCGAGACCACCGACGCCACCGGCAGCGCGAACGCGAGGATCACGCACCCCAGCAGTCCCACCACCGGAACCAGCCGAGCCCGCGGCGCCGGATCCAGCGTCCACGCGGAGGCGTTGGCCACCGCGTAGTACGCCAGCACACCGAAGGAGGAGAACCCGATGGCACCCCGGACGTCCGCGGTCGCCGCGACCACGGCGACCACCGCGCCCACGGCCAGCTCGGCGCGGTGCGGGACCTGGAAACGCGGGTGCACGGCGGCCAGCGCCGGAGGCAGATGACCGTCACGGGCCATGGCCAGCGTCGTCCGCGACACGCCCAGGATCAGGGCCAGCAGCGAGCCGAGCGCGGCCACCGCGGCCCCCACCCGCACCACGGGCACCAGCCCCGGCATCCCGGCCGCCCGTACCGCGTCGGCCAGTGGCGCGGCCGCCCGCCCGAGCCCGTCCGTGCCCAGCACCGAGATCGCGGCCACCGCCACGCACGCGTACACGACCAGCGTGATCCCCAGGGCCAGCGGGATCGCCCGCGGGATGGTGCGGGCCGGGTCCCGTACCTCCTCGCCGAGGGTCGCGATCCGCGCGTACCCGGCGAACGCGAAGAACAGCAGGCCGGCCGCCTGGAGCAGCCCGCCCACGCCCGACGACAGCCCGATGTCCAGCCGCCCCGCGTCCGCCGCCCCGGACGTCAGGCACACGACCACCACGGAAGCGAGGACCGCCAGCACCACGGCCACGATCACCCGCGTCAGCCAGGCCGACTTCTGGATGCCGCCGTAGTTCACGGCGGTCAGCGCCACCACGGCCGCGACCGCCACCGCATGTGCCTGCCCCGGCCAGACGTACGCGCCCACGGTGAGCGCCATCGCGGCGCAGGACGCGGTCTTGCCGACGACGAACGCCCAGCCCGCGAGATACCCCCAGAAGGCGCCGAGCCGCTCCCGCCCGTACACGTAGGTGCCGCCCGACTGCGGATACCGCGCGGCCAGGCGGGCCGAGGACAGGGCGTTGCAGTAGGCGACCAGGGCGGCGACGGCCAGTGCGGGAAGCAGCCCCGACCCGGCCGCGCGGGCCGCGGGGCCCAGGGCGGAGAACACGCCGGCCCCGACCATCGAGCCGAGTCCGACGACCACGGCGTCGCGCACGCCCAGCGTGCGCCGCAGACCGGAAGGGGAGGAGGTGACCATGGACCGCACCTTACGGATCACCGCAACCGTGCGGTATCGCCCAGGCGTCCTCGTCATCGACAAGGCACGAACACACGCGCGACGGACGCAGACGGACGGCTCGGACGGCCTGTCCGGCACCACCTGTCCGGCACAGCCGGCCCAGACCGAAATCACAGGGCCGGAACAGTGCGAACACAGCGTGGAAGGGCAGGTTCAGGTCATGGGCATCATCAGCTGGATCATCCTGGGACTGTTGGCCGGCGCCATCGCCAAGGTCCTGCTGCCGGGACGCGACCCGGGCGGCTTCATCGGCACGACCCTCATCGGCATCGTGGGTGCGTTCCTCGGCGGCTGGATATCGGCCCGCTGGCTGGACCACCCGATCACCAGGAACTTCTACGACGGCGCGACCTGGGTGGCGGCGATCGGCGGCTCGCTGGTCCTGCTGATCGCCTATCGCCTGCTGTTCGGCAACTCGCGCGACTGAACACCCCCCGGCCGCAGCCGGCGCAGGAGAGAGCCCGGGAGGGCCCGGGAAGGGTGGGCACCACGGGGTACCCGCCCTTCTCGTGCTTCGACAGCGCTGCCTACCGGTAGTTCACGAACTGGAGCGCGAAGTCGAAGTCCTGGCCCTTCAGGAGCGCGATCACGGCCTGGAGGTCGTCGCGGCTCTTGGAGCTGACACGCAGTTCGTCGCCCTGGACCTGCGCCTTCACGCCCTTGGGGCCCTCGTCGCGGATGATCTTCGCGACCTTCTTCGCGTTCTCCTGGGAGATGCCCTCCTCGATGGAGGCGAAGATCTTGTACTCCTTGCCGGAGAGCTGCGGCTCACCGGCGTCCAGCGCCTTCAGCGAGATGCCACGCTTGATCAGCTTCGACTGGAAGACGTCGAGGATCGCCTTGACCCGCTCCTCGGAGTTCGCCTGCATCAGGATCTTCTCGCCGGACCAGGCGATCGAGGCGCCCACGCCCTTGAAGTCGAAGCGCTGCGAGATCTCCTTGGCGGCCTGGTTGAGGGCGTTGTCGACCTCCTGCCGCTCGACCTTCGAGACGATGTCGAAACTGGAGTCGGCCATGTCCTGTGGCTCCTTGTATCGGGGGGCGTAACGGGATGCGTTCCGGCGCGCGGCGACGGCCGCCGGGCCTGGCGTCGGGGCCGGGCCGCATCCGCACCAGCCTAGCCATCCCGCGTCCCGCGGGCGGCGATCAATCGGGTGGCGGAGCACCCCTGTGGATCGGGTATTGTTTACGTCGTTGCCAGGGAGCACCGCCGAAAGGCGGTTCGAGCTGGTGACAGAACCCCGGCGGTGTGCCCGAGCGGCCAAAGGGAGCAGACTGTAAATCTGCCGGCTCAGCCTTCCCAGGTTCGAATCCTGGCGCCGCCACACGGGAACTAAGGGCCCGTGACCTGCTGTCAAGCAGGTCACGGGCCCTTAGTCATGTGTCCGTGTGCACACCTTCACGGGAACGGGGCCGTGCGGCCGCGGAGACGTGACGAGGCGTGACGAAGCGTGATGAAGATCATGCAGGTGCTTCGGCGACGCTGTGGCCGGGGACTGCGGTCCGTTGTCTCGGCCCCGCCCCGGGGCACACTGAACACATGTCCTCCCGACGAAGAACCTGCCCGGTGTGCCGCCGTGAAATCGCCGTCGTGGCGGGCCGTTTCGCGCGGCACGACCCGCCCGGGGCGCGTGAGAACGGGGAACTGGTCTCGTGCTCGGGCTCGCGGCAGCAGGCCCGGATCGGTGCCGTACAGCCCGCGTTGGACGGTTACGTCGTGCCCGAGTTCCCCGGACAGCTGCCGTTGTTCTGAGAGCGGGAACTCAGTTCCCGGCCACCGACTTCACGGCCACCGTGACCGGCGTCGACCCGCCGATCAGCTCCAGGGTCAGGCCCGCCGTCGCCGAGGTGTCCACCAACTCCGCGAGTACGGCGGCCACGTCGTCGCGGGGGACCGCGCCCCGGCCCGTGTGCGCCTCCAGCCGTACCAGACCGGTGCCCGGCGTGTCCGTCAGCGCACCGGGGCGCAGGATCGTCCAGTCCAGGGCACTCTGCCGGGTCACATACGCGTCGGCCTCGCCCTTGGCCCGCAGGTAGGCGTCGAAGACCCCGTCACCCTGGTGCGCCGGGTCCGCGCCCATCCCGGAGACGACCACGAAACGGCGTACGCCCGCGCGCACGGCCGCGTCCGCGAACAGCACCGCCGCGCCCCTGTCCACCGTGTCCTTGCGGGCCACACCGCTGCCGGGGCCCGCGCCCGCCGAGAACACCGCCGCGTCCGCTCCCCGCAGGTGCGTCGCGACCTCCTCGACCGACGCCGACTCCAGGTCCAGCAGCACCGGTTCGGCACCGGCCGCCCGCAGGTCGTCGCCCTGCTCGGCTCTCCGGATGATCCCCGCGACCTCGTCCCCGCGCGCGGAGAGCAGCCGCTCCAGCCGCAACGCGATCTGACCATGACCACCAGCGATGACAATGCGCATGTCTCAGACCGTACGCCCGAAGCCCCGCGTCCGCCGCACGACTTCATGCGCCCCACGCGCCCGGGTGATTCCGCCCGGCACAGCGGGCCGGGCCGGGTTCGTCGCGAGGGCGCCGCGCTCCGTGCCGCGCGCTCCCGCGTCCCTCAGGACAACTCGCCCCGCCCCTGCCGCGGCAGGCCCAGTTCCGCTGCCACCGCCGAGTTGCAGTACTCGCGGACCGCGCTGGTGCGTGCCACCACGCGCCCCCGGTGCACCACGATCCGGCTGTAGGCGAGGGAGAGCGCGCCGGACAGGTGGTCGCCGCGTACGGCGAGGAGCTCGGCGGGGAAGCCGGCTTCCACGCGGACCTCGGGGAGGCCGAGGGCGGCGCGGGCGGCGGCGCTCACGGTGTCGTAGGCGTCCTCGGGGCGCAGGCCGTGGCGGGAGGCCAGGAGGTAGGCCGCCTCCAGGGGGTCGCCGCGGCCGACGGGGTTCGACAGGTCGCGCAGGGCGCCGCTGCCGGCGGCGACCCGTACCCCGGCCGCGCGCAGCAGCCGTACCGGAGCCGTGCCGCGGCGGTCGACGGAGCCGCAGCCGCCCTGCGGCAGGCACACCACCGTGATGCCGGCCGCGGCGAGCTGGTCCGCGGCCCGCGCGGCGACCTCGGAGGGCAGGCGTGCGAGCCCGGCGCACGGGCCGAGGGCCACGCCGGGGCGCATGCCGCCGGCCATCGCCGCGAGTCTGGCCAGCCGGGCCGGGTCGATGGCGTCCGTGTGCAGGTCGACCGGGCAGCCGTGTTCGGAGGCCACCTCCAGGACCGCCTCCGCGTAGCCCGTGGGGTCGGGGTCCAGGTCCGGGCAGCCGCCCACCACGGACGCGCCCATCTTCGCGGCGTCCCGCAGTATGGCCAGCCCGTCGGCGCCGGCGATCCCGGTCAGCACGCGCGGCATCGCGACCGCCGTGAGTTCCGCGAGTCCGCGCAGCGAGCGGCGCGCCTGGAGGACGGCGGCAAGGGCGCCGAGCCCCTGGACGTCGCCCACGCGCACGTGCGCGCGTACCGCCGTGGCGCCGTGCCCGAGTTGGAGCAGGGCCGCCTCGGTGGCGCGGCGCTGGACGTCCTCGGGTTCGTACGAGACGGGGCCGCCGTGTTCGGCGGAGAGCGCGGTGTCGCCGTGGGCGTGCGGTTCGGCGGGGGCCGGGAGGAGGAGGTAGCCGGTCAGGTCCACCCGCGTGCCGCCCGCGCGGGACGGGCTCGGTGTCAGGCTGCCGGCCGTGCCCACCGCCTCGATGCGCCCGCAGCCCAGCCGTACGTCCACGGTCCGGCCGTCGGTGAGCCGCGCCCCGCACAGCAGGAGCGCGGCCGGGTCGGACTGGCCCGAGGAACCCTGCGGGTTGGACGACGACGAGGGCGGCTGCGGCTGGCTGTCGGGCATCGCGCTCCATGAGGGTCGGTCCAGGCATTGGACTCAAGATCACGCAGAGTGAGTCGAGCCTAGGGTGACGAGCCGCGTGCGGCGGGGAGGAGCGCAATAGTCGTACCGCAGCCGTCGGACCTGCGGGGAACGGTTCGGCGCGGGTGCGTGGGGAGTGCCGGAAGGGGTCCGGGAGGCTCCCGTGAGCCGTGCGGAAGGGGCCGGGAAGGGCGGCGGGAAACGGATTTGGGTGAACGGCGGCCGAGCGTGTAATGTCTTCATCGCTCGCCCCAATAGCTCAGTCGGCAGAGCGTCTCCATGGTAAGGAGAAGGTCTACGGTTCGATTCCGTATTGGGGCTCTGGTGTGAGAGGTTCCCGTCGCGAGACGGGGACCGATCTCATCAAAGCGGTGTAGCTCAGTCGGTAGAGCAAGCGGCTCATAATCGCTGTGTCACCGGTTCAAGTCCGGTCACCGCTACTGACAGTAGCCGATTGCGGGGTCGGTCCTTCGATCGGCTACTCTTTTATGCGTTAAATCAACCCACCCGTTCGTCAAGGAGCACTCACGTGGCTGCCACCGACGTCCGCCCGAAGATCACGCTGGCCTGCGTGGAGTGCAAGGAGCGGAACTACATCACCAAGAAGAACCGGCGTAACAACCCGGACCGACTGGAGATGAAGAAGCACTGCCCGCGTTGCAACGCGCACACTGCGCACCGCGAGACGCGATAACAACAGGCTCGTCCGTGAGGCCGTCCCCACTCGGGGGCGGCCTCACGGCGTTTCGGCAGATGCCCTCCCGCTAGTTTGTGGGGCAGCACAGGAGACATCAGGAGGTGCCGGGCCAATGGCGCTCGACCAGTCCTTCGTGGGACGGACCTACCCACCCACCGAGCCCTACGAGGTGGGCCGGGAGAAGATCCGTGAGTTCGCCGAGGCGGTGGGTGACACCAACCCCGTGTACACGGACGCGGAGGCCGCCAAGGCGCTCGGCCATTCCGATGTGATCGCCCCGCCGACCTTTGTCTTCTCGATCACCTTCCGCGCGGCCGGACAGGTCGTCGAGGACCCGCAGCTCGGCCTGGACTACAGCCGGGTGGTGCACGGCGACCAGAAGTTCGCCTACCGGCGCCCGGTGCGCGCCGGCGACCGGCTGACCGTGACCTCGACCATCGAGGCCATCAAGTCCCTCGCGGGCAACGACGTCATCGACATCCGCGGCGACGTCCACGACGAGGCGGGCGAGCTCGTGGTGAGCGCCCTGACCAAGCTGGTGGCCCGCGCGGCGGACGTGGAAGAGGGGGCGTGAGGATCCGATGACGGCGAAGATCGCTTACGAGGACGTCGAGGTCGGCACCGAACTCCCGGCGCAGACCTTCCCCGTGACCCGTGCCACGCTGGTGCGGTACGCGGGCGCCTCCGGGGACTTCAACCCGATCCACTGGAACGAGAAGTTCGCCAAGGAGGTCGGCCTGCCGGACGTCATCGCGCACGGCATGTTCACCATGGCCGAGGCGATCCGTGTGGTGACCGACTGGATCGGTGACCCGGGCGCGGTCGTCGACTACGGCGTCCGCTTCACCAAGCCCGTCGTCGTCCCGAACGACGACCAGGGCGCCCTGATCGAGGTCAGCGGCAAGGTCGCGGCCAAGCTCGACGACAACACCGTGCGCGTCGACCTGACGGCCATGAGCGCCGGTCAGAAGGTGCTCGGCATGTCGCGTGCGGTCGTGCGGCTGGGCTGAGTTCCGGCCCGACGACCGGGTAAGGGGCGCTCCGCACTGCGGGCGCCCCTTACGTGTTGTTCAGAGCGTGTTGTGCGGACGGGCGCGTCAAGGGCCGCCCGCGCGGAAGCACTTCGCGGGCGGCCCTTGACTTAGTTAGTTATTGAGCACTAACTTCGTCGCATGGTCAGGATGAGTGCCGAGGAGAGGCGCGAGAGCGTCATCCGTGCGGCGATCGCGGAGTTCGCGCAGAGGGGCTACTACGGCACCTCCACCGAGGCGATCGCCAAGCGGGTCGGTGTCTCGCAGCCGTATCTCTTCCGGCTCTTCCCGGGCAAGAAGGCGATCTTCGCCGCGGCCTCGGAGCGCTGCATCGACGACATGCGGCAGGTCTTCGGGGAGGCGGCCGAGGGGCTGAAGGGCGAGGAGGCCCTGCGGGCCATGGGCGAGGCGTATGTGCGGCTGATCCAGGAGCGGCCGGAGCGGCTCCAGATGCAGATGCAGACGTACATCACCGTCGCGGCCGCGGAGGCGGAGGGCGAGCACGAGTTCGGTGAGCTGGTGCGGGACGGCTGGATGCGGCTCTGGGGCGCCGTCCACCTGCTCTCGGGGGCCGACGTCGAGGCCACCACGGCCTTCCTGGCCAAGGGGATGCTCATCAACACCTACTCGGCCATGGGGTTTCCGCCCGAACACCGGATCTGGCAGGGGATGTTCCCGGACGCCGGGGCCACGGGGCGGCTGGACAAGTGCAGCGACGGGTGACGGGGCGGTCCGCCGTTCCCGGTCCGGGCCTTTTTCATGGGCCAGAAAATTAGTGATCAATAACTAACTCACCACCCGACACGGAACATGCTCTGGGGGAGCGATGTCACAAGAGACCGCACGCCGCGGGGGCGCCGGATGGGCGCTCGTCATCACGAGTGTCGCCGGCTTCATGGCGGCCCTCGACAACCTCGTCGTCACCACCGCCCTGCCCTCCATCCGCAAGGACCTCGGCGGAGCCCTGGACGACCTCGAATGGACCGTGAGCGCCTACACGCTCACCTTCGCCGTCCTGCTGATGTTCGGCGCCGCCCTCGGCGACCGCTTCGGCCGGCGCCGGCTCTTCCTCGCCGGGCTCACGGTCTTCACCGGCGCCTCCGCCGCCGCGGCCATGGCGCCCGGCATCGACTCCCTGATCGCCGCCCGCGCGGTGCAGGGCGTCGGCGCGGCGATCATGATGCCGCTCACCCTCACCCTGCTGACGGCCGCCGTGCCCGAGGCCAGGCGCGGGATGGCGTACGGCATCTGGGGTGCCGTCAACGGGCTCGCGGTCGCCTCCGGGCCGCTCATCGGCGGCAGCCTCACCGAACACGTGTCCTGGCACTGGATCTTCTGGCTGAACGTGCCGCTCGGCCTCGCCCTGCTGCCGCTCGCCCGCCTCCGCCTCGCCGAGTCCCACGGCACCGGCGCCCCGCTCGACGTCCCCGGCACCCTGCTCGCCAGCGGCGGTCTCTTCGGGATCGTCTACGGCCTGGTGCGCGGCCCCGCCGACGGCTGGACCAGCCCGCTCGTGCTCACCGGGCTGTTCGCGGGCGCCGCCCTGCTCGTCGGCTTCGTCTTCCACGGCAGCCGCGCCAAGAACCCCATGCTGCCGATGCGGCTCTTCCGCTCCCGCGCCTTCTCCGGGATCAACGCGGCCAGCCTCCTGATGTTCCTCGGGATGTTCGGCTCGATCTTCCTGCTCAGCCAGTACATGCAGGGCGTGCTCGGCTACTCGCCCACCGAGGCGGGCCTCCGGATGCTGCCCTGGACCGGCATGCCGATGATCGTCGCGCCGATCGCGGGCATCCTGTCCGACCGCATAGGCGGCCGCCCGGTCGTCGCGGCCGGACTCTTCCTGCAGGCCGCCGGGCTCGGCTACCTGGCCTATGTCGTCACCGCCGACGCCTCCTACGGCGCCCAGCTGCCCGGCCTGATCGTCAGCGGCATCGGCATGGCCCTGTACTTCGCCCCGGCCGCCAACCTGGTGATGTCCGCCGTACGGCCGCAGGAACAGGGCATCGCCTCCGGCGCCAACAACGCGCTGCGCGAGGTCGGCGGCGCACTCGGTGTCGCGGTCATGTCGTCCATCTTCTCCGCCCAGGGCGGCTACGAGAGCGCCCAGAGCTTCGTCGACGGGCTGAAGCCCGCCCTGTACACCGGCTCGGCCGTGGTGGTCGTCGCCGGGATCGCGGCCCTGGCCATCCCCGGCCGGCGGCGCGCCGCGCGGCTCGTCGCCGAGGGCGAGCCGGCCCCGGCGCTGGAGACCGTCGGCGGCTGACAGCGGCTTACGACGGCTGACGGTACGCGCGCGTGGGGCCCCGTTCCTGGCGGACGGGGCCCCACGCGCGCGTGCGGCTCGTGGCGGCGGGACTGTCGGTGGCGTCTCGTAGTCTTGGGCGCGTGCAGGAACTCCACGACGCCCCCCTCGCCCCCCTCACCACCTTCCGGCTCGGCGGCCCCGCCACCCGGCTGGTCACCGCGACCACCGACGCCGAGGTGATCGCCGCCGTCCGCGCGGCCGACGACAGCGGGACCCCGTTGCTGGTCATCGGCGGCGGCTCGAACCTGGTCATCGGCGACAAGGGCTTCGACGGCACCGCCCTGCGCATCGCCACCACCGGCTTCGAACTGCGCGGTACGACGCTGGAGCTGGCGGCCGGCGAGGTGTGGACCGACGCGGTCGCCCGCACCGTCGAAGCCGGCCTCGCGGGCATCGAGTGCCTCGCCGGGATCCCGGGCTCCGCCGGTGCCACGCCCATCCAGAACGTGGGGGCGTACGGGCAGGAGGTCTCCGCGACCGTCACGGAGGTCGTCGCGTACGACCGGCGGGCCGGTGAGGCGGTGACGCTGACCAACGCGGAGTGCGCGTTCTCGTACCGGCACAGCCGGTTCAAGGCCGACCCCGAGCGGTACGTCGTGCTGCGCGTCCGGTTCGGACTCGAGGACGCCGGCGGGCTGTCGGCGCCGGTGCGGTACGCGGAGGCCGCGCGGGCGCTCGGGGTGGAGCCGGGGGACCGGGTACCGCTCGCCGAGGTCCGCGAGGCGGTGCTCAAGCTGCGCGCCGGGAAGGGGATGGTGCTGGATCCCGAGGACCACGACACCTGGTCGGCGGGGTCCTTCTTCACCAACCCGATCCTCACGGACGAGCAGTTCGCCGCCTTCCACGCGCGCGTGCGGGAGCGGCTGGGGGACGCGGCCGAGCCGCCCGCCTACCCGGCGGGGGACGGGCGTACCAAGACCTCGGCGGCCTGGCTGATCGACAAGGCCGGGTTCACCAAGGGCTACGGCAGCGGCGCGGCCAGGATCTCCACGAAGCACACGCTGGCGCTGACGAACCGGGGCGGGGCCACCGCCGAGGACCTGCTGGCACTGGCGCGGGAGGTCGTCGCCGGGGTCCGGGAAGCCTTCGGCGTGACCCTGGTCAACGAGCCGGTGACCGTCGGCGTGAGCCTCTAGAGAGGCAAGAACCTCTGGAGGGGCAGGAGTCACGAGGCTCAGTACGCCACTCCCACCCCCTGCTTCACCGTCCCGGCGTCCTCGATCACCGCGAGCATCGCGTGGGCCACGTCCGCCCGCGCGATGAAGCGTCCCTTGCGCGGGAAGCCGCCCACCACCGTGCGGTAGGTCCCGGTCAGCGGCTTGTCCTGCAGGCGCGGCGGGCGCACGGAGGTCCAGTCCGTGCCGCTGCGGGACAGCTCCGCCTCCATCTCGCGCAGGTCGTCGTAGACCGGCCTGAGGATGGTGGAGACCAGACCGCGCATGGAGCGGTCCAGGAGGCCGTCGTCCGGTTCCGGGCCCACCGGCGCCGCGCTGACCACCACCAGCCGTCGTACGGCCTCCGCCTCCATGGCGGCCAGGACCGTGCGGGTCAGCCGGGCGGCGACACCGGCGTCGCCCCGGCCGCGCGGGCCCAGGCCGGACAGGACCGCGTTCCGGCCGGTCAGCGCCGGGCGGATCACCTCGGGGTCCGTGAGGTCCGCGCGGACCACCTCCAGGCCCGTGCCGGTCACGGTCAGCCGGGCGGGGTCGCGGACGACCGCCGTGACCCGGTGGCCGGACGCCAGCGCCTGACGGACGAGCTCCCGGCCGATCCCGCCGGTCGCGCCGAACACAGTGAGATTCATGACTGCTCCCGTTCCAGCACAGCAAGAGTGGTGACGGCAAAAGTGGTGGGTGAGTATTCACTCACCTCCGTCTCCTCCTAGAGTGGGTAAGCATTCACTCACCAGTCAAGGCCCTTCGGGGAAGTCCGTCGAAGCCGCTGGAAGGGGCATGTGATCCTTGGATGCCATGGAGCAGAAACCGGCCCGCGTCCGCATCCTCGACGCCGCCCACGAGCTGATGCTCACCGTCGGGCTGGCCCGCGCCACCACCAAGGAGATCGCCCGGGCGGCCGGCTGCTCCGAGGCCGCCCTCTACAAGTACTTCCCCAGCAAGGAAGAGCTGTTCGTGCACGTGCTCGCCGAACGGCTGCCGCAGCTCGTCCCGCTGCTGGGCGAGCTCACCGTCGAACCCGGCCGGGGCACCCTGGAGGAGAACCTCACCCGGATCGCCCGGCAGGCCGCCCTCTTCTACGAGGAGAGCTTCCCGATCGCCGCGTCCCTGTACGCCGAACGGCAGCTCAAGCGGAAGCTCGACGACAAGCTGCGCACCATCGGCGCGGGGCCGCACGTCCCGATCGAGGCCCTGGACGCGTATCTGCGCGCCGAACAGACCGCCGGCCGGATCCGCCCCGACGCCGACACCTCCGCCGCCGCCGTCCTGCTGCTCGGCGCCTGTGTCCAGCGCGTCTTCGCCTACGACGCGACCCCGACCGGCGAGCGCCCGCCGGTGGACCAGTTCGCCGCCCGGCTCGCCCGCACCCTGCTGGGCGGGCTCTCCGTCGCCGAGGAGCGCGCCCGCCCTGCCGCCGGGGCGTGATCCGGAATCAGGACACCGGGGCGACGAGCCAGGCGTCGATGTCCGCGAGGAGCTTGGCCTTCACGTCCTCCGGTGCCGCCGAGCCCCGGACCGACTGGCGGGCCAGTTCCGCCAGTTCCGCGTCCGTGAAGCCGTGGTGCACGCGCGCGATGTCGTACTGCGCGGCCAGCCGGGAGCCGAACAGGAGCGGGTCGTCGGCGCCCAGGGCCATCGGGACGCCCGCCTCGAAGAGCGTGCGCAGCGGGACGTCCTCGGGCTTCTCGTAGACGCCCAGGGCCACGTTGGAGGCCGGGCACACCTCGCAGGTGATCTCCCGGTCCGCCAGGCGCTTGAGCAGCCTCGGGTCCTCCGCCGCCCGCACACCGTGCCCGATCCGGGTGGCGTGCAGGTCGTCCAGGCAGTCCCGGACCGACGCCGGGCCGGTCAGCTCGCCGCCGTGCGGGGCCGCCAGCAGGCCGCCCTCGCGCGCGATGTGGAACGCCCGGTCGAAGTCCCGCGCCATGCCCCGCCGCTCGTCGTTCGACAGCCCGAAGCCGACCACGCCCCGGTCCGCGTACCGGACGGCGAGCCGGGCCAGGGTGCGTGCGTCCAGGGGGTGCTTCATGCGGTTCGCGGCCACCAGGACACGCATGCCGAGGCCGGTCTCCCGGGAGGTCGTCTCGACCGCGTCCAGGATGATCTCCAGGGCCGGGATCAGACCGCCGAGCCGCGGGGCGTACGACGTCGGGTCCACCTGGATCTCCAGCCAGCCCGAACCGTCCCTGAGATCCTCCTCGGCGGCCTCCCGCACCAGCCGCCGGATGTCCTCGGGCTCTCTCAGGCAGGAGCGCGCGGCGTCGTACAGCCGCTGGAAGCGGAACCAGCCCCGCTCGTCGGTGGCCCGCAGTCTCGGTGGTTCGCCGCTGGTCAGGGCTTCGGTCAGCGCCTCGGGGAGGCGCACGCCGTACTTGTCGGCCAGTTCCAGGACGGTTTCCGGCCGCATCGAACCGGTGAAGTGCAGATGCAGATGAGCTTTCGGCAGCTCAGTGACATCACGTACGTGCTCCATTCCAGGATCCTGCCGTACGCGGCTGCCGTACCGGTAGCGGATTCCCCGTTAGTGGCCTTGCTCGCACACGAGAGCGCACCGCGGACCGGACACGAGAACGGGCCGCCTCCCCGGAGGAGACGGCCCGCACGCGCGCGTGGAGCGTGTTTTCGCAGCGGACGTCGGTGACGTCAGTCCCTGGCCTCCGCCAGCAGCTTCTGCATCCGGCTCACGCCCTCGGCGAGGTCCTCGTCACCCAGCGCGTACGACAGGCGCAGGTAGCCGGGCGTGCCGAAGGCCTCGCCCGGGACGACCGCGACCTCGGCCTCCTCCAGGATCAGCTCGGCCAGCTCCACCGAGGAGGCCGGGCGCCGGCCGCGGATCTCCTTGCCGAGCAGCGCCTTGACCGACGGGTACGCGTAGAAGGCGCCCTCGGGCTCCGGGCAGAGCACGCCGTCGATCTCGTTCAGCATCCGCACGATCGTCTGGCGGCGCCGGTCGAAGGCCTCGCGCATCTTCGCCACGGCCGCCAGGTCGCCGGAGACGGCGGCCAGGGCGGCGACCTGCGCCACGTTGGAGACGTTGGAGGTGGCGTGCGACTGGAGGTTGGTGGCCGCCTTGACGACGTCCTTGGGGCCGATGACCCAGCCGACCCGCCAGCCGGTCATGGCGTACGTCTTCGCCACGCCGTTGACCACGATGCACTTGTCGCGCAGCTCGGGCAGGATCGCCGGCAGCGAGGTGAACTTCGCGTCGCCGTAGACCAGGTGCTCGTAGATCTCGTCCGTGAGGACCCACAGGCCGTGGTCCACGGCCCAGCGGCCGATCACCTCGGTCTCGGCCTCGCTGTAGACCGCGCCGGTCGGGTTGGACGGGGAGACGAAGAGCACGACCTTCGTCTTCTCGGTGCGGGCCGCCTCCAGCTCCTCCACGGAGACGCGGTAGCCGGTGGTCTCGTCCGCGACGACCTCGACCGGGACACCGCCGGCCAGCCGGATGGACTCCGGGTAGGTCGTCCAGTACGGGGCGGGGACGATGACCTCGTCGCCCGGGTCCAGGATCGCGGCGAAGGCCTCGTAGATGGCCTGCTTGCCGCCGTTGGTGACGAGGACCTGGGAGGCGTCGACCTCGTAGCCGGAGTCGCGCAGCGTCTTCGCGGCGATCGCGGCCTTCAGCTCGGGCAGACCGCCGGCCGGCGTGTAGCGGTGGTACTTCGGGTTCTTGCAGGCCTCGATGGCGGCCTCGACGATGTAGTCCGGCGTCGGGAAGTCGGGCTCACCGGCGCCGAAGCCGATCACCGGGCGCCCGGCGGCCTTGAGGGCCTTGGCCTTGGCGTCCACGGCGAGGGTGGCGGACTCGGAGATCGCGCCGACTCGGGCGGAGACCCGGCGCTCGGTGGGAGGGGTTGCAGCGCTCATGGGGCCTATCGTTTCAGACCGGAAACCTGCCCGGCACGCCGGTTTCACAGACTGAACAACCACGGGCCGAACCGTGAACAAGCGTGCGGATCCGGCCCCCGGCCAGGACGATCTTCCGTACGGTCCCCCAGGACTGCCACTTTCTGTTCGACGCGGCGCCGCGGACCACGTACACTCTCACCTCGTTGGCCTTCAACAGCCGTGCCTGAGCCGGTGCACAACGAGCACCCGGCCGGATGCGGTACGTTGGGGGACACACGAAGGGTCGTAGCTCAATTGGTAGAGCACCGGTCTCCAAAACCGGCGGTTGGGGGTTCAAGTCCCTCCGGCCCTGCTACACACACCGCCAGGATGTGTGCGCATGTACGTACAAGCATTGCACCGCCGTGCGGCTCCAGAAACCGGGCGCGGCACGGCCATGACCCGGGACCAGGTGAGGACGAATGACGGACGCCGTGGGCTCCATCGACACGCCTGATGCCGATGAGGTGCAGGAGTCCAAGAAGAAGGGCCGCAAGGGCGGTAAGCGTGCCAAGAAGGGCCCGCTGAAGCGTCTCGGCACCTTCTACCGCCAGATCATCGCGGAACTCCGCAAGGTCGTCTGGCCGACTCGTAACCAGTTGACGTCGTACACCACTGTGGTGATCTTCTTCGTCACGATCATGATCGCTCTGGTGACCGTGATTGACTATGGACTCAACCACGCGGCCAAGTACGTCTTCGGCTGAGCACAGAGCGAAGGGCGCCGTGGTACCGGCGCCCGTTTTCGCATGTTCCACCTCTATGTATCCAGGAAGAAGCAGCCATCGTGTCTGACCCGAACCTGAACGACGCCGTCGAGGCCGTCGAGCCCGAAGAGGCCGTCGAAGACGAGCTGGACATCGTCGAGGGCGCGGACGAGCAGGACGAGTTCGAGGCTGCCGAAGCCGAACTGGGGGAGCCGGCCGAGGAGACCGCGGTCCACGTCGAGGACGTCGAGGACGAGGAAGCGGAAGACGAGGCCGTCGCGGACGAGCTCGTCGAGGAAGAGCCCGCCGAGCCGGTCGACCCCGTCCAGGCACTGCGCGAGGAGCTGCGACTGCTCCCCGGCGAGTGGTACGTCATCCACACGTACGCCGGCTACGAGAACCGCGTGAAGACCAATCTGGAGCAGCGCGCCGTCTCGCTGAACGTCGAGGACTACATCTTCCAGGCCGAGGTGCCGCAGGAAGAGGTCGTCCAGATCAAGAACGGCGACCGCAAGACCATCAAGCAGAACAAGCTGCCCGGTTACGTGCTCGTCCGTATGGACCTGACCAACGAGTCGTGGGGCGTTGTCCGCAACACCCCCGGCGTCACCGGCTTCGTCGGCAACGCGTACGACCCCTACCCGCTGACCCTGGACGAGATCGTCAAGATGCTCGCGCCGGAGGCCGAGGAGAAGGCGGCACGCGAGGCGGCCGAGGCCGAGGGCAAGCCGGCGCCGCAGCGCAAGGTCGAGGTCCAGGTGCTGGACTTCGAGGTGGGCGACTCGGTGACGGTGACCGACGGTCCGTTCGCCACGCTGCAGGCGACGATCAACGAGATCAACCCGGACTCGAAGAAGGTCAAGGGTCTGGTGGAGATCTTCGGGCGTGAGACGCCTGTCGAGCTTTCGTTCGACCAGATTCAGAAGAACTGAGTCGCTGGTCGTTCGACTGCGGGTGCGTGGGGGCTGGTCGCGCAGTTCCTCGCGCCCCTAGGTAGGACTGGTCAGGGTCGGCTTCAAGGGGAGCCCCCTGACCTGTTCGTTTTTGGCCGCGCATCTATACCCGTTATCGTTGTGCGGTATGCCTGCGTTCGGGTTGGTCCCCTCGCGCAGGCAGGACCCGAAATGAAAGGACCCGGAGAGCTATGCCTCCCAAGAAGAAGAAGGTCACGGGGCTCATCAAGCTCCAGATCAACGCCGGTGCGGCGAACCCGGCTCCGCCGGTCGGCCCCGCGCTCGGTCAGCACGGCGTCAACATCATGGAGTTCTGCAAGGCCTACAACGCCGCGACCGAGTCGCAGCGTGGCTGGGTCATCCCGGTGGAGATCACGGTCTACGAGGACCGTTCCTTCACCTTCGTCACCAAGACCCCGCCGGCCGCGAAGATGATCCTCAAGGCCGCTGGTGTCGAGAAGGGCTCCGGCGAGCCGCACAAGACCAAGGTCGCCAAGATCACCGAGGCGCAGGTCCGCGAGATCGCCACGACCAAGCTCCCCGACCTGAACGCCAACGACCTGGACGCCGCCGCGAAGATCATCGCCGGCACCGCCCGTTCCATGGGCATCACGGTCGAGGGCTGAACCCCACCTTCGTAGAACCACCGTGGTAGGGCCTGCTCGGCCCGTACACCACGACTCCTTCAGAACACACAGGAGCAAGTTGTGAGCAAGCGCAGCAAGGCCCTTCGCGCTGCGGACGAGAAGATCGACCGGGAGAAGCTGTACGCCCCGCTCGAGGCCGTCCGTCTCGCCAAGGAGACCTCCACGACCAAGTTCGACGGCACCGTCGAGGTCGCCTTCCGCCTGGGTGTCGACCCGCGCAAGGCCGACCAGATGGTCCGTGGCACCGTGAACCTCCCGCACGGCACCGGCAAGACCGCCCGGGTCCTGGTCTTCGCGACCGGTGACCGTGCCGAGGCCGCGCGTGCCGCGGGCGCCGACATCGTCGGCGCCGACGAGCTGATCGACGAGGTGGCGAAGGGCCGTCTGGACTTCGACGCCGTCGTCGCCACCCCGGACCTCATGGGCAAGGTCGGCCGCCTCGGCCGCGTCCTCGGCCCGCGTGGTCTGATGCCGAACCCGAAGACCGGCACCGTGACCCCGGACACCGCGAAGGCTGTGACCGAGATCAAGGGCGGCAAGATCGAGTTCCGCGTCGACAAGCACTCGAACCTGCACTTCATCATCGGCAAGACGTCCTTCGAGGACGACAAGCTGGTGGAGAACTACGGCGCCGCGCTGGAGGAGATCCTCCGTCTGAAGCCGTCCGCCGCCAAGGGCCGCTACATCAAGAAGGCCGCCGTCAGCACCACCATGGGCCCCGGCATCCCGGTCGACCCGAACCGCACCCGCAACCTCCTCGTCGAGGAGGACCCGGCCGCCGTCTGAGCCCCGCGCTCGGTCCGGTAGCCGCGTCAGGGACGCGACAGCATCAGGACGGGCCCCGCAACCGAAAGGGTTGCGGGGCCCGTCCTGCTGTTTGTGCGACTCTCGGCGCGTTGTCGGTGCCCTGGGTTAGCGTCGGGGTACGGGACCTTCATGGGGGTGGGCGGGATGAAGAGCGGGCAGGTACGTCGTACGGTCGTCTCGATCGCGGTGGCGGCCGCGCTGACCGGGGTGGCCGCCTGCAGTTCCGCGGGCGGTTCCGGGGGGTCCACGGGCTCCGGAGGCTCCGGCAAGGAGGACAGGGCCGGTGCCCGCGCCGCGACCCGGGTCAGCCCCATCGCAGCACTGCGCTCCGCGGAGAAGTCCACCGACAGCGCCGACTCCGCCCGGGTCCGCTCCACCACGACCATGGGCTCCCTGCTGTCCATGACGACGAACGGCAGCCTCGCCTGGGGCGACGGCATAACCGGCACGGTCACCATCACCTACACCGGCGGCAGCACGGCCGAGCTGATGCGGAAGCTCGGCACGACGTCGATGGAGGCCCGCTATCTGCCCGACGCCTACTACGCGAAGATGAGCGACACGTTCGCCGCGCAGACCGGCGGCAAGCACTGGATCCGGTACGGGTACGGCGACCTGGCCTCCGTCGCCGGCGGCTCGGGCGCGCTGCTCAAGGACCAGATGCAGAACACCACGCCCAACAAGTCCGTGCAGATGCTGCTGGCCTCCGGCGACGTGCAGAAGGTCGGCGAGGAGAAGGTCGACGGCCAGGCCACCACCCACTACGCGGGCACGGTGAACGTGGCCGACCTGGCCGGGCAGAGCAGCAGCCTCACGGCGGGCCAGCTGGCCGCCCTGAAGAAGCAGCTCACCCAGGCCGGCGTCAGCACCGAGACCGTCGACATCTGGGTCAACGCCCAGGACCTGCTGGTCAAGAAGACCGAGAAGGCCGACACGGCGAACGGCGCGATGACCCAGACCGCGCACTACAGCGACTACGGCGTGAAGGTCAGCGCGCAGAAGCCGCCGGCCGGCGACACCGCGGACTTCACGACGCTGCTCAAGACGCAGGGCGCGAGCGGGCTGACGTCCTGAGCCGTCGGGTCGACTTCCGGGAGGGGTAGGGGCGGAAGGGTGGCTGTTCGGCTGACGGCCGGTGGGGGCTGGTCGCGCCCGCGCGGCGGCAGCCGCACATCGGTACGGCCCCGCGCCCCTTTGGGGCGCGTTGTCGTGGCGCGGATTTGCTCGACGGCGTGCCGGTCCCGTACTCTCCTACAGAAGCCAAAGACCGCTGGTCGTTGCCGTGTGCTCGTAAGGGTGTGCGGTGGCCGAAGGATCCGCTGAACCGCGGACGACCCGCGCAGGTGACTGTGGAAGTGCTCCCGGAGACGCATGCATCGCGTGTGTGGTTTCGGTCGAGCTACGCCCCGTGCGCCTGCGCCGGGGCGTTTCGTTTTCCTCAGCCCCTTCTGAGCGGTCCTCATCACCCGGAAGGAGGCCGACGCTCTATGGCAAGGCCCGACAAGGCTGCCGCGGTGGCCGAGCTCACGGAGCAGTTCCGTAGCTCGAACGCCGCCGTGCTGACCGAGTACCGGGGTCTCACCGTGGCGCAGCTCAAGACGCTGCGCCGGTCGCTCGGTGAAGACGCCCAGTACGCCGTGGTGAAGAACACGCTGACCAAGATTGCGGCCAACGAGGCCGGGATCTCGACGCTCGACGACCTGTTCAACGGTCCGACGGCGGTCGCCTTCATCACCGGTGACCCGGTGACGTCGGCGAAGGGTCTTCGTGACTTCGCCAAGGACAACCCGAACCTCGTCATCAAGGGCGGTGTCCTTGACGGCAAGGCGCTCTCCGCCGACGAGATCAAGAAGCTTGCGGACCTCGAGTCCCGCGAGGTTCTGCTCGCCAAGCTGGCGGGCGCCCTGAAGGGCAAGCAGACGCAGACTGCACAGCTCTTCCAGGCGCTCCCGTCGAAGCTCGTCCGCACCGTGGACGCGCTTCGCGCCAAGCAGGACGAGCAGGGCGGTGCCGAGTAACTCGGCTCGCGAAATGACCGCCGCCTGAGGCGTCCCGCCTGAGGCAGAGGTCGTAGCGGGCCGAACGTACGCCCGCCAGACATGTACATCCGGCACCAGCCGAATTAGTGGAAGGAAAGCCATCGTGGCTCTCACCCAGGACGAACTGCTCGCCGAGTTCGAGACGATGACCCTGATCCAGCTCTCCGAGTTCGTGAAGGCGTTCGAGGAGAAGTTCGACGTCACCGCCGCCGCCGCGGTTGCCGTCGCGGGCCCGGCCGGCCCGGCCGCCCCCGCCGAGGCCGTCGAGGAGAAGGACGAGTTCGACGTCATCCTCACCGGCGCCGGCGACAAGAAGATCCAGGTCATCAAGGTCGTGCGTGAGCTGACCTCCCTCGGTCTGAAGGAGGCCAAGGACCTCGTGGACGGCGCCCCGAAGGCCGTTCTCGAGAAGGTCGCCAAGGACGCCGCCGAGAAGGCCGCCGAGTCCCTCAAGGGCGCCGGCGCCTCCGTCGAGGTCAAGTAAGGCCTCTGAGGTCGAGCAGACCTCTGTGTGCTGAAACACCCCCTCGGGGGCTGTAACGCGCAGACCGCGAAGAGCGATCATCCATCCGGGTGGTCGCTCTTCGGCGTTCCCGGAAGGGCGACCGCGGTTGCCTTGCTCCTGTGACGGCGAGGGGTATGGTGATCTTCGTCGTGTCTCCGGCGCACCGGGTTTGCGCAGAGGGGCCTTGACGAACCGCACGCAGCGCGCAATTCTCAGGACGCGTCGCCAGAACGGTCCGAATCCGAGGCATGGATCGGCGACGAAGAGGGCAGTATCAACGTGCGTTGAGGGCAGGCATGACGCAGGCGTTGACGATGAAGAGGGTCTCAGAAAATGGGGACTGGACATCAGTGTGCCAAGTGGCTACACTGACCCTTTGCGCTGCCTGTTAGCCTTCCCCTGCCCGTCACCAGGGGTCTGCCCTCACCCGAACGCCGACGACCGAACCTCCTCTGAACTGGGGTTTCTGTCTCTGTGTCCGGGAAGGGACCGGGGAGCGCGTAGTGAGTCCGAGCCCTCGGAAGGACCCCCTCTTGGCCGCCTCGCGCACTGCCTCGAACGCGAATATGAACAACGGCGCCAGCACTGCCCCGCTGCGCATCTCTTTTGCAAAGATCAAGGAGCCTCTCGAGGTTCCCAACCTGCTCGCGCTGCAGACCGAGAGCTTTGACTGGCTGCTCGGGAACACCGCCTGGCAGAGTCGGGTCGAGGAGGCTCTGGAGTCCGGTCAGGACGTCCCCACCAAGTCCGGTCTGGAGGAGATCTTCGAGGAGATCTCCCCGATCGAGGACTTCTCCGGGTCGATGTCGCTGACGTTCCGCGACCACCGCTTCGAGCCGCCGAAGAACAGCATCGACGAGTGCAAGGAGCGCGACTTCACGTACGCCGCCCCGCTCTTCGTCACGGCCGAGTTCACCAACAACGAGACCGGCGAGATCAAGTCCCAGACGGTCTTCATGGGCGACTTCCCGCTCATGACGCACAAGGGCACCTTCGTGATCAACGGCACCGAGCGTGTCGTGGTGTCGCAGCTGGTCCGCTCGCCCGGTGTCTACTTCGACTCCTCCATCGACAAGACGTCCGACAAGGACATCTTCTCCGCCAAGATCATCCCGTCCCGGGGTGCCTGGCTGGAGATGGAGATCGACAAGCGCGACATGGTCGGTGTCCGTATCGACCGCAAGCGCAAGCAGTCCGTCACCGTCCTCCTGAAGGCGCTCGGCTGGACCACCGAGCAGATCCTCGAGGAGTTCGGCGAGTACGAGTCGATGCGCGCCACCCTGGAGAAGGACCACACCCAGGGCCAGGACGACGCGCTGCTCGACATCTACCGCAAGCTGCGTCCGGGCGAGCCCCCCACGCGTGAGGCCGCGCAGACGCTGCTCGAGAACCTGTACTTCAACCCGAAGCGCTACGACCTCGCCAAGGTCGGCCGCTACAAGGTCAACAAGAAGCTGGGTGCGGAGGCTCCGCTCGACGCGGGCGTCCTGACCGTCGAGGACGTCATCTCGACGATCAAGTACCTGGTGAAGCTGCACGCCGGCGAGACCGAGACGGTCGGTGACAGCGGCACGACCATCGTCGTCGAGACCGACGACATCGACCACTTCGGCAACCGTCGTCTGCGCAGCGTCGGCGAGCTCATCCAGAACCAGGTCCGCACCGGTCTGGCCCGTATGGAGCGCGTCGTCCGTGAGCGCATGACGACCCAGGACGTCGAGGCGATCACGCCGCAGACCCTGATCAACATCCGGCCGGTCGTCGCCTCCATCAAGGAGTTCTTCGGCACCAGCCAGCTGTCCCAGTTCATGGACCAGAACAACCCGCTGTCGGGTCTCACCCACAAGCGCCGTCTGTCGGCTCTTGGCCCGGGTGGTCTCTCCCGTGAGCGGGCCGGCTTCGAGGTCCGTGACGTGCACCCGTCGCACTACGGCCGCATGTGCCCGATCGAGACCCCCGAAGGCCCGAACATCGGTCTGATCGGCTCGCTCGCCTCCTACGGTCGCGTCAACGCGTTCGGTTTCGTCGAGACCCCGTACCGCAAGGTCGTCGACGGCCAGGTCACCGACGAGGTGGACTACCTGACCGCCGACGAGGAGGACCGCTTCGTCATCGCGCAGGCCAACGCCGGCCTCAACGACGACATGCGCTTCTCCGAGGCCCGCGTCCTGGTCCGCCGCCGTGGCGGCGAGGTCGACTACGTCGCCGGTGACGACGTGGACTACATGGACGTCTCGCCGCGCCAGATGGTGTCGGTCGCGACCGCCATGATCCCGTTCCTCGAGCACGACGACGCCAACCGTGCCCTCATGGGCGCGAACATGATGCGTCAGGCCGTGCCGCTGATCAAGAGCGAGTCCCCGCTCGTCGGCACCGGCATGGAGTACCGCTCCGCCGTCGACGCCGGCGACGTGGTCAAGGCCGAGAAGGCGGGTGTGGTCCAGGAGGTCTCCGCGGACTACATCACCACCGCCAACGACGACGGCACGTACATCACGTACCGCCTGGCCAAGTTCGCCCGCTCCAACCAGGGCACCTCGGTCAACCAGAAGGTCATCGTCGACGAGGGCGACCGGATCATCGAGGGCCAGGTCCTGGCCGACGGTCCGGCCACCGAGAACGGCGAGATGGCCCTGGGCAAGAACCTGCTCGTGGCGTTCATGCCGTGGGAGGGTCACAACTACGAGGACGCGATCATCCTGTCGCAGCGCCTCGTGCAGGACGACGTCCTTTCCTCGATCCACATCGAGGAGCACGAGGTCGACGCCCGTGACACCAAGCTCGGCCCCGAGGAGATCACCCGGGATATCCCGAACGTCTCCGAGGAGGTCCTCGCCGACCTCGACGAGCGCGGCATCATCCGGATCGGTGCCGAGGTCGTCGCCGGTGACATCCTCGTCGGCAAGGTCACGCCCAAGGGTGAGACCGAGCTGACGCCGGAGGAGCGCCTGCTCCGTGCGATCTTCGGTGAGAAGGCCCGTGAGGTCCGTGACACCTCGCTGAAGGTGCCGCACGGCGAGATCGGCAAGATCATCGGTGTGCGCGTCTTCGACCGCGAGGAGGGCGACGAGCTGCCGCCGGGCGTGAACCAGCTGGTCCGCGTCTACGTCGCGCAGAAGCGCAAGATCACCGACGGTGACAAGCTCGCCGGCCGCCACGGCAACAAGGGTGTCATCTCGAAGATCCTTCCCATCGAGGACATGCCGTTCCTCGAGGACGGAACTCCGGTCGACATCATCCTCAACCCGCTCGGTGTGCCGTCCCGAATGAACCCGGGACAGGTCCTGGAGATCCACCTCGGCTGGCTCGCCAGCCGAGGCTGGGACGTCTCCGGTCTCGCCGACGACTGGGCCCAGCGGCTCCAGGTCATCGGCGCCGACCAGGTCGCCCCGCGCACCAACGTCGCCACCCCGGTCTTCGACGGTGCCCGCGAGGACGAGCTGGCGGGTCTGCTCCAGCACACCATCCCGAACCGCGACGGCGACCGCCTGGTGCAGCCGACCGGCAAGGCGCGGCTGTTCGACGGCCGTTCCGGTGAGCCGTTCCCGGACCCGATCTCCATCGGCTACATGTACATCCTCAAGCTCCACCACCTGGTCGACGACAAGCTGCACGCGCGTTCGACCGGCCCGTACTCGATGATCACCCAGCAGCCGCTGGGTGGTAAGGCCCAGTTCGGTGGCCAGCGGTTCGGCGAGATGGAGGTGTGGGCGCTGGAGGCGTACGGCGCCGCCTACGCCCTCCAGGAGCTGCTGACCATCAAGTCCGACGACGTCACCGGCCGCGTGAAGGTCTACGAGGCCATCGTCAAGGGCGAGAACATCCCCGAGCCCGGCATCCCCGAGTCCTTCAAGGTCCTCATCAAGGAGATGCAGTCGCTCTGCCTGAACGTGGAGGTGCTGTCCAGCGACGGTATGTCCATCGAGATGCGTGACACCGACGAGGACGTCTTCCGCGCTGCGGAGGAGCTCGGCATCGACCTGTCCCGGCGCGAGCCGAGCAGCGTCGAAGAGGTCTGACGGGAGTCCGGTAGGGGCTTCACCACCGTGTGAGGCCCCCGCCGACCCCCAGGCCCCCGTTCAGACCAAAGACTCACAACCCTGAGAGGGATTGACGCATAGTGCTCGACGTCAACTTCTTCGACGAGCTCCGGATCGGCCTGGCCACCGCTGACGACATCCGTCAGTGGAGCCACGGCGAGGTCAAGAAGCCCGAGACCATCAACTACCGCACCCTCAAGCCGGAAAAGGACGGGCTCTTCTGCGAGAAGATCTTCGGCCCCACCCGGGACTGGGAGTGCTACTGCGGCAAGTACAAGCGCGTCCGCTTCAAGGGCATCATCTGTGAGCGCTGCGGCGTCGAGGTGACCCGCGCCAAGGTGCGCCGTGAGCGGATGGGCCACATCGAGCTGGCCGCGCCCGTCACGCACATCTGGTACTTCAAGGGTGTCCCGAGCCGGCTGGGCTACCTGCTCGACCTGGCCCCCAAGGACCTCGAGAAGGTCATCTACTTCGCGGCGTACATGATCACGTACGTCGACGAGGAGCGTCGTACCCGCGACCTGCCCTCCCTGGAGGCGCACGTCTCCGTGGAGCGCCAGCAGGTCGAGAACCGCCGGGACGCCGACCTGGAGGCCCGCGCCAAGAAGCTGGAAAGCGACCTGGCCGAGCTGGAGGCCGAGGGCGCCAAGGCCGACGTGCGCCGCAAGGTGCGCGAGGGTGCCGAGCGCGAGATGAAGCAGCTGCGCGACCGTTCGCAGCGCGAGATCGACCGCCTCGACGAGGTGTGGACCCGCTTCAAGAACCTCAAGGTCCAGGACCTGGAGGGCGACGAGCTCCTCTACCGCGAGCTGCGTGACCGCTTCGGCACGTACTTCGACGGCTCGATGGGTGCCGCGGCGCTGCAGAAGCGCCTGGAGTCCTTCGACCTCGACGAGGAGGCCGAGCGCCTCCGCGAGATCATCCGTACCGGCAAGGGCCAGAAGAAGACCCGTGCGCTCAAGCGCCTGAAGGTCGTCTCCGCGTTCCTGCAGACCAGCAACAGCCCCAAGGGCATGGTGCTGGACTGCGTGCCGGTCATCCCGCCGGACCTTCGCCCGATGGTGCAGCTGGACGGTGGCCGCTTCGCGACCTCCGACCTGAACGATCTGTACCGCCGTGTGATCAACCGCAACAACCGACTGAAGCGCCTTCTCGACCTCGGTGCGCCCGAGATCATCGTGAACAACGAGAAGCGCATGCTCCAGGAGGCCGTCGACGCGCTGTTCGACAACGGCCGTCGTGGCCGCCCGGTCACCGGTCCCGGCAACCGCCCGCTGAAGTCCCTCAGCGACATGCTGAAGGGCAAGCAGGGTCGTTTCCGTCAGAACCTGCTCGGCAAGCGTGTGGACTACTCCGCGCGTTCCGTGATCGTCGTCGGTCCGCAGCTGAAGCTGCACCAGTGCGGTCTGCCGAAGGCGATGGCGCTGGAGCTCTTCAAGCCGTTCGTGATGAAGCGGCTCGTGGACCTCAACCACGCGCAGAACATCAAGTCCGCCAAGCGCATGGTGGAGCGCGGCCGCACCGTCGTGTACGACGTCCTCGAAGAGGTCATCGCCGAGCACCCGGTGCTGCTGAACCGTGCGCCCACCCTGCACCGCCTCGGCATCCAGGCCTTCGAGCCGCAGCTGGTCGAGGGCAAGGCCATCCAGATCCACCCGCTCGTCTGCACCGCGTTCAACGCGGACTTCGACGGTGACCAGATGGCCGTGCACCTGCCGCTGTCCGCGGAGGCGCAGGCCGAGGCCCGCATCCTGATGCTGTCCTCGAACAACATCCTCAAGCCCGCCGACGGCCGTCCGGTGACGATGCCGACCCAGGACATGGTCCTCGGTCTGTTCTTCCTCACCACCGACGGCGAACTGCGTGACACCAAGGGCGAGGGCCGGTCCTTCGGCTCCACGGCCGAGGCGATCATGGCGTTCGACGCCGGCGAGCTCGCGCTGCAGTCGCCGATCGACATCCGCTTCCCGGTGGGCACCATCCCGCCGCGCGGCTGGACCCCGCCGGTCGTCGAGGAGGGCGAGCCGGAGTACCAGACCGGTGACACCTTCCGGCTGCGCACCACCCTGGGCCGCGCGCTCTTCAACGAGCTGCTGCCCGAGGACTACCCGTTCGTCGACTACTCGGTGGGCAAGAAGCAGCTCTCCGAGATCGTCAACGACCTGGCCGAGCGCTACCCCAAGGTCATCGTGGCGGCGACGCTCGACAACCTGAAGGCGGCCGGCTTCTACTGGGCGACCCGTTCCGGTGTCACCGTGGCCATCTCCGACGTCGTCGTTCCCGAGGCGAAGAAGGAGATCGTCCGCGGGTACGAGGCGCAGGACGAGAAGGTCCAGAAGCAGTACGAGCGCGGTCTGATCACCAAGGAAGAGCGCACGCAGGAGCTCATCGCGATCTGGACCAAGGCGACCAACGAGGTCGCCGAGGCGATGAACGCGAACTTCCCCAAGACCAACCCCATCTTCATGATGGTTGACTCGGGTGCCCGAGGAAACATGATGCAGATGCGGCAGATCGCCGGTATGCGTGGTCTGGTGTCGAACGCGAAGAACGAGACCATCCCGCGTCCGATCAAGGCCTCGTTCCGTGAGGGCCTGTCCGTCCTCGAGTACTTCATCTCCACGCACGGTGCCCGTAAGGGTCTCGCCGACACCGCCCTGCGTACCGCCGACTCGGGTTACCTGACCCGTCGTCTGGTGGACGTCTCGCAGGACGTCATCATCCGCGAGGAGGACTGCGGCACCGAGCGCGGCCTCAAGCTGCACATCGCGGAGGTCGGCGCGGACGGCGTGCTGCGCAAGGCGGAGAACGTCGAGACCAGCGTGTACGCCCGTGCGCTGGCCGAGGACATCGTCGTGGACGGCGTGGTGCTGGCCCCGGCCAACACCGACCTCGGTGACGTCCTCATCGACGAGCTGGTGGCCCGTGGCGTCTCGGAGGTCAAGACCCGCTCGGTCCTGACCTGTGAGTCCGCCGTCGGCACCTGCGCCATGTGCTACGGCCGCTCGCTGGCCACCGGCAAGCTGGTCGACATCGGTGAGGCGGTCGGCATCATCGCCGCCCAGTCCATCGGTGAGCCCGGTACCCAGCTGACGATGCGTACCTTCCACACCGGTGGTGTGGCCGGTGACGACATCACCCAGGGTCTGCCGCGTGTCGTCGAGCTCTTCGAGGCCCGTACCCCGAAGGGTGTCGCCCCGATCTCCGAGGCGGACGGCCGTGTCCGTATCGAGGAGACCGAGAAGACCAAGAAGATCGTCATCACGCCGGACGACGGCAGCGACGAGACGGCGTTCCCGATCTCGAAGCGCGCCCGACTCCTGGTCAGCGAGGGCGAGCACGTCTCGGTGGGCCAGAAGCTCACCGTGGGTGCCACCAACCCGCACGACGTGCTGCGCATCCTGGGTCAGCGTGCCGTCCAGGTCCACCTGGTCGGCGAGGTCCAGAAGGTCTACAACTCGCAGGGTGTGTCGATCCACGACAAGCACATCGAGATCATCATCCGGCAGATGCTGCGCCGCGTGACGATCATCGAGTCCGGCGACGCCGAGCTGCTGCCCGGCGAGCTGGTCGAGCGCTCGAAGTTCGAGCACGAGAACCGTCGTGTGGTCCAGGAGGGCGGTCACCCGGCTTCGGGTCGTCCGCAGCTCATGGGTATCACCAAGGCCTCGCTGGCGACGGAGTCCTGGCTGTCGGCCGCCTCCTTCCAGGAGACGACCCGAGTGCTGACGGACGCGGCGATCAACGCCAAGTCCGACAGCCTCATCGGCCTCAAGGAGAACGTCATCATCGGTAAGCTCATCCCGGCCGGTACAGGTCTGTCCCGTTACCGCAACATCCGGGTCGAGCCGACCGAGGAGGCGAAGGCCGCGATGTACTCGGCCGTCGGCTACGACGACATCGACTACTCGCCGTTCGGCACCGGCTCCGGCCAGGCCGTTCCGCTGGAGGACTACGACTACGGTCCGTACAACCAGTAGTAGTTGGTTCTGAAGGGCGGTCACCCCGTTTCGTACGGGGTGGCCGCCCTTCGGCGTTGTGCTGTGTCAGCGTGCGGTGATCTCCAGCGCCGTGACGACCACCGTCGCCACGGCGGCGAGCGCGCCGATGCTCGTCAGCGGCCACCGCGTCCGCTCCAGGGCGTCCAGCCGCTGCTCGTGGTCGGCGAGCTGCCGGTCGGTCTGGTCGCTGCGCTGGACGAGCAGCGCGAGAGAGCCGTCGACCCGGGCGAACCCGGCCTCCAGCGTGCCGCGCAGCCGCTCCAGTTCCAGGGCGACGGTGATCGGGTCGTTCGGATCAGGGTCGGTCATCGGCACCTCCCGTCCGCAGCCACGAGGGCAGCAGCGCCTGTACGGCGGGCACGGCCATCACCCTGGTGACCGCGGCGGCGACGGCGAGCGCGCCGGCGGCCCAGGGCAGGGTGTCCGGGATGCCGGCGGTGTCGACGACCGCCGGCAGCAGGACGCACAGGCCGACAGCGGTCTGTACGACGGTACGGAGGGTGTGCTTGGCGGCCTCTGACATGGGGGAATCCTGCCTTTCAGGAGCTGTGGGGCACCTTGAGCGCCGCCCAGGACTTCGCCCCCGGCCAGCCGTCGGCCGAGGCGCCGGTGTAGCCGAGCCTGCGCTGCCACCTGGCGTACGACGCCCGGTCGGCGTCGGTCCACTGCGGGCCGGGGCCGTCGGCGTACGCGGAGCAGCCGTTGGCGACCAGCCGCCTGCCCATCGCGGTGACGATCGCCGACCTCGGGTTCTTCCGGAACCACTCGGCACCGGGGAAGGGCTGGTAGGCGGGCGTGGCGGGCGTGCCGGGCGAGGTCTTCGGCTGCAGCCGGGCGGCGACCCGGCTGCGGAAGTCGGCCATCGCGAAGCCCTTGGGGTCGATCTTGGTGTTCGTCCACTCCTTGTGGCCGATCACGGAGCGGGCACTCCAGCCGTGCGCCCGGCAGAGCGCGGCCGACGCCCGGACCATGGCGTCCAGCTGGACGTCGGGCCAGGGGTCCTTGCCGTCGCCGAGGTTGACGCACTCGAAGCCGTAGAAGTGGACGTTGCCGTCGGTGTCGTTCTGGTTCGGGGCGGGGAGCGAGGCGCTCTCGTCGATGACGGCCTGCAGGACGTCGCCGTCGCCGCTGCCGGCGTGGTTGGCGCGGCCGTTGCCGACGAGGTGGACCGTGCCGTCCTTGGCGATGACGCCGTGGCAGAGCGGGCCGGGGAGGTCGGAGCGGCCGTTGAAGCACATGCTCACGGAGGTGGTGGTGCCGGAGGTGACGGTGTGATGGATGATCACGCCGTTCACCGGGCCCCAGGCGCCGTGGCCCGCGCGGTTGTGGGTGCGCCAGCCGTCGTGTTCGACGACGGTGACGCCTTCGGCTTGGAGGGCCGACAGGAGGGCGTCGGCGGAGAGGGGTGTGGCCATGGGCGGGTCCTTCTGGGCTTGGTGGGCATGAAAAAACCCGGGCCGGGGTGGGCGGCTCGGGTGGTGGTCGGGGTGCGGGGCGGTGGGGGCTGGTCGCGCAGTTCCCCGCGCCCCTAGACGGCGGCTGCGCCGCCAAAAGGGTGGCTGCGCCGCATAAGGCGGCTGTGCCTCTTACGGGGCGGTGTCGTCCGGGTCGGTGCTCGTGGGGGTCCACTTCGTGCAGAGGGCGGTGTAGGCCGCCGCGTTCTGGTCGAAGTTGGTGAGGGCCGCGGCCACCGCGCGCCGGATCGCGGTCTGGTCGGGGACCACCGGGTCGGTGCCGGCCGGCGAGACGGTGATGCGGCCGACGCCGCGCAGCACCGAGTTGTTCGTGCCGGACTCGGTGAGCTGGGCGGTGATGTTCACGGGCGAGTAGGTGCCGGTGATCGAGTCCGGGCCGATGATGTCGCTCAGGCTGGTGTCGGAGACCTTGACGTAGACGGTGTGGCCGGACTCGGTGATGGTGGCCCGGCCGGCGAAGTCGATGGCGAGGCCCCAGGGCTGGGTGGTGTCGATGTCCATGGGGAGGGTGTCCTTTCTTCCGGTTCTCAGGGCTTCCGGTCTTCGGGTCTTCGGCGGTGGCTCAGGTCTGGCGGCCGTACATGAGCACGGGGTTGGCGTAGACGATGCCGCCGGAGGTGGTGCTGGTGACCACGGCCTGGATCTCGACCTTGACCAGCGTGTTGTAGACGGACGCGAAGTCGGAGCTGATCGGGCCCGAGTAGTCGAAGTCCGCGGGCGTGTCGGCGACGCCGCCCCACACGGCGCTGTTGACCAGCACCCTGACCTGACCGGTGGCGCCGGAGCTGGCCCGGGTGTTGACCAGCAGCCGCATGTTCGGCTGCCAGACGACGTTGTAGGACATGGCGATCGTCGTGAAGTTGCCGGTCGTGGTGGTCTGCGGCCAGCGGGCCACGGCCGTGTCCTGCGGCGGCAGCATGTTCAGCCAGGGCCGGGCGATCCCGCCGGCACCGATGTCGTCCGAGAAGATCTCGCGCTCGGCGGAGTCGTAGATGCGCAGCGGCTGTTCCGACGACGAGGTGCCGTCGCCGTTGTACATGCTGATGGCCCGGTGGCCGGTCTGGCGCCGGAGTTCCATCTGGTACTCGGTGCCGTTCCAGTTGCCGACCCGGAAGATGGCCGGCCCTTGGGCCGGTCCGACCGAGAGGGCGCCGCCGGAGACCGTGTTGAGCGCGGGCCGGCTGTTGACGGCCGTGGACAGCTGCTGGATGCGGCGTTCCATCTGGGTCAGCCGGTCGATGATGTCTTCGGGGAGCTGGGGCATCAGGCGGCCTCCTCCAGGTAGAGCTCGGCGGTGTCGGGGCGGCCGCGCTGGGCCGGGCTGACCTTGACGCCGATGATCCGGTAGCCGGCGTCGAGGCCCTCGGTGAACCACTCGTCGGTGATCCGGATACGCGCGGTACGGCCGAGCAGCGCGGTCGGCACCAGGCCGTCGAGCCGCACGCTGATCTCGGGGATCACCACCGCGCCGGTGGCCGCGGCCAGTTCGGTGCGGGCGAGGGCGTTCAGGGTGTCCTGGTCGGTGATGTCGTTGTGGTCGGATGACAGGTCGATGCGCGGGTAGCCCGCGCCGTCGATCAGTTCCAGGGCGACTGCGACGTCGGAGGCCAACGGCCGGGACTCCGCGGCCTGGTTGGTGTTGACGGACGCGCCCCGGGCCCGGGCGGTGGTGCCGCCGCGGGTGGCGTCGCGCGGGAAGGAGTACGACAGGATCGTGCCGGGCCGGTCCAGGACCAGGGGGGTGGAGCCGGTCTCGATCCTCGGGTGGCCCAGTACCAGGCGGCGCCGCCGGCGCCCCGAGACCGGGTCGGTGTAGACGGTGATGTGGTACTCGAAGCCGTCCCCCAGGGCGGCCAGCGAGTCGAGGGCGTCCTGGTAGGAGGTCTCGTCGCCGTCCTGGTAGCTGACCGTGCGCAGTACGCCGGAGGTCTCGGTGCCGACGTCGACGAGGATGTTCCCGCCGTCCAGCGCGGTCTGCATGTCGGTCCACAGGCCCTGGGCGATGGCCAGCTGGTCCGTGTCGGTGAAGGAGAGTGTGGCCTTGTCCAGGTACGTGGGCCGGAGCAGCCGCCGTCCCGCGTACGAGTCGAAGGTCGCCGCCTGGATGCCGAGGGTGAGGATGCCCTGGTCGTCGCTCTGCAGGGTGCTGGTCCAGATGATCCCGCCCCACCACAGGTCGGTGCCGCGCTGGAGGTAGACCGAGGTGCGGCCCTCCTCGATACGGCGGACGCGGGCGGCCATCTCCGTGTTCGGGACGGGGATGGTGCCGGAGAGCGAGCCGGCCTTGCCGATGTAGTCGTCGACGGTGACGTCGCGCAGCGGCAGGATGTCGATGGTGCTGTCGGTGAGCAGGTCGCAGAAGATCGCCCGGTAGGGCGTGTCCGTGGTCATGGGCTGTCAGCTCCTTGGCCGGGCGGTGGTCAGAGCACGAAGCAGGTGCAGACGCGGACGTTGTTGCCGACCTGGATCACGCCGCTGGTCGCCCAGGCGATGAGGTAGACGGAGCCGTCGGTGGCGATCCGGGCCGCACCGCTCGCGTATCCGTCGGTGACGACGGCGTAGCTGTCGACCGCCGGGCGCCAGCCGGAGGGCAGTGTGCCCATCAGTTCGTCGGCGACGTTGCCCGGGTTGGTGGTGCCGGCCGCGGTCGCGGTGAGGCTGCTCGTCGTGCGGCTGAAGGAGAGGGTGAACGAGCAGACCCCACGCGTGCGCCGGGCGGCGAAGGACGCCAGGGTCCAGCTGCCGGTCGCGGTGGCGCCGGTCGTGGTGGTCTCCACCACGAGGGGCGGCTGGTAGTCGGCCCAGGCGGTACCGGACCAGCGCTGGAGCACTCCGCCCGCGTCCCGGTACTGGCCCGGGTAGGCGCCGTTGCTGGTGTCGGTGGTCACCGGGAGGATGCCGCCGAGGCCGACGGTGGCGGTCCGCGTTCCGATGATCCCGGCGGTCCAGTCGATGGCGGAGGCCCCGGCGCTCGCACCCTTGGGAACGGTGACCTGGTACAGCGGGATCGACAGGGCCGGTGTCGCGGGGACGGCCGCCGAGGCGGCGGGGGTGCCCTGGACGATCTCGACGGCGGCCTCGGTGCGGCCGGAGCCGTCGTAGACGTCGTCGTAGACGCGCAGCACGACCAGGTCGATCCGCCCGTACTGGGCGTCGCCGGCGGCGAAGACGAGTTGCAGGTACTCGGTGAGTGCGACCGGGTAGGCGCCCTGGGCGTCGGTGCCCTGGACGACGGCCCGGCCGGGGCTGACGGTGGCGGTCATGGTGCCGGTGGCACCGGTGAGGGTGAAACCGGAGATCCGGTACTGGCCGTCGGGCGAGCCCGGCAGGATGCCGGAGCGGGTGGCCACGGTGGAGGTCGGGGTGAGGGCGCCGAGTGCGATGAGCCGGGTGTCCTCACGGGTCTGGCCGTCCGGGGACAGCCAGCCGGAGCGTACGGGCATGGTGAACTCCTGGGTGGGGGAGGGAAGGTCAGCCGGCCGGGTACTCGTCGTTGCCGGCGAGGACGACCGTGCTGACCTGGGCGATCTGCGGGGCGACGAACGCGGTGGTGAGGGCAACTCCCTTGGTCAGGAAGCGGATTCGTAGGTGCCGTGGATGGACAGCACGTCACCGGTGGCCCAGACGAAGGGCAGGGACTTGTCCCAGAGACCGTTGCTGAAATCGAGGGTGTCGCGCAGGGAGCGGACGATGCCGCCGCTCGTCGTCGCGAGCAGGCCGCTGCCCTGGTACATCAGCGACGCGGAGGAGTCGAACGCCTCCGCGGCCAGCACCCGCCCGTCCAGCTTCCACGCGGTGGAGACCGGCGCGACCGGCAGTGAGAACGTCCAGTTGCCGTCGGTGGCCTGGGCGGAGAGGTTGGTCGTCGACCCGATCTTCAGATAGATCCGGACGTGCACGACCGTGCCCGTCTTCACGTACGACCCGGCGAGCGTGCCGTTGCCGATCGTGGGCGCGGTGCCGGACTCGGCGCCCCAGACCGGCGTGTAGTCGGTCCAGCTGGGCACCGGCTGGTACGACACCCACGCCGAGCCGTTCCAGCGCTGCAGCAGCCCGCCGGACGAGTCCCGGTACTGGCCGGTGTAGCTCGCGGTGGTGACCGTGCCGGCCGGGGCGATGCCACCGAGCGCGCTCGGGTACGACACCCACGCCGAGCCGTCCCAGCGCTGCAGCGCGCCGCCGGAGTCGCGGTACTGGCCCGGATAGGCGCCGTTGCCGGTCTCCCCGTACACCGGCAGGATGCCGCCGACCGCCACGGTGGGGGTGCGCAGGTCGGTGAGGACGGTTGCCCAGTCGAGGCCGCCCTTTCCCGCGCTGGCCCCGGCGGGGACCCTGACCTGGTAGATCGGCAGCGCGATGGCCGGGACGGCGGGCGCGACCGGGATGGCGGCCGGGGTGCCCTTGACGATCTCCAGGGCCGGCTTGGTCTGCCCGGAGTTGTCGTACAGCGAGTCGTAGATCCGCAGCACGACGAGGTCGATGCGGGGGTTGGCGGCGTCGCCGTCGGCGAAGGTGAGGCTCGCGGGTTCCGGCAGGGTGACCGGGTAGGCGCCCTGGGTGGCGCCGGCCGCGATGACCGCCCGGCCCTCGTGGACGGTGGCCTTCATGGTCCCCGAGGTGCCCTCCGTCCAGAAGCCGGACATCCGGTAGAGGCCGTCGTAGGACCCCGGCAGGATGCCGGAGCGGACTTCGAGGGGGTTGACCGGGGTGGTCGCGCCCAGCTGGGTCAGCCGGGTGTCCTCGCGGGTCTGGCCGGTCTCGGCCACCCATGAGCTGCGCAGGTTCATGTGCGGGTCTCCTGTGGTCTCGTGGCTCGGGCGCGGGGGTTCGTCACCACTCCGCCGAGCGCCAGCGGACGGCGAGCCGGGCGCCGGTGTCGTAGGTGTCGGGGCGGAACGCCAGCTGGGCCTGGCCCGGTTCGAAGGCGAACAGTTCCTCGGGGCTGCTGTCGGCGGCGGCGGTGTGGCGGCGGGAGGCGGTGGCGTTGAGGGTGACGGTGCCCTCCGCGGTGTCGACGACCAGTTCGTCACCGGCGGCGAGTTGGATCTCGTAGCGCAGCCTGCGGCCCGAAGTCCGGTCGGTGACGGTCGGGTTGGCGCAGGGCCCGGTGAAGGTGAGGACCGGGTGGGTCGGGGCCGAGCCGGTGTTGTCGGCGCCGACGTCACCGGTCGAGGCCGCCTGCCCCCAGTAGAGCGGCCAGGTCAGCGGCCAGGTCAGCCCGCTCTCCGGCTGCGGGGCGCCGGTCACGGCCGCCTGCTCGTCGACGGCGTAGCGGCGCGGGTCGGTGGCGTACCACTGCACGGACGCCTTGGCGACGCCCTGGGTGGTGTACGTCCGGTCGGTGGTGAGCACCCGCTGGCTGACCCGGGCCCGGACGGCGAGGGTCTCGCCGTGCAGCCGCACCGCGAGCCAGCGCTCCTGGTCACCGAGGAGCAGGGCCTGGCGCAGGGCGCGCGTCGCGGAGAGGTAGGAGGCGGTGTCGTCGGACGGCGGTACGGTCCACAGCGTGCCGCCGACCTTGCGGGGCTTGGCGTACCGCGCGCCCGGCCAGGCGCCGTGCGCGGTGGGGTGGTCGGCGTCGGTGGTGTCGTAGTCCGGGAGGTCCTCCCAGCCGGTGAGCCCGTCACTGCCGATCTCGTACGGCGTGCCGGGGCCCAGCAGCAGTCCGGCCCACTGCATCTGCCCGTCGCGGGTGATGAGTGAGCCGGGGGGAACGTCCTCCGTGTATGCGGTTGTGGTCAGGTCGGCCATCGGCCTTCACCTCACTGTCGTCGGTGCCGTCATGCGCAGGCATGCGCGGCGGCCAGGAAGAGCAGGTCGGTCGCGGTGGCGTGGGCACCGGCGCCGTGACTCTCGCGGAACTCCTCGATGCGGTGCGGGTGCCGGGCCGCCGGAGTGGGGTGCCTGCGGGCGAGGGCGGTGAGGGGGAGTACCTTGCCCGGCCGGGCCGCGCCGGGGACGGCGACCCCGCCCTCCGCCAGCATCGGGATCCTGCTCAGGTGCACGCCGAACTTCTTGCCGAAGAAGCTGAAGCTGAGCTTGTTCAGCCCGTCGATCACCCAGTTAGCGAAGGCCACGAGCCCCTGGATCGGGCCCTTGATCACGCCGGCGACGGTCTGCGCGCCGGTGGTGACGAACTGCCCCATCGCGGTGAGGGTGCGGGAGGTGGCGTCCCTGACCCGGGTGAAGCCGCGGGGGATGTCCTTCGTGATCCAGTCCAGCACGGGCCGCACGGCGTTCTTCAGCCCCTGCCACACCGCCGACACCCTGCCGCTCAGCGCCCGGGTGTCGCCGGTGGTGAGCGCCTTGAGGACGGCGAAGCCGGTGCCGATGAGGGTCCCGAGGGCGGAGAGGACGCCGGTGATGAGGGCGAGGTACCCGGTGACGTACGTGTTCACCGCGCCGGCGATGGCCTTGAGGACCGGGGTGAGGATGGTCAGGTAGCTCTGGACGTACTGGAGGAGCAGCTTGGCGAGCTGGTCCATGAGCCGCTGCCCGGTCTCGGAGTTGAGTGCGATGTCCAGCAGCCAGCCGGCCACCGGGAGGAGCAGACCGGTGACGAAGCCGATGGGGTTGGCGCGGGTGAGCGCGTTGACGACGATCATCACGCCGGAGCCGATGGTCATGGCGGTGCCGAAGGTGTCGAGGAGACCGCCGAGGACGCCGGAGGCGGAGATGAGCGCACCGACGACGGCGAAGACGCCGCCGAGCCCGGCTTTGAGCCTGCCGAGGGATTTCCCCGAGCTCCTTGCCCCGCTGGCGACGGACCTGATGCCCGAGGCCGATCCGGTGGCGGCCTGCCCGGCCCTGGCGACCGAACGGGCCGAGGCGCCGGCGTTCGTCCTGATCTTCTGGACGGCGGTGGCGCTCTGGCCGGCCGGGCCTCCGACGCGGCTGAGATCGTCGTCGGCGGCCCTGACGTGATCGGAGAAGGACCGCAGCCCGGACTGGGACTGTTCCACGTTGGTCCGGAACGAACGCAGGACGGGCACGGCCCCCTTGAACGGGTTGCGCACGACCGCGCTGCTCATCCGCGCGCCTTCGCCAGGAACATCAGCGCGTCGGCGGTGCGCTGCGGGCTGCTGGTCTCGGCCGCGTGGTAGTGCTCGATGTGCAGCGCGCCACCGGTGGCGGCGGTGCCGTTCACGGTGCCCCGTGCGGCCGCCCGCTTCAGCAGCCGGTCGAGCTTGCTGAGCGGCAGTACGGCCTCCGCCTCGCCGGCCTCCGCGAGCAGCGCCGGGACACCGCCGGAGCGGGGCAGGACGACACCGCCCGTCGCCAGCGCCGGGATCCTCGGCAGGCTGACGCCGAAGGTCTTGCCGCCGACCATCGGGACCCAGCCCGGGATGGAGACGTGGATGCCGTTGAGGGCGCCGATCGCGGAGTTGATGATCCCGATGACCCCGTTGATCGGGCCGCGGACCGCGCCCTTGATGCCGTCGAAGGCGCGGCTCGCGATGCCCTTGAGGCCGCCCCAGGCACTGGACAGCCGGTCCTTCACGGCCTGGAAGGCGTTGGGGATCGCGGACCTGATCCAGCCGACCACCGGCGAGATGACGTTCCTGATGCCCTTCCACACCCCGGAGACGACCGAGCGGATCGCGTTGAGGGCGACGCTGATGATCGTCTTCCACATGGTGACGTAGGTACGCATGACGGTGGCGACGGCCTTCACGACGTTGGTGATCGCCGTCTTGATGCCGCTCCAGACCGACTTGATCAGCTTGCCGGCGTTCTTCATGATCGGCTCGATGGCCTTCATGACGTTGCTGATCACGGTCTTGATGACCTCGAAGGCCTGCTTCAGGACCTTCTGCATGGTCTTCGAGTTGGTCACCATGTCGATGACCTTGTCGATGAGCGGCTGCAGCAACTGCATGAGCAGGCCGAAGAAGTTGCCCTTCATCGACTTGTTCATCTTGTCCTGGCCCTTGGCCGCCTTGCTCGCCCCGGACTCGTACTTCCCGAGGTTCTTCCCGGCACTGGTACCGGTCTTGCCGGCCTTGCCGAGCGACTTCTCTGCCTGGTCCGACGCGGTCCTGAGATCCTTCAACTCCTTCCCGGACCCGTCGGCGGCCGTCTTCAGCGCCTTCAGCTGACCGGCACTCTTCTGGCTGTCACTGCCGATCCCCCTGGCCGCGGTACCGGCACCGGAAGCCTTGGACTTGAAGTCCTCCAGGGAACCCGACGCCTTCTTCAGGGAACTGACGAAACTCATGGGACACCTCCTTCGGAGAGAACGGGGTCAGGCGCCGATACGGTTTGCGGTCTCGGTGAACGCGACTCCAAGGTCCTGGAACATCCTCTTCACGTTGTCGGCGTTGCGACTGAGGTCCTTGGCCGCGTCGGAGATGGCTCGAAGCGTCGCCGCCTTCGGGAGTTTGTCGTGGTCGAAGGACTGGAGCTTCGTGTCGAGTCCCCCGACGGCCCCCGCCACGTCCTTGATGGTTCGAGTGGGGTCCGGATCCAGTTTTTCCGCCAGCTTCCCGATGGCATCGGAGATTTTTTTGATCGTGCTTGCGGACTTCATCCCCGCCATCTCGGAGTTGAAGGCGTGGATTTTCGGCGGGAGTCCGGAGAGTGCGGTCCTGAGATCATTCAGGAGCTGCGGCTGGATGTTGTGCGGGTTGATGGAGACGGCATTGTTGGACTCCGTCTGAGCGCGCGTCTGCTGGGTCGGGAGTCCCCCGTCCCCGATACTCCATATCTTTCCGGTCAGCTTTTCCCAGATCGAGTTGAGAATGGCGCCGTAGTTCAGGAACCTGTCCTTGAGGAAGGCGATTCCGGCGGCGATCGCGAGCACGGTCACGCTCCAGCCGCTCAGCTGCTTGAAGGCGTCCATCACGTCCTTCAGTCCAATGGACTCGAAGAACGCCGCCCAGCCGGACTTCTGCTCGTCATCCGGGCCACCCTTGATGGCCTTGAGGATATCCTCTTTATCCTTTTTGTTCAGACCGTCCCCGCTTTTTACGTGTGTGTTGAGTGTGGTATTTACGGTGCTGATGTCTTTCTTCAGTTCGGCGATTTTCTCCAGGACTTGAGTGTTCGAGTCGCTGGCCATTTCCACCTCGTTCGGAATGATGGCGAAGGGTTGACTTTGTCCACTGATCGCTGTTTAATTTCACCGGCGATCGAGGGGTGTTTTGAAGGGGGATTTCCGGTGAGGCCAGGCGGTGCGATCGATCTTCTGGGAATATTCTTCATATTCCTGGGGACCTGCGGTCTGCTCATTCAGCTGAACAGTTTCTGGGTGTATCGACGCCTGCGGAAGCTGGAGCGGGACGGTGTGGAGGGGGAGGCGACCGTCCGTCGTTCGGAGCCGGCAGGCGGACAGGTGCGTCTCCACTTCCAGGTCTGTCTGCCCGATGCCGAGCCTGTGGCCGAGTTCGAAGAAGTGATGCTGGAGCCGGTCGGTTCGCCGGGCGACGTGGTGCCCGTCATCTACGACCCGGAAAAGCCGACGCGAGCGCGGACCGGGGCCCGCAAGGACATCGACTATCGCGGCGAACGTCTGACGGTCTTTCTGATGGGCTACGGCGGGCTGACGCTGTTCGTCGCGGGAATCGTGATGGTGGCCCTGTCTCGCCCGTTCTTCTGACCGACCGGTATCGATCCGCTGACGGTTCACGGTCGTGCCGGTCGAACACGAACCCTTCTGCGCCCGGGGTGCCCCTTGGGCGCCCTTTGTTCGAGTTGCCATCGCGGATGAGAGAAAGTGGAAGTCCGCTACTTCTTCATTTCCGTGGTGCCCTTGATCGCTCCGGCGCCGGCCTTCCCTGCGCCGCTGCGGCGGGGCCGCGGTGCGGCTGTTCCTCGGTCGCGGTGCGGGTCAGCGGTGGCCGCGGCGGGCTTCCGTCAGCGCGTCCGTCCAGCCGGCCGCGTAGGCGCGGGACTCGCGGGTGAGCAGTTCCTCGTACAGCCGGTCGAGCAGTGCCTCGCGGTCGGGCGCGGGGGAGTGCAGGAGGTGGGCGAGACGGGAGTAGGTGTCGATCGGCTGCTGCGGGAAGTTGCTCGTGCCAGTCGCCATGTCTGTCGGCCTGCTTTCCGGTCTGTCCGCTGGGCTGGTGGTACAGGTGTGCGCTCCTGACGCGCTCGAAGCGTCCGTTCGAACTAGTGTACGAGTAATCTGTTGGTGTCGCTCCGTGTTTGGCGAAGCCGTTTTGTTTCACTCTCCGTGGCTACCCGGTCCGGACCTGCGGCGTTGCGAGGGTGCAGTGGATGTTGTGTCAGACACGTGGAGTAGGATCCGCCCGTTCTCCCGTCGGTGAATCGAAAGTGAACGGTGTGGCCTGACAACGGACCTGAAGGCCTGTCATACGACGGTGGACGGCCACCGGGCGGCCGTCCTCGCGCGGGGGGCGCGATGGGGGCAGGGACGAGAGCAAGGCCTACGGGGTGGACGGGGACGCGAGCAGCGCGCGGCAACGACACGTGATCGACTGGCTGGAACAGGCCGATGATCTGCCACATCTCATCGCTCGTCTCTCCGAGCTGGTCCTGAGTCTCGGTCACGAGCCCCAGGACCTGGTGATCCTGCCGCGCGGTGAGCTCGACCGGCGGGAGACGGCCGCCTACAGCGCGGGCTGGGCCGACGTGGTCGACGAGCAGCTTCCTGCCGTACGGCGGGCGTACGAGCAACGGATCACCGCTGCCTATCTCCAGGGGCAGGAGGACGCCCGGAGCGGACACCGGCCCCGGCGCGCCCGCCGGACGGAGGGGGAGCGGGAGCGCGGCGGTGAGGTCATTCCGCTGCCGTACGTCCAACTTCTGCGTCCTCCGGCCGAATTGACGCGGGTAGAGCAGCGCGGGGAACGGGAGCGGTCGGTCGCGGACGGGACGCCGTGGGACGGCATCGTCGACGAGATCGAGGACGTCGGGGACATGGATGACATCGAGGACATGGATGACATCGATGGCGGTCCGGGCGCCGGGCCCGGGGCCGACACCCTGTTGTCCGCCCGCGAGGTGCGGGAGAAGCGGGTGGTGCCGGCCGCCGCCGAACGGCGTTCGGTCGTACGGCGGAACGGGCGGCCCAGCGTGCCTCCGCTGAAGCGCGACGGTCCGGGCGGCGGCCGGGACAAGGGGCGTCGGGCGGAGGACCGGGCCCAGCAGGAGTCCGCCGACGCGCCCGGCACCCGGCTCTCCGACAAGGCCCGGGCCCTCGCGGACGAGCTGGAGGGCCGGGCCCCGAGCCGGCGCCGGGACGAGTAGCCCGTGCGGGACGAGGAGCCCGTGCGGGACGAGCAGCCTGTCCGGGCCGCCGTACCGCGTGGTCAGCCGAAGAAGCGGGCCAGCTGCACGGCCGACGGTGTCGCGCCGGAGGGGGCCGGTTCCGGGGCCGGTTCGGCCACCGGCGCCTCCCCGTCGTCGTACGACGGCCTCGGCACCGGCGCCGGCGGCTCCGGCTGGTCGCCCTCCTCCGAGTTGACGCTGGCGAACATCCAGTTCGCGGCCGCCAGATGGTCCACCGCGGCGGCGAGGAGATGGTCGGAGACCGACCACTCGGCGGCCTCGCCGTACAGCTCCCTGTTCAGCGCGCTGTCCCGCGGCAGGTGCTTGACGAGCAGCGCGAGACGCCGGGCGGACAGTGTCTCGCGGTGCCAGTCGAGCAGGTCGATGCCGTAGTAGCGGAGCAGGTCCGCTTCGAGGGCCTCGGCGTGTTCGTCCACGAACCCGACGAGGCTCAGTCTTCCCCCAGGCCGAGCCCGGTCTCCTTGCCGTAGGCCTCCAGGACGGCGGCGATGTCCTGCATGGTGACCTCGTGCTGTTCGAAGCGGCCGAACTGCTTCTCGCCGAGCAGCAGGCGCAGCAGCCCGTCCACGTCGTTGTCGTCGAGCTTGCGCAGGGCTTTCGCGGTCGCGCGGGTCAGCTCGGTGGGCAGGGTGTAGCTCTCGCCGTCGAGTTCGAACGACCAGGTACGGCCGAGGGCTTCGAGGCGCTGGGCGCGGGCGGCGTTGACGTCGAAACGGGCCACGGTGACTCCTTGAACAGAGAAACGAGCAGAGAAAGAGGGGAGCGGGGGGGTGTGGTGCGGGTCCGGGGTGGGACGGACGGGCAGGTCCGTCCCACCCCGGCGGGTCAGGAAGCGGCGTACGCCGAGTCCTTCATCACGAAGCTGGCCAGCGCCGAGCCGTCGGCGGCGGCCATCGCCGTGTAGGTGATGCCGAGCTGGGCCGCGGACTTGCGGGCCAGCTTGATGTCGTCGGCCGCGGTGACCTGGCCGCGCGGGATGCCGAAGCGGTAGGTGACGGTGGTGCCGTCGCTCGCCTTGACGTCCGTGAACTCCAGGCCGAGGGCGCGCACGTCGGCGAACGGGCGGTCGGCGATGTCGTACTTGTAGACGCCGGTCGAACCCGTCACCGCGTCGACCGTGCCGCCGCCCATGAAGAACGGCAGCGTGTCCTCGTTGAACTGCATCAGCGAGAACTTCAGGGTCAGGTCGCGGTCCGAGTACACGAAGTGCACCGGGCTGACGGCCTGCCACACGTCGACCGGCTCCAGCTTGTCCTTCTTGGAGAAGGTGACGCCGTCACCGGAGGTGAAGCCGAGGTTCTTCCAGCTCGCCCAGTCGGTGGCGGTGTCGGTGGAGAAGGTCGTCGGCACCTTGGTGTCGGCGGTGGCGACGTAGAGGCGGCCTGCGCCGGCGATGCGGATCTCGGAGGAGTTGGTTCCTGCCATGGTGGTTTCTCCTTAGTTGTTCCGGGTTGTTGTTCCGGGTTGTCGTCCGGGTGGGGTGCCGTATCCGGCGGTGTCCGGGTACGACGAAGGCCCCGCCGGGGTGGCGGGGCCTTCGGTCTGTGGGGTGGAGCGTCCGGCCGGTCGGTCAGTAGACGTCCACGTACACCTTCATCACGGTGACGTAGCGGTTGGCGGCCGAGTAGAGGTAGTCGGGCAGCCAGCGCGGGCCGTCCTGCTCCTCGACCTCCGTGACGAGGTTCGTGCCGTAGCGGTGGTCGGCCATCGACAGCAGGATCTGGCGGGCGTCGTTGGCCAGGACGTGCGCGGCCTGCTTCGTCGGGCCGTACACCTCCAGCTCGATCAGCGGCTGGTCGACGTGGCGTTCGCCGACCCAGGCGCCGCCGCGGCGGTTCACGAAGACGGCGGCGGTCGTGCCGTCGAAGCCGGTCGTCGCCTGTACGGCGACGGTGGCGCCGGAGAGGCGGGAGTCGTCCTTCAGGACGTCGACGATCATGGCCTCCACGTCGGGGAACGACGCGGGTGGGGTGGGTGTGGTCATGCCGGATCACCTCGGGGCAGCGGGTGGGATGCGTGCGGAGGGGGCGGGGCGCCGGGCACAGCTCCGCCGCTGCACCAACTGTGACAGAGAGCGCGCGCGCACGCAACTAAATCTCTGGGTGATCGAAAAGGGGCTGGGGGAGGGGCCTGGGGGAGGGGCCTGGGGTGGGGGTCTGGGATGGGGCCTGGGGTGGGGTGTTCGCTGCGGGTGGTGTGTGGCTGGTCGCGCAGTTCCTCGCGCCCCTTCGGGGTGCTCTGCTTCGGGGCGCTCTGCTTCGGGGCGTTCAGCTTCGGGGCGTTCCGCGCCACCCCCGTGAAGAAACACCCGTCGGCCCGCAGGTGTCCTCCGATGGCGCGTCCGGCGACGGAGGGGGAGCTCAGTCCGCGGTCGTCGTTGCCGCGTCCGCCAGCGGGCGGTGCTCCTCCTGGTCCGGTGCGTCGTTCGGCAGGAACTGCTCCACCACCCGCACGAACATCTCCCGTCGGTCCGCCGGCACCCCCAGCAGATCGGCCACCTCCTCCAGCGTGGGCCGGCGGGCGAACTCCGCGCTCGGTGCCGGTGCGGCCAAGTAGTCGTGCGGGTCGGCGAGTTCCTCCGCCGTGAGGCGGCCGGAGCGGATGAGCATCTCGCGGACCGGGACGCCCAGCACGCGCGCGAGCCTGCGCGTGGTCTCCAGGTCCGGCATGCTCTGGCGCTGCAGCAGGCGGGTGACGGCGGCCCGGTGGATCCCCGCCTCGTCCGCTATCCGCGACTTGCCGCCGCCGCGTGGGCTGTCGATGTCGTAGCCGCGGTTGCGCATCAGGTCTTCGACCCACGCGGCGAACGCGTCCAGATCCTGGCTGGTCATCTGAGGGCTCGCTTCCTTTGGAGGGCAGCAAGTTTAGCTTGCTTGCGCGCACAGAATTACGTGCTCTCGTGCAAGCACCGAGGAAAGTCCGTGCGATACGGGGAGGTCGGGTGGCGATGACTGCCCGGGTGGTCCCGATCCTTCCGTGATCTTCCGAAAGGGTCACTGGCATATTTGTTGCGAGCGCGCGCGCAATCTGTAAGTCTGGACGGCGCTCGTCTCACACCAGCCCCACCCGAGCCACCCTGGGAGGCCCCATGTCGCTCACCGGCACCTCATGCCCACCGCCCGCCTGGCAGGCCACGGCCGCCTGCACCGGGCTCCCGCCCCGTGTCGTCTTCTCGAAGAAGGTCACGGAGGCCGCCCCCGCCCTGCGGGCCTGCACCCGCTGCCCGGTCCGGCGCGCCTGCGAGGAGGCCGTCGCCCCCGCCGACAACTGGTTCGACGGCGTCTGTGGTGGCCGGCTCTGGCGCCGGGGCCGCCCGGTCGAGATCCCCGCCCGGCTCCTCCCGGCCATGCAGAGCCCGGTCGTGCAGGGCGCCCTGCGCCGCGGAGGCTCCGTTGCCTGACCGCCGTACGACTCCGGCACGTCACCCCCGTACGCCCCCGGCACCTTCACCTTCCGAAGGCCGCGCCGCCGACAACGCCGCCCTCTGGATCGGCCTGCTCCTCCAGCAGTTCCCCGAGCTGGCCGTCGAGCTCGCCCCCGGCCGCAGCGCCTCCCCGGCCCACCGTCCGGCACCCGCCCCGCCTTCCGCGGACCTCGCCGACCGGCTCCGCGCGGAGCGCGCCGAGGCCCTGCTCCTCCAGCAGGCCCAGGGACTCGTCGCCCCCGGTCACAGCGCCGCACCCCTGCGGCTGCACATCTCCGACACCATCCGCGACATCACCGACGGGGTCGTCGAGCTGGAAGAGGCGGTACGGGACCGGCTCGGGCTGCCCCGGGTCCGCCGCGCCGCCGTGCCCGAGCGGCTGCGCCGGATCGGCGGGCTCCTGGACGGCATCGCCGCCGACCCCGTCCTCGCCGCCCACGTCCGGGACGAGACCCGCCGGATGGCCCGGCGCTGCGCCCGCGCCCTGGGCGACACCGAGACCGTCGTCCGCGTCTCCGGGCGCTGCCCCTGGTGCGACTCCGTCTCGCTGCGCGCCTTCCCGGACCGCGCCGCCGTCCTCTGCGTCAACCCGGCCTGCCGGTGCGCCGACCCCGACTGCGGTTGCCACGACGATCCGGCCTACCGGCACACCTGGGACGAGGGGGAGTGGAGCCACCGATGACGTCCGCTCCCGGTGGGCCGCCCACGCTCATCCCCGGTCCGCTCGCCGCCCAGGAGGCCGGCGTCGCCCCCGCGACCATCCGCAAGTGGGTCCAGCTGGGCCACCTCACGGCCGCCGGCAAGGCGGGCCGGGCCGCGCTCTTCCGCCTGGAGGACGTCTTCGCGGCGGAACGCGCGGCCGCCCGCCGCCCGTAGCGGACGTAGCGCCCGTGGCGGACGTGGCGGACGCGGCGGATCAGGGGCGGGTGCCACTCCGGCGCCGGCCCCTGGTCCGCACGCCCTACGGAATCCCCAACTCGAAGATCACGTAGTGCGCGTACCACCCCGACGCCACCGCGGCCGTCGAGAAGAAGACCACCAGGCTCGGCCACCTCAGCCGGGCCATCGCCGCGGCCGGGGCCAGCAGCAGCGGGAAGACGGGGAGCAGGTAGCGCGGGGTGTTCCCGAACATCTGCTGGTGCCGAGGATCGTCACGATCGAGGCGAGGGCGTAGGCCGTCAGCACCAGTGGCGGCCGCTTCCGCAGCATGAGCGCGACCAGGAACGGCAGTGCCACCACCACCTGGACGGCGATCAGGTCCGGGACGGAGTAGGCGAAGAGGTAGTCGCCGTGCCCCACCGCCACGTTCCGCAGCACGTCCAGGGTGTAGGCGCCGAAGTCGAAGTAGTGGGCCCAGGCCTGGTGCTGGAGGGAGAAGTACGCGCCCAGGTCCCCCATCGACCAGCCCACCCAGACGATGTAGGTGAGGAGACCGAGGGGTGCCGCGATCGCCGCGTAGAGCGGGGCCGCGACGCCCTGCTCGCGTCGGCTGCCCGGGCGCACCAGCGTCACCAGGGCCGCCAGGCCGACCGCCCCGATCAGGACGGCCGCCGTCGGACGGCTCAGGCCGGACAGGAAGGCGAGCAGGCCCGCCGCCACCCAGCGGCGCCTCATCACGGCGTGGCAGGTCCAGGCGGCGATCGCCACGAACAGGGACTCCGTGTAGACCGCCCACTCGACGCCGGCGGCGGGGGCCACGGCCCACAGGCCGGCCGCGACGGTCCCGGCCCGGGTCCCGGCGAGCATCGCGATCACCGCGTAGATGCCGGCCGCCGCCACGAAGGAGGAGAGCACCGAGACGAGGATCGCGGAGCCGTAGAGGCCGATGCCGGTGATCTCGGAGACCGCTCGGACCAGGCCGGGATAGAGGGGGAAGAAGGCGACCGAGTTCTGTTCGGCGGTGAACTGGCCACCCGGCGCGAGCGGCCTGAGCGGCTCGGGGTGGTAGCCCTTCTGCGCCACCTGGAGGTACCACCAGCCGTCCCAGGTGGACAGGACGTCCCACCAGTGGGCGCCGCCGCCGAAGCGGGGGTCCTTCTGGCGGTAGTCGCCGGCGTAGGTCAGCAGCCAGGCGAAGACCAGGAGGCCGGTGAGCTTGGCGGCGCCGTAGAGGGCGAGGGGCGGGAGGTAGGGGCGGGCGGCCGGGGGGAGGCGAAGTCTCTGAGGCCGTGGGGCCGGCTCGGTGGTCGTCGCGGTACTGCTCTGAGCTGTGCTCATGACCGTGATGCCCCCTGAAGAACGCCGATGGAAGTGCCGCGCGTGGTCGTTGGGCGGCCGCAGGTGCGTTGTGGTTGATCGCGCAGTTCCCCACGCCCCTGAAGGGGCGCTGCAGGCACCCGGCGATCAGAAGATCTGATCAGCCTCGCACAGGCTCGACACCCCGCGCCCCCTTCCGTTCGCGTGTCGTTCGTCTGCGTGGTATATCGGAACCCACCCCCAAAACCGCAGCTCACGCCCCCCACAACCGGTCCCCGTCCTTTTGTTTTGACCGGAGTGATTGCGCTAGGTACGCTCAGACCTTGTGCCTGGGGTGTGCCCTGACCCTCGTGCGTGCCTTCAAACCGCACCGGAGTGACGAAGCGGCCACCGCGATCCGCGCCCCCTTCTGCCTTGCGGCAGGAGTCCACGGAATCCGACACACCCGACCGCGTGGGTCGGCGATGTTCCAGGTTAGCTTCACCATCGGCACACAGAAACCGGAGAAGTAGTGCCTACGATCCAGCAGCTGGTCCGGAAGGGCCGGCAGGACAAGGTCGAGAAGAACAAGACGCCCGCACTCGAGGGTTCCCCTCAGCGTCGTGGCGTCTGCACGCGTGTGTTCACGACCACCCCGAAGAAGCCGAACTCGGCCCTGCGTAAGGTCGCGCGTGTGCGTCTGACCAGCGGGATCGAGGTCACCGCTTACATTCCGGGTGAGGGACACAACCTGCAGGAGCACTCCATCGTGCTCGTGCGCGGCGGCCGTGTGAAGGACCTGCCGGGTGTTCGCTACAAGATCATCCGCGGCTCGCTCGACACCCAGGGTGTCAAGAACCGCAAGCAGGCCCGCAGCCGCTACGGCGCCAAGAAGGAGAAGTAGAAATGCCTCGTAAGGGCCCCGCCCCGAAGCGCCCGGTCATCATCGACCCGGTCTACGGTTCCCCTCTGGTGACCTCCCTGATCAACAAGGTGCTGCTGAACGGCAAGCGCTCCACCGCCGAGCGCATCGTGTACGGCGCCATGGAGGGCCTGCGCGAGAAGACCAGCAACGACCCGGTCATCACGCTGAAGCGCGCGCTGGAGAACATCAAGCCGACCCTCGAGGTCAAGTCCCGCCGTGTCGGTGGTGCGACGTACCAGGTTCCGATCGAGGTCAAGCCCGGTCGCGCCAACACGCTCGCGCTGCGCTGGCTGGTCGGTTACTCCCGCGCCCGTCGCGAGAAGACCATGACCGAGCGTCTGCTCAACGAGCTTCTCGACGCTTCGAACGGCCTCGGTGCGGCCGTCAAGAAGCGCGAGGACACGCACAAGATGGCCGAGTCCAACAAGGCCTTCGCGCACTACCGCTGGTAGTCGCAGTCCACATCGAGACCGAGAGAAGACTGAAGCCTCATGGCTACCACTTCGCTTGACCTGGCCAAGGTCCGCAACATCGGGATCATGGCCCACATCGACGCGGGCAAGACGACCACCACTGAGCGGATCCTGTTCTACACCGGTGTGTCGTACAAGATCGGTGAGGTCCACGACGGTGCTGCCACCATGGACTGGATGGAGCAGGAGCAGGAGCGTGGCATCACGATCACCTCTGCTGCCACCACCTGTCACTGGCCGCTCGAAGACGTCGATCACACCATCAACATCATCGACACCCCGGGTCACGTCGACTTCACCGTAGAGGTGGAGCGTTCGCTCCGCGTCCTCGACGGTGCCGTGACGGTGTTCGACGGCGTTGCCGGTGTCGAGCCCCAGTCCGAGACGGTTTGGCGTCAGGCGGACCGCTACGGCGTTCCGCGTATCTGCTTCGTCAACAAGCTCGACCGGACCGGTGCCGAGTTCCACCGCTGCGTGGACATGATCAAGGACCGCCTGGGCGCGCAGCCGATCGTCATGCAGCTCCCGATCGGTGCCGAGGCCGACTTCCAGGGCGTCGTGGACCTCGTCCGCATGAAGGCGCTCGTCTGGTCCGCCGAGGCCACCAAGGGCGAGATGTACGACGTCGTCGACATCCCGGCCACCCACACCGAGGCTGCCGAGGAGTACCGCGGCAAGCTTCTGGAGGCCGTGGCCGAGAACGACGAAGAGATCATGGAGCTGTACCTGGAGGGCGAGGAGCCCTCCGAGGAGCAGCTGTACGCCGCGATCCGTCGTATCACCATCGCGTCCGGCAAGTCCAAGGACATCACCGTCACCCCGGTGTTCTGTGGCACCGCGTTCAAGAACAAGGGCGTCCAGCCCCTGCTCGACGCGGTCGTGCGCTACCTCCCCTCCCCGCTCGACGTCGAGGCCATCGAGGGCCACGCCGTCAGCAACCCGGAGGAGGTCGTCAAGCGCAAGCCGTCCGACGACGAGCCGCTGTCCGCCCTCGCGTTCAAGATCATGAGCGACCCGCACCTGGGCAAGCTCACGTTCGTCCGGGTGTACTCGGGCCGCCTGGAGTCCGGCACGGCCGTGCTGAACTCCGTCAAGGGCCGCAAGGAGCGCATCGGCAAGATCTACCGCATGCACGCGAACAAGCGTGAGGAGATCGAGTCGGTGGGCGCCGGCGACATCATCGCCGTGATGGGTCTGAAGCAGACCACGACCGGTGAGACGCTGTGCGACGAGAAGAACCCGGTGATCCTGGAGTCCATGGACTTCCCGGCGCCGGTCATCCAGGTCGCCATCGAGCCCAAGTCCAAGGGTGACCAGGAGAAGCTGGGCATCGCGATCCAGCGCCTGGCCGAGGAGGACCCGTCCTTCCAGGTCCACTCGGACGAGGAGACCGGCCAGACCATCATCGGTGGTATGGGCGAGCTGCACCTCGAGGTGCTGGTCGACCGTATGCGCCGTGAGTTCAAGGTCGAGGCCAACGTCGGCAAGCCGCAGGTCGCGTACCGCGAGACGATCCGCAAGGCCGTCGAGCGCGTGGACTACACCCACAAGAAGCAGACCGGTGGTACCGGTCAGTTCGCCAAGGTGCAGATCGCGATCGAGCCGATCGAGGGCGGCGACGCCTCGTACGAGTTCGTGAACAAGGTGACCGGTGGTCGTATCCCGAAGGAGTACATCCCTTCGGTCGACGCCGGTGCGCAGGAGGCCATGCAGTTCGGCATCCTGGCCGGCTACGAGATGACGGGCGTCCGCGTCATTCTTCTCGACGGTGGCTACCACGAGGTCGACTCCTCCGAGCTCGCGTTCAAGATCGCCGGTTCGCAGGCCTTCAAGGAGGCCGCGCGCAAGGCGTCCCCCGTGCTCCTTGAGCCGATGATGGCCGTCGAGGTCACCACGCCCGAGGACTACATGGGTGAGGTCATCGGCGACATCAACTCCCGCCGTGGCCAGATCCAGGCCATGGAGGAGCGGGCCGGTGCCCGCGTCGTGAAGGGCCTCGTGCCCCTCTCGGAGATGTTCGGTTACGTCGGCGACCTGCGCAGCAAGACGTCCGGCCGGGCCAGCTACTCCATGCAGTTCGACTCCTACGCCGAGGTTCCCCGGAACGTCGCCGAGGAGATCATCGCGAAGGCCAAGGGCGAGTAGCGCACCGCGTTCAACGCACCGCGCACACACGCTTTAGGCTTGACCCCGGAGCCTCACGGGCCGTTCCTCCGCATTCGTGGCGGAATGGCCCGGGGCCCGGGAACCAACAGCAAAGATCACCTGGCGCCGATCGAGTCAAGGCGTACAGAACCACTTCCAGGAGGACCCCAGTGGCGAAGGCGAAGTTCGAGCGGACTAAGCCGCACGTCAACATCGGCACCATCGGTCACATCGACCACGGTAAGACGACCCTCACGGCCGCCATTACCAAGGTGCTGCACGACGCGTACCCGGACCTGAACGAGGCGACCGCGTTCGACAACATCGACAAGGCGCCCGAGGAGCGTCAGCGCGGTATCACGATCTCCATCGCGCACGTCGAGTACCAGACGGAGACCCGTCACTACGCCCACGTCGACTGCCCGGGTCACGCGGACTACATCAAGAACATGATCACCGGTGCCGCCCAGATGGACGGCGCGATCCTGGTCGTGGCCGCCACCGACGGCCCGATGCCGCAGACCAAGGAGCACGTGCTCCTGGCCCGCCAGGTCGGCGTTCCGTACATCGTTGTCGCCCTGAACAAGGCCGACATGGTGGACGACGAGGAGATCATGGAGCTCGTCGAGCTCGAGGTCCGTGAGCTGCTCTCCGAGTACGAGTTCCCGGGCGACGACCTGCCGGTCGTCAAGGTCTCCGCGCTGAAGGCGCTCGAGGGTGACCCGGAGTGGACCCAGTCCGTCCTGGACCTGATGTCCGCCGTCGACGAGGCCATCCCGCAGCCCGAGCGTGACGTCGACAAGCCGTTCCTGATGCCGATCGAGGACGTCTTCACGATCACCGGTCGTGGCACCGTCGTCACCGGTCGTATCGAGCGTGGTGTCCTCAAGGTCAACGAGACCGTCGACATCATCGGCATCAAGACCGAGAAGACCACCACCACGGTCACCGGCATCGAGATGTTCCGCAAGCTGCTCGACGAGGGCCAGGCCGGTGAGAACGTCGGTCTGCTCCTCCGTGGCATCAAGCGCGAGGACGTCGAGCGCGGCCAGGTCATCATCAAGCCGGGCTCGGTCACCCCGCACACCGAGTTCGAGGCGCAGGCCTACATCCTGTCCAAGGACGAGGGTGGCCGCCACACGCCGTTCTTCAACAACTACCGTCCGCAGTTCTACTTCCGTACGACGGACGTGACCGGCGTCGTGACCCTCCCCGAGGGCACCGAGATGGTCATGCCGGGTGACAACACCGAGATGTCGGTGCAGCTCATCCAGCCCATCGCCATGGAAGAGGGCCTGAAGTTCGCCATCCGTGAGGGTGGCCGCACGGTCGGCGCCGGCCAGGTCATCAAGATCACGAAGTGATCCCGGCCCGCAAGGGCTGACCAGGCAGGACTCTGAAGGGGTCCGTACGACTTCGGTCGTACGGGCCTCTTCGGCGTTTCCGGGGCGCCGGGCGGGAGTTCGAAACTATTCGGCGCGTACGACCCCTGGTTCCCCCGGAGTCGCTCACCCACCATTTGTCATGCCGCTGACCAAATTCGGGTGGAGTCGGGTGGAGGGGTGAGCCATGTCTGTCAGCCGGAGGGCTGTGCTGGGCGCAGGTGCCGCCGCGGTGCCGGTGCTGTCGTCGGGGATCGCCTGGGGCGCCGAGGATTCCGGGCTCCGGACGACGGACCCCGGCGCCTACCTCTCCTTCGCCTCGGGAGCGTTCTCCCTGGTCGGCGCCCCGGTCGTGGTGAGCGCCGACGACCACCCCGGAGTCGTACGGGTGGTGGGCGACCTCCGCGACGACATCGGGCGGGTGACAGGGGTGCGGCCGGCCGCGGCGATCGCCCGCCGTGCGGTGCTGGTCGGCACGATCGGCCGCAGCCCGCTGATCGACGGCCTGGTGGCATCCGGCAAGCTGGACGTGACGGGGATCCGCGGCCGCTGGGAGACCTCGCTGCAGACGGTGGTCGACCGTCCTCTGCCCGGCGTCGACCAGGCCTTCGTCATCGCCGGCAGTGACCCGCGCGGCACGATCTTCGGGGCGTACGACGTCTCGTACGGCATCGGCGTCTCGCCCTGGCACTGGTGGGACGACGTGCCCCCGGTCCACCGCGACGAGGTCTGGGTGCTGCCGGGCCGCCACACCCAGGGCACCCCGGCGGTGAAGTACCGCGGCTTCTTCGTCAACGACGAGAACCCGGCGCTCGGCACCTGGGCCCCGGCCCACTTCGGCCCCGGCAGGGCCCCGGGCTATCCCGGCGGCTTCAACGCGGACTTCTACGCGAAGGTCTTCGAGGTCCTGCTGCGGCTGAAGGGCAACTACCTCTGGCCGGCCGTCTGGGGGCGGGCGTTCGCCGAGGACGACCCGGAGAACCACCGGCGGGCCGCCTTGTACGGCGTTGTCATGGGCACATCGCACGAGGCGCCGATGATGCGCGGGATCGAGGAATGGAACCGCCACGCGACGGGCGGCACCGACCCCTACGGGGGCACCGGCGAATGGTCCTACCTCCGCAACGCCGGGGCGATCCGCGCCTACTGGCGGGCCGGCATCCAGCGCATGGTGGACGAGGGCTTCGAGGGCGTGGTCACCCTCGGCATGCGCGGCAACGGCGACACCGGCCTCCCCGACGGTGACGGCATCGAGCTGATGCGGGAGATCATCGCGGCGCAACGGCAGATCATCGAGGAGGTGACGGGGCGACCGGCCGCCGAGACCCCCCAGGTCTGGACCCTGTACAAGGAGGTCCAGCGCTACTGGGACCGCGGTCTGCGCGCACCGGACGACGTGACCGTGGTCCTCACGGACGACAACTGGGGCAACATCCGCAAGCACCCCTCCCCGCAGGAACCACGCGCCGGCGGCTACGGCCTCTACTACCACTTCGACTACGTGGGAGCCGGCCGCAACTACAAGTGGGTCGACACCGCCAACCTCCGCAACGTCTGGGACCAGCTCCACCAGGCGCACGCCTACGGCAACCACGGCCTGTGGGTGGCCAACGTGGGCGACCTGAAGGGGAACGAACTCCCGACCGAGTTCTTCCTGAACTACGCCTGGAGTCCCGAGCGTTGGAGCTTCGACCGGCTGGGGGAGTGGGAACGGAGGTACGCCCGGCAGAACTTCGGCGCGGCGGCGGCCACCGAGATAGCCGAACTGCTCGCGTGCTACGGCCAGTTGCAGGCACGCCGCAAACCGGAGCTGCTCAACCGCCGGATCACGCTCGGGGACGACGGCCAGGTGGTGTACGACGACCGGCAGACGCCCTTCTCCTTCGGCCACGGCGAGCTGGAGCGGGTGACGGAGGAGTGGCGGGAGCTGGGCCGGCGGGCGGCACGCATCGCCCGCCGGCTGCCGGATGCGGCCCAGGACGCATGGTTCGAACTGGTCGGCTACGAGGTGGCGGCGACCGCGAACCTGTACGCGCTGCGGGAGGCCGAGTTCACGAACCTGCTCTACGCCCGCCAGGGCAGGGCGGCGACGAACGACCGCGCGGCGCAGGCGGAGCAGGCCCTGCTCCAGGACTTCGCCCTGGCCGACCGCTTCAACTCCCGGGTGGCGGACGGCAAGTGGCAGGGCTTCCAGACCCAGCCCCACATCGACTACGGCGACGTGGACCGCTACGGCCCCAACGCGCCCTGGCAGCAGCCGGAGAAGGACAACGTGGCGCTCCCGGACGTGCTCTTCCCGGCGGTACGCCGGATCGAGGTGCCGCAGGCGGCGGGGCTGGGGGTGTCGGTGGACCCCGACGAGGAGGGGTCCATGACCCTGCCGCCGTTCAGCCCGTACCAGACCCGGCCGCAGCAGTACGTCGAGGTCTTCAACCGGGGGCGTACGCCCTTCGACTACCGGGTGGAGACGTCGGCACCCTGGCTGACGGTGGACCGTCCCCGTGGCCGGGTGACGCAGCAGGTCAGGGTGGAGGTGCGGGTGGACTGGTCCCGGGCCCCGGCCGGCCGCGCGGAGGGGACGCTCACGGTGAGCGGGGCGGGGGAGTCGGTGACGGTGGGGTGTGTCGCCGAGCGGCCGTCGGCACGGGAACTGCGGGGATTGCGCGGATTCGTCGAGGCCGGCGGCTATGTGGCGATCGACGCGGAGCACTACGACCGGTCGGTCGGGGAGTGGCGCCGCCTGGCGGGGATCGGCCGCACCGGGGCCGGGATGACGGCGTGGCCGGTGACGGGAGGCTGGGGCGACTCCCCGGACTCCTGGCCCCGGCTGGAGTACGAGGTGAGCCTGCTGTCGGCAGGGGAGGTGACGATGTGGGCGTACCTGTCCCCGCGGAATCCGGCACTGGGGACAGGGCGGGGCCTGCGCTACGCGCTCTCCTTCGACGACGAGGACCCCCAGCCGGTGGACATCACCGCGGGCGCGGACGACGGCCTGCTCAACACGGTCTGGGCGCGCAACACCTCCGACAACGTCAACCGGACGGCGACCCGCCACACGCTGACATCCGGGGTCCACCGCCTGACGTTCTGGTCGGTGGACCCCACGGTGGTGGTGCAGCGGCTGGTGCTCGACACAGGAGGCCTGACACCGACGTATCTGGGACCGCTGGAGAGCCGGCGGCTCCAGGAGAGGATCACCGGCCGGACCGCAACAGCTCCACCGCCCGGTCGAACGCCGAGTCCCGGTTCTTCGCGAACTCCTCGTCCGTGAAGACGGGTTCGCTGATCTGCGGCGGGATCCCGGTCCCGTCGAAGGTCCGGCCGGTCCGGGTCAGGTACTCCTCGTTGGGCAGCCAGACCGCCATGCCGTTGGGGAGGTCGCGGACCATGACGTCCGAGAAGACGCCCTGGGTCGGCTGCCCGATGCGTACGGTGCGTCCCGGGCGGTCGATCAGGGCCTGGGTGAAGGTCTCGCCGGCACTGACGGTGGAGCCGCCGGTGAGGAGGGTGATCGGGCCGGTGTAGCGAGGGCCGTGATACGGCGTGACCGGGATCGGCTCGGGGCGGGTGTGCCTCGTCGGGTCGGCCGGATCGTTGCGGGCGCGCTTGGCGTAGGCGACGTACGGGGTGTCCGTGAGGCGTTCGGCGATGCGGATGCCGAGGGCGTCGGAGCCGCCGCCGTTGATGCGGAGGTCGATGACCAGCCCGCGCAGGGCGCGGACGCGGGCCGGGGTGAGGACGGTGTCGAGCGCCCGGTCGAGCTCGGCGAGCTGGGCGGTGTACGACGGGTCGTCCTGGTCGTAGCCGTCGAAGCTCGCGATCCGGAGGTAGCCCAGACCCTGCTGCTTCAGGTCCGCGTACGTGATGAGCCCGCCCGCGAAGTCCTGCCGGTCGGTGGCCTGCGCGAGGTCGCGCCCGACGACGAACTTCTTGACCTTGTCGTTGAGTTCCCCGGTGGGGATGACGGTGCCCGGCCTAGCCACCCCGTAGTGGCGGCCCCCGTCCTGGACGAGGACGTGCGCGTCGTGCAGCGGGGTGATCATGCGGCTGAAGACGTCGAAGAGCTGGGCCCGGGGCGTGGTCTTGTGGACGAGGGGACGGTAGCGGTCGCGTACGGCGTGCCAGTCGATGCCCTTGGCGGCGAAGAAGGGGTAGTTCTCCTCGAACGACTGCCAGAAGACGTCGAAGGCGGTACGCGGGTCGGTCGCGGGCGGGCGGGTGCAGGCGGCCGGCAGCGAGCCGATCCGGCGCAGCTGCCGGTGCCCCACCGCGATGTCGGCGCCGAACCGGGCGTGTTCCCCGTCCGGGGCGGGCCGCACGGTGAGCACGGCGCCTTCGACGTCGTACGTCCCCGGCTTCCGGCCCGCCGTGGCGAAGTACCCCTTCAGGCAGCTCACGGCGGTCGTCTGGTACTCCTGCGCCCCGCGCGCGTCGATGGCGAGGACGGTTCCGTACCCGTCCATGCGCCACAGCCCGGTTGCGGTTGTGGTGACGGCATGGGCCGTGGTGCCCGGCGCCGCTCCCGCGGCCGGTACGGCCAGGACGATGGCCAGGAGAGATGCTGCGGCCCCGACGGCGATTCGCACGATGGCGTCCTTCCCCCTGCACGCGACTGACGTTTCCGTCCTTCACGGTGCCGGACGCCGGGGAGCCCCGACCATCCGGCAGACGGGTGGGTCGGGGGTGTGGACAGCCTCAGTGCAACCCTTGTGGGCTCAGCGCTGGGGAGCGAAGAGCAGGTTGCGGGTGTGCGGCGGCCGGGCTTCGTTCCAGGGCACCAGCGCACCGTCGTGCTCCGCGATCCAGTGGACCTCGTAGCCGAGGGGTTCGAACTCGGCGACGAGGTCGTCGAGGGAGGCGTCGACCAGGGCCTCCATCACCAGGGTCGGCCGGTCCCGCTTCAGCACCTGCCGGGCTCCGCGGAGCACCGACATCTCGTGCCCCTCCACGTCGATCTTGACGAGGTCCAGCTTGGTCTCGGCGAACACCTCGTCGAGGGTGAGGAGCTGGATGCGCTTGTGCTGGGCGTCAGGAGCGGCGACGCCCTCCAGGGTCGAGCCGGTGGAGAGCAGGTTCCCGGAGAAACGGACGCTGATGTCGGCCCAGCCGGGCTCGCTGGAGACACCGGCCTGGTGGAGCTTGATGTTCTGGACGCCGTTGGAGCGGACGTTCACCGAGAGCCGGGCGTGGATCTGGTCGACCGGCTCGAAGGAGTGCACCTTCGCCTTCGGGTTGGCATGCGCGGCGATCATCGAGAAGTAGCCGACATGGGCGCCGACGTCCGCGATGGTCGAACTCCGCGCGGCCAGCCGAGACCAGGTGGCGAGCGTGCCGGGCTCGTAGCCGAACGTCCCGTTCCACAGGGTGTCCATGGCCACCGCATCGTCGTTCACGCAGAACATCACGAACGGCGGACAGTACGGCGACTCGATCTCCACGTAGCCCCGGTACGGGAACTTCTTGCGGTGCACGCGGATGATGTCCCCGGTGGTGACCGGCCTGACCGATGGCGCGTGGGCCAGCATGCGGGCGTTGGCGGCTTCGACCTCGGAAATACGCATTGGGCGATGGTAAAGCCAAGGTCAGAAAATGTCACAGGGTTTTGAAATGATCCGTGAGGGAAACTCACAGATTTCCGTGGGCGGAATTTCCGGAGGCTGTTGATTTCGAATAACCCGGAATTAACCCGTCCTTTTACTTGAGCTGCTCAAAGAGCTCGGCCGTGGTGGTGGCGGTGGCGGCGCGGGTCAGCCAGGTGGTGAGGGTGTCGTGGTCGTCGCAGCCGGTGATGCGCTCGCGGGCTTCGTCGCTGACGTCGATGCCACGGCCACTGAGAACGACGAGGAGGCCTTCGGCAAGGCCTTCGGCGCGCAGGGCCTGGGCCGTCTGGGACTGGAAGATGGAGAGGTCGACGGCCATGAGGTGCCTCCAGAGGTCCGCGGCCGGCGTCTTGCCCAGGCCTTGTTCGGTGAGCTCGATGTAGATGCTCGCGGTGTCTTCGTCGTCGGCCTGCAGGCCCTTCAGAGCGGCTGCCAGTGCTTTCAGTATGGCATCGGACTCCGGCGCGCGGCTGTGCAGCGCGGAGGACAGCACCGCGAGGGAGATGTCCTTGGCGGCCGCCTCCGGCGTGTCGATGACGGGCACGGTGTCCGGGCCCAGGACGAGCGGGCGCAGGGTGAGGGTGGGCCACTGCGGGGGCCGAGGCTGACCTGCTGTGCCGCCCAGGCGGCCGTGTGCCTGTCCCGGCAGACGACCAGCAGCACCGCCGGCATCTCCGGCGTCCGCTCGGCGGACGGGCCGTGCTCCGTCAGCAGCTGGAACACCTGCTGGAGGCAGGCCAGTTGCGGAACGTCGAGCTGCAGGTGATGCCGATGGATCGTGAAGAGCATGCGGGACTCGCCGGCGGGATCGAGGTGCTGAAGTCCGAGGACGGTTCGGCGGTGGGGCGTTCGCCGGCAGTTGCCAACGGCCGCCCGGTGTCCGATGCGAAGCAGCTCCGTATCCTTGAACTGCGGTACGGCATCATCCGGGCGCAGGCGCTCACGCCGCGTGAGTCGACGGCCTTCATCGAACAACTGCTGGGGGAGACATGATCCGCAAGACCACGGCCGAGGACGCCTCCGGTCTGACGCGTCTGACGTGGTTCAAGAGCAGCTACAGCAGCAGCAGTGAAGGCGACTCCTGCGTCGAAGTCGCCACCACGCCCGCCACCGTCCACGTCCGTGACTCCAAGAACACCGCGGCCCCCTCCCGCGGCCCCCACCTCGCCTTCCCGCCCGCCACCTGGACGGCCTTCCTCTCCCACACGGCCGCCACCGGCGAGTGAGATACGCCCGCGAGCTGTTCGCACCGCTCGGGGCGGTCGTGGCCGTGGGGGCGCTGAACGCCACCGGCACGTGGTCGTTCGCCGACGTCTCGGTCGGCGCGTTCCTGTCGGACAGACGGCAACAATGGGACGGTCTCTTCGCTGCTGTCTGCTCGCTCTGCGCGTTCGACGCCGAGGAGGCCAGGGCGACCGCCGACGAGATGGGCTACTTCCGCGACTACGACCTGTCCGCGCCGGTCCTGGTTCTCTGGTCCGCCGGGGTGACGGGGATCGAGAGCCTCCACGACCCGTCGCCGTCGGTCGTGCGCCGCATGTGCCGCATGGCTGCGGACCTCCAACTGAGCGAGTTCCTCGACATGCTGGTGGCGGTGGCCCTCGACGCCGGCACGGGCGCGGCCACGGGCGCACCCCAGGTCACCGAGATCCTCACCGCCGCATGCGCTCTGGCGGACCGAACCGGAACATCACCCCGCAGCACGCCCACCGCATGTGGCGAGTCGCCCGCCTGCCGTCGATGCTCCGCCCGGACTCACCCACTCCGGACCACATCAAGGCAGGGCTCCGGTCGTACGACAGGACGCTGGAGGAGGAGCTGCTCGGCGGCGGCACGCCGGAGCGCGGCTACCGCTACGTCGGCCCTGCCGAACTCGCCGTCGCGGCACGGCAGTCCGCGGCCACCGGAACCCCGATCGAGTCCGTGGCCGACTTCGAGTCGTGGGCCGGACGGCAGTCACCGGCCGAACTGGCCGAGCCGTTCACATACGTCGTCGGCACCGACGGGCTGCTACGGCTGGCGCCTCGGCGTAGCGAACATGTGGCCTGCGCGGGCGCGGCGGCCGTACTCGGGGCCGGAGAGATCACCTTCGTGTTCGTACGCGAGGCGGGTCGCTGGGCGGTGGACGAGGTCAGCAACCAGTCGACGGGCTACTGCCCCGACACCGCGTCCTGGCCCGCGGTGGCCCGGGCACTCGACGGCATCCCGCTCGGCCGCCCCACCGCCTTCACTCACGAGGTGGTGTTCCGCCGCTGCCCGGCCTGCGCGGAGCACAACATCGTCCGTGAGGCCGACTTCGTCTGCGTCTTCTGCGGCGGCGAACTGCCGAAGGCATGGAACGTGAGCGTGGACGTGGTCGACGCCGACCGGTCAGGTCGTCTGTGAGCCGTCGAACCGGATCGCCGCCGCCGCGGCCACCGTGACCGACCGTCCCGCGTACTGGATGACCGAGAAGATCCCGTTGTGGTGGGCGACGATCTGTGCGGCCGTCGGTTCGGTGCCGGCCGGGCGTTCCATCGTGGTGTGGCCGTCGGCGACGAGGACGAGGTCGTAGCCGTGGGAGAGGGCGCTGCGGCTGGTGGAGTCGACGCAGTAGTCGGAGGCGAAGCCGGTGACGACGAGCCGGCGTACCGCGCGCTCCTCCAGGACCTGGCCGAGCGTCGTGCCGAGGAAGGAGTCCGCGCTCTCCTTGTCGAGGACCACGTCTCCCGGCCGGGGCGCCAGCGTCGGATGGATCTCCAGCCACTCGGCGTGCAACTGGGCGAACTGCTGCCGCAGGTAGACGACCGGCACGCCGTCGGCGCGAGCCCGGTCCGCGAGCTCGGCGACCCTGCCCAGGCAGGCCTCGCCGTCGTGGGCGTCCTTCAGCATGGCGCGCTGCATGTCGATGATGAGCAGTGCGGTGTCCGGCATGAAATGAGCCTGTCCGCGCGGAACGCGGACTACTCCGCCTTGTTCCCGCCACCACCCTGTTGCTGCTGCCGGCCCTCCGGCCGCACCGCGTCCTTCGCCTTCTTCGCCAGGTCGTCGTCCAGCTTCTTGAACTCGCGGACCACGGTGTCGGACATGTCGGCGAGCGAATCGATCTGCTTGGTGATGTCCTCGCGGCCGTCGTGCCAGTTGGACTCGAAGTCGTCGAGGGCGTCGTAGACCGTGCTGCTGCCGACGTCGTCCTGGTAGGACTCGAACATCTTCTTGGTGTGGTTGAGACGTTCCTTGATGGACCGCAGCTTGCGGCCGTAGTCCTCCAGCTCGCTCAGCGGTATCGCGAGATCGCTCTTGCCGTTGCCCACGTGACCGTCCCCCGTTCGCGCGTCTCGTAGTCTGGGCCGCACCGTATATCAGATCATCGGGGGAGGGGTTGCGTACACCATGGCTCGCTACATGGAGACGCTCACCATCGAGCGCGGCGGATTCCGGATCAAGGTGCCCGAGTCGTGGTGGGAGTTCGACGTGCGGCCGGAGTCCCGGGACGACTCGATCCGGCGGATGGTGAACGAGCGCGTCGCCCGGTACCCGGAGCTGGCCCAGTACCGGGACACGTACATCGCGTTCCTCCGCAAGTCCGCGGCCGACGCGTGGAAGTCGGGCGCGATGTACTGCGGCTGCATGGCGGAGAGCTTCGGCGGCGACACCCCGATCACCGGCTCGGTCACGGTGTCGCTGGTCGGCGGCCGTACCCGCGAGGGCGCGCCCCTCTCCAACGACCCGGCCGCGATCGCCGCGCAGCTCGCCCCCAAGGAGGCCCACCGGGAGGGCGACTCCTGGCGCAAGGTGACGACCGTCGACATCCCCGGCGTCGGCCCCGCCGCCCGCACCTACGGCATCGAGGACATCCCGATGCCCGAGGACAGCCTGGGCCGCACGATCCGCGCAGTCCTCATGCAGACGTTCATCCCGGTCCCCGGCCAGGAGGGCAAGGTCGCCCTGGTCGCCGGCAGCAGCCAGGTCCTCGACCTCGCCGACTCCTTCTTCGACATCTTCGACGCGATCACGTCGACGTTCCGGTTCGCGGACTAGTCCTTTGCGGTGGGATACCGGTGAGGGTCTGCTGGGGCTCGACGACCCCGCGGAGTGGGACGCCGCGTTCGAGCGCGGCGAGGACCATCTCGGCACGGCGGTGATCGGGCTGGTGTTCCACTGCCCGCTGGAGGAGGCGTCACCCCGGATCGTCGAGGTGATGGGGTTCCGACACGGCCTCCAGCGGACGAACGCCTTCGTAGCGGCCGGACATGCGGCACGGCTCAACGGGCGCCTGACCCCGGAACTCTTCGCGGCGTTGCAGGCCGAAGGCCTCGGCGGCGTCGTGGAGCACCCCATCAGGGACACCCTCACCTTCGTGCCATACCCGGACCTGCCGCCCTGGTTCAAGCGCCGGTGGGTGTATCTGACGGTGCGCAACAAGCCGGAGTACTGGTGGCTGCGCTCCGTGGACGCCATCGAAGAGGTCCGACGGGCGCTGCGCGGCCGCCGTCGCCGAGCCGAGTAGGACCACCGACGCCATGACAGCGGAGTTCCTGATGGACCTCGATCAGGGCATGGTCGAGTATTTCCGGGACATCGCGAACGAGATGATCTCGAGGTTCGGTATCTCCGGCGCGGAGGCCGTGGCCAGAATCAACGAGCGCTATCACGAGGCGGAGATCTCGGCGTACCCCGATCTCATGTGCCACGAGTTCCCGGAGTACTGGTCGTACGGTCTGTACTACTACCCGGACGCGTCCGGACGTCTGCCCACGGGCGACGACGCCGACGACGAGGGTCTCGACCTGGCCGTCCTGCGGGTCCGCCCCGCGCCTGTGGAGGGTTCCCCCTACTGGACGCTCGGGACCTGACAGCGAGTCCGACCGCCGGGCTTCACCTCGAACGACAGTTCCTTGTAAGTTCGCGTGTGCACAGGTTTGTTGACGGGGCGTACGTGACGGGGGTTGCGGGATCATGGCGGGGTACCGACCGGCGGACTGGCATCCACTCGACCTCGACAGGGACCCGACCCCCGGTGACCCGCAACGCGTCCGGACCCTCGCCACGCAGCTGCACGCCTTCGCCGACGACGTCTCCGACGCGCTGCGTCTGGTCAAGGGCATGGCCGGTGAGGACACCCTCCTGCAGTGGGCCGGCAAGTCGGCCGAGGTGTTCAAGGAGCAGTTCAAGGACGTCCCGAAGAACCTGAAGAAGCTGAAGAAGTCGTACGAGATGTGCGGCGACGCCCTCGCGGACTACTGGCCGAAGCTGGAGCGGGCGCAGGCGCTTGCCGACAAGGCTCTCGCCAAGGCGAAGGAGGCCCAGTCGGACCTGTCCTCCGCCAAGTCCCGTCTCTCCTCGGCCGATTCATGGGTCACCCGGGCGACGAAGGAAGCCGACAAGTACAAGGACGACCCCACCGGAAGCAAGTCCGACGGCGACAAGCCGGACGAGGGCAAGGTCCGGGCCGCCGCCCGGGACGTGCAGAGCGCGAAGTCCGCCCACACCCAGGCTCAGTCGGACGTGACCACGGCCCAGAACGCCCTGGACGCGGCGAAGAAGATGGCCGAGGACGCGCGGAAGATGCGCGACGACGCGGCGGGTGAGGCGAAGCGGAAGATCGACGAGGCGTCGGATGCCGGGATTCCGAACCGGCACTGGTGGCAGGACGTCGGGCATTGGTTCGAGGACAACTGGGACACCATCGTCACGGTCTGCAAGGTGGTCGTGGCGGTCGTCGGGATCATCGCGATGATCATCGGTGGGCCGATCCTCGGCGCGATCGTGCTCGTCGCCGCGCTCGTCGTCCTCGCGGACACCCTCTACAAATACTCAAAGGGGCAGGCGTCCCTGTGGGATGTGGCCTTTGCCGCGCTGGACTGCATACCCGGCGGCAAGGGCATCACCAGCCTCGGCAAACTCGCCAAGGGTGCGCGGGGACTTGGCAAGCTGGGGCTCAAGGGCATGGCCGAGGCCGTGCGTGGGCTCGGAACTCGTGGCCTGACCAGTCTGCGCTCCGGGATGACGGATCTGGTCGCCAGAGGCAAGGCACTTGCCGGGCGCTGCCCGGGCGGCGATCCGATCGACCTGGTGTCGGGCGAGATGCTCATGGTCGCTTCAGATGTGACGTTGCCGGGCATCCTGCCGCTCGAAGTCAAGCGGACTCATTTGTCCACCTACAACTACGGCAGGTGGTTCGGTCCGTCCTGGGCATCAACGCTCGACGAACGACTGGAGATGGACGACCAGGGGATCGCCTTCGCCTCGGACGACGGAATGCTGCTCGCCTACCCCCGTCCAACCACTGGCGATCCCGTGTATCCGCTGGAAGGGCCCCGCTGGCCGTTGGAGTGGGACGGAAAACTCGGCGGGCCGATGACCATCATGGATCCGGAGACCGGGGTGACCCGCGTGTTCCAGCCGGACGGTGCGCCGGGTGCCGACGGCAGCACGGTGTTCTCCCTGCACAGCCGGAGCGACCGCAACGGACATCGCCTCGACATCGAGTACTCGGCTGCCGGGGAGCCGGTGGCTCTGCATCACAGCGGGGGGTACCGCGTCGCGATCGAAACGGAGGCCGGGCGCATCGCATCGCTGCGACTGGCGGAAGCGACCGGCTCGGACGACGCGACTTTGGTGCGCTACGCCTACCGTGACGGTGACCTGGTCCATGTGTACAACTCCTCCGGCCTGCCCTTCCGGTATGCCTATGACGACCGGGGGAGGATCACCAGGTGGGAGGACCGGTGCGGTTCCTGGTACGAGTTCGAGTACGACGAAGAGGACCGCTGCGTACGCGGCGCGGGTGCGGACGGATTCCTCGACTGCCGGCTCACGTACGACCGTGATGCGCGCCGGACCGTGTACTCCGACTCGTCCGGACAGGCCACCGTGCACGAGTACAACGAGCGGCTGCAGCGTACGGCGGTCATCGATGCGCTCGGGAACATCACGCGATACGAATGGGACCGCCGGGACCGGTTGGTGGGGCATACCGACGCGCTGGGCAACAGCACCCGTTATGCCTACGACGCGGCCGGAAACCTGGTCAGCATCACGAGCGCCGACGGCACCACCGCTCGGGCCGAGTTCAATGAGCAGCGCCTTCCGATGCTGACCGAGGCCGCCGACGGCTCCCGCTGGTCCTACGCCTACGACGACCGTGGCAACCGCACGTCGGTCACCACCCCACTCGCGGAGACGACCCGGTTCGCCTATGACGGCAAGGGAGCGCTGACCGAGATCACCGACCCGGCCGGAGCGGTCACAAGGGTCGAGACCGATGCACGTGGGCTTCCCGTGAAGTCGGTCGACCCCCTCGGCGGCACCGTGCAGCACACCCGGGACGCTTTCGGCCGGGTCTCCGAGATCCGCGACGCTCTGGGCAATGTGACCCGCCTGACCTGGAACGTCGAGGGCAAGCCCCTGTCGCGGACCACGCCCGACGGCGGCAGGGAGGTCTGGGAGTGGGACGCCGAGGGGCGTCTCGTGCGCCACACGGATTCCGCCGGCTCCGTCACTCGTTTCGGGTACACCCATTTCGATCTTCCTGCCTGGCGGTCCGATGCCGACGGCGTGCAGCGGCACTTCCGCTACGACACGGAACTCAGACTGGTAGGCGTCACGAACGAGCAGGGCCTCGCGTGGGAGTACCGATTCGGCACCACGGGGCTCCTGGAGTCGGAGACCGACTTCAACGGCCGCACGCTGATCTATTCGTACGATGCCGCCGGCCGGCTCGCTCGGCGCACCAATGGCGCCGGACAGGTCACGTCCTACGAGCGTGACGCGGTGGGCAGGGTCGTCGGAAAGCGCACCGCGGAGTCCTCGACGACGTTCTCCTACGCGTCGAGCGGACAGGTGTACCGGGCCCGATGCGGCGATGTCGTCGTGGAGGCGGAGCGCGATCGGCTCGGACGGGTACTGAGCGAGACGACCAACGGCCGAACCATCAGTCACACCTATGACCGACTGGGCCGCCGCACGGTGCGCAGGACGCCGTCCGGAGCGGAGAGCCGGTGGGAGTACTCGGAGCGGAGTCTGCCGTCGAGGCTTTCGAGCGCCGGCCACGAGATCGTCTTCCGGCACGACGAAGATGGCAAAGAGATGGTCCGGGACTTCGGCGATTCCCTCCGCATGGAGCGTCACTGGGACGAATGCCGCCGGATGACGTCCCATGTGCTGCGGGCTCCTGACGGCCACGGCCTCGGCGACGAGAGCCGGGTCGTCAGCCGTCGCGACTATGTGTACGGAATCGGTGACCGACTGACCGAAACACGCGACCTGCACGGCGGCCGGCAGCAGTTCCGGCACGACGAGCGCGGTCGCGTCGTGGCGGTCGACGGTGATTCCTGGCAAGAACGCTACGCGTACGACGCCGCGGGCAACCCGACGTCCTCGTCCTCGTCGCTCACGGGCCGAGCGGACGGAGAGCAGGCCCGGCACACGTATGCCGGGAACCAGGTTCGTCGAGCGGCCATGAGGTCGTATTCGTACGACGGCCAGGGCCGGGTCACCCGACTGGTGCAGCGGACACTGTCCGGGGGCCGCCGGGCGTGGTCGTTCAGCTGGGACGCGGACGACCGGCTCACCGGCATGACCGGCCCCGACGGTCGTCGCTGGAGCTATGACTACGACCCGTTCGGACGCCGCACGGAGAAGCGGTGCCACGCCGAGGACGGGCAGGTCATCGAGCGGACCGCGTTCACCTGGGACGGCCAGCGCCTGGCCGAGCAGTCCCGCTGGAGCGACGCGGGCGAGCACACTGTCACGTGGGAGTACGAACCAGGTACGCACCGACCGATGGCGCAGGCGGAGCGGATGTGGTCGCGCGAGCTGCCGCAGGAGGAAGTCGACGAGCGGTTCTTCGCCATCGTCACGGACGTCGTCGGCACGCCTGTCGAACTGATCGGTCTCGACGGCGCGGTGCGGTGGCGGGGCAGATCCGGTCTCTGGGGCGACGAAGACGCCCTTGACACGGCCGCGGCGGGCGGGCTGTCGTGCCCGCTCCGCTTCCCCGGGCAGTACGCGGACGAGGAAAGCGGCCTCCACTACAACTTCCACCGCTACTACGACCCGCACAGTGTCCGCTTTCTGACCCCCGACCCGCTCGGGCTCCAGGCAGGGCCCGACCACTACGCCTACGTCTCCAATCCCCATCTCTGGGTGGATCCGCTCGGCCTGCAGCGGTGCCCGACGTTCGTGGGCATCCAGTGGATGACCGACAAAATGCTGCAACGCGTTTCATTCCGCTACCAACGGTTCGTCACGCACACGGACTACGAGCAGGTGTGGCGCCTCGGAGACGGTCGGGAGGTGCACGTGGACGGTGGTCCCACCGCGGACGGCTTCATCGTCGAGGCGAAGTGGACCGGTGGTGACCATCCGGGTGAGTGGGCGGCGTCTCAGTACAATCCTGCGCATCGTCACTACGACGAGGACCGGATCACCAGTCAGGCCGAGAAGCTCCTGGCGCTGAACGAAGGACTGGGCGGCAAGGGGGTGCGGTATGCCACCTCCTACCCGGAGGGAGCCGAGCACCTCCGGGATCTTTTCAACAGCAAGTTCCCAGACGAATTCGCCGATGGAAGGCTGAACGTCTTCCACGTGCCGGGAAACGGAATGGATTAGGGCGTGGACGAGGTCGTTGCAGTTCTGGAGCTCCTGGCCGACGACGAGAGCCTGACGGGAGAGAGGGTCGGTGTCGTCCTGGAACGGCTGGGCTGGGGCGTGGCGCGCCAAGTGCCGGGTGCCGCGTTCCCGCGTGTCTGGCGCAAGAACGACCTCCTGGCGGGCATTGAGGGGGACGCCCCGCAGGTGCGCCTCGCTGTCACCCTGTGGGAGCGCGAGGTCAACGAGGAGGCCGGCTTCGACGCGTTGGAAGCGCTGTACGACGAGTCCGCGCAGGTGGTCGGACGGATCGCACACGAGGTGGAGACTGGTGTCCTTGCCGGGCGCCTCGCCCGACTGGACGGTGGCCAGACGGTGGGCATCGACTACATCGAGCAGCGGGCCTGGGGCCTGGGACGCCGGTTGCTGCTCGTTGGTGCGGTCCAGGACGACACGGAACTCCCGGTGAGGGTCGACGCCGTCGTTTCATGAACTGGGGCGTGCGGTGAGTACTGGCGCGATGTCTGATGTGTCGCAGCGGAATCCGGCGGTCTACCGGCTCCTGCCGAGCCTGGGCGACTACGAGACGCTGCGTCTGGACGGTGCCGACCAAAGCAGGCTCATGCGGTGGCAGCGGAGCAGGGACGAAGCGGACCGGCAGACCCGGCTGCGTGCCGAATGGATGGACGACTCCGCGCCCAGGAGCGAGTTCCCCAGCGGCAGTCCCGGAGCGCCCGTGCTCAGCCGCCGTCTGGCCGAGGGGTTCGGGGACGAACTGCTGTCGGCCGGGAGCCTGGTCCCCGTCGAGATCCGCAACGGCAAGGACGACGACTACGTCCTGTACCTCGTCGACCAGGTGGTCGACTGCCTTGATGTGCGCAGGTCGTCCAAGCCGAAGCGGAACGGCGAGATCAAGAAGCCCGTGTACCGTCCCGAGGTACTGCCGACCGGGCTGCCCGCCTTTCGGCTGCCGCAGTTCCCTCGCGCCGTCCAATGGAACGGCTGGGCAGTCGATCGGCTCCTCGGGCTCACCGGGGACCAGATCGAGGCCCGTCCGACCTGGTCCGAAGACCCCGCAGTCAAGCCTCATCGCGACCCCTGGGGATTCTGACGCGCCCGATCGGCGGGGACCGGTCCGGGAGCCGCGTCATCCACGCCGGTTCGGTGTCCCTCGGGGCTTCTGAGCACGCCCTGTCGGACGCGGAGCGTCAGCGCAGGGTCGGTATCCCGCCTCCTTCGGTTCGGGTCAGCGTGACGCCGGTCAGACCGCGCAGTCGGCGTTCCGCCAGAGCCGTGAGCCGGTCGGCGGTCGGCGGGGCAAAGCCCAGGCCGATGGCATAGCGGACCGGGTTCGCGGTGAAGGGGCGGGGCCAGGCGTGGCAGTCGGGGACCGACGTCGAGAGGTCGGTGACGAGGGCTCGCATTCTGCCCCTCACCCGGCCCTCGTCCGCGCCCGGGCCCACCGTGAGGACCGCCCAGGCCGCGTGGCGGCGGTGGAGCGGGGGAGGGGCGAGGAACTCGGCCGGTGGGCAGGGGTCCGTGGTCGCTTCCAGCAACTCCCAGGCCCGGAAAAGCTCTTGGACGACCAGGTCACGCATGCCCGCCGTCACCTGGTCGGTGCAGGGGCGTACGGGGGCGGAGGGTGTCGTGATGGTGAGGGGGAGGAGGGGCTGGGCTCGCTCGCCTGTCCGGCCGACCGGCTCCCGCCAGTCCCAGGCCGCCCACGTCGCGAAGAAGTGCCGTAGGAGATCGCCCGGCGCGAGGTCGCCGGCCTCGGCCGTGGTGCGGGCGGCCAGGACGGACCAGGCCAGGCCCGGTATGCCTCCGAACGGTGCCGAGTCCAGGCCCCGGGCCTTCGCCCATGCCTTGACCTGCGTGGCCAGCCGGGTGAAGGCAACCCCGTGACCGCCCACCGAGGCCAGCAGCGCGTCGGCGTCGCTCACCGCACTGAGCGCGATCGCGGCCTCCTCGCCCAGCTCGGTCCGGCGCACAACCGCCTCCGCGGGGTCCGTCGATCCCGTGGTGACCACGACCAGGTCCACGTCCAGCCCGTCGATCCGCAACCGCAGACCGGGTACGCGGGCCCCGACCACCTCCCGCACACCCGTCGCCTCGGGGAGAGCGGCGGCCAACCGTGCCCGTACGGCGGGGAGTCCGACCGTGCCGGGCAGCACCGCCACCAGGTCCAGGTCCGCACCGGGCAGCGCGCAGCCCATACGCCGGGAGCCGACGACGTGTACGACGGCGTCGGGGAGCGCGTCCTCGACGCGACGGGCGATCTCCTCGGCCACCCGCGCCATGTCCTGGGCCCCGCCCTGCGCGGCCTCCTCCGCCCACCGCACCTCGCCCGTTCCCAGCGTCACCGTGGCCCGCACCCGCATCGGCTCGTCCCCGCGCCGCGAAAGCAGTGCCAGCTCGCCGACCCGGACCGGCATCGGGGCGAGCCGGGCCGCGCAGGCGGTGGCCAGGGTGTTCGGGTCGGTGGTGCGGCCCAGGCTGAGGTGCGGGGTGAAGCCCGGGTGGCGGCCGCCGCACCGGGGGAAGTGGCGCAGCAGCGTGCGGTGCAGGTCGGCCCAGGGCTCCTCACCCGCGGCCGCGGGGTCGAGCCAGACGGTCGCGTCGTCCCGGTGGCCGAACCACTGCACCCCCTCCAGCCGGGCGTCGAAGGGAGCGGTGGCGGCCGTCGCGAGCACGGCCGCCGCCCGTTCGAAGGCGTGTTCCGGTACGAATCCGAAGAGCAGGTTCACATGCGGGGGCCAGCGGTGGATCTGCGGGTCGTGGTCCCGGCGGATCTCCTGCAGCGGGGCCCACAGCTCCTCGGGCGGGAGCCACGCCAGCGCCGTACGGGGCGTCGGTCCTTCGGCGAGGGACTCCAGGGCGTCCGCCTCCGCAGCGCCCACCGTGAGTTCGGCCAGGACGCCGTAGTGATCGGAGACGTACGTCCCCTCCGCCGACGGCACGTCACCGCGGAGTTCGGCGCTCCGTACCCGCAGCCCCTCCCCGCGCAGCAGCACCCGGTCCAGCCGCGAGGCCCGGCCGGTCAGCGAGGAGATCGCGGCCAGCGGATTGCCGCCCGGGTCGAAGGTCGGGGTCGTGTCGTCGGCGCCGTGCACCTCGCTCCACGCGTCCCGCAGGCCCAGCGTCACCTGCGGCGTGTGGCCGCCGTCGTTGAAGTCGCCCAGCAGGAGCAGCTCGGCGTCCACGCCCGCCAGGCCCTCGGCGATGCGGGTGAGTTCCGCCGTGCGCCGGCCGGCGCCGTTCTCCGAGTGGTCGCTGCTCAGATGGGTCGCCGCGACGACCACGGGCCGTCCGCCCGCCTCCACGACCAGGGCGGTCACCGCCTTGTACGGGCCCAGTTCATGGTGCGCGGCCTCGATGACGGGCAGCCGGCTCAGGAGCAGCAGACCGCACGCGTCGACGTCCCGCCCTCGTGGGTCCGTGCCCAGCGTCCAGCCCGCCCGCACCCACTCCTCGCCCAGCAGCAGGACGAGGAGTTCCGCCTCGACCTCCTGCAACGCGATCACGTCCACGTCCGCGTCGCGCAGGGCCCGCACCAGCAGAGGCCTGCGCCGGGCACTGTCGATGCGGTCGGCGTCGTACCGGTCCCAGAGCGTGTTCCAGGTCAGTACCCGCACACCGCCGGATCCCCGCACACCGCCGGACGAGTCCCCGCGTCGAGAGGGCGCGGGCCCCCAGCCCGCGCCGTCCCACGCGTACGGCGTACGGGCCGTGAAGAACGGCGCCCGGAGCAGCCGGGCCTCGCGAACCCGCCCCGCCTCCGTCGCGTCGATCCGGTCCGCCCCCGTGGCCCGGTCCCACACCACCTCGCCGTCGGCCTCGATGAACAGCACCCGGTGCCAGGGGATCTCGCCCCCGGGCACGAACGCGGGCAGCGGGACACGCTTCGGCGCCGCGCCGCGCTGGAGGACGCCGAGGACGAAGCGGGCCGGGTCGAAACGCGCGTCCCAGCGCACCCGGTGATAGATCTCCTCGCTCGTACGCACGCGTCAGACCTCTTCCTCGACGGTCCCGCTCGCCCCGATGTACCAGGTGCGATGGGCGTCGCCCGGATACGGCGGGGCGAAGCGCCGCAGCTGGCCGGTGAGCACGTCGGGCGGCACCGGGTGCTCGCGGCGGGTGTTGCGCCGTACCAGCTCGTCCTCGTCGACCAGGACCACGGCGTGCGTGATCAGGGCGTCATGGCGGTGGGCGATCCCGTGCACCAGCGCGCGCTGCTGCTTGGTGAGGGACGTGGCGTCCCACACCGCGGTCCCGCCGCCGGCCAGGGCCCGGTCCAGCCGGCCGAGCCCCTCGCGGAGGACCTCGCCGTTGGCCCGCTGGTCGGCGCGTGAGCCGCGCGCCTCGCGCAGGTCGTCCAGGGAGACGTACGCGTCCACGCCCGGGAGCCCCCGTGCGAAGGTGCTCTTGCCGCTGCCGGCCGGACCGACCGTCTGGACCAGCTTCGGGAACGCGCCGGACCGCCAGCGCCAGGTTGCCGCGACGGCCTCGTCGGCACCGCCGATCCGCCCCAGCGCGTACGCCTCCCGGGCCTCGGCCCGGCACCGGGCGGCCGTGTCGGCCGGCAGTTCTGCGAACACCTCCCGCAGCCCTGGGCTCCGCACGTCCTCGGCGTGCAGCGCCGACCACTCCACCTGCTCGCGTGCCTCGTCCGTGTCCGCGGTGGCCCGGGCGACCGCATGCAGCAGACCCAGGTCGGCGGCGTACGACAGGCGCACCAGACCGGCCCGCCGGTCTCCGTCCGGAAACGGCAGGTGCAGCGCCGGGTGCAGCCCCACGAGGTCGGCGACCCGGCGGGCGAGCGGTATGCCCGCCACCGTGGCGAGCCGTGCCGCCAGCCGCCCCCGCCGCACTCCGTGCAGCAGCGCGGCCAGGGCACCGGCCAGCAGGTCGTCCCCGGACCGCCCCGCCGGATCGAAGCGGTCGACGGCCCGTGCGTCCCCCTCGCCGGGCAGCCCCGCGGCCTCCGCCAGCGCCCGCGCGTCGACGGCCGCTCCCGATCGCACCGCCCACAGGGCCGCCCCGGCCCCGAGCCCGTTCGCGACGACGGCCGCGTGCATCCAGTGCGTATCTGTCTGTACGTGTCCCGCCCGCACCCACTTGGCCACGCGTTCCCCGAACTCCTGCGCGCCGAACCCGTCCGCGACCCGGACGACGTATCCCTCCTGCCGGCCGGGATCCAGCCGCAGAGCATGCAGCGCCCGCTCGTCGAACACGCCTCGCCACAGCACCCTGGGAACGGGAACGCCCAGCCCGCGCAGGAAGACCACCGTCCGGTCCCAGTCCAGGCAGCGGCCCTCCGCGTCCCAGACCGAGAAGCCGTAGAAGTAGCTCTCCAGGTCGTCGTACGCGATCGAGTGCCGGGCGAACATGTTCTCCCCGCACACCCGCCACCCCTCCGGGACGGCGTGGCCGATCCGGGCTTGGAGCGCCTTGACCCAGGTGCGGGAGGGGTGAGGGGCCGAGTCAAGCGAACGGGCGTGCAGGCCGTCGGCATAAAGTGTGGTGTTCTCGCCGTCGAGCTTCTCGGTCACCACGACCTCGCGGCCGCGCAGGCCGGACAGGTCGGTGACCCGGAGATCATCGGCGGTCGCGCCGGGCGACCAGGGCAGATGCCGGGTCCGTGGATAGTGCGTACGCATGGTGAACGTCCCCCGTGACAGCTGTTGTGCCTGCTCAGCGTAGGGGTGGGGGTGGCGGCGGGCGAGCGGATTACGGTGCGGCCGGGATCGGCCGAGGCCCTCGCGGACGCCGCTGGGGAGAGGCCGGGTTTGACCTGCGTCACTCCGGGGGTAAGCTCCCCGGCCCGATTGGCCAGCCCCCCGCCCTCTATGGCAGACTGTCGGAGTTGCTCGGTCGAGTGTTGATGCTGCGCGCCTCCCGCCGGGAGGACCGGAAGCGAGTCCCACAGTACTCGTCGTCCTAACTGCCACTACGGCAGCACTGGGGCGGACGTACGGGAATCTTTCGGGAAGTGCGGTGCGGCACCGGCCAGGCACCCGGTGGGCCTTCCGCCCCCGGCTTGCGGTTCCGGAAGGGCCGTGCTTTCCCAGCAGGGATGTTCGAACAAGGGGCATCTGTGTCGGCGAGAGCGCGACACACCCGACCGCGTGGGTCGGAGAAGGATGGCGGAACCGCCGGGTTCCAGAGCGTGCAAAGACAGGACTACTGAGTAGCCATGGCGGGACAGAAGATCCGCATCCGGCTCAAGGCCTACGACCACGAGGTCATCGACTCCTCGGCGAAGAAGATCGTCGAGACGGTGACCCGCACTGGTGCGTCGGTCGCGGGCCCGGTGCCGCTGCCCACTGAGAAGAACGTGTACTGCGTCATCAAGTCGCCGCACAAGTACAAGGACTCGCGCGAGCACTTCGAGATGCGCACCCACAAGCGCCTGATCGACATCCTCGACCCGACGCCGAAGACCGTTGACTCCCTGATGCGACTCGACCTCCCGGCCGGTGTCGACATCGAGATCAAGCTCTGAGGCCGGTGATCTGAGAATGGCTAAGCAGATCAAGGGCATCCTGGGCGAGAAGCTCGGCATGACGCAGGTGTGGGACGAGAACAACCGTGTTGTTCCGGTCACCGTCGTCAAGGCCGGCCCCAACGTCGTCACCCAGGTCCGTACCAACGACGTCGACGGCTACGAGTCGGTCCAGATCGCCTTCGGCGAGATCGACCCGCGCAAGGTGAACAAGCCCCTCAAGGGCCACTTCGCGAAGGCCGACGTCACCCCCCGCCGTCACCTTGTCGAGATCCGTACGGCCGACGCCTCCGAGTACACCCTCGGTCAGGAAGTCACCGCCGAGGTCTTCGAGGCCGGCGTGAAGGTCGACGTCACCGGCAAGAGCAAGGGCAAGGGCTTCGCCGGTGTCATGAAGCGTCACAACTTCAAGGGCCTCGGCGCCGGTCACGGCACCCAGCGCAAGCACCGCTCGCCCGGTTCCATCGGTGGCTGCGCCACCCCGGGCCGCGTGTTCAAGGGCCTCCGCATGGCGGGTCGCATGGGCAACGAGCGTGTCACCACCCAGAACCTGACCGTCCACGCCGTTGACGCGGAGAAGGGTCTGCTGCTCATCAAGGGCGCGGTTCCCGGTCCGAACGGCGGCCTCGTCCTGGTCCGCACCGCGGCCAAGGGGGCCTGAGGTAACCGATGAGCACTGTTGACATCCTTTCGCCTGCCGGCGAGAAGACCGGTAGCGTCGAGCTCCCCGCGGAGATCTTCGGCGTGGAGAAGGTCAGCATCCCGCTGATCCACCAGGTCGTCGTCGCGCAGAACGCGGCCGCCCGCCAGGGCACGCACAAGACGAAGACCCGTGGCGAGGTCCGTGGTGGTGGCAAGAAGCCTTACCGCCAGAAGGGCACCGGCCGCGCCCGTCAGGGCTCGACCCGCGCGCCGCAGTTCGCCGGCGGTGGCGTCGTCCACGGCCCGCAGCCGCGTGACTACTCGCAGCGCACCCCGAAGAAGATGAAGGCTGCCGCTCTGCGTCACGCCCTCACCGACCGGGCGCGCCACAACCGCATCCACGTCGTCACCGGCGTGATCGAGGGCGAGAACCCCAGCACCAAGGCCGCTCGCACGCTGTTCGGCAAGATCTCGGAGCGCAAGAACCTGCTCCTGGTCATCGACCGTGCCGACGAGGCCGCGTGGCTGTCCGCCCGCAACCTGCCCCAGGTCCACATCCTGGAGCCGGGCCAGCTGAACACGTACGACGTGATCGTCTCGGACGACGTGGTCTTCACCCAGGCCGCCTTCGAGTCCTTCGTCGCCGGCCCGAAGGCCAACGACACCGAAGGGACCGAGGTCTGATGGCTACCCGCCACCCGAGCATCGCCTCGAAGGCCGCCAAGGCCGCCAAGGCCGCGCGCGTCGCCAAGGCGCGCCGCCACGAGGCCGAGGGCAAGAACACCGTCGAGACGCCGATCAGCAAGTCGTACACGGACCCCCGTGACGTGCTGCTGAAGCCGGTCGTCTCGGAGAAGAGCTACGCGCTCCTGGACGAGAACAAGTACACGTTCGTCGTCGCCCCGGGCGCCAACAAGACCCAGATCAAGCAGGCCGTCCAGGCGGTCTTCTCGGTCAAGGTCACCGGGGTCAACACCCTCAACCGCCAGGGCAAGCGCAAGCGCACCAAGACCGGTTTCGGTCAGCGCGCGGGCTCCAAGCGCGCGATCGTGACCCTCGCCGAGGGCGACCGTATCGACATCTTCGGCGGTCCGACCGCGTAAGCGGGTCGGATCGTCCGATATCGGACGAGGACTGAGAAATGGGAATCCGCAAGTACAAGCCGACTACGCCGGGCCGTCGTGGCGCCAGCGTCGCCGACTTCGTCGAGGTCACGCGGTCCACGCCGGAGAAGTCGCTGGTCCGCCCGCTGCACAGCAAGGGCGGCCGTAACAACGCCGGTCGTGTGACCGTTCGCCACCAGGGTGGCGGACACAAGCGCGCCTACCGAGTGATCGACTTCCGTCGTCACGACAAGGACGGCGTGCCGGCGAAGGTCGCGCACATCGAGTACGACCCCAACCGCACCGCGCGCATCGCGCTGCTGCACTACGCGGACGGCGAGAAGCGCTACATCCTCGCCCCGCGCAACCTGCAGCAGGGCGACACCGTGGAGAACGGTCCCGGGGCCGACATCAAGCCGGGCAACAACCTGGCCCTCCGCAACATCCCGGTCGGTACCACGATCCACGCGATCGAGCTCCGTCCCGGCGGTGGCGCCAAGTTCGCCCGCTCCGCGGGTGCCTCGGTGCAGCTGCTCGCGCGTGAGGGCGCCATGGCGACCCTCCGTATGCCGTCCGGCGAGATCCGCATGGTGGACGCGCGCTGCCGCGCCACCGTCGGTGAGGTCGGCAACGCCGAGCAGTCGAACATCAACTGGGGCAAGGCCGGCCGCAAGCGGTGGCTGGGCGTTCGCCCGACCGTCCGTGGTGTCGTCATGAACCCGGTCGACCACCCGCACGGTGGTGGTGAGGGCCGGACGTCCGGTGGTCGTCACCCCGTGTCCCCGTGGGGCAAGAAGGAAGGTCGTACTCGTTCGCCCAAGAAGGCGTCGAACAAGTACATCGTCCGCCGCCGCAAGACGAACAAGAAGCGTTAAGGACTGGTTGAGATGCCTCGTAGCTTGAAGAAGGGGCCCTTCGTCGACGACCACCTGATCAAGAAGGTGGACGCCCAGAACGAAGCCGGCACCAAGAACGTCATCAAGACCTGGTCCCGCCGCTCGATGATCGTCCCGGCCATGCTGGGTCACACCCTCGCGGTGCACAACGGCAAGACCCACATCCCGGTGTTCGTCACCGAGTCGATGGTCGGCCACAAGCTCGGCGAGTTCTCGCCGACCCGCACCTTCCGGGGCCACGTCAAGGACGACCGGAAGTCGAAGCGCCGCTAGCAGCGGATCGCATTCAGACACGTAAGTAACTGAGAGGGACAACCATGGAAGCCAGGGCCCAGGCGCGGTACATCCGCGTCACGCCCATGAAGGCCCGCCGCGTGGTGGACCTGATCCGTGGCATGGACGCCACGGAGGCTCAGGCTGTTCTGCGATTCGCTCCGCAGGCAGCCTCCGTGCCGGTCGGCAAGGTGCTCGACAGCGCCATCGCCAACGCCGCGCACAACTACGACCACACCGACGCCGACAGCCTCTTCATCTCCGAGGCGTACGTCGACGAGGGTCCGACCCTGAAGCGGTTCCGGCCGCGCGCCCAGGGCCGTGCCTACCGGATCCGCAAGCGGACCAGCCACATCACCGTGGTCGTCAGCAGCAAGGAAGGAACCCGGTAATGGGCCAGAAGGTAAACCCGCATGGGTTCCGGCTCGGTGTCACGACCGACTTCAAGTCGCGTTGGTACGCCGACAAGCTGTACAAGGACTACGTCAAGGAAGACGTCGCCATCCGTCGGATGATGACGTCCGGCATGGAGCGCGCCGGTATCTCGAAGGTGGAGATCGAGCGCACCCGTGACCGCGTGCGGGTGGACATCCACACCGCTCGTCCGGGCATCGTCATCGGCCGCCGTGGCGCCGAGGCCGACCGCATCCGCGGCGACCTCGAGAAGCTCACGGGCAAGCAGGTCCAGCTGAACATCCTCGAGGTCAAGAACCCCGAGACCGACGCTCAGCTGGTTGCGCAGGCCGTTGCCGAGCAGCTCTCCTCCCGCGTCTCCTTCCGCCGTGCCATGCGCAAGAGCATGCAGTCGGCGATGAAGGCCGGCGCCAAGGGCATCAAGATCCAGTGCGGTGGCCGCCTCGGCGGCGCCGAGATGTCCCGCTCGGAGTTCTACCGCGAGGGCCGCGTGCCCCTGCACACGCTCCGCGCGAACGTGGACTACGGCTTCTTCGAGGCCAAGACGACCTTCGGCCGTATCGGTGTGAAGGTCTGGATCTACAAGGGCGACGTCAAGAACATCGCCGAGGTCCGCGCCGAGAACGCCGCAGCCCGCGCCGGCAACCGCCCGGCCCGTGGTGGTGGCGCTGGTGACCGCCCGGCCCGTGGTGGCCGTGGTGGCGAGCGGCGCGGTCGCAAGCCGCAGCAGGCTCCCGCTGCCGAGGCCCCCCAGGCCGAGGCCGCTGCCGCTCCGGCTGCTGAGAGCACCGGAACGGAGGCCTGACCGACATGCTGATCCCCCGTAGGGTCAAGCACCGCAAGCAGCACCACCCGAAGCGTCGCGGTGAGGCCAAGGGCGGTACGACGGTCGCGTTCGGCGAGTACGGCATCCAGGCCCTCACGCCGGCGTACGTGACCAACCGCCAGATCGAGGCGGCCCGTATCGCGATGACCCGCCACATCAAGCGTGGCGGCAAGGTCTGGATCAACATCTACCCGGACCGCCCGCTGACGAAGAAGCCTGCCGAGACCCGCATGGGTTCCGGTAAGGGTTCTCCGGAGTGGTGGATCGCGAACGTGCACCCGGGCCGGGTCATGTTCGAGCTGTCCTACCCCAACGAGAAGATCGCCCGTGAGGCCCTGACTCGCGCAGCCCACAAGCTGCCGATGAAGTGCCGGATCGTCAAGCGCGAGGCAGGTGAAGCGTGATGTCGGCCGGTACCAAGGCGTCCGAGCTGCGCGAGCTGGGCAACGAGGAGCTTCTTGGCAAGCTCCGCGAGGCCAAGGAAGAGCTGTTCAACCTCCGCTTCCAGGCGGCGACGGGTCAGCTCGAGAACCACGGCCGTCTGAAGGCGGTCCGCAAGGACATCGCGCGGATCTACACCCTGATGCGCGAGCGTGAGCTGGGCATCGAAACGGTGGAGAACGCCTGATGAGCGAGAGCAACGTGACTGAGAAGAACGAGACGCGGGACAGCTTCCGCAAGACCCGTGAGGGTCTCGTCGTCAGCGACAAGATGGACAAGACCGTCGTCGTCGCCGTCGAGGACCGCGTCAAGCACGCGCTGTACGGCAAGGTCATCCGCCGTACGAACAAGCTCAAGGCGCACGACGAGCAGAACGCTGCCGGCGTCGGCGACCGGGTTCTCCTGATGGAGACCCGTCCGCTGTCGGCGACCAAGCGCTGGCGCGTCGTCGAGATCCTCGAGAAGGCCAAGTAATTTCCTGCGGGGCACCCCTCGCAGGACAGTTCCGCCAGGCTCCGGGGGCCGTTCCGCTGAACGGCCCCCGGGGAACCGGCAGACAAACAGGAGATAGACGTGATCCAGCAGGAGTCGCGACTGCGTGTCGCCGACAACACTGGTGCGAAGGAGATCCTTTGCATCCGTGTGCTCGGTGGCTCCGGTCGCCGCTACGCGGGCATCGGTGACGTCATCGTCGCCACCGTCAAGGACGCGATCCCCGGCGGCAACGTGAAGAAGGGTGACGTCATCAAGGCGGTCATCGTTCGCACCGTCAAGGAGCGCCGCCGTCCGGACGGCTCGTACATCCGCTTCGACGAGAACGCCGCTGTCATTCTCAAGAACGACGGCGACCCTCGTGGCACCCGTATCTTCGGCCCGGTCGGCCGTGAGCTGCGCGAGAAGAAGTTCATGAAGATCATCTCGCTGGCTCCGGAGGTGCTGTAAGCATGAAGATCAAGAAGGGCGACCTGGTCCAGGTCATCACCGGTAAGGACAAGGGCAAGCAGGGCAAGGTCATCGCGGCCTACCCCCGCGAGGACCGTGTCCTGGTCGAGGGTGTCAACCGGGTCAAGAAGCACACCAAGGCCGGTCCGACCGCTCGCGGTTCGCAGGCCGGCGGCATCGTCACGACCGAGGCGCCCGTCCACGTCTCCAACGTCCAGCTGGTCGTTGAGAAGGACGGCAACAAGGTCGTCACGCGTGTCGGTTACCGCTTCGACGACGAAGGCAACAAGATCCGCGTTGCCAAGCGGACGGGTGAGGACATCTGATGGCTACCACCACTGCTCCGCGTCTGAAGCTGAAGTACCGCGAGGAGATCGCGGGCAAGATGCGTGACGAGTTCAAGTACGAGAACGTCATGCAGATCCCCGGCCTCGTCAAGATCGTGGTCAACATGGGTGTGGGCGACGCCGCCCGCGACTCCAAGCTGATCGAGGGCGCCATCCGCGACCTCACCACGATCACCGGCCAGAAGCCGCAGGTCACCAAGGCCCGCAAGTCCATCGCGCAGTTCAAGCTGCGTGAGGGCCAGCCGATCGGTGCCCACGTCACGCTCCGTGGCGACCGCATGTGGGAGTTCCTGGACCGCACCCTGTCGCTCGCGCTGCCGCGCATCCGCGACTTCCGTGGTCTGTCCCCCAAGCAGTTCGACGGCCGTGGCAACTACACCTTCGGTCTCACGGAGCAGGTCATGTTCCACGAGATCGACCAGGACAAGATCGACCGTACCCGGGGTATGGACATCACCGTGGTGACCACGGCGACCAACGACGCTGAGGGCCGCGCGCTCCTTCGTCACCTCGGCTTCCCGTTCAAGGAGGCGTGAGCGAGATGGCGAAGAAGGCTCTGATTGCCAAGGCCGCCCGCAAGCCCAAGTTCGGTGTGCGTGGCTACACGCGCTGCCAGCGCTGCGGCCGTCCGCACTCCGTGTACCGCAAGTTCGGCCTGTGCCGCGTGTGCCTTCGTGAGATGGCTCACCGTGGCGAGCTGCCGGGCGTGACCAAGAGCTCCTGGTAATCCCCCTTTTAGGGATTCTCAGGGCTCTCGGTAAGCAATGGGCGTGTCAGGCGCCCTCCCTTCCATGGCTTAGGCTTGGAGGGTTGGGCGCCTGACAGTCGCCCGTACGACTTACTACGCCGTAGGTCCACCGCGCCGCACCCGTCCCGTCTCGGATCGGGGAGAGGGATGGCGCACCAGGAAACCCCGGCGAGAGAGGCCACAGGCCAATTCATGACCATGACTGATCCGATCGCAGACATGCTGACGCGTCTGCGGAACGCGAACTCGGCGTACCACGACTCCGTGACGATGCCGGCGTCCAAGATCAAGTCTCACATCGCGGAGATCCTCCAGCAGGAGGGCTTCATCACGGGCTGGAAGGTCGAGGACGCCGAGGTCGGCAAGAACCTCGTCCTGGACCTGAAGTTCGGTCCCAACCGTGAGCGCTCCATCGCGGGCATCAAGCGGATCTCCAAGCCCGGTCTCCGGGTGTACGCGAAGTCCACCTCCCTGCCGAAGGTGCTGGGCGGCCTCGGCGTGGCGATCATCTCCACGTCGCACGGTCTCCTCACCGACAAGCAGGCCGGCAAGAAGGGCGTAGGCGGGGAAGTCCTCGCCTACGTCTGGTAGCAGAAGGGAACGGAGGAAACAGCTATGTCGCGTATCGGCAAGCTCCCCATCGCGGTTCCCGCCGGCGTGGACGTCACCATCGACGGCCGCACGGTGCAGGTCAAGGGCCCCAAGGGCGAGCTGACCCACACCATCGTGGCTCCGATCGACATCGCCAAGGGCGAGGACGGCACTCTCGCGGTGACCCGCCCCAACGACGAGCGTCAGAGCAAGGCCCTGCACGGCCTGTCCCGCACGCTGGTGGCGAACATGATCACCGGCGTGACCCAGGGTTACGTGAAGAAGCTCGAGATCAGCGGTGTCGGTTACCGCGTGACCGCCAAGGGCTCGAACCTCGAGTTCGCGCTCGGTTACAGCCACCCGATCCTGGTCGAGGCCCCCGAGGGCATCACCTTCAAGGTCGAGGCTCCGACCCGTTTCTCGGTCGAGGGCATCGACAAGCAGAAGGTCGGCGAGGTCGCGGCCAACATCCGCAAGCTGCGCAAGCCCGACCCGTACAAGGCCAAGGGCGTCAAGTACGAGGGCGAAGTCATCCGCCGCAAGGTCGGAAAGGCGGGTAAGTAAGCCATGGCATACGGACAGAAGATCCTCAAGGGCGACGCCTACAAGCGCGCCGCGATCAAGCGCCGTCACATCCGGATCCGTAAGAACATTTCCGGTACGGCGGAGCGTCCCCGTCTGGTCGTTACCCGCTCGAACCGCCACATCGTGGCCCAGGTGATCGACGACATCAAGGGTCACACCCTGGCGTCGGCGTCCACGCTGGACACCTCGGTCCGTGGTGGCGAGGGTGACAAGTCCGCGCAGGCCAAGCAGGTCGGCGCCCTGGTCGCCGAGCGCGCCAAGGCCGCCGGTGTCGAGGCCGTGGTGTTCGACCGTGGTGGTAACCAGTACGCCGGGCGCATCGCCGCCCTGGCGGACGCCGCCCGCGAGGCCGGGCTCAAGTTCTGAGCCGCTTGTAGCTAGCGGAAAGAGAGAGGTAATCCAATGGCTGGACCCCAGCGCCGCGGTGGCGGTGCCGGTGGCGGCGAGCGGCGGGACCGGAAGGGCCGTGACGGCGGCGCTGCTGCCGCCGAGAAGACCGCGTACGTTGAGCGCGTTGTCGCGATCAACCGCGTCGCCAAGGTTGTGAAGGGTGGTCGTCGCTTCAGCTTCACCGCGCTCGTCGTGGTGGGTGACGGTGACGGCACCGTGGGTGTCGGTTACGGCAAGGCCAAGGAGGTGCCGGCCGCCATCGCCAAGGGCGTTGAGGAGGCCAAGAAGCACTTCTTCAAGGTCCCGCGTATCCAGGGCACCATCCCGCACCCGATCCAGGGTGAGAAGGCTGCCGGCGTCGTCCTGCTCAAGCCCGCGTCCCCCGGTACCGGCGTCATCGCCGGTGGCCCGGTGCGTGCCGTGCTCGAGTGCGCCGGCGTTCACGACATCCTGTCGAAGTCCCTGGGCTCCGACAACGCGATCAACATCGTGCACGCGACCGTGGCGGCCCTCAAGGGCCTGCAGCGTCCCGAGGAGATCGCGGCCCGCCGTGGTCTGCCCCTCGAGGACGTCGCCCCCGCGGCTCTGCTTCGTGCGCGTGCGGGAGCGGGTGCGTAATGGCTCGCCTCAAGGTCACGCAGACGAAGTCGTACATCGGCAGCAAGCAGAACCACCGTGACACCCTGCGGTCCCTTGGTCTCAAGGGGATCAACACCGTGGTCGTCAAGGAGGACCGCCCCGAGTTCCGCGGCATGGTGCACACCGTCCGCCACCTCGTGACGGTTGAGGAGGTCGACTGATCATGGCGGAGAACAACCCGCTCAAGATCCACAACCTCCGTCCCGCCCCCGGCGCCAAGACCGCCAAGACCCGTGTCGGTCGTGGTGAGGCGTCGAAGGGTAAGACGGCCGGTCGTGGTACCAAGGGTACGAAGGCCCGTTACCAGGTTCCGGAGCGCTTCGAGGGTGGCCAGATGCCCCTCCACATGCGTCTTCCGAAGCTGAAGGGCTTCAAGAACCCGTTCAAGACCGAGTACCAGGTCGTGAACCTCGAGAAGCTGGCCGCGCTGTACCCGGAGGGTGGCGAGGTCACCGTCGAGGGTCTCGTCGCCAAGGGTGCCGTTCGCAAGAACAGCCTCGTCAAGGTCCTCGGCCAGGGTGAGGTCTCCGTGGCGCTGCAGGTGACGGTCGACGCCGTCTCCGGCTCCGCCAAGGAGAAGATCACCGCCGCCGGCGGCACCGTCACCGAGCTCGTCTGATCATTTCGGACGTCTCGATGACGTAAGCATTTCCCGACCGGGGATACCTCACAATGGGGTATCCCCGGTTGGTCGTTCCAAGGGGGGCGGTGCGGCCGGTAAGGTGGCCAGCACTGTTCTTTTTTCTCATTCGTCGAACCTCAAGACCGTCACCCTTGACGCAGTTGCGCGGGGGTCGCAGGAGGCACCGTGCTCACCGCGTTCGCCCGGGCGTTCAGGACGCCCGACCTGCGCAAGAAGCTGCTCTTCACGCTCGGCATCATCGTGGTGTACCGGGTCGGTACCCACATCCCGATCCCCGGCGTCAACTACAAAGCCGTCCAGACGTGTGTCGGCGAGGCGTCCGGCAACCAGGGCCTGTTCGGTCTTGTGAACATGTTCAGCGGTGGCGCGCTGCTCCAGATCACGATCTTCGCGCTCGGCATCATGCCGTACATCACCGCGAGCATCATCCTTCAGCTGCTGACCGTGGTCATCCCGCGTCTGGAAGCCCTGAAGAAGGAGGGCCAGGCGGGCACGGCGAAGATCACGCAGTACACCCGTTACCTGACGGTGGCGCTTGCCATCCTGCAGGGCACCGGCCTGGTGGCCACCGCCCGCAGCGGCGCCCTGTTCTCCGGCTGCACGGTCGCCTCCAGCATCGTTCCGGACCAGGCGATCTTCACCACGATCACCATGGTCATCTGCATGACCGCCGGTACGGCCGTCGTCATGTGGCTCGGCGAGCTGATCACCGACCGCGGCATCGGCAACGGCATGTCGATCCTGATGTTCATCTCGATCGCCGCGACCTTCCCGTCCGCGCTGTGGACCATCAAGAAGCAGGGCACCCTGGCCGGCGGCTGGATCGAGTTCGGCTCGGTCATCGCGGTGGGCCTGGTCATGGTCGCGCTGGTGGTCTTCGTCGAGCAGGCCCAGCGCCGCATCCCGGTGCAGTACGCGAAGCGCATGATCGGCCGCCGTTCCTACGGCGGTACGTCCACGTACATCCCGCTCAAGGTCAACCAGGCCGGTGTGATCCCGGTCATTTTCGCCTCGTCGCTGCTCTACATCCCGGCACTGGTCGCCCAGTTCGCGGGCGGTACCTCGGGCTGGAAGACGTGGATCGAGACCAACCTGACCAAGGGCACGCACCCCGTTTACATCAGCATGTACTTCTTGCTGATCGTTTTCTTCTCGTTCTTCTACGTGGCGATCTCCTTCAACCCCGAGGAAGTCGCCGACAACATGAAGAAGTATGGTGGCTTCATCCCGGGCATCCGGGCTGGCCGACCGACCGCTGAGTACCTGTCGTACGTGCTCAACCGGATCACCTGGCCGGGTTCGCTGTATCTGGGGCTGATCGCTCTCGTGCCGACGATGGCGTTGGTGGGCTTTGGGGCAAGCAACAACTTCCCGTTCGGTGGTACCAGCATCCTGATCATCGTGGGTGTGGGTCTGGAAACGGTGAAGCAGATCGAGAGCCAGCTTCAGCAGCGCAATTACGAAGGGTTCCTCCGCTGATGCGAATCGTCCTCGTCGGGCCGCCTGGCGCCGGTAAGGGAACGCAAGCCGTTCGCCTTGCCAAGGAGCTGCAGATCCCGCATATCTCCACGGGCGACCTGTTCCGCGCCAACATCAGCCAGAAGACGGAGCTCGGGAAACTCGCGAAGTCCTACATGGACGCCGGCAACCTGGTCCCCGACGAGGTCACCATCGCCATGGCCAAGGACCGCATGGAGCAGGAGGACGCCGTGAACGGCTTCCTGCTGGACGGTTTCCCGCGCAACGTCTCGCAGGCCGAGGCGCTCGACGAACTGCTGACGACCGAGAAGATCAAGCTGGACGCCGTGCTCGACCTGGAGGTCTCGGAGGACGAGGTCGTCAAGCGGATCGCGGGCCGCCGCATCTGCCGCAACGACTCGTCCCACGTCTTCCACGTGACGTACACCCCGCCGAAGGTCGAGGGCGTCTGCGACATCTGCGGCGGCGAGCTGTACCAGCGCGACGACGACTCCGAGGACACCGTCCGGACGCGGCTCGAGGTCTACCACACGCAGACCGAGCCGATCATCGACTACTACAAGGCTCAGGGTCTGGTCGTGACGATCTCCTCCCTGGGTCCGGTGGACGAGATCACGCAGCGGGCGCTCGAGGTGCTCAAGCGCGAGAAGGCCGAGAACAAGTAGATCGCGCCGTCCGACCGGTCGCGGTGCCCTCAGGGGCGCCGCGACCGTCGTGTTTGTGCACACGGTCCGGCGGACAGCCGGGCGAACGAGGTCGTCAAGCGGATCGCATGGTTCCTTGTCATATTCATGCCCAACTCTTAATTGATGTGGACATGAAGTCCGCAGGACACATAGTGTTCACAGCGACCTCACCGGCAACACCGGTGATGCACAACCTAGTTGGGGGAACAGTGATCAACTCGAAGCTCGCTCGCGCGGCCATGGTGGTCGGCGCGTCCGCCGCCCTGGTGGTCGGGCTGAGTGCTTCGGCGCAGGCCGACAGCGACAAGCAGATCAACCTTCCGTCGAGCCGTGGCTACATGCACTTCCACGACGACGGCGATGTCTTCTCGGTCTGCGACACCAAGGCCGACGGCTACGGGGTGACCGGTGCTCTGTGGGTCCGGAACTCCGCCGGCATCACGTCGAGGCTGTGGACCCTCGACGACGGCGGCGACTCCGGCTGCGACAAGAAGGGCGAGAACATCGGCCAGCTCTCCGTCTACAAGATGGAGGTCTGGTGGAACGGGGGCGGCGCTGCCGTCTGGTCGCCGGACTGGTTCAACGAGTAAACCGCGGGTGAGTTCGCTCTCGGCCCAGGCGCCTTGATGCTGCACCTGCCAGTGGGCTGAGATCGACCGCAGAGGGGCTGCTCCGGTATCGCGGGAGCAGCCCCTTCCTCGTTGTCCCGCACACCGACCGGCCGGATCCCGGTCCCCGTCGTCTTTCCCGTGGAGGTTCGAGCATGGCTCCCGACCCGCATGCCCGCGCGGCGTTCACCACGTCCTCTCCCGAGGCGCGACCAGCAGCGGAATCCGCCGAACGGCCGCGGCCGCGGCCGCTTCCTCGCCCTCGCAAGCCTCGACGCCTGCTGGTGGCCGCCGCCGTCGCGGTGCTCGTCGCCGTGGGGCTCGCGGTGCCGCTCGCGCTGCGCGGCGGTGACACGCAGGAGCGGGCCGCCGGTGTGCCGGATGCCAAGGACGTGGCGGCGCACCCGGACCAGTCGCCGCCCCGGGAGCTGATCGCGGCGGGGCGGACCGCCGTCTCGGCGTACTACACGGCGAAGCTCGTGAAGCAGCCGGACGGGAACGCGATCGGCACCTACGAGTGGCGGCTGCTCGACACGACCACCGGGCGGTACGAGAAGACCGACTGGGCCTGGCTGGACGTCGCCCCCGGGACGCGGACCGCGGCGGTGCTCGAGCGCGATCTGCCCGTCCGCCGGATAGGACTGCTGGACCTGGCCACGGGCAAGGTGCGGCGCTGGATCAAGGTCGACCGGAGCGTCGGCGGCGTGCAGTTCTCACCGGACGGCGGACGCCTGCTGGCGACGGCGTACCGCCTCAACCCGGACGGTCTGTTCAAGGACGCGTCCTACCGCTGGAACGACGAGACCGTCCCGGGACCGAAGCAGAGCCGCACCGGCTTCTACGTGATCGACGTCGCCTCCGGCAGGGCGGACTTCGCCGAGCGGCCGGCCAGGAAGAGCGAAGCCCCCGCCGCAGGTCGTCAGGACTTCTCCTGGAGCCGGGACGGGAAGCTGGTGTGGGAGTCCGGCGGCAACAAGGCGATCTACTACGACGTGACCGGCAGGAGGAAGCCCGCCCCGGATCAGGAGGCGGGTACGTCCTCCCCGGAAGGGATCCGGTCCCCTGACGGAACCCTCATGACCGGCGCCTTCGTCGGGGAGGGCGACGACATCGTCTCCGAGATCCGGAACACGAGGACCGGCGGGCGGGCCGCGGTGGTCCCCGGCCAGCAGCTGCTCGCCTGGGCCGACGACAGCCACCTCATCGCCTGGCGGTGCGATCCCGAACAGTGCAGCCCCGGCAAGGGCGAGTTCCGCAACCAGCTGCTCCTGGTCGGGCTGGACGGCAAGGTCACTCCGCTCTCCGGCTTCCGGGCGCCGGATCTGCGGGACGAAGGCCGCTGGACCCCGCTGTTCACCCGGCGCTGACCTGGGTGCGGCCGTGATCGGCGCGACCGCGTGTTGCCGCGCCGCCAGGTGGCCGTACTGTTGCGGTGTACAAAACAGGACCCGCACCCGTGAGGAAGCAGAGCTGATGGTGCAGATCAAGACCCCCGAGCAGATCGCCAAGATGCGTGAGGCGGGGCTGGTCGTCGCCGCCATTCACGCGGCGACGCGTGAGGCAGCGGTGCCCGGGGCCACGACCAAGGATCTGGACCAGGTCGCGCGCAAGGTGCTCGCGGAGCACAACGCGAAGCCGAACTTCCTCGGCTACGGCGGCTTCCCCGCCACCATCTGCACGTCCGTCAACGACGTCGTCGTCCACGGCATCCCCTCCGAGGACGTCGTTCTCAAGGACGGCGACATCATCTCCATCGACTGCGGTGCGATCATCGACGGCTGGCACGGCGACGCGGCCTACACCGCCTTCGTGGGCTCCGGTCACGCTCCGGAGCTGATCGAGCTCTCCCGGGTGACCGAGGAGTCGATGTGGGCCGGCATCGCGGCGATGAAGCAGGGCAACCGGCTGGTCGACGTCTCGCGGGCGATCGAGACGTACATCCGCCGCCAGCCGAAGCCGGGCGGCGGCAAGTACGGGATCATCGAGGACTACGGCGGCCACGGCATCGGCACCGAGATGCACATGGACCCGCACCTGCTGAACTACGTCGACCGGCGGCGGGGCAAGGGGCCGAAGCTGGTGTCCGGGTTCTGCCTGGCCATCGAGCCGATGGTGTCGCTGGGGACGCCCCGGACGGAGGTCCTGTCGGACGACTGGACCGTGATCACGACGGACGGTACGTGGTCGTCGCACTGGGAGCACAGTGTTGCGCTGACCGAGGAGGGTCCGCTGGTGCTGACGTCTCCCGACGGGGGGAAGGCGAAGCTGGCCGAGCACGGGGTCACGGCTGCGCCGGATCCGCTGGGCTGAGCAATTTTCGACGCTGCGGTCCGGTGGGGGCTTGTCGCGCCCGCGCGGCGGAGCCGCATATGTATACAGCCCCGCGCCCCTTACGGGGCGCTGCGCGCTTAATGATCTGCCTTCTGGGGCAGGCTTTCCCGATTCGTCTTTCCGGGTGCGCTGACGTAGACTGACTCGTCGGCTCTCGTGCACCCGCATGTCCGCATGCGCCCGTGAGTATCCCAAGCGGGAAGCGTGGGAGTCGATCAAGGTAGTCGATTCGAAGGGCGAAGCGTGGCCAAGAAGCAAGGTGCCATCGAGATCGAGGGCACTGTCGTCGAGTCTCTTCCGAACGCCATGTTCAAGGTCGAGCTCCAGAACGGCCACCAGGTCCTGGCACACATCAGCGGCAAGATGCGTATGCACTACATCCGCATCCTCCCTGACGACCGGGTCGTGGTGGAGCTGTCTCCGTACGACCTGACGCGTGGCCGGATCGTCTACCGATACAAGTAGATCTTGCCCACGTCCCGCGCGAGCGGGGCCGCCGGCAACTGACCCGGAGAACCTCAATCCCATGAAGGTCAAGCCGAGCGTCAAGAAGATCTGCGACAAGTGCAGGGTGATCCGCCGTCACGGTCGGGTCATGGTCATCTGCGAGAACCCGCGCCACAAGCAGCGCCAGGGCTGACGCAGGACCAATCCCTCTGCATCGACATCGCAGAGATTCGCGCGACGCGAGCTGAAATGTTCATAGGCAGGACCCAGGCGCCGCGGTGCCTGACACCCCCGGCTCGGAGGCCGGGGACCCAGTTCGTACCTAATCTTTGGCTGCGTCTTTTGAACAGCGTGAAGAGGCCGGCGGCTGGGAACCGGTTCTGCGGAAGACCTCCGAAGATCACCAGGAGCCATTGAATGGCACGCGTTTCCGGTGTTGACATCCCGCGCGAAAAGCGCGTGGAGGTCGCCCTCACCTACGTGTTCGGCATTGGCCGGACACTCTCCCAGCAGACGCTGGCCGAGACCGGTATCGACCCGAACACCCGCGTTCGCGACCTGACCGAAGAGCAGCTCGTCGCCATCCGCGAGTACGTCGACAACAACATCAAGACCGAGGGTGACCTCCGTCGCGAGATCCAGGCCGACATCCGCCGCAAGGTCGAGATCGGCTGCTACCAGGGTCTGCGTCACCGTCGCGGCCTGCCCGTCCGCGGTCAGCGCACCAGCACCAACGCCCGCACCCGCAAGGGCCCGCGTCGCGCCATCGCCGGCAAGAAGAAGCCGGGCAAGAAGTAGTCCGCAGCGGACAACGCTTCATCAGCGGTCTTCGCTGTAGGACCGACCACCTCCCCGTAGGAGTTACTAGATGCCCCCCAAGGGTCGTCAGGGCGCTGCCAAGAAGGTGCGCCGCAAGGAAAAGAAGAACGTCGCTCACGGCCACGCGCACATCAAGAGCACGTTCAACAACACGATCGTCTCCATCACGGACCCGTCCGGCAACGTGATCTCCTGGGCCTCCGCCGGCCACGTCGGCTTCAAGGGCTCCCGGAAGTCCACGCCGTTCGCCGCGCAGATGGCCGCCGAGTCAGCTGCCCGCCGCGCCCAGGAGCACGGCATGCGCAAGGTCGACGTGTTCGTGAAGGGCCCGGGTTCCGGTCGTGAGACCGCGATCCGCTCCCTGCAGGCCACGGGCCTCGAGGTCGGCTCCATCCAGGACGTCACCCCGACCCCGCACAACGGCTGCCGTCCGCCGAAGCGTCGTCGCGTCTGACGTCGTTTCGCAGGGCTGCTCGGGCGGTACGGCTCCGTAAGGGGCGTACCGCCCGTACCCTTGCAGTACCCGCGCCCTTCACGGGCGCGGTCCCGTCGGACGTCAAATAGTGGGCGTCCACGAAAGAAGGATCTGATCCACACATGCTGATCGCTCAGCGTCCCTCGTTGACCGAAGAGGTCGTCGACGAGTTCCGCTCCCGGTTCGTGATCGAGCCGCTGGAGCCGGGCTTCGGCTACACCCTCGGCAACTCCCTCCGCCGTACCCTCCTGTCCTCGATCCCCGGCGCTGCTGTCACGTCGATCCGGATCGACGGCGTGCTGCACGAGTTCACCACCGTGCCGGGCGTCAAGGAGGACGTCACCGACCTGATCCTCAACATCAAGCAGCTGGTCGTCTCCTCGGAGCACGACGAGCCGGTCGTGATGTACCTGCGCAAGCAGGGTCCGGGTCTGGTCACCGCCGCGGACATCGCGCCCCCGGCCGGTGTCGAGGTGCACAACCCCGACCTCGTCCTCGCCACGCTCAACGGCAAGGGCAAGCTGGAGATGGAGCTCACGGTCGAGCGTGGCCGCGGTTACGTCTCCGCCGTGCAGAACAAGCAGGTGGGCCAGGAGATCGGCCGTATCCCGGTCGACTCCATCTACTCGCCGGTGCTGAAGGTCACGTACAAGGTCGAGGCGACCCGTGTCGAGCAGCGCACCGACTTCGACAAGCTGATCGTCGACGTCGAGACCAAGCAGGCGATGCGTCCGCGTGACGCCATGGCCTCCGCCGGTAAGACCCTGGTCGAGCTGTTCGGTCTCGCCCGCGAGCTGAACATCGACGCCGAGGGCATCGACATGGGCCCGTCCCCGACGGACGCCGCCCTTGCCGCCGACCTGGCGCTGCCGATCGAGGAGCTGGAGCTCACGGTCCGTTCCTACAACTGCCTCAAGCGTGAGGGCATCCACTCCGTGGGTGAGCTCGTTGCGCGCTCCGAGGCGGACCTCCTGGACATCCGCAACTTCGGTGCGAAGTCCATCGACGAGGTCAAGGCGAAGCTGGCCGGCATGGGCCTGGCGCTCAAGGACAGCCCGCCTGGATTCGACCCGACCGCTGCGGCTGACGCGTTCGGCGCCGATGACGATGCTGACGCCGGTTTCGTGGAGACCGAGCAGTACTGATTCGGCTGCCGGTCCGTTGTGGCTGGTCGCGCAGTTCCCCGCGCCCCTTACGGGGCGCGGACCCTCCGGGCGTCTGAAAAGGCGCCCGGATCTCCGACAGACAACCGTCTGCTCGGATACTGACCTCGGTACCTGACACGGCCGGGGCAGACACACAGGAGAAGAACCATGCCGAAGCCCACCAAGGGTGCCCGTCTGGGCGGCAGCGCCGCGCACGAGAAGCTGCTCCTCGCGAACCTCGCGAAGTCGCTCTTCGAGCACGGCCGTATCACCACCACCGAGGCGAAGGCGCGCCGTCTGCGCCCGTACGCCGAGCGTCTGGTCACCAAGGCGAAGAAGGGCGACCTTCACAACCGTCGTCAGGTGCTCCAGGTCATCACGGACAAGAGCATCGTGCACACGCTCTTCACCGAGATCGGCCCGCGGTACGAGAACCGTCCCGGTGGCTACACCCGCATCACCAAGATCGGTAACCGTCGTGGCGACAACGCGCCCATGGCTGTCATCGAGCTGGTCGAGGCGCTGACGGTTGCCCAGCAGGCGACCGGTGAGGCCGAGGCCGCGACGAAGCGTGCGGTCAAGGAGGCCGAGGAGACCAAGGCTGCCGAGACCGTCGAGGTCGAGGACGCCAAGGTCGACGTGACCAAGGCCGACGAGGCCGAGGACGCTGCCGAGGAGTCGAAGGACGCGTAAGCGTTCTGCCGGGGACTGCCGGCCGGCGGCTGCGGCGCCGTAGTGGCTGGTCGCGCAGTTCCCGCGCCCCTGACGGGGCGCATGAGTGGGCCTGTTCCTTTCACGGGACGGGCCCACTTTTCTTTACCTGAGAGGATTCTTCCGTGAGTGACGACGTTCAGCCCGGCCATGTGCGCATCCGTCTCGACCTGTCCTACGACGGGACCCACTTCCACGGGTGGGCCAAGCAGGCCGGTGGGAAGCGGACCGTGCAGGGGGAGGTCGAGGACGCGCTGCGGGTGGTCACGCGCTCGCAGGACACGGTGTACGAGCTGACCGTGGCCGGGCGGACGGATGCCGGGGTGCACGCGCGGGGGCAGGTGGCGCATGTCGATCTGCCGGCCGGGGTGTGGGAGGAGCAGCGGGAGAAGCTGCTGAAGCGGCTCGCCGGGCGGCTGCCGAAGGACGTGCGGGTGTGGTCGGTCGGTGAGGCGCCGGCCGGGTTCAACGCGCGGTTCGCGGCGCTGTGGCGGCGGTACGTGTACCGGGTCGGGGACCGGCCGGGAGGCGTGGACCCGCTGCTGCGCAACCACGTGCTGTGGCACGACTGGGAGCTGGACGTCGATGTCATGGACGCCGCCGCCAAGTCGCTGGTCGGAGAGCATGACTTCGCCGCCTACGCGAAGAAGCGCGAAGGGGCGACGACGATCCGGGAGATCCTCGGCTTCGGGGTGGGCCGGCGCGGCGACGGGGTCGTCGAGATCGAGGTCAGGGCCGACGCCTTCTGCCACAACCAGGTGCGGTCGATGGTCGGCGCGCTGCTGTTCGTGGGCGACGGGCACCGGGGCGTGGAGTGGCCGCGGAAGGTGCTGGACGCGGGGGTGCGGGACAGCGCCGTGCACGTCGTACGGCCGCACGGGCTGACCCTGGAGGAGGTCGCGTACCCGGCGGCCGACCAACTGCTCGAACGGCAGCGGCAGGCCCGCCGGGTACGGGTGCGGACGGTCTGAGGCTCAGCCGGCCAGGGCTTTCTTGACGGTCGGCTTGAGGAAGGGCGCCAGCGACTTGGCGTAGCTGCCGGTCATGTGGCTGTTGTCGAAGTAGACGATCTGGTCGGCGATCACCGTCGGGCAGACGTCGTCCGCGCAGAACGCGGGCAGTGAGTCGACGACCGTGGCCCCGTGGCGTTCCGCCACCTTCTGCTCGATGACGCGGAAGTCGGGGTACTCGACGGCCGTCTTCTCGTCGGGGCTGCAGGCCGTGACGTCGTGGATGTGGGTGGCGAGGCAGTCCGGGACGTTCCGGCCGGGCTGCGGGGTGTCGGTGATGTAGACGAGCTTGGCGCCGGAGGCCTCGAACTTCTTGAACGCCTTCTCGGCGCCGGCCTCGGTCACCTCGCGGCGGATGCGGCTGGTGACGACGATGACGTCCGGCTTGAGGTCCTCGATGCTCTTGAACGCCGACTCCCGCCAGCTGTCGCACTCGGAGTACTCGCGGTTCAGCTCGGGGTTCTTGATGGCGTAGACCTCGGGGGAGCAGCCGCCCTTCGCCATGGTCACCACCTTGGTGTGCAGGGACTGCCCGAGCGCGTTGAAGGCGTCGCCCCACTGCCAGGCGTGCGAGTCGCCGATGACGACGATCGTGCGCTTCCCGGTCTTGTCGCCGATGACGCAGTTGTCGCGCATGACGAACTTCTCGACGTCGGTGTTGTCGATGCAGCCGTAGTGGGTGGTGTCCTTGGGGGCGGTCGCCAGCGCGTTCAGTGCGGTCGCCGACAGCTCGCCCTGGGTCACGGCCTTGCGCACCGACGCCTCGCCGGCGTATCCGGTGGCGCCCCCGTTCACGGCGGCGGCCGAGGTGGCGAGGTTGAGCGGGATGAACAGGGCGCACGCCGTGGCCGCGGCGGCGCTCGCGGTGGCCGTGCCGCCGGCGAAGATCCCCTTCCAGGGGGTCGCCACCAGCTGCGGGTTGTTCCGGAACCGGGCCTCGACGACGTAGTACATGAGGACGGCCAGGATGAAGGACAGGGAGAGCACCCGGAAGCGGTCCGAGTAGGTGATGTCCCGGCCCACGACGTCGGGCCACAGGACCAGGATCGGCCAGTGCCAGAGGTACCAGCCGTAGCTCACGTTGCCGACGTAGTTGGTCACCGGGTTGTGCAGGATCCGCTCCACGCCGAGGCGGGGGTTGGCGCAGCCGCCGGCGATGATCATGCAGGCGCCCAGCACGGGGCCGGCCACCGCGTAGCCCGGCAGGGGGGTCTCCTTGGTGATGAGGAGCGCGGTGCCGATGGTGGTCACCAGGCCCAGCCAGGAGATCACCGCCGCCAGCCCCTGGTTCATGCGGGAGAGCAGCGGGGCGCCGAGGGCCAGCAGGATGCCGGAGGCGAGCTCCCAGATACGGGTCTGGGTGCCGAAGTAGGCGAGGGGCTGGTTCTCGGCGGTCTGCTTGACCGACAGGTACAGGGACCCGGCGATCGCGGTCATCAGGAACAGTGCCACCAGGGCGCGGTTCCGGAAGATCTTGCGGGACAGCCAGGCCGTGACGACGAGGACGATCGGGGCGGCCACATAGAACTGCTCCTCGATGCCCAGCGACCAGAAGTGCTGGTACGGGGACTGCGTCCCGTCGTTCGCGAAGTAGTCCGTGCCGGTCTCCACGAGGCGCCAGTTCATGAAGCTGAGCGCCGCGCTGAGACCGTCCTTCATGGTCTCGCGGAACCTGAGCGGGCTGGCGTAGAGCCAGGCCACGGCCGCCGTGGTGATCACGACGACGGCCATGCCGGGAGCGAGCCGCCGCATCCGGCGCGCCCAGAACTTGCTCAGCGACACCTTGCCGGTCTTCTCGATCTCCGCGAGGAGCTGGCTGCCGATGAGGAAGCCGCTCAGCACGAAACTGACGTCCACGCCGCCGTGGATGTCGAGCAGGCCGACGTGCATCGTGACCACCATCATGATGGCGACGGCACGCAGGCCCTGGATGTCCGGCCGGTACTTGCGCAGGCGTTCCGTCTGCGTGGCCGGGGAGCGATGGCGGGTCAACGGTTCTCCAGTAACTGTGTCCGGTCGGACCGGCGACTTCAGTGGGCCGTCAGGCAGGCGGCAGCCGTACCGCTGACGCGCACGCCTTGGCTGGGGATGCGGATGCCGCACGACAGCCGCAGCTGGGCGGGCAGCTCGTTCTCGGCGCCGACGTGGGCGTGGCAGCCCACCACGACCTCGCGGAGAAACGAATCGTTGCCGATCGAGGAGTCGTGGTCGACCACGGACTCGTGGATCCGGGCGCCCTCCGCCACGGTGACGTGCGCGCCGATGATGGAGCGGTCGACGACCACGCGCGGGCCGATGACCGCGTGCGGGCCGACCGTCGAGCCGCCCGTGACGAGGGCGCTCGGGTGCACGGTGGCGGTGGGATGGATCAGTGCCTCGGCCGGCGGTCCCACCAGGGGCGAGGCAGCCCGTCCGGTGACCAGGTCGGCCGACCCCTGGACGAAGGCCAGCGGGGTGCCGAGGTCGCGCCAGTAGTCGTCCGTGGTGTGGCCGAAGACCCGCCCGCCGCCCGCGACGAGCCGGGGGAAGGTCTCCTGCTCGACGCTGACCTCCCGGTCGCCGGGGATGGCGTCCAGGACGGACCGGCGGAAGACGTAGCACCCGGCGTTGATCTGGTCGGTGACGCACTCCTCCTGGGTCTTCGGCTTCTCCAGGAAGGACAGCACCCGGCCGGACCGGTCGGTGGGCACCAGGCCGAAGGCCCGCGGGTCTGCGACCCGGGTGAGGTGCAGCGTCACGTCCGCCGCGTTGGCCTCGTGGTACGCCAGGACGCCGCGCAGGTCCACGCCGGAGAGGATGTCGCCGTTGAGGACGAGCACCGGGGCGTCGGACGGGCCGCGCAGCAGCCGTCCGGCGTTGCGGATCGCCCCGCCGGTGCCGAGCGGGACCTCCTCGACGGCGTAGGAGATGTCCAGGTCCCGGGAGAAGCCCCGGAACTCCTCCTCGAAGAGGCCGGCGAGGTAGGACGTGGCGAACACCAGGTGCTCGACACCGGCGTCCATCAGCTTCGCCACCTGGTGGCGGATGAAGGAGGAGCCCGCGACGCCGAGCAGCGGCTTCGGGGTGTGGTTGGTCAGTGGGCGCAGGCGGGTTCCCTTGCCGCCCACCAGGATGATGGCTTCCTGCATGAGTGCCTCGCTGGTCAGCTGGTGGTGGTGGTGCCGGGGCCTGCGTAGCCCGAGGTGAAGCAGGTCTTGATCGCCTTCTCGGACTGGGGTCGGCCGGCGAAGTCGAGCCGGGAGGCGACCTTGTCGTCGGGCTTGGTGTTGGGGGCGTCGTCGAAGTAGATCGACCACCAGTAGACGCCGCTCATCTTCCGTTCCTGGACGACCTTGCAGACGGCGGTGTACCAGTTGGCCTGCACCTTCGGGTTGACCGCCCGCTTGGTGTAGAAGTCGCCCGGGGCGTGGTAGGCGCCGTTCATGGCGCCGATGCCGGCCTCGGCGACGGTGATCTTGGGGAGGGTGCCGGTGGCCTTCCTGTCCAGCCACTTGTCCCAGCCGTCGACCAGGTCCTGCACCGAGGCGTCGTCGTCGACCTTGACCGGGAAGTAGGCGTCGATGCCGAGGTGGTTCACCGGCATGGTGATCGGTCCCTCGACGTAGTTGTCCCAGTTCGCGTCGTAGGCGACCTCGCCGCTGAACACCTTCTCGGCGTCGTCCACGACGGTCTCCCAGTGCGCGTCGCCCTCCAGGGAGTTCAGCTCGGTGCCGATGACGAACGTGGCCGCCTTCTCGCTCTCCGCCGCCTTCAGGTATGGGGTGACGAACTTCTCGTACGAGGCGAACCAGGCGCTGCGGTCGGCGGGCTTGATGGAGCCGCGCCAGCCCTTCTCGGCCTTCAGGGAGTGCTCGTCCATCAGCGGCCGGATGGTGGTGCGCAGCCCGGCCTCGTGGAAGATCGCGAGGACGCGGGCGAGCCGCTCGGGGGTCGGGGTCTTGTCACCCCGGCTGACCGCCGTCGAGGCGAGCTTCCCGGTGAAGAACGGGAAGGAGACGCTGACGGAGTTGGCGTGCAGGCCGACCAGGTAGTTCGCGTGCAGCCGGGCCTGCTTCTCGATGTAGGCGAGGGAGTGCTTGGGGTTGTCCTCCCAGTAGAGCTGGGCGCCCCACTGCGGCATCCCCTCCTTCCACTCCTTGTCCACCTTGGCGACCTCGGTGGTCGGCGAGGGTGCCGCGGAGGTCTTGCCGTCGCCGCTCGTGGAGCCGGCCGGCCCGCTGTGCTCCTTGCCGTCGAGCACCAGGTGGGGCATGAACGAGCCGGACGACCACTGCAGCGGGTGGTCGCCGACCACGAACGGGGTCGCCACCACGAGGGCGATGACGGTGACGGGGAGCACGGCGAGCAAGGGCAGGCGTGCGCGCTTCATGAGTGTGGGGTCTCTTCCGGGTCAGGCGGGCTTGGCGATGACGACGAACTTGTTCTCCTCGCGGCGGACGAACTTCCACAGGCCCTTGATGCCGCCGATGCCCTCGATGAGGGAGAAGAACGGGAGCATGACCAGGACGGCCATGGGCTCCCACCACCTGCGCTTGCCGTTGACGGAGGCGATCGCGTTGAGTCGCAGACCTTCCCAGTACGCCCAGATCACGTAGGCGAAGCTGACCGACCAGAGGATGACCACGGACTGCGTCACGGGTGAGGTGTTCATGTCGCCGATGAACCAGGCCACGAACAGGATCGTGCCGACGTGCTGCAGTGGACCGAGGATCCAGCTCGTCACGCAGATGGTAAGGAACCAGCGGTAGCGCAGCGGCACCTTGCGGTTGAAGCAGAGGGCGACCAGGCCCCAGGCCCAGCGCTCGCGCTGCTTGATGAAGTCCTGGGTGTTGGCGGGCGAGGCGCCGTAGCAGCGGCCGTTGAACCAGTCGCTGCGGCCCGGGTAGAGGCGGCAGAAGGTCAGGGCCAGCCGGGCGTCCTCGACGATCTCCTTCGGACCGAAGTCCCAGCCGATCTCCGCCTCGATGGAGGCGCGGATGACGAGCAGCTCGCCGTGCACACCGGCGGCCGGGGTGCCGAGGCCGGTGAAGGCGCGGAACCGGGCGATGTCGTCGGCGGGGCGGATCGCGTCGGCGAACCAGGTGAGCAGGGACACCGCGTTCTCGCGCGGGTACGTCAGGATGCCCTGCGCCATGTGCTTGACCTCTTCGGGGGCCGCACGGCGCTGCCGGTTGATGAACTGGGCGAGGGACGCGGAGGTGTCGGGACCCACTCCGGTGTCGTCGTCCATGTGCAGCACCCACACGTGCTCGAGGGCCTCGCCCTCCTCGATGCGCAGCTCGTGGGCGTAGTTGTTGGCGCGGGCCTTGAAGCGGGTGCCGTTCTTGGTCTGGTAGGCCTTCGGGACCGTGACCACGCGGATCAGGTGGCTGGTCGCGGCCAGCGCGTCGATGCGCTCGGCGGCCTCACAGCCCTCCTCGGTGAGCACGTCCACGCGCATGTACGGGAACCACTCCGGCAGGTGCTCCACGTAGGAGAGGACCGAGCGCTCCAGGGCCGGGTAGGTGTCGTGGCGCCCGATGGTCGGCACCAGCACGGTCAGGAAGTCCTGCTCGACCAGGGCCGGCGGGGTCATCAGATGGGCCTTGCGGATCCGGCGCCGGATCAGCAGGAAGCCCTGGATCGACACGAGCACGCCGGGCACCGGCAGGGCCCAGCAGATGGTGATCAGCCAGGCCAGCGGCGAGTCGCTGGGTGTGTAGGACCACAGGCTGAAGAGAGTCAGGAACACGAGCGGGATCAGGAACGGCAGGATGCCCGGTTTCCACTCGGCAGTGCGTTTGGCCAGCTTCGCGTTGTGTCGCGAATGCGGGGCTCCCCCGTCGACCACTGTCGATGCCATACGGCTACATGCTCTTCCGTGAGTTCGGCGGCGGCCGAGTGGGCATGGCTCGGTGACGGGTGCCGGTGACACGAGAAACCTCGTCTCATCCGTCCCGCTCCGGGCCGTTTGTGTTGCCCCCCGGCGCCTTCTTCGGCGTTCTGCGGCCGGTCAGATGCCCCCCCGGGCTTCCTGAGCCCCGGCCGTACAAGAAATCAAATCCTGCCACGTAAGAATCCGCCAAGAAGCACTGGTGAGCAAGATGTAGTGGGAAAGTAATAAATCTATGTCTTGTGCAACCAAGTCCAGTCGAAGCCCGTCCGCCCGTCCCCGCCGCCGGTGATGACCTGCGAAGACGCATAAGTCGCTTTTACGTCTTGCAAAGTGTTCTTTCCGCTCGTGCCGGAGACATTGGCGTATGTCAGGGCCTGTCCCCATACCGTCCAGAGCACCCAGGGGGTGTCCGAAAGTGTCCTGTGCTGGGCGGAGCCGAGCGGGACGTGGAAGGACTCGGCCATGACGCGGGGCCGCTCGTAGCGCTCCAGGCCCCGGTACCAGACCTCGGTCCAGCGCTTGCCCCCGAAACGGCCGCTGCGGGGTGTCGCTGTAGTCGTCCACGCCCACGACGTCGACGTACCGCCCGCCCGGGTAGTAGTCGCCGGGCTCGCGTGCCAAGGTGCCGTCCCAGGCGCTGGGGGACCAGACGAAGAGGAGGTTGTGCAGACCGCGGTCGCCCACGAGGTGGTCGTATGTGACATGCCACAGCTTCCGGTAGGCGGCCGGATCCTGCCCCGCCCACCAGAATCCGTGCCCCGGCCTGGTGTTCATCTCGTGGTACGGCCGCAGCAGGACCGGCACCCCGTGCTCCGCGAGGTACCCCAGGTGGTCGGCCAGATAGTCCAGGTTCGCCAGCAGGGCCTGGTGCTCGGCGGTGCCCGGGGTGACCACCCGGCCGAACCAGCCGCTGTCCCGGGCCGCCGGGGAGTTCTGGTACCGGGTCTGCTCGAAGCCCTTGACGGCGCTGCCCGGGTAGGGCTGGTGGAAGGAGAAACCGACGATGCCCGCCGGGCCGCCCCCGTTCTGTGGCAGGCTCACCCGGGTCCCGGAGGCGCAGTCGACGTGCGTGCCCGAGGGGTGGTACGACCCGTCCGCCGGCCGCGGCAGCCCGGCCCATACCCCGAGCGCCAGGTCCACCGCGTCGTCGACGTACCCCCAGTACCTGCGGCAGCTCGGCCACGAGGAGCGGGAGTAGGAGCGCGGCTCGCCCACCGCCCAGCCCGGCTGCCCGTACCCGGGCCCCAGGTCCATCTCCACGAACCCCGGGAGCCTGCCGGTGATGTCGCGGGCCTTCTTGTAGTAGTAGCCGGGCTGCTTGGCGCCTCGGTAGTCGCCGTACGACGCGTTGTAGCGCTCGTTCTGCAGCTCGACGTGCTGGCCGATGACCGTCCGGGACGGCTCGCCGCGCCGCGCCCGGTTCTCCAGTCCGGCGAGCAGGGCGTAGACCCGGCGGGCGGCGGGGGTCGCGTGCGGGTCCCGCGCGCGCAGGTCCGCGGGGACCGGACGCGGGCCGCCGTCGTCGCCGGTGGCCTCGGGCCGGGTGGCCCACCATGTCAGGGGCGCGAGCAGCCCCGCCGCCACCCCGGCCCCCACGAGCCGAACCCGCCCGCGCATGTCCATCTCCCCGACCCTCCCCGGTGCACCCCGAGGAGATTCTGCCTCGAAGGGGACGGGGTCCGGCGATTCGCCCCCGGGCCGGAGGCGTGCGGTGACCCGCTGATCAGGTCGGGTGAAGCCCGCTGCCGCCGCGCGGGCGCGACCGGTCACGACGCCGCCGCGGACGAACGACGGCGCGTCGCGGCGATTCCAGCACAGCCCCTAGTTCTGGGCCGCCGCCGACGCCTGGGCCTCGCCGCGGCGGTGGATCTGGCGGAAGGTGAACTCGGCCAGGTCGTCGCCGGCCTGGAAGACCTTGGTGTCCTTGGTGGTGACGTCCTTGCCGTTGAGGAAACCGGCGGTGGTGAAGTAGGCGTAGCGGCCGTACGAATTGGTCGTCGTGCGGCAGACGCCGGAGTCGCAGAAGGCCTTCACGCCGGAGCCGGCCAGGGCGGTGACGAAGCCCTTCTTGTCGGCCTCGGTCTTGGCCTTGCTCGCCTGCGCCTCGGTGTCGAAGACGGCCACGCCGACCGTGACCGCGACGCCGTCCTTGTAGTAGGTGACACGCAGCAGGCGGGTGCAGTCGTTCTTGGTGAAGACGCTCGGGAGGGTGCCCTTGGCGGCCGTGGCGCACTTCTTGGTGTCGGCCGTGGGGCCCTTCTTGTACACCGTCTCGCCCATGGTCAGCTGGGTGCCCGGGAAGAGGGTCTCGGCGCTGAGCGGCGCCGTGTCCTTCTTCACGTTGCCTATGAACTCCTCCGGGTCCAGCGGCGGCGGCGCGCTGGTCGGCGCGAAGGACGGCGCCGGGTCGGCCGAGTCGCTGGGCAGCGAGGCGCTCGCGGGCAGGTTGGTGGGCGTGCCGGAGGCGTTGTTGTCGCCGTTCGCGGACACCACGGCCATGGCGACAGCGGTGCCGATCGCCAGCGTGGCGACCACGCCGCCGCCGATGAAGAACACCCTGCGCCGCTTGTTCCGGGTTTCCGAGGCCTCGGCGAGCGATGCCCAGTCCGGAGTCTGGCCGGTCCCGCTGCTCCAGGGCTGCTGAGACTGCGGTTTCCACGGATCCCACTGGGACTGAGGTCCCCCCTGCCCATAACTCATGGGGCGCATCTTAGACGGGGGGAGGGGGGTGCCGGTGCGACTGTACGAACGGTGATAGGGGACCTTTGGGGGCAGGACGGCGCATCCCGGTGCGGCCGCGGGCCACGGGTTTCCGCCAATGTCGACGATCGCTCGTCCCGCAGGGTCGCGCGAGCTCGTTTTGACCCTACCGGGGGCACCCCGGTACGCTAGCTCTTCGTTGTGTATTGGCCCGCTCATTCTCACGGGAGTGGCCTCTACCTAGGTTCCCTGGAGCAGTTACCAGTGGGCGGCATACGGGCAGCGTCCCCGGCATTGTCGTCCCCAGCTGCACGATCGCTTCAGTGATGCCATGTGTCAGCACCCATCCACTGAAGAAGAAGGCTGCGAAGTGCGTACGTACAGCCCCAAGCCCGGCGACGTGACTCGCCAGTGGCATGTCATTGACGCTCAGGACGTCGTCCTGGGCCGTCTCGCCACCACCGCCGCGTCTCTTCTGCGCGGCAAGCACAAGCCGATCTACGCCCCCCACGTCGACACCGGTGACTTCGTCATCATCATCAACGCCGACAAGGTGCACCTGTCCGGCAACAAGCGGACCCAGAAGATGGCGTACCGCCACTCCGGCTACCCGGGTGGTCTGCGCTCCGTCCGCTACGACGAGCTGCTGGACAAGAACCCCGAGAAGGCCATCGAGAAGGCCGTCAAGGGCATGCTCCCCAAGAACACACTGGGCCGTCAGATGCTCTCGAAGCTGAAGGTCTACAAGGGTGACGTGCACCCCCACGCTGCGCAGCAGCCGGTGCCGTTCGAGATCACCCAGGTCGCGCAGTAGTTCCGGCCACCCCCTAAGACTGAAGAGAATCTGAGGAGAATCGTGGCCGAGACCACTGTTGAGCAGCCGGTCGAAGAGACCGAGCTCGTCGACATCGACAGCTACACCACGGAGTCGGACGTCCCCGTCGAGGGCGAGTACACCTCCGAGTCCCTCGCGTCCCGCTTCGGCGACCCGCAGCCGGCCGCCGGCCTGGGCCGTCGCAAGAACGCCATCGCCCGCGTCCGGATCGTCCCGGGCACCGGCAAGTGGAAGATCAACGGTCGCACCCTTGAGGACTACTTCCCCAACAAGGTGCACCAGCAGGAAGTCAACGAGCCCTTCAAGGTTCTCGAACTCGAAGGTCGTTACGACGTCGTCGCCCGCATCGCCGGTGGCGGTGTCTCCGGTCAGGCCGGTGCGCTCCGTCTCGGTGTCGCCCGCGCGCTGAACGAGGCCGACGTCGACAACAACCGCGGCCCGCTCAAGAAGGCCGGCTTCCTCAAGCGCGACGACCGTGCGGTCGAGCGCAAGAAGGCCGGTCTCAAGAAGGCCCGCAAGGCCCCGCAGTACAGCAAGCGCTAATCACCAGCTGCCTGCACGTACTCCGAACGCCCCGGCGGCACGCCACATGTGCCGTCGGGGCGTTCGTTTATCCCAGCCAAGGGCGTATAACGACACAAGACGCTCAAAGGCTGGTGTGATCGAGTGACCAAGCGCCTGCCATCATTTCCTGGCAGCAAGGACGCTTCTTCAGGAGGACAAGTGGGACGACTCTTCGGCACGGACGGCGTGCGCGGTGTCGCCAACGCGGACCTGACCGCCGAAATGGCGCTCGGCCTGTCCGTCGCGGCGGCGCACGTGCTGGCCGAGGCGGGCACGTTCGAGGGCCACCGGCCGACGGCGGTCGTCGGACGGGATCCGCGTGCGTCCGGGGAGTTCCTGGAGGCGGCCGTGGTCGCCGGCCTGGCCAGCGCCGGCGTCGACGTCCTGACCGTGGGGGTCCTCCCGACGCCGGCCGTCGCGTTCCTGACCGGCGTGCTCGGCGCCGACCTCGGTGTCATGCTCTCCGCCAGCCACAACGCCATGCCCGACAACGGGATCAAGTTCTTCGCCCGCGGCGGCCACAAGCTCGCCGACGAGCTGGAGGACAGGATCGAGGCGGTGTACGAGTCCCACCGGCACGGCGAGCCCTGGGAGCGGCCCACCGGATCGGGCGTCGGCCGGATCCGGCCGTACGACGAGGGCTTCGAGCAGTACGTCGGCCATCTCCTCGGCGTGCTCCCGAACCGGCTCGACGGACTGAAGATCGTCCTGGACGAGGCGCACGGCGCGGCCGCGGGGGTCTCGCCGGAGGCGTTCCGCCGGGCCGGCGCCGAGCTCGTCACCATCGGCGCGGAGCCGGACGGTCTCAACATCAACGACGGCTGCGGGTCCACCCACCTCGGCAAGCTCAAGGCCGCGGTCGTCGAGCACGGGGCCGCCTTCGGCATCGCGCACGACGGGGACGCGGACCGGTGCCTGGCCGTCGACCACACCGGCGAGGAGGTCGACGGCGACCAGATCCTCGCGGTGCTCGCGCTCGCCATGCGGGAGCGGGGCGAGCTGCGCTCCGACACCGTCGTCGCCACCGTCATGTCCAACCTCGGCTTCAAGCTGGCGCTGGAGCGGGCGGGGCTGCACCTCGTGCAGACCGCGGTCGGTGACCGGTACGTGCTGGAGGAGATGAAGGAGCACGGCTACGCCCTCGGCGGCGAGCAGTCCGGCCACGTCATCATCCTCGACCACGCGACGACCGGCGACGGCACGCTGACCGGGCTGCTGCTGGCGGCGCGGGTCGCCGAGACCGGGCGGTCGCTGCGGGAGCTGGCGGGCGTGATGGAGCGGCTGCCGCAGGTGCTGATCAATGTGCCCGACGTGGACAGGTCGCGGGTGCGGACCTCGGCCGACCTTGCTGCCGCCGTCGCCGAGGCGGAGCGGGAGCTGGGGGAGACGGGCCGGGTCCTGCTTCGTCCCTCCGGGACCGAGCCGCTGGTGCGGGTGATGGTCGAGGCTGCTGACATCGAGCAGGCGCGGTCGGTGGCGGGGCGGCTGGCTGACGCCGTCAAGTCCGCGCTGGGGTAGTTCGTTTTTCCGGGTTCGGGGTGTCGGGGAGTGTGCGTTGCGGGCCGCGGGTTTCGTCGTGGCTGGGCGCGCAGTTCCCCGCGCCCCTAAGCTTGGTGACGCCGCTGCTTCCAGAAGAACTTCTGGGCGATGAGCGTCGCTGTGCCCGCCAGGATGATGCCCAGCAGGTTCAGCAGGAGTTGTTCTGCCGAACCCCACGCCTGCCGGTACTCCGTGAAGGCGAAGGCCACTGCCGCGTTCGCGGCTGCCGGGACCGTGGTCACCGAGATGGCCACGCCCACCAGGGCGCCGGACTTCGCCGAGGTCAGGGAGAGTATGCCGGCGATGCCGGCCAGCACCGCGACCACGAACGAGAAGGCGTCGGGGCGGTAGATGAAGTTGGTGTTCGGGCGTTCCGCCTCCAACTGCACCTTCGTGAACAGGCCGAGGCCGTCCATGAGGTAGGTGAACCCGACCGTCACGAGCATGGCTGCCGCGAAGCCGACCAGGAGCGCGGTCAGGGAGCGCAGCGCCAGGCGGGGGTGGCGTTGCACGAGCGCTGTGCAGATGCCGGCCAGCGGGCCGAACTCCGGGCCCACCGCCATCGCCCCCACGATCAGGATCGCGTTGTCCAGGACGACACCGCACGCCGCGATCATCGTGGCCAGGGTGATGAAGGCGAGGTAGGTGGCCGACAGCGTCGACTCCTCGTGGGTCGCCTCGGTCAGCCCCTCCCACAGCACCGCGTCCGCGCCCTCGCCGGGGGCCTCCGCCTCGGCCTTGTCGGCGCGTTGGGAGAGGCTCAGGTCGATGTCCTCGACGGCGATCGAGCCGGTACGGTCGAGGTCCAACGCCCGCAGCCCGCTGATGAGTTCGTCACCGGCCTCGCGGGCCACGTCGCACATCACCACGTCCCCGGCCGGATTGCGGGCAGCGCCCGGCAGCACGACCAGGTGGGCGGTGCCCACGGTCGTCTCGATCAGCCGGACCACTTCGTCCGTCAGTCCGGCCGGGGTGATCAGGCGCAGATGCAGCATGACGCCTTTTTAACAGGCCGCCTTTGACAGGCTTTGACAGGCCGCCTTTGACGGGCGCTCTAGAGCTTGCGGAGCCGCAGCCGCTGCACCTTGTGGTCCGGGCCCTTGCGGACGACGAGGGTGGCGCGGCCGCGGGTCGGGGCGATGTTCTCCACCAGGTTCGGCTTGTTGATGGTGCGCCAGAGGCCGCGGGCGTAGTCGACGGCCTCGTCCTCGGAGACCTGGGTGTACTTCCTGAAGTACGAGTCCGGGTTCTGGAAGGCGGTGGCGCGCAGCTTGCGGAAGCGGTTGAGGTACCAGCGTTCGATGTCCTCGGTGCTCGCGTCGACGTACACGCTGAAGTCGAAGTAGTCGGCGAGACCGACCCGGGTGCGGCCGTCCTGGCCGGGCAGGGCGGGCTGGAGGACGTTGAGGCCCTCGACGATCAGGATGTCCGGGCGGCGGACGGTGAGCTTCCGGTCCGGGACGATGTCGTAGATGAGGTGGGAGTAGACGGGGGCGGTGACCTCGTCCTTGCCGGCCTTGATGTCGGCGACGAAGCGGGTCAGGGCCCGGCGGTCGTACGACTCGGGGAAGCCCTTGCGGGACATCAGGCCGCGGGTTTCGAGCTCCTTGGTCGGGAGCAGGAAGCCGTCCGTGGTGACCAGCTCGACGCGGGGGTGCTCGGGCCAGCGGGAGAGCAGGGCCTGCAGGAGCCGGGCGACGGTGGACTTCCCGACGGCCACCGATCCGGCGACGCCTATGACGAACGGGGTGCCGGCCTGGGAGCCCTGCTCGCCCAGGAAGGTGTTCAGGGCGCTGCGCAGGCCGTCCGTGGCACCGACGTACAGGTTGAGCAGGCGGGACAGCGGGAGATAGATGTCCCGCACCTCGTCGAGGTCGATGACGTCGCCGAGTCCGCGCAGCTTCTCGACCTCCTCGGCGGTGAGCGGCAACGGCGTCTTGTCGCGCAGCGCGCTCCACTCGGAGCGGGTGAGGTCGACGTAGGGAGTCGCCTCCGGCCTGTGCCGGTGGGCGCTCCGGGGCATCGGGGAGACCGGAGAGATCACATTCCATTGTTAACGGAGTTTGAACGGGGTGGGAGGTGGGGTCGGTCACGTGGACGCCGTGGGCCCTCGGCCCGCGCTGTCCGGCGCGGCTCCGGGGGCGCCGCGCAGGGCGAGACTCCGGCCCGCCATCCGCGCGAGCGCCTTCGCGCGCGCGACAAAGATCTCCGGGTCGTCCATCCCGGCGGTCACCTGCGGCGGATAGATCTCGGAATCGACGTGACCGGGAAACAGGTCGCGCAGTGCGGTCAGGACATTCGTCTGATCCGGCTCCGGGAGTTCACCGACGAACACATGGCCCGATGCGGCACCCGCGGCGATGTCGCGCCTGGCCCGGTCGTCCGTCACATACCGGAGGACGAAGGCGGCCACGTCGTCGAAGAGGGCGGAGGTGGCGAACCAGTCGAGGTGCTCTCCCGGACCGTTCGACGGGAAGGACACGAGCTTTGTCATTGCTCTCCATTCCGGCCGGTCTCGAATGCCGGTTTAATTTCCGATTTCGGGCACGCTGCGCCGTGTTCGGGCGAGGGGCGGCACCTAGGCTGCCGCTCATGTGTGGAATCGTGGGATACGTGGGGGCGCAGTCTGCGCTCGATGTGGTGGTCGCCGGGCTCAAGCGGCTGGAGTACCGGGGGTACGACTCGGCGGGCGTCGCGGTGCTCGCGGACGGCGGGCTGGCCTCGGCGAAGAAGGCCGGGAAGCTCGTGAACCTGGAGAAGGAACTGACGGAGCGGCCGCTGCCGACGGGTGCCACCGGCATCGGGCACACCCGCTGGGCCACCCACGGCGGGCCGACGGACGCCAACGCGCATCCGCACCTCGACAACGCCGGCCGGGTCGCCGTCGTCCACAACGGGATCATCGAGAACTTCGCCGCGCTGCGGGGCGAACTGGCCGAGCGCGGCCACGACCTGGGCTCCGAGACGGACACCGAGGTGGTCGCGCACCTGCTCGCGGAGGAGTTCTCCGGCACCGCCGACCTCGCCGAGGCGATGCGGCTGGTGTGCCGGCGCCTGGAGGGCGCGTTCACGCTGGTCGCCGTGCACGCCGACGAGCCGGACGTGGTCGTCGGCGCGCGCCGGAACTCCCCGCTGGTGGTGGGCGTCGGAGAGGGCGAGGCCTTCCTCGCCTCGGACGTCGCCGCGTTCATCGCGCACACGCGGTCGGCGGTCGAGCTGGGCCAGGACCAGGTGGTGGAGCTGCGCCGGGACGGCGTGCGGGTGACGGGCTTCGACGGCGCCCCGGCGGACGTCCGCTCGTACCACGTCGACTGGGACGCGTCGGCGGCGGAGAAGGGCGGCTATGACTACTTCATGCTCAAGGAGATCGCCGAGCAGCCCAAGGCGGTCGCCGACACCCTCCTGGGCCGCATCGACGCGAACGGCTCGCTGACGCTCGACGAGGTCCGGATCAGCGCCGCCGAACTGCGCGAGGTCGACAAGGTCGTCATCGTCGCCTGCGGTACGGCCTTCCACGCCGGCCTGATCGCCAAGTACGCCATCGAGCACTGGACGCGCATCCCGTGCGAGGTGGAGCTGGCCAGCGAGTTCCGGTACCGGGACCCGATCCTGGACTCGCGTTCGCTGGTCATCGCCATCTCCCAGTCCGGCGAGACCATGGACACCCTGATGGCCCTCCGGCACGCCCGCGAGCAGGGCTCGAAGGTCCTCGCCATCTGCAACACCAACGGCTCCACGATCCCGCGCGAGTCGGACGCCGTGCTGTACACGCACGCCGGGCCGGAGGTCGCGGTCGCCTCCACGAAGGCGTTCCTGACCCAGCTGGTGGCCTGCTACCTGGTGGCGCTGTACCTCGGCCAGGTGCGGGGCACCAAGTGGGGCGACGAGATCAGCGCGGTGATCCGGGACCTGTCGCACATCTCCGGCGAGGTCGAGCGGGTCCTGGAGACCATGGAGCCGGTACGGGCGCTGGCCCGGTCGCTGGCGGACAAGAAGACCGTGCTGTTCCTCGGCAGGCACGTCGGCTACCCGGTCGCCCTCGAAGGCGCCCTGAAGCTCAAGGAGTTGGCGTACATGCACGCCGAGGGCTTCGCGGCGGGCGAGCTGAAGCACGGGCCGATCGCGCTGATCGAGGAGGACCTGCCGGTGGTGGTCGTGGTCCCGTCGCCGCGCGGCCGCTCGGTGCTGCACGACAAGATCGTGTCCAACATCCAGGAGATCCGGGCCCGGGGCGCCCGCACCATCGTCATCGCGGAGGAGGGCGACGAGGCGGTCGTACCGTACGCCGACCACCTGATCCGGATCCCCGCCACCCCGACCCTGCTCCAGCCGCTGGTCGCGACGGTCCCGCTGCAGGTCTTCGCCTGCGAACTGGCCACCGCCCGGGGCAACGAGGTGGACCAGCCGAGGAACCTCGCCAAGTCGGTGACGGTGGAGTAGCGGAGAGGAGAGCGGGCCCGTCCCGACGGGGACGGGCCGGGTGGGGGTCACAGCCGGGTGGCCGTGCGGACCAGGGCGGCGAGGGCCAGGGAGCGGCTGTGCGCGGGCCAGGCGATGTAGGTGACCACGGGCGGCGCGTCGGTCAGCGGGACGGCGGCGTGCTCGGCCCACAGCCAGGCGCGGGCCGAGTCGGGCAGGACGGTCACGGTGCGCCCGAGGGCGATCAGCTGGGCCAGCTGTGTCTGGTCGCGGATCTCCGGGCCCGGTCCTGGCGGGTACGTGCCGTGCCGGGGCCAGCGGGCGAGCGGCAGCCCGGGGATGTCGCCGACGTCGGCCAGGGACAGCGTCCGGTGCGCGGCGAGGGGGTGACCGGCGGGCAGGACGGCGATCTGCCCCTCGGTCGTCAGCTCCTCGCTGTCGAAACCGGCGAGGGAGTTGAACGGCGCGTGCATCAGCGCCACGTCGGCGCGGCCGTCGCGCAGCATTCCCTCCTGCTCGCACATGCCCGTCGGCAGCACCTCGATCTCGGCGGCGCCGGGCTCGGCCGCGTAGGCGTCGAGGAGCTTGTGCAGCAGTTCGTGGGACGCACCGGCCTTCACCGCCAGCACCAGGCGGTCGCGGGGGCCGTCCGGACGGTCGGCGCCACCGGCACGACGGGTGCGGCGGACGGCGGCGGTGGTCGCGTCGAGGGCCGCGCGGCCCTCGTGCAGCAGCACCTCCCCGGCGCCGGTCAGGGAGACACCGCGGCGGTCGCGGTCCAGCAGGCGGACGCCGAGGCGCCGTTCCAGCTGCTGGATCGCCCGGGACAGCGGGGGCTGCGCCATGCCGAGGCGCTCGGCGGCGCGGCCGAAGTGCAGCTCCTCGGCGACCGCCAGGAAGTACCTCAGCTCGCGGGTCTCCAAGGTGTCCATCGCCACAGCGTACGTCGGTGATACCCGACGGGTATGACAGGGCACTGCGGCGGTATTGGATGCGCGGCGGGTCCGCGCGTGACCATCGACGGCATGGACAACACACCCTCCGCTTCTCTGCCCGGCGGCACCTGGGCCCTCGGCGATCTGACCGTCACCCGTCTCGGCTACGGCGCCATGCAGCTCGCCGGCCCCGGGGTCATGGGCCCGCCCGCCGACCGCGACGGCGCGCTCGCCGTCCTGCGCGAGGCCGTCGCCCTCGGGATCACCCACATCGACACCGCGGGCGCGTACGGGCCGCGCGTCACCAACCGGCTGATCCACGAGGCGCTGCACCCGTACCCCGCACCGCTGCACGTCGTGACCAAGGTCGGCGCGGTCCGCGACGAGCAGGGCAACTGGATCCCCGCCCGGCGGCCCGAGGACCTGCGCCGTGCCGTCCGGGAGAACCTCGACGACCTCGGCCTCGACTCGCTCGACGTGGTCAACCTCCGGCTCGGCGACGCCCAGGGGTTCCGGCCCGGCTCGCTCGCCGAGCCCTTCGAGGCCCTCGCCGAACTCCGGCGGCAGGGCCTGGTCCGGCACCTCGGAGTGAGCAACGTGACGCCGGAACAGGTCGCCGAGGCGCAGACGATCGCGCCGGTCGTGTGCGTGCAGAACATGTACAACCTCGCCCACCGCCAGGACGACGAGCTGGTCGACGACCTCGCCGCCCAGGGCATCGCCTACGTGCCCTTCTTCCCGCTGGGCGGCTTCACCCCGCTGCAGTCCACGGCACTGTCCGCCGTGGCCGCCCGGCTGGACGCGACGCCGATGTCGGTCGCCCTGGCCTGGCTGCTGCGCCGGTCGCCGAACATCCTGCTCATTCCCGGCACCTCGTCGGTGGCGCACCTGCGCGAGAACATCACGGGCGCGGGACTCGCGCTCTCCGACGAGGACCTCGTGGAGTTGGAGAAGATCGGCCGCTGAGCGCCCCGTGAGGGGCGCGGGGCCGTATCCGATATGCGGCTGCCGCCGCGCGGGCGCGACCAGCCACGACGGTGCAGCAGTCGGCAGATTGCGGCACTTCCTGCGGAGCGCTCAGCGGTCACGGGCGGGCACTTGCGGGGCGCAACCCGGACTGTGCCGGTTTGACGGGTCGTAAGGTGCTCCGGTGAGCATCATCGGAGTGGGTATCGACGTCGCCGAGATCGACCGGTTCCGGGAGTCGCTGGAGCGGACTCCGGGGCTGGCCGGGCGGCTCTTCGTCGAGCGGGAGTTGTTCCTGCCGAGCGGGGAGCGGCGCGGTGTCGCCTCGCTCGCGGCGCGGTTCGCGGCCAAGGAGGCGCTGGCCAAGGCGCTCGGCGCGCCGCCGGGGCTGCTCTGGACGGACGCGGAGGTCGTCGTCGAGGACAACGGGCGGCCGCGCCTGCAGGTGAAGGGGAGCGTGGCCGCCTGCGCCGCGGAACTCGGCGTGCGGTCCTGGCATGTGTCGCTCAGTCACGACGCCGGAGTGGCGTCGGCGGTGGTGATCGCCGAGGGGTGAGCGGGGCGAGCGGGGTGACCCGGGCGGGGTGGGGCGGATGCGCGTCCCGCCGGTTCCGGGGGAGACTCGGGGCATGCGGACTGCTTACAGCGTGGAGACGGTACGGGCGGCCGAGCGGGAGCTGATGGCGCGGCTGCCGGAAGGGGCGCTGATGCAGCGGGCCGTCGCCGGGCTGGCCGCCGCCTGCGCGGACCTGCTCGGACGGGTGTACGGCAGCCGGGTGGTGCTGCTGGTCGGCAGCGGGGACAACGGCGGGGACGCGCTGTACGCCGGGGCGCGGCTGGCGCGGCGAGGGGCGGGGGTCGCGGCGGTGCTGCTCGCGCCGGAGCGTGTGCACGGGGGTGGGCTGGCGGCGCTGCGCCGGGCCGGGGGGACCGTCGTACGCGACGGTGGCGCCGAGGAGTTGATCCTGCGGGCCGATCTCGTCGTCGACGGGATCGTGGGGATCGGCGGGAAGGGCGGGCTGCGGCCCGAGGCGGCGCAACTGGCGGCGGTCGTGGCGCGGTCGCACGCCGCCGTCGTCGCCGTGGACCTGCCGAGCGGGGTGGAGGCGGACACCGGCGAGGTGCGGGGGGCCGCCGTACGGGCGGATCTGACCGTGACCTTCGGGACGCACAAGCCGGGACTGCTGATCGATCCGGCGCGGGAGTACGCCGGTTCGGTACGGCTGGTCGACATCGGCCTCGAACTGCCCGCGGCGGCCGAGCTGGAGGCGCTGCAGGACGTGGACGTGGCACGGCTGCTGCCGGAGCCGTCGGCGGAGAGCGACAAGTACCGGCGGGGGGTGGTGGGCATCGTCGCCGGCTCGGCGCGTTATCCGGGGGCCGCGGTGCTGGCCGTCGCGGGGGCGTTGCGGGGCGGGGCCGGGGCCGTGCGGTACGTCGGGCCGGCCAAGGACGAGGTGCTGGCCCGCTTTCCCGAGACGCTGGTGTCGGACGGGGGGCCGCGGAAGGCCGGGCGGGTGCAGGCCTGGGTGGCCGGGCCGGGGGTCGGGGACGACGCCGACGCCGTCGCCGAGGCGCTGGAGGCGGACGTGCCGGTGCTGATCGACGCGGACGGGCTGCGGCACGCCGACCGGGACGCGGTGCGCGGTCGTACGGCGCCGACCCTGATGACGCCGCATGCCGGGGAGGCGGCGGCCCTGTTGGGGGTACGGCGGGAGGAGGTCGAGGCCGGGCGGCTCGCGGCGGTGCGGGAGCTGGCGGCGGCCTATGGGGCGACGGTGCTGCTGAAGGGGTCGACGACGCTGGTGGCGGAGGCGCAGGGAGGGGCGCCGGTCCGGGTGAACGCGACGGGGACGCCCTGGCTCGCCACCGCCGGGAGCGGGGATGTGCTGTCGGGGCTGGCGGGGTCGTTGCTGGCGTCGGGGCTGGACGGGAGGGACGCGGGGAGTGTGGCGGCGTATCTGCACGGGCTCGCGGGGCGGTTCGCGGCGGAGGGGGCGCCGACCGTAGCTCACGCCGTCGCTGATGAGTTGCCGTCGGCCTGGCGAGGCGTCTTCCCACCCGCCTACCCGTCTCGGTAGGCCGGGCTCGCGCCGTCACGGGGCTTCGCCCCGGGCCCCGGGGGGGGGGTGTGTGGTTCGGGTGCGGGTGGGTGGGGGCTGGTCGCGCAGTTCCCCGCGCCCCTTACGGGGCGCTGTCGCGAGCCTCCTGACGGGGCGCTGCACTTACGTGGGTGCCCTGCATCCCCCGGGTGACCTCGCCGCGCGGCTTCGTGGAATCGGGGGGTCTGCGGGGTTGTCTGATCGCATGATCAGTGGACGAATCGTGTGCAGGCGGGGTGGTCCTGCGCGGCGTGCCGCGGGGACCCTCGTGGCCGCCGTGGCCGTTCTCTCGCTCGGTGCCGGAACGGGGGTCGCGGACACCGGCGCGCCCGAACCGACCTCCGCCGTGCCCGAGTCGGACCTGGTGCCGGGGGTCGCGCCCGGACCCTCGCAGCCCTGGCAGATCGACACCCCCGACCAGGTGCTGGCGCCCAAGGTGTACACGCCCAGCGCCAAGGAGGACGCCGTCGAGCCGAAGGCGGCGGCGCCGGGGACGTACGACCTCATCGAGTACGTGCCGCTCAGCGACGCCGTCTCCAAGGTGAGCTGCTCGAAGCTGACCGGGCCGTACCAGAAGCAGATCGAGCAGTGGCTGAAGCTGAAGGCGGACGGGAAGCAGTCCACCGCCGACTGCAAGGCCATCCAGAAGTTCCAGAAGCAGTACAAGATCAAGCCGGCGATCGGGTTCGCGGGGCCCGTGACCTGGTACCAGATGATGCTGCTCTCGGCGAAGAAGAACCCCAACGCCAAGAAGAACTGCCCGGTGAAGTCGTACCGGGTCACCTGTGTCGATCTCAACCGGCAGGTCACCTGGGTGCAGAAGGGCAGCAAGGTGGTCTACGGGCCCGTGCAGATGCGGAGCGGGAGGAAGGGGTACGCGACCCGGGCGGGATGGCACACCGTCTACTGGCGGCACAAGAACCACTGGTCGACGCTCTACAACTCGCCCATGCCGTACGCCCAGTTCTTCGACGGCGGACAGGCCTTCCACGCCGTCTACGGCTCCATCTACACCACCATCGGCTCCTGGGGCTGCGTGAACCTCAGGCTCGGCGACGCGAAGAAGCTGTGGAGCGTGCTGAAGAAGGGCGACAAGGTGTACGTGTGGGGCCACCGGACCGGCACCTGAGCCCGGTACCCGATTCCGGTACCAGGGGCTGTGCCGAAGGGCTGTCCGAGGCCTCTGAGACACTGGGGGCGCGATGAGTGATACACCGACTGCGCTGACTGCACCGACGGCGCCCCTGCGCGCCCGCGCCGAGATCGATCTGGCCGCCCTGCGGGCCAACGCGCGGACCCTGCGTGCCCTCGCGCCGGACGCGGCCCTGATGGCCGTGGTGAAGTCCGACGCGTACGGCCACGGGGCCCTGCGGTGCGCCCGCGCGGCCGTCGAGGCCGGCGCGAGCTGGCTCGGTACGGCCACCCCCGAGGAGGCCCTGGCGCTGCGCGCGGACCCCGGGCTGCCGGCGGACGTGCGGATCATGTGCTGGCTGTGGACCCCGGGCGGGCCCTGGCGGGAGGCGATCGAGGCCGACCTCGACGTGTCGGTGAGCGGGATGTGGGCCCTGCGGGAGGTGACCGAGGCGGCCGGGCAGGCCGGTCGTCCCGCGCGCGTGCAGCTGAAGGCCGACACCGGGCTCGGGCGCAACGGCTGTCAGCCCGCCGACTGGCCCGAGCTGGTCCGCGAGGCGCTGCGCGCCGAGGCGGCGGGGCTGGTCCGGATCACCGGACTGTGGTCGCACTTCGCCTGCGCCGACGAGCCCGGCCACCCCTCCGTCGCCGCCCAGCTCACCCTCTTCCGCGAGCTGCTCGGGTACGCCGAGGAGCAGGGCGTGCGCCCCGAGGTGCGGCACATCGCCAACTCGCCGGCCACCCTCACCCTCCCCGAGACCCACTTCGACCTGGTCCGCACGGGCATCGCGCTGTACGGCCTCTCGCCCAGCCCCGAGCTGGGCAGCGCGGCCGACTTCGGCCTGCGCCCCGTGATGACGCTGTCCGCCTCCCTCGCCCTGGTGAAGCACGTACCGGGCGGGCACGGGGTCAGCTATGGCCACCACTACGTCACGCCCGGCGAGACCACCCTCGGACTGGTCCCCGTCGGCTACGCGGACGGCATCCCGCGCCACGCGTCCGGTACCGGGCCCGTGCTGGTCGGCGGCAAGTGGCGGACGGCCGCCGGGCGCATCGCCATGGACCAGTTCGTCGTGGACCTGGGTGGCGACGAGCCCGAAGTCGGTGCGGAGGCCGTGCTGTTCGGTCCGGGCGACCGGGGCGAGCCCACCGCCGAGGACTGGGCCCAGGCCGCGGGCACGATCGCATACGAAATCGTCACCCGCATCGGAACCCGGGTTCCCCGCGTCTATGTGAACGAGGAACCGAGTGGGCAAGAACCAGGGGACGGCGCCTGACCCTCGGGGTTCGACGGCGGCACAACCCGGTTACACCTGTAACAGCAGTAACACCGGCAACAGCCATGACGCCGGTATCACCCGTGTCACCGAAGCAGCGAACTGCAGTACGGCGAAGAGGAGCGGTACGTGAGCGAGAGCAGTGCGGAGGCCGTAGCGGACGCCGCCGCGGCGGCCGTCGTCGCCTCGGCCACGGGGACGGCCGCCGGCAGCTGGCGCAAGGTGACGGGCGTCGCCGGAGCCGCCATAGGAGTGCTCGCCGCCGGTGCGGCAGCCGGGGTCGCCGTGGAGCGGATGACCGTCGGCCGCGGGATGCGCCGCAAGGCCCGCCTCGCGCTGGACTCCGCGGGCCCGTACGGCACCCTGCGCGGTACGCCCGGCAAGGCGTACGCCGACGACGGCACCGAGCTGTACTACGAGGTCGACGAGGTGGTGCCCGACCTCGGTCCCGCCGTCTCGCCGCGCCGCCGTCGGCTCTTCGGCCGCAAGGCGCCCGCGCCCGTCACCGTCGTCTTCAGCCACGGCTACTGCCTCAACCAGGACTCCTGGCACTTCCAGCGGGCGGCCCTGCGCGGGGTCGTCCGCACCGTGCACTGGGACCAGCGCAGCCACGGCCGCTCCGGGCGGGGCGTCGCCCAGCACGAGGACGGCGTGGAGCTCACCATCGACCAGCTGGGCCGGGACCTGAAGGCCGTCCTGGACGCGGCCGTGCCGGAGGGGCCGATCGTGCTGGTCGGGCACTCCATGGGCGGCATGACCGTGATGGCGCTGGCCGCGCAGTATCCCGAGCTGATCCGGGACCGGGTGGTCGCCACCGCCTTCGTCGGTACGTCGTCCGGGCGGCTCGGCGAGGTCAACTTCGGGCTGCCGATGGCCGGCGTCAACGCGGTGCGCCGGGTGCTGCCCGGGGTGCTGAAGGCCCTGGGGACGCAGGCCGCGCTGGTGGAGAAGGGGCGGCGGGTCACCGCCGATCTCTTCGCCGGGATCATCAAGCGGTACTCGTTCGCGTCCAAGGACGTCGACCCGGCCGTGGAGCGGTTCGCGGAGCGGATGATCGAGTCGACGCCGATCGACGTGGTCGCCGAGTTCTACCCGGCCTTCGTCGACCACGACAAGACGGCCGCGCTCGCCTACTTCCAGAACCTGCCGGTGCTGGTGCTGGCCGGGGTCCAGGATCTCGTCACGCCCAGCGAGCACAGCGAGGTCATCGCCGACCTGCTGCCCGACGCCGAACTGGTGCTCGTCCCGGACGCCGGGCACCTCGTCATGCTGGAACACCCGGAAGTGGTCACCGACCGCCTCGCCGACCTGCTCACCCGCGCGGGTGCCGTGCCGGCAGGGGCTACGGTAAGTGGCTATGGAAGCACCAGCAGCACGGCACAGCCAGGCTGAGACCGAGTTGATCGTCACCTCCCCCGAGCAGATGGGGGAGCTGGGCCGCCGACTGGCGAAGTTGCTGCGCGCCGGTGACCTCGTGATGCTCAGCGGGGAGCTCGGCGCCGGCAAGACGACGCTGGCCCGGGGACTGGGCGAGGGGCTCGGTGTGCGCGGGGCCGTCACGTCGCCGACGTTCGTCATCGCCCGCGTGCATCCGTCCCTGGGGGGCGGGCCGCCGCTCGTCCACGTCGACGCGTACCGCCTGGGCGGCGGGCTCGACGAGATGGAGGACCTGGACCTCGACGTCTCGCTGCCCGAGTCCGTGGTCGTCGTGGAGTGGGGCGACGGCAAGGTCGAGGAGCTGACCGACGACCGGCTCATGGTCCGGATCCACCGGGCGGTCGGGGACACCACGGACGAGGTGCGGCACGTGACTCTGGCGGGGCTGGGGGAGCGGTGGGGCACGGTGGATCTCGGGGTGCTGTCGGCCTGAGGACCGTGTGAACGTTCCGACAAGGCGTCGGCAAGATATTGCGCCGGACGTATCGGGCGTGGTCACATGGTATCCAGTGAGTGGTTAGGTCTACCTAACTACGTCCGCCCCCGCACCTCAGGAGGCGCCCGTGTCCGTGTCCCAGTCCGAGGAGCGGCGACCGGTTGTGGTCGCCGGGGTCCCCGGGGTCTCCATGCGTGAGCTGCTGGCGTCGTGCGCGTGCGCCGACGCGGTGTCCCGGCCGCCGAGAGCGCCGGTTTCGGCAGCGCCCCTCAGGGGCGCGGGGAACTGCGCGACCAGCCACGACGGCGCGGCAGCCGACGGATCGCAGCAGTTGCGGCGGAGCGCCTAGGCCGGTTCGGCCGGTGGGTCCGTGCGGGCCGGTGGGGGCTGGTCACGCCCACGCGGCGGTAGCCGCAAATCAAACACAGCCCCGCGCCCCTTCGGGGCGCTCCGCTCAGCGGATCACGATCACCTTCACGCCGATCGTCGCGAAGTTCCACATCGCCGTGCCGTCCGGGCGGGTCTCGCGGATGCCGCCTGTCTTCACCGTGGGGTCGGGCGGCGCGGCGGGGCGTTGCGCGGTGACCGCGCTGAAGCCGATGGCCGAGCCGTCCTTCGTGGTGGCGAAGCGGACCACGTGCTCGATGGGGAGGCCGTCCGTGCCCGTGATCGCCTTCGAGCGGGACGTCACCCAGTAGGCGCCCGTGGTCGGGTCGATGGTGCCGGGGTTCACCTTGAAGGTGCGCTCGACGCGGCCCCGCTCGTTGACGAGCCAGACCCGGTCGTCGTCCACCGAGTACACCACCCGTTCACCCGTGCCGGAACTGTTCGGCAGGGCGGTGGGGTGGCGGTGGTCCCGGGGGGCCTTGGAGGCCGGCGCGCCGGGCGCGGGGCTCGCCCCCGGCCTGCCGCCGAGGCCGGGCGGGACGGTGGCCGAGGCCTGGTAGGCGAGGAAACCGACCACCCCGACGGCGGCCGCGGTGAGGCCGGCCACGACTCCCGAGCTGGTCCCTGCCACGTGCGCCACCTCTGCCTGCCGTAGAGCCGTACGGCGAGCCTCAGGGGGGACCTCGCCGTATATGTCGTACTTCGTACAGACCGTAGCAGCCAGTGACCGTCGGTCCCCGGCGGCCGTGCTCGCGGCGCCGGAGCCGTAGGCTGTTCGCGTGCTCTTGCTCGCTCTGGATACCGCCACCCCCGCCGTCACCGTCGCCCTGCACGACGGTTCGGCCGTCATCGCCTCGTCGAGCCAGGTGGACGCGCGCCGGCACGGCGAGCTGCTGCTGCCGGCCGTCGACCGCGTCCTCGCCGAGGCGGGGGTCAGGCTGGACGCCGTCACCGGGATCGTCACAGGCATCGGTCCCGGCCCCTACACCGGCCTGCGGGTCGGTCTGATGACCGCGGACACCTTCGGGCTCGCGCTCGGCGTGCCCGTCCACGGCCTGTGCACGCTCGACGGGCTCGCCTACGCGGCCGACATCGAGAAGGGCCCGTTCGTCGTCGCGACCGACGCCCGCCGCAAAGAGGTCTACTGGGCGGTGTACGAGGACTCGCGCACCCGGCGCACGGATCCCGCGGTGGACCGGCCCGCCGACATCGCCGAGCAGGTGGCCGGGCTGCCGGCCGTCGGCGCCGGGGCGCTGCTCTACCCCGGCACCTTCCCGGTCGCGCACGAGCCCGAGCACGTCTCCGCCGCGGCCCTGGCGTCGCTGGCCGCCGAGAAGCTGGCCGCCGGGGAGGAGCTGCCCGAGCCCCGGCCGCTGTACCTGCGCCGGCCGGACGCCCAGGTGCCCAGGAACTACAAGGTGGTCACACCCAAGTGACCGCACAGCTGCGCGAGATGCGCTGGTGGGACATCGACCCGGTCCTTGAGCTCGAGAAGGACCTGTTCCCCGAGGACGCCTGGTCGCGGGGGATGTTCTGGTCCGAACTGGCGCACGCCAGGGGCCCCGAGGCGACCCGCCGGTACCTGGTGGCCCTGGAGGACGACCGGGTCGTCGGGTACGGGGGGCTCGCCGCCCAGGGCGGCACCGCCTCCGACACCGGTGCCGCCGCGGTGGGCGACATCCAGACCATCGCCGTACGCCGTGACCAGTGGGGCACCGGGCTCGGCGGGGAGCTGCTCACCGAGCTGCTGCGGGCCGCGACCGCCTTCGAGTGCGCCGAGGTCCTGCTCGAATGCCGGGTCGACAACATCCGCGCCCAGAAGCTCTACGAGCGGTTCGGCTTCGAGCCCATCGGGTTCAGACGCGGCTACTACCAGCCGGGGAACGTGGACGCCCTGGTGATGCGCCTGACGACCGGGCAGCCCGGCAGTGGCTCCGCCACCGGGCCCACCTCCGAAGAAGGAACCGAGACCAATGGCTGACGAACCCCTGGTGCTGGGGATCGAGACCTCCTGCGACGAGACCGGCGTCGGCATCGTCCGGGGCACCACCCTGCTGGCCGACGCCGTCGCCTCGTCCGTCGACGAGCACGCCCGCTTCGGCGGGGTCGTCCCCGAGGTGGCGTCCAGGGCGCACCTGGAGGCGATGGTCCCGACCATCGAGCGGGCCCTGAAGGACGCCGGGGTGAGCGCCAGGGACCTCGACGGCATCGCGGTCACGGCAGGACCCGGCCTGGCCGGCGCGCTGCTGGTCGGCGTCTCGGCGGCGAAGGCGTACGCGTACGCGCTGGGCAAGCCGCTCTACGGCGTCAACCACCTCGCCTCCCACATCTGCGTCGACCAGCTGGAACACGGTCCGCTGCCCGAGCCGACGATGGCCCTGCTGGTCTCCGGCGGCCACTCCTCGCTGCTGCTCTCCTCGGACATCACCTCCGACGTACGGCCGCTCGGCGCGACCATCGACGACGCGGCCGGCGAGGCCTTCGACAAGATCGCGCGCGTGCTGAACCTGGGCTTCCCGGGCGGCCCGGTCATCGACCGGTACGCGAAGGAGGGCGACCCCTCGGCGATCGCCTTCCCGCGCGGCCTCACCGGCCCGCGCGACCCGGCGTACGACTTCTCCTTCTCGGGTCTCAAGACGGCGGTGGCCCGCTGGATCGAGGCCAAGCGGGCGGCCGGCGAGGAGGTCCCGGTCCGCGACGTGTCCGCCTCCTTCCAGGAGGCGGTCGTGGACGTCCTGACCCGCAAGGCCGTCCGGGCCTGCCGTGACGAGGGCGTCGACCACCTGATGATCGGCGGCGGGGTCGCCGCCAACTCGCGGCTGCGCGCCCTCGCGCAGGAGCGCTGCGAGGCGGCCGGCATCCGGCTCCGGGTGCCGCGCATGAAGTTGTGCACGGACAACGGCGCGATGGTCGCCGCGCTCGGCGCGGAGATGGTCGCCCGCAACCGGACGCCGTCCGGCTGGGACCTCTCGGCGGACAGCTCCCTCCCGGTGACGGACCCGCACGTCCCCGGCACCCACCACCACGACCATGTGCACGAGGTCAGCAAGGAGAACCTCTACTCTTGACCGCTTCCCTCCGAGGAGGGAATTCCTGGCTCAGGCTGCCTCTTGAAGCGGCGCTCCAAGAGGTCTTACGCCATCGGCACCAGCCGGGTTCAGACCTGCCCGGACGAGCATTACGCGAGCGGAGTTCTTGTCTCTGTACGTATATCGGGCGTGTATGACCTCGGTAGCCTTCGTCGGCGTCTCCATAATGCCAAGATGACGCCATGATTCGCTTTTCTCTCCGATTCCCCGAAGAAGTGCACGAACGGGTGACAGCGGGGGCAGTAGTCGCCCTCGGCGGTGCCAGGCCAGCCCGGCAAATGCCTGAGCGATTCGAGTCGCAGGGAGGAAGTCGATGACGGTCGCCTTGATGTGGGAGGCGCGGGCGGTGCAGGGCCGGGGCGCCGAACTCCTGGCGTGGGCGCGAGAGCAGAAGCTCGTGGGGGAGCCGGTACGCCGGGAGTCCTTCCGGGCGCCGCAGGACCGGGTGTTGGTGATCACGTGGTGGGAGTCGTCGTACGACGACCCGGAACTCCCCGAACTCCCGGATCCGCCAGCTGACTTGGTCACCCGCCCGGTGCACCGCTGGCGTTTCGACTCGGTCGGGGAGGGCTAGCCGGCGGAGGTCAGCTGAAGGCGCCGACGTTGTCGAGGGCCCACTGCCGGAACGTCCTGGCCGGAGCACCGGTGATCCGGGTGACCGTGTCACGTACGGCGAGCAGTTCCTCGTTCACGTCGCCGCCCGTGATGTCCAGGACCGCCGCCGCGGCCTCGTCGCCCAGGAACGCGGCCATGTCGCGGTGGGCCTCCGCCCGGCCGACGCGTGTGAACGGCACGTCCCGTCCCACCGCCTGCGCGAGGGCTTCGAGCTGCTGACGGGTAGTGATCCGCTCCGGCCCGGTCAGCGCGTAGGTCTGTCCCAGGTGGCCGGTCCCGGCCAGCGCGGCACGGGCGACCGAAGCGATGTCCGCGGGGTGGACGGTGGGCAGACCGACGTCCGCGTAGGGCACTCGTACCGGCCGGCGGTTTCGTATCGTCTGCGCCCACCACAGGGCGTTGGAGGCGAACTGCGTCGGCCGCAGGATCGTCCACGCCATCCCGCTCCCCTTCAGGAGCCGCTCCACGGCCAGGTTCTCGCGGGCCGGGCCCAGGTGGGGGTGGGTCTGGACGGTGACGGACGACACCAGCACCACATGCTCGACCCCGGCCCTGCGGGCGGCGTCCAGGATGTCGGCGTCCAATCCGATGCGTGACACCAGGAAGAGCGCACGCACTCCCTCGAACGCGGGCTCCAGCGAGGCCGGTCGGCTCAGGTCGCCCTCGACGACTTCCACGCCGGAGGGGACACCGGCCTTCTCGGGCGCACGGCTGAGACCCCTGAGCGGTTCGGCATGCGATGCCCGGAGTTCCTTCAGCAGAGCGCTTCCGATGTTTCCGGTGGCGCCGGTCACGAGGATCATGCGACAGGACGCTAGGACCTCGACCGGACTTGAGGTCAACGATGGACAACGGGATTCGAACGCCATCACCCTGAGTGCATGAACGGTGGCGTTGAGGTGAACGGTGAGCCCGAGTCGTCGGACAGCATGAAGACCTTCGGAGCGTTCGTGCAGGGGCTGCGGGAGCATGCGGGGCTGAGCCGGGAGGAGTTCGGGGCGAGGGTCCACATGTCCAAGCACTCCGTGGCTTCGATCGAGCTGGGGAGGCGGCTGGCGGACCAGGGTTTCGTGGACGCGGCGGAGGGGGTGCTGGGGAACACGGGTGCGTTGCGGAAGGCGTTCGGGCGGGTGGTGCGGCAGCCGGGGTTCGCGGTGTGGTTCCGGAAGTGGGCCGCGTTGGAACAGGAGGCGGTGAGCCTGGCCACGTATGAATGCCGTCTGGTTCCGGGGCTGTTGCAGTCCGAGCCGTACGCGCGCGTGGTGTTCGGCAACCGCATTCCGCCGTTGTCGGATGAGCAGGTGGAGGCGCAAGCGGTGGCTCGTATGGAGCGGCAGCACTTGCTGCACGAGCGTCCCAACACGTCGTTCAGTTTCGTCATGGACGAGCACGTCGTGCGGCGGCGACTGGGTGGGGACGAAGTTGCACTTGCGCAACTGGACCACATGCTCGGATACGCCCAACTGCGCAACGTCGAGATCCAGGTCATGCCACTGGACTGCCAGGCGCACGCGGGGCTGGACGGCCCGTTGGCCTTGTTGGAGACTCCGGACGGAAGGCGCCTGGCCTACTCAGAGGGGCAGGAGACCGGTCGCCTGGTGGCAGACCCGAAAGAGGCGGCCGTCCTGCATCGCAGGTATGCGACACTGCGCTCGCAGGCCCTCAGCCCTCTGGATTCCGTGTGCCTGCTGGAGCGCATCAGAGGAGAGCTATGAGCACCAATGAGCTGGCGTGGTTCAAGTCCAGCTACAGCGGCACCGCAGGCGACAACTGCCTTGAAGTCGCCTTGGCCTGGCGCAAGTCCACCTACAGCGGCACCGAGGGCGACAACTGCATAGAAGTAGCCGTAGCCCCCGCCACCATCCACATCCGCGACTCCAAGGACCGCGTCCGCCCCCACCTCGCCCTCGCCCCCGCCGCCTGGGCCCCCTTTGTCGCGCACGCGGCGGACGCGGTCTGACGGTCAGTCCAGTTCCGTCTCGCAGCGCAGGACCCGGTCCGGGCCCAACCGGCGGACCGGGCCGGTCAGTTGGAGGCGGGTCACCGCTCGGGCCTCCGCGCTCGACGCCGCCACCCGCAGTTCCAGGGCCCCCGGCTCCACCACCCGCGCCCCCTCCCGGTCCGTGAACGCCGACAGGTCCGCGTGGAAGTGGAAGGTCACCCTTCTCGAGGCGCCCGGAGCCAGCTCCACCCGCTGGTAGCCGATCAGGCGGACGTCCGGGCGGGTCACCGAGGCCACCGGGTCGTGGAGGTAGAGCTGCACGACCTCGGTGCCCGCGCGGTCGCCCGTGTTGCGGACGGCCACCGTCACGTCGTACGAGCCGTCCGTGCCGATCTCCGCCGTGTCCGGTGAGACGAGGTCCCACGCGAACGTCGTGTACGAGCGGCCGGCGCCGAAGGCGTACAGCGGGGTCGGGTCCAGGTTGCTGACCTCGCCCGCGAGGCCCAGCGGGGGCTGGAGGTAGGTCCAGGGCTGGCCGCCCGGCACGCGAGGGACGCTGACCGGGAGGCGGCCCGACGGGTTGACGCGGCCCGACAGCACTCCCGCCACCGCCGGGCCGCCCTCCTCCCCGGGGAAGAACGCCTGCACCACCGCGCCGAGCCGGCCCTGCCAGCGGCCCAGTGCGTAGGGGCGCCCGGTGAGGAGGACGAGGACCACCGGGACGCCCGTCGTGAGCAGCGCGTCCAGCAGGTCGGCCTGGACACCCGGCAGTTCCAGGTCTGTCACGTCGCAGCCCTCGCCGGACGTGCCCCGGCCGAACAGGCCCGCGCGGTCGCCGAGCACCGCCACGCACACGTCCGCCTCGGCGGCCCGGGCCACCGCCTCCTCGAAGCCGGAGGTGTCGGGGTCCGAGACGTCGCAGCCCTCGGCGAACGTGACCTTCGCGTCCGGGAGTTCGGTGCGGAGGGAGTCGAGGACGGTGGGGATGGCGATGCCCAGGTCGACCTCGGGGTGGTGGGTCAGGACGTGGGACGGGAAGGAGTAGCAGCCGAGCATCGCGAGGGCGTCCGCGGCGCGCGGGCCCACCACCGCCATGCGGGTGCCGGGGGCGAGGGGGAGTACGCCGTCCGGGTTGTCCAGGAGGACCACGGACTCCTCGGCCAGGCGGCGGGCCAGCGCGCGGTTCGCCGCCGAGTCGAGGTCGACCGGGCCCTCCTGCGCGGGCTCCGGGGTCCAGTCCTCGTCCAGCATCCCCAGTTCGCACTTCTGGAGCAGGACCCGGCGGGCCGCGCGGTCGACCAGTGACTCCGGGACCGTGCCTGCCCTGACCGCTGCCACCAGCGGACGGCCGTAGCACTTCAGCGTCGGCAGCTCGACGTCGATGCCCGCCTCAAGGGCGAGACGGGCCGCCTCCGCCTCCGTGTCGGCGACGCGGTGGAGGGTCTGGAGGAAGCCGATGCCGAAGTAGTCGGCGACGACCGTGCCGTCGAAGTCCCAGTCGCCGCGGAGGAGTTCGGTCAGGAGGCGGGGGTCGGCGGACGCGGGGACGCCGTCCGTCTCGTTGTACGCCGCCATCACCGAGCGGGCCCCGCCCTCGCGCAGCGCCATCTCGAACGGCGGGAGGGTGACGTCCGCCAGCTCCCGCACGCCCGCCCGGACCGGCGCCTGGTTGCGGGCACCGGCGGAGGAGGCATAGCCCGCGAAGTGCTTGAGCGTGGCGATGACCCCGGCCGACTCCAGGCCCCGGACGTACGCGGAGCCGACCGTGCCGACCAGGTACGGGTCCTCGCCGATCGTCTCCTCGACCCGCCCCCAGCGCGGGTCGCGGACCACGTCCAGGACGGGGGCCAGGCCCTGGTGGACGCCGACCGAGCGGAGGTCGCGGCCGATGCGCCGGCCCAGCTCCTCGACCAGCGGCGGGTCGAAGGCGGCTCCCCAGGCGAGCGGGACCGGGTAGGCCGTCGCCTGCCAGGCGGTGAAGCCGGCCAGGCACTCCTCGTGGGCGATCGCCGGAATGCCGAAGCGGCCGGCCGCGGTGATGCGGCGCTGGGCGCGGGCCAGCGCCCGCGCGCCCAGCGCCGGGTCCACCGGGGCGGTGCCGAAGGAGCGGGTCAGCTGGCCGAGCCCCAGGGTGATCAGCTCGTCCCACTCGTAGTCGGCGGTCATCTCGCGTTGCAGCGGGGCGACCCCGTCGCCGTCCGTGGCGGCGCCCACCCACACCCCGTACAGCTGGGCGGTCTTCTCCTCCAGCGTCATCCGGGTGAGCAGGTCGTCGACGCGGGTGGCGGCGGGCAGTGCGGGGTCGCGCCAAGGAGCGGTGGTCATGAAACTCCCGTCTCTGCTCTCTGCGGGGCTCTCTGCGGGCTTCTCTGCTACGAACGCTGCTACGAATGTTTCGTACTACACACCGAATGTTCCGGGAACCTATGGCGCGCGAAGGTCTTCGTCAAGGGGGAGCGCGGGGATACGATCGCGGGCATGACGCCTCCGAAGCCCGCAGAACCGCAGACGGCGACGCTCGCCGAAATCGCCCGTGAGGCCGGCGTGTCCGCTCCGACTGTTTCGAAGGTCCTGAACGGGCGTGCCGACGTCGCCCCGGCGACCCGTACCCGGGTCGAGGAGCTGCTGCGCGCCTACGGCTACCGGCGGCGCCGCGCCGAGGCCTCCCGGTCGCCGCTGATCGACCTGGTCTTCCACGAGCTGGAGAGCGCGTGGGCGATGGAGGTCATCCGGGGGGTGGAGAACGTGGCGAGGGACGCCGGGCTGAGTGTGGTGCTCAGTGAGTCCGCCGGGCGGCTGACTCCCGGGCGGACCTGGGCGGACCAGGTGGCGGCCCGCCGCCCGCACGGGGTGGTGCTGGTGCTGTCGGGTCTTGACGAGTCGCAGCGGGCGCTGCTGCTGAGCCGGTCCATCCCGTTCGTTGTGATGGACCCGGCGGGGGACCCGGGGCCGGACGTGCCGTCGATCGGGGCGACGAACTGGCAGGGCGGGCTGGCCGCCACCCGGCACCTGGTGGAGCTGGGGCACCGGCGCATCGGGGCGATCAGCGGGCCGTCCCGGATGATGTGCAGCCGGGCCCGGGTGGACGGCTACCGGGCCGCGCTGGAGACCGCCGGACTGCCGGTGGACCCGGCCCTGATCAAGGCCGGCGACTTCCACCACGACGCCGGCTACCGGCTCGGCCTGGACCTGCTGCGCATGCCCGACCGGCCCACCGCGATCTTCACCGGCAACGACCTCCAGGCGCTCGGGCTCTACGAGGCCGCGCGTGAGCTGGGGCTGCGCATCCCGGAGGACGTGAGCGTCGTCGGGTTCGACGATCTGCCGCTGGCCCGCTGGGTGGGGCCGCCGCTGACGACCGTACGGCAGCCGCTGACCGAGATGGCCGAGGCGGCGGCGCGGCTGGTCCTCGAGATGGGGCGGGCGGAGGAGGCGACGACCGCGACCCGGGTGGAGCTGGCGACCAGCCTGGTGGTGCGCAGCAGCACGGCAGCGCCCACGGCTCCGTGAGGCTCCGTGAGGTTCCGTGAGGGGAGTGGCCGGATGTTGACGTATTGACGGGTGGTGCGGGCGTCTCCACACTCCTCCGAAGCCAGTCGGTTGCACGACCGAAACTTTCGGAGGCACCCGCAATGAGATCTCTGAGAACAGGCTTACCCGCAGGCTTGTCCATCGGCTTGTCCACGGGCTTGTCCCTGGCGGTGGCACTCGTCACCGGCACCGCCCTGCTGTTCACGGCGCCCGCCGCGCACGCCGCCGACACCCCGCTGCGCGACCTCGCCGCCGCCAAGGGCAAGGTCATCGGCACCGCGGTCACCGGCTCCAAGCTCACCGGCACCTACGGCGACCTGGCCGGCGGCCAGTTCAGCTCGCTGACCCCGGGCAACGCCATGAAGTGGGGGACCGTCGAGCCCACCCAGGGCACCTTCAACTGGACCGAGGCCGACCAGATCGTCGCCTTCGCCCAGGCCCACAACCAGCAGGTGCGCGGCCACACCCTGGTCTGGCACAGCCAGAACCCGAGCTGGCTGACGAACGGCACCTGGACCTCCGCCCAGCTGAGCAGCCTGCTACAGAACCACATCAGCACCGAGGTCGGCCGCTACAAGGGGAGGATCGCGGCCTGGGACGTCGTCAACGAACCCTTCAACGAGGACGGCACCTACCGGTCGACGCTCTGGTACAACGGCCTCGGCTCCGACTACATCGCCAACGCCCTGACCTGGGCGCACGCGGCCGACCCGGACGCCAAGCTGTACATCAACGACTACAACGTCGAGGGTGTCAACGCGAAGAGCACCGCCCTGTACAACCTGGTGAAGTCGCTCAAGGCGGCCGGCGTCCCGATCGACGGGGTCGGGCTGCAGGCCCACCTCGTCCTCGGCCAGGTGCCCTCCACCCTCCAACAGAACATCCAGCGCTTCGCCGACCTGGGCGTCGACGTGGCGGTCACCGAGCTGGACATCCGGATGGCACTGCCCTCCGACAGCACCAAACTCGCCCAGCAGAAGGCCGACTTCAAGTCGGTGGTGGCCGCGTGCGTGGCGGTGAGCCGCTGCGTCAACGTCACCGTGTGGGGCTTCACCGACTCCGACTCCTGGGTGGACAGCACCTTCCCGGGGTACGGCGCGGCGACCCCGTACGACGCGAACTACGCGCCCAAACCGGCGTACTACGGGATCTCGGAGGCGCTCGGCGGGACCACGACCACCCCGCCGCCGACCGGTGCCTGCACCGCCGCCTACGGCGTGAGCAGCCAGTGGAACACCGGGTTCACCGGCCAGGTGACCATCTCCTGCTCGGGCGCCTCGCTGTCGTCCTGGCGGGTGAGCTGGACGTACGGCGCCGGTCAGCAGATCACGCAGGCGTGGAACGCGGTCTGCACCCAGTCGGGCGCGGCCGTGTCCTGTGCCAACGCTTCCTACAACGGGACGGTGGCGAACGGGAGTTCGGTGAGTTTCGGGTTGAACGCGTCCTGGAGCGGGAGCAATCCGGTGCCCACCGTCACGCTGGGCTGAACCCGGACTGAGAAGGGTGAGATTTTCCGAAGAAAACCCCTTCGCGGCGCCCGCGCTAACAGTCCCCTAATAATTCGGACTTACGTTCCTGCCTTGTGACGGGACAAGAGGAGCAAGGCGACGCGGGCAGACGGGTGGGCCGGCGGTCGAGAGTGCTGAAGATCGTCGGCCTCACCCTGGCGGGGGTCATGACGCTCGGCATCGCGGGCGCGGGGTGGGTCTACTGGCACCTCAACGACAACATCAAGAGCGTCGACATCAACAGCGCGCTCGGGGACGACCGCCCGGCGAAGGCGGTGACGACGCCGACGGCCACGGCGTCCGCGTCCGCCTCCCCGAGCCCGCTGCCCACCGGCTCGGTGAACATCCTGGTGCTGGGCTCGGACTCGCGCAGCGGCAAGGCGAACAAGAAGCTCGGCGGCGGCAGCAGCTCGGGCGCCCGCTCCGACACCGCGATGGTGGTCCACATCGACGCCGGCCGGACCTCGGCCACCGTCGTCAGCATCCCGCGCGACACCCTGGTCACCCGGCCGTCCTGCCCGCTGTCCTCCGGCGGCTCGACGTCCGTCGCCTACAACGCGATGTTCAACAGCGCCTACTCGGTGGGCGGGGCGGTGTGCGCGGTCAAGACGGTCGAGTCGATCACCGGTGTGCGCATGGACCACTACCTGGAGATCGACTTCTCGGGCTTCGCGAAGCTGGTCGACGCGCTCGGCGGGGTGACCGTGACCACCGACCAGGACATCGACGACGACGACAGCCACCTGCACCTGAAGAAGGGCACCCACCACCTGGACGGCACCCAGGCCCTGGCGCTCGCCCGCACCCGGCACGGCATAGGCGACGGCAGCGACCTGGGCCGGATAGGCCTCCAGCAGAAACTGGTGAAGGCCCTCCTCGACCAGATGGCCTCCAGCAATCTGCTGACCAACCCGGCCAAGCTCTACGAGGTCGCCGACGCGGTCACCTCCAGCCTCACCACCGACACCGGCCTGGACTCGCTCAGCGAGCTGATGCGGCTGGGCCAGAGCCTGAAGGGCCTCACCTCCGACAACGTCAAGACGGTGATGATGCCCGTGGTGACCGCACCCTCCGACCACAACCGGGTGATCGCGAAGGAACCGGCGGCGAGCGACCTGTGGGAGTCGTTGCGGTAGCGGGTGGCCTTGAGAGTTTCGCCCTGAGACGAGGAGACACCGCAAGGAGGACGGTTCTACCACGGCCGACGACCGAGGGGATCGGTATATCCTCAGGTCACTCGGTCGTGCGTAGGCGCGCCGGAGGAAGCGGGCGTACGGGAGCACTGGAGCGCGGAAGGAGCTCGCCGCTGGCTGACTTTCCTCGCCGTGGCCGACAGTTACGGCGGTGACATCCGCATCCTCCGCACCAACGAGCCCGTGGCTCCCCGCGAGGTGATGCTGCTCACCGGTCACAACGACTCCGTGCTCTCCCTCGACTTCAACTCGGACGGCAGTCAGCTGGCGAGCGCCAGTGCCGATGGGACCGTTCGGCTGTGGGATGTCGGTGACCTGCGGTAGCGCGTCGTCCACATCCGTGACTCGAAGCTCAGTCTTCGGGGCGACGCCTCCGAGTTGACCGTGCTCCTGCTCCTCCCTGACGGAGTCCGTCGCGCTCGTCGTCGCTTGAGCTTCGGGGGTCGGGATCCGAGACCCTTTTTGCAAGGAATGGGTGGGTGGGCTCAACCCACCCACCCTCCCAAGTCGCCCGCTGGCCAGGCGAGATGACTTTTCGTGATCGGGTCACGCCGCAGCGTCGCGAGCGTGTAGCGTGCGCCACGAAAGCATCGACCCCCGTGGGTGTTGGAGCACCGCGCGGGGGTCTGACCACCAGATCGAATGAGAGTCGTCGATCCATGGCTACCGCCCAGCCTAGTGCTGCCCCGCGCCCGTCCGCGCACCCGAAGGCCAATCCCGGCTACGGAAAGAAATCCGCCCCGGGCCAAGATCCCCGCACCGGACGCGACTTCGCCCACCTGCCCGTCCGCGAGGCAGCGATCGCCACGTACCTCGACCGGCTCGACGACGAGGCGGACATCTCCATCAAGACACTGGCCAAGCACCTCCCGTACGGCCAGTGCGCCATCGGGACCGCCCTCAACAACCTCTCCGCGGCGGGCCATCTGCGCCGCGTGCGCCGCCCCGTCACCGTCGACGGCAATCCGCGCTGGGTCTGGCACACCTTCTTCTCCCGCGTCGCCCGTGACGACGCGTGGTGGGACGCCTTCCTCACCGGCGAGGTGCCACCCGTCGCCGAGCCTTCCCAGGCGGCGCGCACGGTGGCGTACAACGTGGTCGCTCGCCTCGGTCGTATCGAGCCCCGGTTGACGCTGTCGGCAGGGGAGTGCGGCGCACTGGAGGAGAGCGCAGCGGAATGGTTCGCGCGGGGCGCGAGTGAGGCGCAGCTCGTGCAGGCGATGACCGCCGGGCTGCCGGAACACGTGGCGCATGCCTACGGGTTCGTACGCGCCCGGCTCGTCTCGAAACTTCCGCCGGAGCCGCAGTCTCAGCCGCCCGCCCGGTACGAGGTCGTGTGCACCGCCTGCGCTGAGCCGGCGGCCGGGGCCTCGCTGCACGGCGGGCTCTGCGAGGGCTGCCGGGGAGGACGGTCCGGCCTCACCGCCGACCAGGTCCACGCGCATGTGGGGCGACTGCGTGCCGCCCTGCGCACCCGGCCTCGTACACAGAAAGGAGCAGACGCATGACGACCTTGCAGCACGGGCCGCCCGCGGTCGGGGCAGGATGGAGGGGAGGAGGCGACACCATGACCCCCAGCACTGCCGACCGGCCCCAGATGCTCGTCGAGGAATTCGAGGAGCTCGCCCGCCATGCGCCGGAGTCGGCGCGCCTGGAGTTCCTGAACGGAAAGATCGGGGTCAAGCCCATGCCGGACGGCAACCATGGACAGATTGTCGCCTGGCTTCTCAAGCGATGCATGCAGCACCGTCCTGAGCTGTTCCTCTTCCCGGAGCAGGGGCTCGAGGTCGAGGCGTACCGCAAGGGACGTGCGAGGCCGGACGGTGCCCTGGCAGCCGAGGAGTACTTCGTCGGCAAGGGCGAGTGGGCCGAGCCGGACGGTGTCCTGATGGTCGTCGAGGTCACCTCCCACGACCGGGACGCCGACAAGCGGGACCGGGTCGAGAAGCCCGACGGCTACGCGGCCGCCGGCATCCCCGTGTACCTACTCGTCGACCGGGACCTGACGAGCGTGATCGTCTGCTCCGACCCGGAGCGCGGCGTCTACCGTTCTGTCACCAGCCGGGCCTTCGGCGCCGTGATCGAGCTCCCGGATCCCGTCGGTTTCACGCTGGAGACGGAGAAGCTCAAGGACTTCGCTGACTGATCCGGCCTTGTCTGACCTCTTCTGACCTGCGGAAACGCTCATCGGAAAATTGTCTTCGAAGAGATTTCGCGAACGTGTCGATCCGCCCGTCCCCCGTTCGACGCATGGGTGAGCGGCGAGGAAATGCCCCGCCGCACCGGAACGAGACCGAGGAGTCACCATGCCCCGTTACCTGTCGCTCGTGCGGATCGACGAGACCACCGCCCCCGCCGAGGGGCCCAGCCAGGAGCTGATGCAGCGGATGGGCGAGCTGATCGAGGAGATCACCAAGGCCGGCGTGATGCTGGACACCGCGGGGCTCACGCCGACCTCCCAGGGGACGCGGGTGCACTGGGAGGGCGGCAGGATCTCCGTCACCGACGGCCCCTTCACCGAGTCCAAGGAGGTCATCGGCGGTTACGCGATCATGCAGTGCAAGGACAAGGCCGAGGCCCTGGAGTGGACCAAGCGGTTCCTGAAGGTGCACGAGGAGTACTGGACCGTGACCTGCGAGGTCCGGGAGATCGCGGAGGGCTGACCCTCCTGGCGTACGTCCGGTGGTGGGTGTTGCATGGGGGGCTGTGAGCACACAGCCCCCCGCCGACGCCCCCGCGAGCGCCGGGGCCGCGGCCCGGCACGCCATCGAGACGGTCTTCCGGCTCGAATCGCCCCGCGTGATCGCCGGCGTCGCCCGGATCGTCCGGGACGTCGGCATCGCGGAGGAGCTGGCGCAGGACGCGCTGGTCGCCGCCCTGGAGCAGTGGCCCCGGGACGGCGTGCCCGACAACCCGGGCGCCTGGCTGACGGCCACCGCCCGGCACCGCGCCGTCGACCTGGTCCGGCGCCGGGAGAACTACGCCCGCAAGCTCGCGGAGATCGGCCGCAGCACGGAGACGACGGCGCCGCCCGAGGAGCCCGCCGACCCGGACGACATCGACGACGACCTGCTCCGCCTGGTTTTCACCACCTGCCATCCGGTGCTGTCGCCCGAGGCCCGCACGGCCCTCACCCTGCGCCTCCTCGGCGGCCTGAGCACGGCCGAGATCGCCCGCGCCTTCCTGGTCCCCGAGCCGACCGTCGCCCAGCGCATCGTCCGCGCCAAGCGCACCCTCGCGACGCGGAACATCGCCTTCGAGGTGCCGTACGGCCCCGACCGTGAGGCCCGGCTCGGCTCGGTCCTGGACGTCATCTACCTGATCTACAACGAGGGTTACGCGGCCACGGCGGGCGACGACTGGCTGCGCCCCTCGCTGTGCGAGGACGCGCTGAGGCTGGCCCGCGTGCTGTCGGGGCTGATGCCGAAGGAGCCGGAGGTGCACGCCCTCGCCGCCCTCCTGGAGTTCCAGTCCTCCCGTACGGCCGCCCGCACCGGCCCCGACGGCGCACCGGTCCTCCTGCGGGACCAGAACCGCCGCCGCTGGAACCGCATGCTCGTCGCCCGCGGGATCAGGGCCCTCGCCCGCGCGGACGCCACGGCGGCCGGCGCCCCGGGGCCGTACGCCCTCCAGGCGGCCATCGCGGCCTGCCACGCGCACGCTTACACGTACGAGGAGACCGACTGGAAGGCCATCGCCACCCTGTACGGCCTGCTGGCCGCCCGCTCCCCGTCCCCGGTCGTCGAGCTGAACCGGGCGGTGGCCGTGTCGATGGCGGACGGCCCGGCGGCGGCCCTGGCGCTCGTGGACCCGCTGACCGCCGAACCCGCCCTGCGCGACTACCACCTGCTGCCGAGCGTCCGCGGCGACCTGCTGGCCCGCCTCGGGCGGACGGCCGAGGCCCGCGCGGAGTTCGAGCGGGCGGCGGCACTGGCCCGCAACGAGCGGGAACGGGAGCTGCTGCTGCGGCGGGCACGGGAGCTCTGAGCGCCCCGAAGGGGCGCGGGGCCGTCCTCGACGTGCGGCTGCCGCCGCGTGGGCGCGACCAGCCACGACGGCGCGGCAGCCGCTCGACAACACATCGCGGCGCATCGCGGCGCAGCCGCCGGAGCGCTCAGGGACGTGCCGGGCGGCCCAGCAGCATGGTCGGGGCGCCCGCCACCCGGGTCAGGAAGACGGTCGCCGTGTTGCGTCCCTGCGGCTTCGGCAGGGCCTTCCTGCGCAGCTCCTCCGGCTCCACCGCCGACCCGCGCTTCTTCACGGTCAGGTTCCCGACCTCGCGCTCGCGCAGCAGTGCCTTCAGCTTCTTGACGTTGAAGGGGAGTTCGTCGGTGATCTCGTACGCCGTCGCGTAGGGCGTGGCCCTGAGCGTGTCGGCCGTGATGTACGCGATCGTCGGGTCGACCAGACCGCCGGCGAGCTCCTCGGCCACCTCGGCGACCAGGTGGGCGCGGATGACGGCGCCGTCCGGCTCGTACAGGTAACGGCCGACCGGCCGGACCGCGGGGTCGGGGAGGCCGCGGCCGAGCAGGGTGCGCGGGCCCGGGAGGAGGGTGGCGCGGACGGCTCCCGGGGCACCGGTGCCGAACCAGAGGACGGCCTCCTTCACGTCACCCGCGTCCGAGATCCACTCCGCCTCGGCGGCCGCCGGGACCGCCTCGTGCGGGATGCCGGGGGCGATCTTCAGCGCGGCGGTCCGTGCCCGGTGGGCCGTCTCGACCGCCCAGGACAGGGGCGGTGAGTAGGCCTCCGGGTCGAAGATGCGGCCGCGGCCGCCGCGCCGGGCCGGGTCGACGAACACGGCGTCGTGGCCGGCCGTGTCCACCTCCTGGACGTCCGCCTCCCGGACCTCGATCAGGGAGGCGAGCCCGAGCGCCTCGGCGTTCGCCCGCGCGGTGGCCGCCGTCACCGGGTCCCGGTCCACGGCGAGGACGCGGATCCCGGCCCGCGCCAGCGCGATCGCGTCGCCCCCGATGCCGCAGCACAGGTCGGCGACCGAGGTGACCCCCAGCGCCTTCATCCGCTCCGCCCGGTACGTGGCGACACTCGCCCGCGTCGACTGCTCGACCCCGTTCGGCGTGAAGAACATGCGGCCCGCGTCCGCGTCCCCGAACTTCGCCGCCGCCCGCTGCCGCAGCCGGGCCTGGGCCAGCGCCGCCGACACCAGTTCGGCGGGGTGCTCGCGGCGCAGCCGGGTGGCCACGGCGAGCTCGTCGGCGGGCGCGGTGCCGCGCACCTCGTCGAGGAGGGCGCGGCCCTCGGGGGTGAGGAGGGGGGAGAGGTGGTCGTTCACCGGGTCATTGTCGGCCAGTCGGTGGATGGTTCGCCTCCGGCCGCGGTGTCTGCCCGGGTTCCGGGAAGGTGCCTGGAAGGATCCGACGCCATGCGAGCAGTCGTACAAAATGACAAAAATAGGGCAGTACTCGCCGTTGCCGCCCTCGCCACGGCCGCTGCCGCCGTCGTCTCCGGCTGTGCCGGACCGGGGGGCGAGGCCGACGTCCGCCCCGCCGCGGGCCAGCAGGCCCACCGGGGCGCCGCTCCCGACTCCCGCGCCGCCCTGGTCGCCGCCGCCCGGCGCTGGGGCCTGGACGCGGTCCCGCTGCAACCCCCGGCCCCGCCCAGGCTCAAGCCGAGGATCACCGCTCGCGACGGCTTCGAGGTGGACGGCCAGGAGGAGGACGACCTGCCCCCGGTCTTCACCACCATCCCGACCAGGAAGAAGGTCGTCTTCCTCACCATCGACGACGGCGCCGAGAAGGACCCGGACTTCCTGCGGATGATGGACCAGCTGCGGATCCCCTACAGCGCGTTCCTCAGCAACTACCTGGTCAAGGACGACTACGGCTACTTCCGCCGGATGCAGGCCGAGGGCCACACCCTCAACAACCACACCCTCACCCACCCCTACCTGCCGGGCCTCACCTACGAGGAGCAGAAGCACGAGATCTGCGGCATGCAGGAGATCATGAAGAGGGAGTTCGGCAAGGCGCCGACGGTCTTCCGCCCGCCCTACGGCAACTACAACGGCGACACCCTGCGCGCCGCCAAGACCTGCGGCATCAAGTACGCGCCGATCTGGGACGAGGAGGTGTTCGTCGACCACTGGGAGTACCGGGAGTGGGACCGCGCACTGCACCCCGGTGACATCGTCCTCACGCACTTCCGGGGCCGGAACGACTGGGACGGCACCATGGTCGACGACATGCGCCGCTTCCTGAACAAGGTCACCCGCGACGGCTACGCGGTGGCGCGCCTGGAGGACTACCTGTGAGCCGACCGAGGGCGACGGCCGCGCCGCCGGCCGCCGCCCTCCTGGTCGTCCCCCTCCTGGCCGTCTCCCTCCTCCTGTCGGCCTGCGCCCCGTCCGTCGACCCCATCGAACGGCTCGGCAGGAAGGCGGCCGGCCGGGTGCACCCGCAGGGCCCGGCCGGCGAGCCGGCGTACCGCAGGTGGGGCCTGACCGCCCCCCTCTCCCCGGCCCCCCGCCCGCCGCTGCACCCGCTGTCCTTCCGTGCCGCCCTCCCCCCGGTCGTCGACCACGTCCCCACGTCCGACCGGGTCGTCTTCCTCACCTACGACGACGGCGCCGAGAAGGACCCCCGCTTCGTCGACATGGTCCGCGAACTGCGGCTGCCGGTGAGCATGTTCCTCACGGACAGCGTGGTCGGCCCCGGCTACGGCCACTTCGCCCGCCTCCAGTCGGTCGGCGCGAGCGTCCAGAACCACACCCTCGACCACCCGGCCATGCCCGGTCTGCCGTACGCCGGCCAGCGCGCCGAGATCTGCGGCCAGCAGGAGAAGCTGAAGTCCCGCTTCGGCATCCGCCCCCGCCTCTTCCGCCCGCCCTACGGCACCTACGACCGCACCACCCTCCGCGCCGCCGCCGACTGCGGTGTCGCGGCGGTGGTCCTGTGGCGGGCGGCGATGACCCCCGACGGCATCACCTACCGGGGCGGGGACAAGCAGCTCCGCCCCGGCGACATCATCCTGGTGGGCCCCGACGAGGCCCTCGGCCCGCCCCTCAGGGAGCGCACCGCCCGGCTGCTGCGCCGGGTGCAGGCGAGCGGGCTGACGGTGGGCCGGCTCGAGGACTACCTCTAGCCCAATATGACCTTTTGACTTTAGTGGTCAAGTCGATGCTGGTGCTCTCCGCTGTCTCCTACCGGCGTGATGGATCCGTTTTAACTTGAATATTCATGTCAATGGATCCTCGCTCGGAGCAGGGGGCACAACATGAGCGCACTACTGACACCCGGCGTGGAGGTGCGGCGCGGTGAGGCGCGGCTCGCGAGCCGGCTGTCCTGGCTCGACTCGAAGCACTCGTTCTCCCTCGGCACCCACCGGCCGGACCCGGCCAACACGCACCACGGGGTGCTGCTGGTCCACAACGAGGACCTGGTGCAGCCGGGCACGGGCTTCGACACCCACCCGCACCGGGACATGGAGATCGTCACCTGGGTGCTCCAGGGCTCACTGGTCCACCAGGACTCCGGCGGCCACTCCGGCGTGATCTACCCGGGCCTGGCCCAGCGGATGAGCGCCGGCACCGGCATCCTGCACTCGGAGAAGAACGACACCTACCGGGCCGCCGGCGGGCTCCCCGCCGACCCCGTGCACTTCGTCCAGATGTGGGTCGTGCCCGACGAGGCCGGCGTCACGCCTGGCTACGAACAGCTGGAGATCGACGCCGAGCTGCTGTCCGGCGGGCTGGTCAGGGTGGCGTCCGGCATGGACCGGCACAAGGACGCGAGCGCCATCCGGATCCGGAACCGGCACGCCGCGCTGTACGCGGCACGGCTGCGCCCCGGCGGGCAGGTGACCCTGCCCGAGGCGCCGTACCTGCATCTGTTCGTCGCCCGCGGCGCGGTGGACCTGGAGGGCGTCGGGGCGCTCGGCGAGGGTGACGCCGCGCGCTTCACGGCCACCGGCGGCCACCGGGTGACGGCCTCGGAGCCCGCCGAGATCCTGGTGTGGGAGATGCATGCCGCCGTCGATCTGTGACCCCCGAGGGGGCCGATTCCGGCGGCGCGCGGCCCGCAACTGGCACTCCGCTTGACCGAGTGCTAATCGCGGTCATAGTCTCGGCTCTGGCACTCGGCAGATGAGAGTGCCAACAACGCGACGGGCAGGTCCGGCACCCGCGACGACGGATCCACCTGGTCGCCACCTCAGACAGTTAACCCCGTGAGATCTCCGAAGGGGGAGGTCGGATCGTGACGACCACCAGCTCCAAGGTTGCCATCAAGCCGCTTGAGGACCGCATCGTGGTCCAGCCGCTCGACGCCGAGCAGACCACCGCCTCTGGCCTGGTCATCCCGGACACCGCGAAGGAGAAGCCCCAGGAGGGCGCCGTCCTCGCGGTGGGCCCGGGCCGTTTCGAGAACGGCGAGCGCCTGCCGCTCGACGTCAAGGTCGGCGACGTCGTTCTGTACAGCAAGTACGGCGGCACCGAGGTGAAGTACAACGGCGACGAGTACCTCGTCCTCTCGGCTCGCGACGTGCTCGCGATCATCGAGAAGTAATTCACCCAAAAGCACATTCTGCTTTGAGCTGCGCCCCTGGCCCCCGCGACCTTGTGAAGCCGGGCGTCGGGGGCGCCGTTCGTTTCACCCACGCTTTCCGAGAGGGCTGAACCGCTCCCATGGCGAAGATCCTGAAGTTCGACGAGGACGCCCGTCGCGCCCTCGAGCGCGGCGTCAACAAGCTTGCCGACACGGTGAAGGTGACGATCGGCCCCAAGGGCCGCAACGTCGTCATCGACAAGAAGTTCGGCGCCCCCACCATCACCAACGACGGTGTCACGATCGCCCGCGAGGTCGAGCTCGACGACCCGTACGAGAACCTCGGCGCCCAGCTGGTGAAGGAGGTGGCGACCAAGACCAACGACATCGCGGGTGACGGTACGACCACCGCCACCGTGCTGGCCCAGGCGCTCGTCCGCGAGGGCCTGAAGAACGTCGCCGCGGGTGCCTCCCCGGCCGCCCTGAAGAAGGGCATCGACGCCGCCGTCGCCGCCGTCTCCGACGAGCTGCTCTCCTCCGCCCGCCCGATCGACGACAAGGCCGACATCGCCGCCGTCGCCGCGCTGTCCGCCCAGGACACGCAGGTCGGCGAGCTCATCGCCGAGGCGATGGACAAGGTCGGCAAGGACGGTGTCATCACCGTCGAGGAGTCCAACACCTTCGGTCTGGAGCTGGACTTCACCGAGGGCATGGCCTTCGACAAGGGCTACCTGTCGCCGTACTTCGTGACGGACCAGGAGCGCATGGAGGCCGTCCTGGAGGACCCCTACATCCTCATCAACCAGGGCAAGGTCTCCTCCATCGCCGACCTGCTGCCGCTGCTGGAGAAGGTCATCCAGGCGGGTGCCTCCCGGCCGCTGCTGATCATCGCCGAGGACGTCGAGGGCGAGGCGCTCTCCACCCTCGTCGTCAACAAGATCCGCGGCACCTTCAACGCGGTCGCGGTCAAGGCCCCCGGCTTCGGTGACCGCCGCAAGGCGATGCTGGAGGACCTCGCGGTCCTCACCGGCGGCACGGTCATCTCCGAGGAGGTCGGCCTCAAGCTCGACCAGGTCGGCCTGGACGTGCTCGGCTCCGCCCGCCGCGTCACCGTCACCAAGGACGACACCACGGTCGTCGACGGCGCCGGCGACTCCGCCGCCGTCACGGGCCGCGTCGCCCAGATCAAGGCCGAGATCGAGAACACCGACTCCGACTGGGACCGCGAGAAGCTCCAGGAGCGCCTCGCGAAGCTGGCCGGCGGCGTGTGCGTGATCAAGGTCGGCGCCGCCACCGAGGTGGAGCTGAAGGAGAAGAAGCACCGTCTGGAGGACGCCATCTCCGCGACCCGCGCCGCGGTCGAGGAGGGCATCGTCTCCGGTGGTGGCTCCGCGCTCGTCCACGCCGTGAAGGTCCTGGAGGGCAACCTCGACAAGACCGGCGACGAGGCCACCGGCGTCTCCGTGGTCCGCAAGGCCGCCGTCGAGCCGCTGCGCTGGATCGCCGAGAACGCGGGCCTCGAGGGCTACGTCATCGTCTCCAAGGTCGCCGACCTGGAGAAGGGCAACGGCTACAACGCCGCCACCGGCGAGTACGGCGACCTGGTCAAGGCCGGCGTCATCGACCCGGTCAAGGTCACCCGCTCCGCCCTGGAGAACGCCGCCTCCATCGCCTCCCTGCTCCTGACGACCGAGACCCTGGTCGTCGAGAAGAAGGAAGAGGAAGAGGCCGGCGCCGCGGGCCACTCCCACGGCCACTCGCACTGAGGCAACCCACTGAGGCAACGGTCTCCGAGGCGCCAGCCTCTGGGCAGCAGTCTCTCGGGAAGCAGTCTCTCGGGAAGCAGTCTCTGAGGAAGCCCCCGTTCCCGGTCGTCCGCCGGGAACGGGGGCTTCGCCCCTCGCGGGTACTTCGATGGTCGGCCTAGTTCTCCAGCGCGTCCAGCGCTCCCAGCTGTGCCAGCAGCCCCATCCGGTCGTACTGCAGCCAGCCCTCGGCCATCTTCCCGCCGGCGTCGAAGCGGTGGATCGTCGTCCCGGCCATGGTGACCTGCCGCCCGGTGTTCGGCACCCCCATGAACTCCGCCTTCTGCACCCCCGTCCAGAGCCACCTGGTGCACACCCGGTCGCCCTGGGCGATCTGGTCCTGGACCAGGAACGAGAAGTCGAAGGCCCGCCGCCACATCCCCAGCTTGCGCCGCATCGCGTCCATGCCGATGGTGTCCTGGCCCTCGACCGGATCGTGGTCGTGGTAGTCCTCGGCGAGCAGACCGTCCAGCGGTGCCAGCGGGCCGGCCGCCGCGATCGTGTCGAAGAACCGCCGGGCGGTGCCGGCGTACAGCCCCTCGTCACGCACCACGTCCAGATCGGTGAACGTCGGCGTCCCCTCGCAGAGCGCCAGCAGCTCGTGGAACACCTTGTCGGTCTCCGGGAGACGCGAGTTCCGCATCGCCTCCTCGTACGACGGGAACTCCACGATCTCCACGACGTGCTGCGCGTCGCTGCGGTCCTGGCCGACCAGCGTGTGCGTCGCCGTCCGCTTCCCCTTGGTCTGCTCGACCCACCTGTCCATCAGCCGGTCCATCTCGTCGAACCGCCTGGTCCTGCACTCGATGAGCTGCACGAACGTCATGAAACCGCCTCCGGCCCCCCTGCGGGTGCGACCGAACGCCACCATCGTCTCACCGGCCCGGTCCGCGCCGCGCGCGGTGCCGCCCGGGCCAGTGCCGCGGCTACTGCGGCTACCGCGACCACCGCGGCTGCTTTCGGCTTCGGCTGTGGCGGCTACTGCGGCCCGTACTTGCGGCCCGTCTTCGAGCTGATGCCGCCCACCAGCCCGCGCGGCGCCATCTTCGCCAGACCGGTCAGCACCTTGTAGCGGGGATCCGGGATCGACAGCGTCCTGCCACGCGCGAGGTCGGCCAGCGCCGCCGCGACCAGCTTGTCGGCGTCCAGCCACATCCAGCCCGGGATGTTGTCCGTGCCCATCCCGGCCCGCTGATGGAACTCCGTACGGACGAACCCCGGCGCCAGCGCCATCAGCCGGACCCCGCTGCCCGCGAGATCACGCGCCGCGCCCTGGGTGAACTGCACGACCCACGCCTTGGAGGCGCCGTACGTCCCGCGCGGTACGAACGCCGCCACCGACGCCACGTTGACCACTCCGCCGCGGCCGCGCTCGCGCATCGCCTCGGCCGCCGCCGAGGTCAGCCGCAGCACCGCCTCGCAGTGCACCTTGAGCATGCGCAGCTCGTCGGCCATCGAGACGTCCAGATAGTGGCCCTTGTTGCCGAAGCCGGCGTTGTTGACCAGCAGGTCGACCGGGTTCCTGCGGTCGGCGAGCCGGGCGGCGACCGCCTCGATGCCGGCGTCCTCGGCGAGGTCGGCGGTGAGCACCTCCGCCTCGATGCCGTGCCGGTCGTGCAGCTCGGTCGCCTGCTCGCGCAGCCGCTTGGTGTCCCGGGCCACCAGGACGAGGTTGTGCCCGTCGGCCGCCAGCCGCCGCGCGAACGCGGCACCGATCCCCGCGGTCGATCCCGTAATCAGAGCCGTTGTCATGGCCCAAGGGTAGTTACCCGGACTGACGGCGTCCGCTGTGCGCACCGGCTCTCCCGAAGGGTGAAGCACCGGTGAACGGCCTGCGCGTGACGGCCGTTCAGCCGCCCTGCGCCGCCACGTACTTCCGCGCCTGCGCCAGCGCCTCCGGGTGCAGCGCGGCGCCCGCCGCGAGCAACCGGGGCAGCAGCTCGCGCTCCGTGGTGGTCGCGCGGAACTCCATCGCCGCCGTCACCCCGTGCTCCGGCCGGAGCACGACCTCGATCGGGTCGCCGGCTCTGATCTCGCCCGGTTCGATCACCCGGAGGTAGGCACCGGTGGCACCCTTCCGCGTGAACCTCTTCACCCATCCCCGCTCGCCCAGATGGCCCTGAAAAGTACGGCACGGGATGCGCCCGGAGGTGACCTCCAGTACGACCCCGGAGCCGATCCGCCAGCGCTCGCCGATCAGCGCATCCGACACGTTCAGCCCGTTTGTCGTGAGGTTCTCACCGAAACAGCCGTTCGGCAGGGGGCGGCCGAGCTCCTTCTCCCAGTCGTCGAGGTCCTCGCGCGCGAACGCGTACACCGCCTGGTCGTCGCCGCCGTGATGGCGCAGCTCGCACACCGCGTCCCCGGCCAGCCCGCTGCCCGCGACGCCCTTCGGCCCGGGCGCCGCCACCCGCACCGGCCCGTCCACCGGCCGCTTGTCGATACCGGTCACGCCGTCCCTCTGGTCAGTGTGGGGCGACGGCGTCGGACGGCCGAGGTTCACCGAGAGAAGCTCCATGCTCCGACGGTACGGGACCACTCTCAAAGGGTCGGCGCATTTTCGGGCGCCATGTCCAAGTCCGTCTTATGCTCAAGGGGTGATCGAAGCACGTCATCTCCGTGTCCTGCGCGCCGTCGCCACCACCGGTTCCTTCTCGGCGGCGGGGCGCGAACTGGGCTGCACGCAGCCCGCCGTCAGCCAGCAGATGAAGGCCCTGGAGACCTCCGTGGGCACCCCGCTGCTGGTCCGCAACGGCCGTGAGATGCGCCTTACCCAGGCCGGCGAGGCCCTGGTCCGGCACGCCTCCGGGATCCTCGCCGGGCTCACCGCCGCCGAGGAGGAGGTCGCCGCGATCGCCGGGCTGCGGGCCGGCCGGGTGCGCCTGGTCTCCTTCCCGAGCGGCAGCTCCACCCTGGTCCCGACGGCCCTCGCCGCCCTGCGCGCCGCCCACCCCGGCACCCGTGTCTCCCTGGAGGAGGCCGAGCCGCCGAAGTCGGTGGAACTGCTGCGCGCGGGCGACTGCGACATCGCGCTCGCCTTCCGCTACGAGGGCGCCGCGGACGCCGAGGAGTGGGACGACCTGGTGGTGCGGCCGCTGCTGACCGACCGGCTCGTCGGCCTGGTGCCCGAGCGGCACCGGCTCGCCCGCGCGGAGTCCGTCGCCCTCGGCGAACTCGCCGACGAGCCCTGGATCGCGGGCTGCCCGCGCTGCCGGGGACAGCTCGTCCAGGCGTGCGAGAGCGCGGGCTTCACGCCCCGCATCGACTTCGCCACCGACGACTACCCGGCCGTGGTCGGCCTGGTGGGCGCGGGTCTCGGAGTGGCCGTCCTGCCCCGGCTGGCGATCGAGTCGGTACGGCCGAGAGGCGCGCGCACGGTGGCGCTGGAACCCGCGGTGCGCCGGGAGATCGTCGCCCTCACCCTGCCCGACCTGGCACAGGTGCCGGCCGTGGCGGCGACGCTGGAACAGCTGGGGCGGGCGGCCCTGCGGGCGTGACCGAAGGTGCCGGGCGGGTGCGGCAGGGCGCCGGGGCCCCGGACAGGTGCGGCAGGGCCGCGGGCACGCGTGAAGGCGCCGGGCACGCGTGCGTGCCCGAGCGGCAGCAGATCGTCAACGGATTGTCAACAGATTGCAGAAACGTTCATTCATGTGTCGGAGGCGGAGCCGCCGCTGGTTGTCGACGCCGACACCAGCCTGTTGCGCGCCCGCCCCATGAGCTCTTCGCGCTCGTCCTCGGTCAGGCCGCCCCACACGCCGTACGGTTCGCGGACCGCCAGCGCGTGCGCCGCGCACTCCGCGCGGACCGGGCACCTCATGCAGACCTCCTTGGCCGAGTTCTCACGGGCACTCCGAGCCGCCCCGCGCTCGCCCTCGGGATGGAAGAAGAGCGAGCTGTCGACCCCACGGCAGGCAGCCAGGAGCTGCCAGTCCCACAGGTCCGCGTTCGGTCCGGGAAGGCGGGAGAAATCTGCCATTACGTGACCCCTTGTAGCCGTTCTGGGCGGATACGGTGCCAACGACCGTACATCTCCGGTCTAGAGAGATGAAAATATGACTCATTGGCAATCTAGCCCCAGACACCGTGAAATGGGAAGAAAAAGGGCTAAATGGGGCATTGGTTGTGATGAAAAGTTGAGGGTCTGACGTCCATGTCTGCACCGTGTCCGCCCCCTCACGTAGAGTGCCGAAGACGGCATGCAGCCCCGTAACTCTTTCGAGTGACCGTCGTTGAGAGTGCGGTGGCGGTTGAAGCAACAAGCGCTCGGGCAGGCGTCCGAGACGTTCGACCGCACAGGTGACGATTCCGTACCAGCCTGGAGGCTCAAGGTGACGCGCATCAGCTGCGGAGGGCGGTCATGACATCCGTCCTCGTCTGCGACGACTCCCCGCTTGCCCGAGAGGCGCTGCGCCGCGCGGTGGCGACCGTGCCCGGCGTCGAGCGCGTGACGACGGCGGCCAACGGCGAGGAAGTCCTCCGCCGCTGGGGTGCCGACCGATCCGACCTGATCCTGATGGACGTGCGCATGCCCGGACTGGGCGGCGTCGAGACCGTGCGCCGGCTGCTGTCCGCCGACCCGGGCGCGCGCATCATCATGCTCACGGTCGCCGAGGACCTGGACGGCGTGGCCCTGGCCGTCGCCGCCGGCGCCCGCGGCTACCTGCACAAGGACGCCTCGCGCGCCGAACTGCGGGCCACCGTGACGCAGGCCCTCGCCGACCCGACCTGGCGACTGGCGCCCCGGCGCCTGCGCTCGGCCGAGATGGGCGCCGCGCCCACGCTCACCGCGCGTGAGATCCAGGTCCTGGAGGGCATGAGTCACGGCCGCTCCAACGCCGAGATCGGCCGCGAGCTGTTCCTCTCCGAGGACACCGTGAAGACCCACGCTCGGCGCCTGTTCAAGAAGCTCGGAGCCTCCGACCGCGCCCACGCGGTTGCCCTCGGCTTCCGCTGGGGACTGGTGCGTTAGTACGGCGGTGAGCTGCGCCGCAGCGGGAGGACGGACCGACCGGACGCCCCCGCCTACCCCACGGTGGGCGGGGTCCGCAAGGCCTGGCGCCGGAGGCCCGCTGCTCGTTTCGGCGCGGATGCCGCATCCTTGAGGTGTGGAGTCTCTCGGGGACGAGTCGTTCGAGCGGAAGGGGAGGGCGCAGGAGATGAGTTCCGGCGCACCTGCTCATAACGCTTCGGTGCACAACGACGGACGCGATGCCACGCCGCCGACGGCAGCAGGGCACCATGGACCGATGCGCGACGACGAGGCGGTCACTGCCGTAGGGACGATCGGTGCTCTCGTCCATCGCGCCGTAGACGGGGACGAGCAGGCCACGCACGACCTGCTCGCCCATGTCCACCCCCTCGCGCTGCGCTACTGCCGTACCCGCCTGTCCCGTCTCCCGGGCGATGCCCGGCACTTCGTCGAGGACCTCGCCCAGGAGGTCTGCGTGGCGGTCCTGCTGGCCCTGCCCCGCTACCGCGACACCGGCCGCCCCTTCGAGGCCTTCGTCTTCGCGATCGCCTCCCACAAGGTCGCCGACCTCCAGCGCGCCGCGATGCGCCACCCGGGCTCCACGGCCGTCCCCTCGGACGAGATGCCGGAACGCCCCGACGACTCCCTCGGCCCCGAGGAGCGCGCCCTGCTCAGCAGCGACGCTGAATGGGCCAAGAAACTCCTCGCCAACCTCCCGGAGAACCAGCGCGAGCTGCTGCTGCTCCGCATCGCCGTGGGCCTCACGGCCGAGGAGACCGGCCAGATGTTGGGAATGTCACCGGGTGCGGTGCGCGTGGCCCAGCACCGGGCCCTGAGCCGGCTGCGGGCGCTCGCGGAGCAGTAGGCGGAACCCGCCCGCCCCTTGTGACGGCCTCACACGCACGCCCCCGATGAACAGGCGCGCGCCCGTTTCCGTACGAACATACGAAGCCCTGAGCTGAGTCGTACCGTGGAATTTGGGACCCGTGCTTCCCGTTAGCATGGGCATCCGCACCGTTCAAGGCCATTTGGGGAAGGTGTCATGACTGCCAACGTCGACGGAGTGCCCGACAAATTCGCGACACTCGGGCTGACCTACGACGACGTGCTGCTGCTGCCGGGCGCATCCGAAGTGCTCCCCAACGCGGTCGACACCTCGTCCCGCATCTCCCGCAACGTCCGGGTCAACATCCCGCTGCTCTCCGCGGCGATGGACAAGGTGACCGAGTCCCGCATGGCCATCGCGATGGCCCGGCTCGGCGGTGTCGGCGTGCTGCACCGCAACCTCTCCGTCGAGGACCAGGTCAACCAGGTCGACCTCGTCAAGCGGTCCGAGTCAGGCATGGTCACCGACCCGATCACGGTGCACCCGGAGGCGACCCTCGCCGAGGCCGACGCGCTGTGCGCCAAGTTCCGCATCAGCGGCGTGCCCGTCACCGACCCGGCCGGCAAGCTGCTCGGCATCGTCACCAACCGCGACATGGCCTTCGAGTCCGACCGGACCCGCCAGGTGCGCGAGGTCATGACCCCGATGCCGCTGATCACCGGCAGGGTCGGCACCTCCGGCGTCGAGGCGATGGAGCTGCTGCGCCGGCACAAGATCGAGAAGCTGCCGCTGGTCGACGACGAGGGCGTCCTCAAGGGCCTGATCACGGTCAAGGACTTCGTCAAGGCCGAGAAGTACCCGAACGCCGCCAAGGACTCCGAGGGCCGCCTGCTCGTCGGTGCCGCCGTGGGCGCCAGCCCCGAGGCCCTGGAGCGGGCCCAGGCGCTCGCCGAGGCCGGCGTGGACTTCCTGGTCGTCGACACCTCGCACGGCCACAACAGCAACGCCCTGAGCTGGATGGCGAAGATCAAGTCGAGCGTGGGCGTCGACGTGATCGGCGGCAACGTCGCCACCCGCGACGGCGCGCAGGCCCTGATCGACGCCGGTGTCGACGGCATCAAGGTCGGCGTGGGCCCCGGCTCGATCTGCACCACCCGCGTGGTCGCCGGCATCGGCGTCCCGCAGGTCACCGCCATCTACGAGGCCTCCCTCGCCGCCCGCCCGGCCGGCATCCCGCTCATCGGCGACGGCGGCCTGCAGTACTCCGGTGACATCGGCAAGGCCCTCGCGGCCGGTGCCGACACGGTGATGCTGGGCTCCCTCCTCGCGGGCTGCGAGGAGTCCCCGGGCGAGCTGCTCTTCATCAACGGCAAGCAGTTCAAGTCCTACCGCGGCATGGGCTCGCTCGGCGCCATGCAGTCGCGCGGCCAGGGCAAGTCGTACTCGAAGGACCGCTACTTCCAGGCCGAGGTCTCCTCCGACGACAAGCTCGTCCCCGAGGGCGTCGAGGGTCAGGTGCCCTACCGCGGCCCGCTGGCCAACGTGCTGCACCAGCTCGTCGGCGGCCTGCGCCAGACCATGGGCTACGTGGGCGCGGCCACCGTCGACGAGATGGAGTCCAAGGGCCGCTTCGTGCGGATCACCGCCGCGGGCCTCAAGGAGAGCCACCCGCACGACATCCAGATGACGGTCGAGGCGCCGAACTACAGCCGCAGCAAGTAGCCGCCAGTAGTCACCACGGCCTTTCCAGGGCGGTCCCGGGTGCACCGGGGCCGCCCTTGCCGTGCCCGTCGGCGATACTGGTAGACGCTGAAACGCAGAGGGAAAGGCCACAGACGTGACTGAGATCGAGATCGGGCGCGGCAAGCGCGGCCGCCGGGCGTACGCCTTCGACGACATCGCCGTCGTCCCCAGCCGCCGTACGCGGGACCCGAAGGAGGTCTCGATCGCCTGGCAGATCGACGCCTACCGCTTCGAGCTGCCGTTCCTGGCCGCCCCCATGGACTCGGTCGTCTCCCCGGCCACCGCGATCCGCATCGGCGAGCTCGGCGGCCTGGGCGTCCTCAACCTCGAAGGCCTCTGGACCCGCTACGAGGACCCGCAGCCCCTCCTCGACGAGATCGTCGAGCTGGACGCCGACACCGCCACCCGCCGCCTCCAGGAGATCTACTCCGCCCCCATCAAGGAGGAGCTGATCGGCGCGCGCATCAAGGAGGTGCGCGACTCCGGCGTGGTCACGGCGGCCGCGCTCTCCCCGCAGCGCACCGCGCAGTTCTCCAAGGCGGTCGTGGACGCGGGCGTGGACATCTTCGTCATCCGCGGTACGACGGTCTCCGCGGAGCACGTCTCGTCCTCGCACGAGCCGCTGAACCTGAAGCAGTTCATCTACGAGCTCGACGTCCCGGTGATCGTCGGCGGCTGCGCCACCTACACGGCGGCCCTGCACCTGATGCGCACGGGCGCGGCGGGCGTGCTCGTCGGCTTCGGCGGCGGCGCCGCCCACACCACGCGCAACGTGCTCGGCATCCAGGTCCCGATGGCGACCGCGGTCGCGGACGTGGCCGCCGCCCGTCGCGACTACATGGACGAGTCCGGCGGCCGCTATGTCCACGTGATCGCCGACGGCGGTGTCGGCTGGTCCGGCGACCTCCCCAAGGCGATCGCCTGCGGCGCCGACTCGGTGATGATGGGCTCCCCGCTGGCCCGCGCGACCGACGGACCCGGCAAGGGCCACCACTGGGGCATGGAGGCCGTCAACGAGGAGCTTCCGCGCGGCAAGAAGGTCGACCTCGGCACGGTCGGCACCATCGAGGAGATCCTCACCGGCCCGTCCCACACCCCCGACGGCTCGATGAACCTCTTCGGCGCCCTGCGCCGCGCCATGGCCACGACCGGCTACAGCGAGCTCAAGGAGTTCCAGCGCGTCGAGGTGACGGTCGCGGACTCGCAGCACAAGCGGTAGGCGGTAGCCGCCGTACGGCGGTCGGAGGGCCGGTCACCCCGGGCGGGTGACCGGCCCTTTCGCATGCCCGGGTGCGCCGGTCGGCGAGCCGCCTGCTGCGGGCACCGGGCCCGCTCAGAGCCGGTGCGCCGCGCCCGTCGGGGTCGCCCCGCGGGTGTCCAGCAGCAACTGGGCCTTCACGGACAGGCCCTGGAGGTCGTAGGTGCGGTGCTGCTGGACCAGGATCGTCAGGTCGGCGTCCGCGGCCGCCTCGTAGAGGGAGTCCGCGCGCGGGACCGGGCGGTCCAGGACGCTCCAGGACGAGACGTGCGGGTCGTGGTAGCTGACCGAGGCGCCGAGCTCCATGAGGCGGATCGCGAGCTCCTGGGCGGGGCTGTTCTGCTGGTCGGCCAGGTCGGCCTTGTAGGTGACCCCGAGCAGCAGCACGCGCGCGCCGCGCGCCGACTTGCCGTGCTCGTTGAGGAGGGCGGCGGCGCGCTGGACGACGTATCCCGGCATCCGGCTGTTGACCTGCTGGGCCAGCTCCACCATGCGCAGGCCGCGGCTCGCGTGGCCGGACAGGTCCTGGGCGACGCCGTGCCCGCCGATGCCGGGGCCGGGGCGGAAGGCCTGGAAGCCGAACGGCTTGGTCTCCGCGCAGCGGATGACGTCCCACAGGTCGACGCCCAGGTCGTGGCAGAGGACGGCCATCTCGTTGACGAGGGCGATGTTGACGTGCCGGAAGTTGGTCTCCAGGAGCTGCACGGTCTCGGCCTCGCGCGGGCCACGCGCGCGTACCACCTTGTCGGTGAGCCGGCTGTAGAACGTGGCGGCCGACTCCGTGCACGCGGGCGTGAAGCCGCCGATGACCTTCGGGGTGTTGGCCGGAGTGAAGTCGCGGTTGCCGGGATCCACCCGACTGGGCGAATAGGCGAGGTGGAAGTCGCGGCCCGCGCGCAGGCCGGAACCCTTCTCCAGCAGGGGCCGCAGGAAGTCCTCCGTCGTCCCCGGGTGGACCGGCGACTCCAGGATCACCGTCGTGTGCGGGCGCAGCCGCGCGGCGAGGGTGCGTGCGGCGGCCTCCACCTGGCTCAGATCGAGCCCGCCGTCGGCGCCGCGCGGGGTCGGCGCGCAGATCACCGCGGTCCGCACCCGCCCCAGCTGGGCCGGGTCCTCGATCACCCGGAAGCCCTTCGCGAGCATCCGGCGCAGCTCGGCGGGGCTGAGCGAGCCGGCCTCGGGGCCGGTGGCGTAGCCGATGGTGGAGATGCCGGCGGCCACGGCGGCCTGGGCGAGGGGCAAGCCGTAGGGACCGAGTCCGATGACGGCGAGGTCTGCGGGCATGGCGTGGGCCGTCCTTCCCAGTAACCGAAGCGGGACAGGTGCGCAAGCCCTGTGGACAGGATGAGCGAGGCGCACTGTCAGACTAGGAGTAAATATGACCGTTATGCGGGATTGTGTTCGTGTGTCTTCCGTGGGTTCGGTGACCGTTGTCCACAGGCTGGGGGCGAGTGGTGGCTGAAGTCGGGCAAGCCGGTCAGAATTTGGGCAGGGGCCTCGCCTGCGGGGGTGGCCCGTGCGACCGATGACCGACGACGAGCGATGACCGATGGCGGCAGAGCGGGAGGCAGCGGTGAGGACAGCGACACTGGGGCCGGAGCAGCGTGCGGAGTCCCTGGCGGCCATGGCCGAGCGCGAGTTGGACGTGCTGGTGGTGGGCGGTGGAGTGGTCGGCGCGGGCACCGCGCTGGACGCGGCCACCCGGGGCCTGAACACCGGCATCGTGGAGGCCCGCGACTGGGCGTCCGGCACCTCCAGCAGGTCCAGCAAGCTGATCCACGGCGGCCTGCGCTATCTGGAGATGCTCGACTTCGTCCTGGTTCGTGAGGCCCTCAAGGAGCGCGGCCTGCTCCTGGAGCGCCTCGCCCCGCACCTGGTCAAGCCGGTGCCCTTCCTCTACCCGCTCCAGCACCAGGGCTGGGAGCGCCTGTACGCGGGCTCGGGCGTCGCGCTCTACGACGCGATGTCCGTGGCGAGCGGGCACGGCCGGGGCCTGCCCGTCCACCGCCACCTGAGCCGCCGCCACGCCCTGCGCATCGCGCCCGCCCTGCGCAAGGACGCCCTGGTCGGCGCCATCCAGTACTACGACGCCCAGATGGACGACGCCCGCTACACGGCGACCCTGGTGCGCACGGCGGTGTCCTACGGCGCGAAGGCGGCCAACCGCGCGCGCGTCACCGGGTTCCTGCGCGAGGGCGAGCGGGTCGTCGGGGCCCGGGTGCAGGACGTCGAGGGCGGCGGGGAGTACGAGATCCGCGCCCAGCAGGTCGTCAACGCGACCGGGGTCTGGACCGACGACACACAGGGACTGATCGGTGAGCGCGGCCAGTTCCACGTCCGTGCCTCCAAGGGCATCCACCTGGTCGTCCCCAGGGACCGCATCCACTCCACGACCGGCCTGATCCTGCGCACCGAGAAGTCGGTCCTGTTCGTCATCCCCTGGGGCCGGCACTGGATCATCGGCACCACCGACACCGACTGGGACCTGGACAAGGCCCACCCGGCCGCCTCCAGCGCCGACATCGACTACCTCCTCAACCACGTCAACTCGGTGCTCGCGGTGCCGCTGTCGCGCGACGACGTCCAGGGCGTCTACGCCGGTCTGCGCCCGCTGCTGGCCGGCGAGTCCGACGCCACCAGCAAGCTCTCCCGCGAGCACACGGTCGCGCACCCGGTGCCGGGGCTCGTGGTCGTCGCCGGCGGCAAGTACACGACGTACCGGGTGATGGCCAAGGACGCCGTCGACGAGGCGGTGCACGGGCTCGACATGCGGGTCGCGGAGTGCGTCACCGAGGACATCCCGCTGCTCGGCGCGGAGGGCTACCGGGCGATGTGGAACGCCCGGGCCCGGATCGCCGCCCGCACCGGCCTGCACGTGGTGCGCGTCGAGCACCTGCTCAACCGGTACGGCTCGATGGCGGACGAGGTCCTCGAACTCGTCGCCGCCGACCCGGGCCTCGGCGAGCCGCTCTCGGCCGCCGACGACTACCTGCGCGCCGAGGTCGTGTACGCCGCCTCCCACGAGGGCGCCCGCCACCTCGACGACGTCCTGACCCGCCGCACCCGCATCTCCATCGAGACCTTCGACCGCGGCACCCGCAGCGCCCGCGAGGCCGCCGAGCTGATGGCACCGGTCCTCGGCTGGGACAAGGACCAGATCGAGCGGGAGGTCGAGCACTACGAGAAGCGCGTCGAGGCGGAACGCGAGTCCCAGCTCCAGCCGGACGACCTGACGGCGGACGCGGCGCGGCTGGGAGCGCCGGACATCGTGCCGCGGTAGACCCCGGCCGTCCTACCCGGTGCGAGGGCAGAACTCGGCGGCGAGCAGTGCGGGTTCGAGGTCCGGGTCCGCGACCGTCGTCGTGTTCACCCGGAACGTGAGGACGTGCCGTCCGTCGGCCGAGGCGGCGCTGCGCACATAGCTGCCCGCGATCCGGCCGTTGTGCCCCCACACCGTGGTCCCGCACGGCAGCTTCACAGGAAAGATCCCCAGGCCGTACGCGCCCTGTGCGGCCCGGGTGTCGAGCATCTCGCGCAGCCGGCGCGGGGGCAGCAGCTCGCCGACCAGCAGCGCCCCGTAGAAGCGGTCCAGGTCGTCGAGCGTGGTCACCAGCGCCCCCGCCGCGCCGGCCACCCGCGGGTCGAGGTCGGTGACGTCGGAGCCGTCCGCCGCGTAGGCGCGGCCGTGCGGGGAGGGCAGCGTGGTGCGGGCGCCCGGGAAGGAGGTGCCCGTCAGGCGGAGGGGAGCGATGATGCGGCGCCGGACCTCGGTGGCGTACGAGTGGCCGGTGACCTGCCGGACGACCATGCCGAGCACGACGTAGTCGGTGCTGGAGTAGGCGTAGTGGCCCAGCCGGGTCGAAGGGAGGGAGAGCGCGACGCGTACGGCCTGACGCGGGGTCAGGGGGACGGCACCCCGGGTGACCGTGGTGAAGTCGGCGAGCCCGGCGGTGTGGCTGAGCAGGGCCCGCAGGGTGATCCTGCGCCCGTCGACACCGCGTCCGCGCAGCAGCCCCGGCAGGTACCGCTCCACGGGGTCGGACAGGGAGAGCCGGTGCTCCGCGGCCAGTTGCAGGACGACGGTGGCGATGAAGGTCTTCGTGACGCTGCCGGCCCGGAAGCGGTCGGCACGGGCGATGCCCCGGCCGGCGGCCGCATAGCGGACGTCGTCGCCGTCGCGGTCCAGGAGGGCGGCGGCGGGTGCTCCGCCTTTGGTGACGAACTGTGACAGGAGCGGGTCCGTGGCCTCCGCAGAGGAGGCCGAACCGGCCGTCAGAGGGGCGAACAGCAGGGCAAGAGAGACCGGTATGGCCATCAGTGTCCGAAGCGACGGCATCCGGGTTCCTCCCTTCTCGGGGCCCATCATCCCGGCCCGTGTGACGCCCTCGTCACCGGGGGTTCCGGTCGGCCGGCCCCGATGCGCGGTCAGGGGGCCCCTGGGCGTTGGGCACTTGTCGGGTGAGGGACAATGAAGGCTCTGTCAGGGCGGGTTGTCATGAGGGGACGCATGTCGGAGGCGGAGCGGGCGGGGACTTCTCGTCAGGAGACTCGTCAGGGCAACAGCGAGCGTCTTCTCGCCGGGCGGTACCGGCTGGGGGGAGTGCTCGGCCGCGGCGGCATGGGCACGGTGTGGCGGGCCGAGGACGAGACCCTCGGCCGGACGGTGGCCGTCAAGGAGCTGCGGTTCCCGTCGAACATCGACGAGGAGGAGAAGCGGCGCCTGATCACGCGCACCCTGCGCGAGGCCAAGGCGATCGCCCGGATCCGCAACAACAGCGCGGTGACGGTCTTCGACGTGGTCGACGAGGACGACCGGCCCTGGATCGTGATGGAGCTGGTCGAGGGCAAGTCGCTGGCCGAGGTCATCCGGGAGGACGGCCTGCTGGACCCGAAGCGGGCGGCCGAGGTCGGGCTGGCGGTCCTGGACGTGCTGCGGTCGGCGCACCGCGAGGGCATCCTGCACCGGGACGTGAAGCCCTCCAACGTGCTGATCTCCGAAGGCGACGGCCGCGTCGTGCTCACCGACTTCGGCATCGCCCAGGTCGAGGGCGACCCGTCCATCACCTCCACCGGCATGCTCGTCGGCGCCCCCTCCTACATCTCCCCGGAGCGGGCCCGCGGCCACAAGCCCGGCCCGGCGGCCGACCTGTGGTCGCTGGGCGGCCTGCTGTACGCGGCGGTCGAGGGCGCACCGCCGTACGACAAGGGGTCGGCGATCGCCACGCTGACGGCGGTGATGACCGAGCAGCTGGAGGAGCCCAAGAACGCGGGACCGCTGAAGGACGTCATCTACGGGCTGCTCAACAAGGACCCGGCCCAGCGGCTCGACGACGCGGGTGCGCGGGCGATGCTCAACGCGGTCATCAACGCTCCGGAGGAGGCGCCCGCGGACGCCACCCGGGTCGTACCGCTGCCCCCGCAGCCCGACGCGCCGCAGGACGAGAAGGGCGCCGGGGCCAAGCGGGGCGAGGAGGCCGGGGAGAAGCTGCGCGGGGCGCTGCGGTCGGTGCGGAAGGCCGCGGGTGCGGCGGGTGCCGCGGCCGCGACCCGGACCAAGAACGCCGGCGCCGGCGCCGGCACGGCCGCCGAGCCGGCCGCCGCCGCGGCCCCGGTCGTCACCGGTTCGCCCTCGGGACCGGTCGGAGGCGCGCGTCCGGCCGCCGCCGCCGGGTCCGGCGCCGCCACCGCCCCGGCGGGGGCCAAGCCCACGGCCGGCAAGGCCGGTTCGGGGTGGCCCGTGATGCCGCCGCCGGATCTGGACCTGGCGCCGCGGCCCGTCGTGCCCAAGGCGCCGCTCACCGACGTGGTGCCGAAGCGCACCCTGGTGATCATCGCCGTGGTGGTGGTGCTCGCGGTGCTCGGTACCGTCCTCGCCATCGTGCTGAACGGCGGCGACGGGGACGACAGCAAGGGGAGCGGCAAGAGCGGCGGTTCCAAGGCGGTCTCGACCTCCGGGGCGAGCGCGAGCACCGGTTCCGGTTCCGGTTCAAGTTCCGGTTCCTCCACCAAGGAGGACACGAGCGACGGCACGCGGACGGACGGGGACGCGTCGGCGGCCGGGACCTCCGGGGACGACGGCTCGGACACGTCCGGTGACGACTCGTCGTCGGCGTCGAACTCCAGTGGCAGCGGCAGCAGCAGTGGCAGCACGCCGGTGGTGTCCACGTACAAGGGCGGCCAGGGGTACTCGATCGGGCTGCCCAAGGGCTGGAAGTTCCAGACCGGCAGTTCCGCCGGGGACCGGTTCACCGGACCCGACGGGCAGAAGCTGCTGATCGCCTGGACGACCACGCCCAAGGACGACCCGGTGGCCGACTGGGAGAACCAGGAGCGCTACATGGTGCGCTCCCAGTACCAGAAGATCCGCATAGCCGCGGTGAGCTACCGCGGCTGGAACACCGCCGACTGGGAGTTCACCTACGTGGACGGCGGCACCAAGTACCACACGATCGACCGGGGGTTCGTGGTCAGCTCCAAGCAGGGGTACGCGCTGATGTACACCGCGAAGGCCGACGACTGGAGCAGCCAATTGCGCAAGGACACCTGGAAGACGCTGACGGCGTCCTTCGACCCGAAGTGACAAATTCGCATCCCCACAATGCGAATTGCCTCCGGCACGTATCGTGAGTGGTTGCGGACCGTACACAGCCAGGTATGCATACGGAACGGGCCGCGAAACGAACGGACTTGACCAACCGGGCGGCCGGGGGAGGCAACGTGGACGACTACGCGGGTCGGGTACTCGCCGACCGCTACCGCCTGCCGCTGCCCCCCTCCGACGAGTACGAACACACCGAGACGCGCGCCTTCGACACCTACAGCGGGCAGGAGGTGTTCGTCCGGCAGGTGCCGTTGCCGGAGGTCGTCGAGGCGGAGGTGCTGGACGCCGAGGGGTTGCCGGAGGGGTTCACGGCGCGTGACCGTGGCGCCCGCCGGCCGCCGACGGCACGGACCGCGACACGCCGGCCCAGCGACCCGGTGGTGCGGCGCGCCGTGGAGGCCGCGCAGGCCGCCGCCCGGATCCCCGACCATCCCCGGCTCGACCAGGTCTTCGACGTGTTCGCCGAGGGCGGTTCCCTGTGGATCGTCAGCGAGTCGGTCGCCGCGCGGCCGCTGGCGGCGGTCCTCGCCGAGCAGTCGCTGAGCCCCTACCGGGCGGCCGAGGTCGCCTCCGACGTGCTGATGGCGCTCCGGGTCCTGCACGCCCACGGCTGGGTGCACCGCAACATCACCGCCCGCACGGTCCTCGTCTGCGACGACGGCCGGGTGATGCTGACCGGCCTCGCGGTCGGGGCGGCGGAGGAGGCGCTGTGCGGGTACGACCCGGTGCCGGCGCAGGAGGGCGAAGGCGAGGGCGGCGCGGGTGGCGGGAGCGGCGCGGCGGCGCCCGTCGGCGGTCGGCGGGTCGGGGAGGCGGAAGGTTCCGCCACGCCCGGCACCCTGCCCCGCAACCCGCCCGGCCCCTCGATCGGTTCGCCCGGTTCAGGTGTTTCGGGCGGTTCGGTCGGCCCGGGTGGCGTCGCTGTCGGGGGCATCGGGAGCGTCGGTGGTGCGTCCGGTGGTACGGGCGGTGGTACGGGCGGCGCGCAGCGGGTGTCCGGCGCGTCGGAGACCGATCCCGAGGCCGCTCGGCGCGCGGCGATCCAGGCACGGGTCGCCGGCGGGTTGCCGGGGGCCGGTCCGGACGAGGGGCCGGGGGGTTCCGGTTCGGCCGGTTCCGCTCCTGGCGGTCCCGGCACGGGTGCCGTGGAGCGGCGGGCGCCGGACACCGGCGTGGACATCCGGGCCGCCCGGGCCGGGGCGATCGCCGCGTACCGGGCGGGAGCCAGGGCCGCCGCCCGGGTCCAGGAGGCCCAGCAGAACGGGCGGGCCGCGCTGCCCGGCGCCCGGCCGCCGGCCGAGGGCGAGACCACGGCGCCCGCACCGCAGCCGCCGTACGGCTCCGGGGGCCCGGGGCACGCCAACGGGGCGGCCCAGCAGCCGTATGCCAACGGCGCGGCGCAACCGCCGTACGCGAACGGGCAGGCGCAGGCCCCGGGCGGGGAGCAGCGGGCCGCCGGCGGGGTGCCGCCCGGCCAGATAGCCGACCCGTACGGGGTGCGCGGCGCGCCGTCGTCCTGGCACGGCGCCGCACCCCGCCCCGGCATGCCCCCGGCGGCGCCCCCCGGCCAGGAACGCAGCGCGCTCCCGGCCGCCGGACCCGGCGCGGGCCCGCCCCCGGCCGGTACCGGTGCGACCACCCCCCGGACCGGCGCCGAACTCCAGGGCGTGCCGGGGCAGCCGCACGTCGTCGTGCCCGCGCAGGGCACCGGACCCGCCGCCCGCTGGGGCGAGCCCGCCGCCGTCGTACCCGGGCGGCGGGGGCCCGCCACCGCGCTGGCCGCCGAACGGGCGCGGCAGGTGCGGATGACCGTGGTGGGGCCGGTGACCGAGCGCTGGGCGCCGGAGCAGGCCGTACCCGTGCACGAGAACTGGCAGCTGGCCGCGCCCATCGGCCCGGCCACCGACCTGTGGGCGCTGGGCGCGCTGCTCTTCCGGGCGGTCCAGGGGCACGCGCCGTACCCGGAGGAGTCGACGGCCGAGCTGGTGCAGCTGGTGTGCTCGGAGCCGCCCGCCTTCGCGGAGGAGTGCGGGTCGCTCCGGCCGGTCGTGGAGTCGTTGCTGCGTCAGGACCCCATCGAGCGGCTGGACTTCGAGGAGCTGCGCGGCTGGCTGCGCTCGCTGGTGCGGTCCGCGCCCGAGCCGGACGCCGGTGCGCATGTCGTCGCCGCCCCGCCCGCCGATCCCAAACGGCTGCCGATCATCCGGCGCCGCGGTGAGCTGGTGCGCAGGCGCAGGGCCGGGCTCCCGGCCACGCACGGCCGGCACAAGCGGGCCCGGCAGGAGGCGAAGTCCCCGCGCAGACTGGGCCGTACGCTGCTCCTCCTGGTCCTGCTCCTGCTGGCCGCGGTGGTCGCGTACGCCATGCTCTTCCTGCCGAAGAAGGACGCCGCCGACAACGGCGGCGCGAGCACCGGCGACCGGACGGGCGCGGCCGGTGACGCGAGCCCCGCACCGAGCCGGAGCCAGGCGCCCACGCCGACACCGACGCCCAGTCCCACGTCGACGCCGTCCACCGAGACCCAGACCACCGCCGGTTCGACCGGCGGCTCCACCGTCGCCGACGGGTTCACCCTGCGCGACGACCCGAACGGCTTCCGGATCGCCGTCGCCAAGGGCTGGAGCCGCACCCCGAAGAACAGCAGCGGCCAGGTGGTCTACTCGCACGGGAAGTTCGAGCTGATCGTCGTCGCCGGACGGGACGGCGCGGCGGCCTACGGCAGCGACCCGATGACGTACCAGCGGGACAAGGAACCGGAGCTGCAGCCGTACCGGGACTCCAGCTGGGCCACCGCGGGCGGGCTGCGGACCATCACGGTGGGCCAGCAGGTGTCGGCGGAGGGGCAGTTCACCTGGACGGACAGCCAGGAGGGCGACCTGTTCGTGCGCAACATGGTCTTCCTGATCAACGGGCGGTACCACATCGTGCAGGTGCGCGGCCCGGAGTCCGACCGGGACGAGGTCACCACGCTGTACGAGCAGGCGTCGTCGACGTACACGTACACGGGCTGAGCGGCGGCCGACGCGTTCCGGGTCCGGTTGGTTCCCGTTCCGATGAGGGGATTTGGCTCACTTTCCGTAAGGAAAGCGAGAACCGTCACAGTGCTGTCTCCGTGGGACCCCACTGGTTCCCTGACCGCGGGGTGGTCCTTAGTCTGACCCTGACAAGAGCATTGCGGGGCAACGTGAATCAGATGCAGGGCCTGCTCATCGCGGGCCGCTACCGGCTGGCCGACGTCATCGGCAGCGGCGGCATGGGCCGGGTGTGGCGCGCCCATGACGAAGTGCTGCACCGGGCGGTCGCCATCAAGGAGTTGACGGCCGCGCTCTACGTCGCCGAGAGCGACCAGTCCGTCCTGCTGGCCCGCACCCGGGCCGAGGCGCGGGCCGCGGCGCGCATCAACCACTCCGCCGTCGTCACCGTCCACGACGTACTCGAACACGACGGCCGCCCGTGGATCGTCATGGAGCTGGTCGAGGGCTGCTCGCTGGCCGACGCGGTCAAGGAGCGCGGGCGCATCGAGCCGCGGGAGGCCGCGCGGATCGGGCTGTGGGTGCTGCGCGCGCTGCGTGCCGCGCACAGCGCCGGGGTGCTGCACCGCGACGTCAAGCCGGGCAACGTGCTGCTCGGCCGGGACGGCCGGGTCCTCCTCACCGACTTCGGCATCGCGCAGATCGAGGGCGACACGACGATCACCCGTACCGGGGAAGTCGTCGGATCCGTCGACTACCTCGCGCCGGAGCGCGTGCGCGGGCACGATCCGGGGCCGTCCTCCGACCTGTGGGCACTGGGCGCGACGCTGTACACGGCGGTGGAGGGGCGCTCGCCGTTCCGCCGCACCTCGCCGCTGACCACCATGCAGGCGGTCGTCGAGGACGAGGCCGGCGAGCCGCTCGCCGCGGGCCCGCTGGAGCCCGTCATCACGGCCCTGCTGCGCAAGGAACCGGCGCAGCGGCCGGGCCCCGAAGAGGTCGAGCAGATGCTCGCGGAGGCCGCGGAGGGACGGCGGCCGAGCACGGCACAGGCGTACGTACCGACGCAGTCGCAGATCAGTGGCGGCGGTCGTGGGACGCGGCTGGACTCCGGCGGCTCGTACGAGACCTTCCGGGAGGAGGCGGCGACCCCGTACGGGGGCTCGCACGGCAGCGGCTCCCACGGCGGCGGCTCCGGCGGCGGCTCTTACGGCGGCGGCTCCTACAGCAGCGGCTCCTACGGGAGTTCGTACAGCGGTTCCGTCGGTGCTTCTCCCGGCGGTTCCTACGAGGGGCAGCGTCCCCCCGGCGATTCCATGCGCGGGCCGACGGTCCTCGGCCCGTCGTCCGCACCCGTCTCCGTGCAGCCCGGACGGCGCCGGCTGCGCACGCTCGCGCTCGTCGTCGCGCTGGCGGCACTGCTCGGCGGCGGCACGGCCGTGGCCCTGCAGAAGTGGGACTTCGGGCAGAAGGACGACAGCGGCAACGTGGCCTCGCCGGCCACCTCCAGTCCGTCGTCCTCGGGCAGCGCCGGCACGGCGCCGGACGGCGCGGTCCCCACCGACTGGCAGACCGTGCACGACCCGTTCGGCTTCAGCCTCTCCCTGCCCAAGGGCTGGAAGCGCAATGTCTACGACTCCGGCGGCACCGGTGGCGAACAGACCGACAGTGACCTCAAGCAGGTCGACTACACGCCCGACGGCGGCAAGCACTTCGTGCGCATCGCCATCGACAGCTCGCCCGACTTCGCCAACGCCAACGCCCACCAGCTGGATCTGGAACAGCAGTTGCAGCGGCTGGTCGACTACAAGCGCGTGACCCTGAAGCAGAACCTGTACCGGGACCGGGACGGGTCGCTGTGGGAGTACACCTGGACCGCGTTGGCGAAGGACGGGGCGAACGTGGCCGGGCCCCGGCGCGCGGTCGAGGAGACGTACTACTCACGGGCGGGCGCCGAGTACGCGATCTACGTGTCGTCGCCGGCGAAGGACTGGGCGACGGCCGAGCAGCAGTTCAAGTGGGTGCTCCAGAGCTGGGTCGAGCCGGGCTCGTCCGGCTGACGCGGCGCCGCGGCCCGGAAAGCGGCCTTCCGGTCGGGTGTCTTGGCTTGTCACCGTCCGGAAGGTTCGGGTCCGGTGCGGCATCATGGGGCCATGGGGACCGACGGGGACGCCGTCCGTCTGATCGCGGGGCGTTATCGCCTTCAAACGCGGCTCGGGCGGGGCGGGATGGGTGTCGTATGGCGCGCGACCGACCAGTTACTGGGACGGCAGGTCGCCGTCAAGGAGCTCACGGTCGACGACTCCCGCTCGGACGACGACGCCCGGCTGCGCCGCGAACGCACCCTGCGTGAGGCACAGGCCGTCGCCCAGCTGCACCACCCGCACATCATCGTCGTGCACGACGTGGTCGAGGACGGCGGACGGCCCTACATCGTCATGGAGTTGATCGACGGCGGTTCGCTCGCCGACCGGATCTCGCGGAGCGGGCCGGTGGACGTCGGCGAGGCCGCGCGGATCGGGATCGCCCTGCTGAGCGCGGTGCGGGCGGCGCACGGGGCGGGGGTGCTGCACCGGGACATCAAACCGGCCAACGTGCTCGTCGAGGCGGCCACCGGGCGTGTCGTGCTCACCGACTTCGGCATCGCCCAGGTCGCGGGCGCCACCACGCTCACCGAGACCGGTTCCTTCGTCGGCTCGCCCGAGTACACCGCGCCCGAGCGGATGAACGGCTCGCGGTCCGGCCCGGCGGCCGACCTGTGGTCGCTGGGCGCGCTGCTGTGCGCGGCGCTCAGCGGCGAGTCGCCGTTCCGGCGCGACTCGCTCGGCGGGATCCTGCACGCCGTGGTCTCCGACGAGATCCGGCCACCGTCCCAGGCCGAGCCGCTGCTGCCGGTCGTACGGGGGCTGCTGGAGCGGGATCCCGAGCGGCGGCTGGGCGCGGCGGAGGCCGAGCTGATGCTGCGCGGGTTCCTGGAGACGGGGACCGTGGCGGACGTTGCCACGGCGCGGGACGCGGGCGTCGCGTCGTACACGCCGACCCAGCGGGACGTGCCGTGGCCGCCGGCTCCGGAACCGGCCGTACCGCCCCGGTCCACCTCCACCCGCGGGGTGCTGGTCGCCGCGCTGCTGGTCGCCGCGATGGCCGGGGCGGGGGTGTCGGCGGCAACGCTGCTGTTCCACGGCGGCGGGGGCGGCACCGCCCCGGGCCCCGGGGGTACGACGGCCGTCTCCGCGTCCCACCCGACGGCCCCCTCGACCACCCTGTCCCCCTCGGCCACGGCCACCACCCAGCCCCCCTCCTCGACCGCCCCGCCGCCCCCCACCGCCCACTCCAGCACCGCGCCCTCCGGCTACCGCCTCGCCCGGGACCCGGTCGGCTTCGCCCTCGCCGTGCCGGAGGGCTTCACCCGCGACCCGCAGGGCGAGCGCGTCTTCTACATGTCGCCGGGGCAGACCTTCCGGCTCGGCATCAAGGTCTCCGAGCCGCCGACGGACGGACCGGGCGGGGCGATGCGGCGGGCGGCGGCCGAGGGGCCGAGCACCAACCCCGGGTACCACGACGGCCGGGTCACCGACACCACCCACTCCGGACACCCCGCTGCCTTCTGGGAGTTCACCTGGAAGGGCTTCAGCGCGGCGGAGGGACCGCGGCACACCTACGACCTCTGCTGGGAGGAAGGCGGTCAGATGTACGACGTGTGGGTGTCGGCGCCGGTCGGGAAGGTGCGGGAGGCACGGGAGTACTTCGACGTCGCCGTCGACACGTTCACGGCGGACTGAGGGCGCCGATAGGAGGCCGGGCGACCGCGCCCCCGTGCTCGCCGGGGACGCCGCCGTCCACACCGACAGCGACGACTGCGCCTGGAACCCCGACTGCACCCCGGCCACCTACCCCCTCTGGGGAACCGGCGACCTCCTCCTCGACGGGGACGGCGACTACGCGAGCACCCCGACCGCGGTCACCCCGACCGACGCCGGCTTCTCGGTCACCGCGCACGCCCGCGTCGACACGGCGACGGCCGACCACGACATGACCGTGCTGTCCCAGCCCGGCGTTCACACCAGCCTGTTCACCCTGCGCTATGTCGCCTCCTCGCAGGCCTGGGAGGCCGTGGTGGCGCACGAGGACCGTGCCGACGCGCCGACCACGACGGTCACCGCGCCCGCCGACCGGCCCGCGTCGAGCGACGAGTACCTCGCGGTGGTCTACGACGAGCAGGCCGACCAACTCCGGCTCTACGTGGGATCGAGCTACCCCGCGGCCACGGCGGGCGTCGCCGGCGAGGACACCTGGACGCCGACCGGCGCCCTCCAGGTCGGCCGCACCCTCACCCCGGACGGCGGGACCGACCACCTGGCCGGCGCGATCGACGAGGTGCACACCTACGCGGGCGTCCTGACCCCGACCCAGCTCGCCCAACTCTCCCTCGGGAGCGTCGACATCTGAGGTCCATGGGCCCCTTCCACAGGGAGGGGCCCGCGGACCGCACTCCTCTGACCGCGCCGCTTCGACAAGGGCATGGTGCGCAAGGTACTCATGTGACATGAGTGAAGACGGCGAACAGCCGGTCGGGGAACGTCTGATCGGTGGGCGCTATCGGCTCGCCGGACGCATCGGCTCCGGGCCGAGCGGCACCGTGTGGCGGGCCCGCGACGAGCAGGACGGGCGGTACGTCGCCGTCAAGGAGCCCCGCCTGACCGGCGAGCCGGGCGGCGCGGAACGGGAGCGCGCCGCACACCGGCTGCTGCACGAGGCCCGCGCCGCCGCCCGCGTCGACCACCCGGCCGCCGTCGCCATCCACGACGTGGTCGTCGAGGACGAACTCCCCTGGATCGTCATGGAGCTGGTGGCGGGGGAGCCGCTGCACTCGGCCCTCGCCGGCCGAGGGCCGCTGCCCGCTCCCGAGGCCGCCCGCATCGGGCTCGCCGTCCTCGGCGCGCTGCACGCCGCGCACGGCGTCGGCATCGTCCACCGTGACCTCAAGCCCTCCAACGTCCTGCTCGGAGCCGACGGCGAGCGCGTCGTCGTCACCGACTTCGGCATCGGCGCGGGGCAGCAGGGGCGCGGCGACGGCGACTTCATCGCCCCCGAGTACGAGGAGGGGCGCGGCGCAGGGCCCGCCTCCGACCTGTGGTCCCTCGGCGCGCTGCTCCGCGCGGCCACCGACGGCGGCGAGCGCGCCTCGGCCACCGACGGCGGCGAGGGCCCCCTCGGTCCGCTCCTCGCGCAGCTCCTCGCCCCCGAACCCGAGGCCCGGCCGACGGCCGCCGACGCTGCCGAGGTGCTCGCCGAAGCCGCCGGGGTGAGTCCTCCGGCATGGGTGACCGAGCCCCCGGCGCCGGCCCCGGTCCGCCCCCAGGCGCCACCGGTCGCACCGGCCCCACCGGTTCCGGCGGCCCCCGAACCCCGCCGCCTCACCCCGCTCGCCGCCCTCGGCCTGCTCCTCGCCAAAAAACCGGAACGCGGCTGACCGGCGCTGATCGTCCCCGTCCAACCCCCTGATCAGCGCATTCTCTGCCAGTGATCACTGGCGGTGTGTGTGCGGTCCGTGAAACCGGGTTACCCACGGGTACCCAAAGGCCCCGCTCCCGAATACCCTGCGGCTCATGACGGACTCGCAGGCCCCGGCCCACGCACCGGCCCCCACCGGCACGAACCCGCTCGCCCCCGCCCCCGCAGGGGCTCGAACCGCCGCCGACGTGGTCACACCCGAGCTGGTCGCCCAGCTCACCAAGGGCGTCGCCGGCTCCGGACGCACGGCCAACCACACGCCCTTCACCGGCGAGAAGCTGGCCGACCTGCCCGAGTCCACCCCCGAGGACGTGGCCAAGGCCTTCGACGCGGCCCGCGCCGCCCAGGCCGTGTGGGCGAAGGTGCCGGTACGGCAGCGCGCCGCCGTCCTGCTCCGCTTCCACGACCTGATCCTGGCCCGCCAGGCCGAGGTCCTCGACCTCATCCAGCTGGAGACCGGCAAGGCCCGCCTGCACGCCCACGAGGAGGTGCAGGCCGTCGCGGTCGCCGCCCGGCACTACGGCCGCAAGGCCCCCGCCTACCTCCGCCCCAAGCGGCACGCGGGCGCCATGCCCACCCTCACGCGCGTCACCGAACTGCGCCACCCGCGGGGCGTGGTCGGCCAGATCGCCCCCTGGAACTACCCCCTGGAACTCTCCGTCGGCGACGCGCTCCCCGCCTTCGCCGCGGGCAACGCGGTCGTCATGAAGCCGGACACCGAGACCTGCCTGACCGCCCTGTGGGCCCGCGACCTCCTCATCGAGGCGGGGCTGCCCGCCGACGTCTTCCAGGTCGTCCTCGGCGAGGGCCCGGTCGTCGGCCCCGAGGTCGTCCGGCACGCCGACTACGTCTCCTTCACCGGCTCCACCCGCACCGGGCGCGAGGTCGCCCAGGGCGCGGCGGCCCGCCTGGTCGGCGTCTCCCTCGAACTCGGCGGCAAGAACGCCATGCTGGTCCTGGACGACGCCGACATCGAGAAGGCGGCGGCCGGCGCCGTCCGTGCCTGCTTCTCCTCGGCCGGCCAGCTCTGCATCTCCATCGAGCGGCTGTACGTCCACGAGTCGGTCGCCGACGCCTTCGTCGAGCGCTTCGCCGCCCGCACCAGGGCCATGCGGCTCGGCAGGTCCCTCGCCTACGGCGCCGACATGGGGTCCCTGGTCGGGGAACGGCAGCTGGAGACCGTCACCCGGCACGTCGACGAGGCGGTGGAGAAGGGCGCGACCGTCGTCGCCGGCGGCACCGCCCGCCCGGACATCGGCCCCTACTTCTACGAGCCCACCATCCTCGACGGCGTCGAGGACGCGATGGCCGTCTGCACGGAGGAGACCTTCGGCCCGGTCGTCTCCATCTACCGCTTCAAGACCGAGGACGAGGCCGTCGAGCACGCCAACGGCACGCCGTACGGCCTCAATTCCTCGGTCTGGACGAAGAACGGCAGCCGGGGCCGAGCGGTCGCCGCCCGCCTGCGCACCGGCACCGTGAACGTCAACGAGGGCTACGCCCCCGCCTACGGCAGCGTCCAGTCCCCGATGGGCGGCATGAAGGACTCGGGCCTGGGCCGCCGACACGGCTCGGAGGGCATCCTCAAGTACACGGAGGCGCAGACGGTCGCCCAGCAGCGCCTGCTGCCTATGGCCCCCTCGCTCGGCATGGACGACGAGAAGTACGCCGCCTTCATGAGCACGAGCCTCCGCGTGATGAAGGCACTGAGGCTGCGCTGACGCGCCCCTTCAGGGGCGCGGGGCTGTATTTGATTTGCGGCTCCGCCGCGTGGGCGCGAGCAACCACGATCCACCCGCACGCGAAACTCAACGAGGAGCACCCGTGCCCCAGGACACCTACGACTACGACGTCATAGTCGTCGGCTCCGGCTTCGGCGGGTCCGTAACCGCCCTGCGCCTCACCGAGAAGGGCTACAAAGTCGGCGTCCTGGAAGCCGGCCGCCGCTTCACCCGCGCGTCCCTCCCCAAGAACTCCTGGGACATCAAGAACTACCTCTGGGCCCCCAGGCTCGGCTGCTACGGCATCCAGCGCATCCACCTCCTCGGCAACGTCATGGTGCTGGCCGGCGCGGGCGTCGGCGGCGGCTCGCTCAACTACGCCAACACCCTCTACGTCCCGCCGAAACCCTTCTTCGACGACCCCCAGTGGCGTGACATCACGGACTGGCAGGACGAGCTGAAGCCGTACTACGACCAGGCGCAGCGCATGCTCGGCGTACGGCTCAACCCGACGATGACGCCGTCCGACGTCCACCTGAAGGCGGCGGCGCAGCGCATGGGCGTCGGCGACACCTTCCACCTCGCCCCGGTCGGCGTGTTCTTCGGCGACGGCAAGGACGCCGACGGCGAGGCGAAGGCGGCCCCCGGCGACCAGGTGGCCGACCCCTACTTCGGCGGTGCGGGCCCCGCCCGCAACGCCTGTACCGAGTGCGGCGAGTGCATGACCGGCTGCCGGCACGGCGCGAAGAACACCCTCAACGAGAACTACCTCCACCTCGCCGAGCAGGCGGGCGCGGTGGTGCACCCGATGACGACGGTCGTCTCCGTCACCGACGACTCGCAGGGCGGCTACGCCGTCGCGACGCTGCCCACGGACGACCGGAAGAAGGCCGGGGGCCGGGTCTTCAAGGCCCGCCGGGTCGTCATCGCCGCCGGCACCTACGGCACCCAGACCCTCCTGCACCGCATGAAGGCCGGCGGTCAGCTGCCGTACCTCTCCGACCGCCTGGGCGACCTCACCCGCACCAACTCCGAGGCCCTGGTCGGCGCGCAGACCGACAACCGCCGCTACCGCAAGGCACACGGCACGCCCAAGGCCGACTTCACGCGGGGCGTCGCGATCACGTCCTCCGTCCACCCGGACGAGAACACCCACATCGAGCCGGTCCGCTACGGCAGGGGCTCGAACGCGATGGGCGGGCTGTCCATCCTCCAGGTCCCGTACGCGGAGGGCTCCTCCCGCGTCCTCGGCTGGCTGGCGAACGCGGCCCGCCACCCCCTCCTGGTGCTGCGCTCGCTCTCCAACCGGCGCTGGTCGGAGCGGACCATCATCGGCCTGGTGATGCAGTCGCTGGACAACTCCCTGACGACGTACCTGAAACCGGACGGCGTCGGCAAGGGCCTGCTCACCGCCCGGCAGGGTCACGGCGCCCCCAACCCCAAGCAGATCAAGGCCGCCTCGGAGGCGGCCACCGTGCTCGCCGAGGAGATCAACGGCTTCGCCGGCAGCAACGTCGGCGAGCTGATGGGCACCCCGCTCACCGCCCACTTCCTCGGCGGCTGCCCCATCGGCGACTCCCGCGAGACCGGGGTCATCGACCCGTACCACCGGCTCTACGGCCACCCGGGCATCTCGGTCGTGGACGGCGCCGCCGTCTCCGCGAACCTGGGCGTGAACCCGTCCCTCACGATCACGGCACAGGCCGAGCGCGCGATGTCGTACTGGCCCAACAAGGGCGAGGCGGACCCGCGGCCGCGGCAGGGCGAGCCGTACGAGCGGCTCCGCCCGGTCGAGCCGCTCCGTCCGGCGGTCCCGGCCGAGGCCTTCGGCGCGCTGCGGCTGCCGTTCCTCGGCATTCCGGCCGTACCGCCGAAGAAGTAGGCCCAAGGAGAAGGCCGGGAAGGTCGCCGGACACCGAAGAGGGACCTGTGCCCCCCTCCGAGCCCAGGTCCCTCTTCGATCGGTGCGCGGCCGCCGCCTGACGACGGCTCGCGCGACCTTGCCTATGAGCCGGCGCCGGCCTTCCGCCGCCGTACCAGGACCACCGCGCCGGCGCCGACCACGACGGCGGCGCCGCCGACCAGGCCGATGACCGGGAGCGCCGAGCTGGAGCCCGTGTCGGCGAGGTTGCCGGTCGGCAGGTCGGAGATGTCGCCCTGCGGCTTCTTCACGGAGTCCTTGCCGCCGTCGTCGCTCGGCGTGGCCGTACCCGGGTCCGGGTTGGACGAGCCGGCCTCGAGGACCGTGAAGTCGTACTGGGCCCAGCCCTCGGCGATGCAGTCCTGGCCGTCGACCTTGTCGAGGTAGGCGCCGGAGCCGAAGGAGTAGGCGTCACCGGCGGGCGCCTTGGCGTCGATGGAGACCCGCAGGTCGACCGACTTGCTCGCGCCGGACTTCAGCTTCGGCACGTAGAAGAAGTAGTCGCCGGCCCAGTCGTCGCTGCCGATCCGGTCCCAGGAGCCGGTGTCGGGGTTCTTGAACTCCAGGTCGACGTACGGGCTGAGGTACTTCGACTCGTCGAGCTCGTAGTTCTCGATCTCGGCGTAGAAGGCGACGCCCTCGACGTCCGTCTTGGACTCGTTCGTCACGACCAGCTCGAAGCCGTGGAAGCCGTCGCCCGCGACGATCTTGCCGGGCAGGCCCTTGATGTCGGCGGACACCTTGGCGTCGCCGAAGTTCTCGTCGAGGTCCTCGCAGTACGGCACGTCCGGGTCGGACGGGTCCTCGCTGGGCTCGGCCGACTCGGACGGCTCGACGGAGGAGGAGGCCGACGCCGACGCACTGGCGCTCGCGCCGTCGCTGGGCGATGCGGACGCCGATGCGGACTCGGACTCGGATGCGCTGTCGCTCGGTGCGGCGGAGTCGGACGGCGAGGCCGAGGCCGTGTCGCTCGGTATCTCGCTCGGTGCGCTCTCCGACGTCTCCGGCGCCGACGGCGACTCGTCCGCGAACGCGGCCGGCGCGGACAGCAGCGCGACCGGTGCGATCACGGCCGTGACGGCCGCCGCGGCCATGGCCCGGCGAAGCTTCATGAGGACCCCCGTACATCAGCTGCGGTGGATGGATGTCACCGCTGGTTCCGCTGATGTGACCGGCAAGTCGTGTGAATGGTTGCCTCCACATTCACCGAATTCATATGTGATGTGGGTCACTTGATCTCAAGTGACCTCAAGGCTGTCGCCTCTTCATGTCAATCGGCGGGCATGGCATGAACACAGTCGATTCCAAGGTTATTCTCGCCCCCGTCGAACGGCCGAGCGAGAGAGTGTCATGTCTGACAGACGGTCCGAAGAATCGTCGGGGGACGAGCCGTCGTCCTCCTCCATATCCGACGAGGTGTGGGAGCAGTTCCTCCAGGACAGCGAACGGGACATCCGCAAGTCCGCCCCCAAGGAGCCCTCCGCGCGGGCCCGCGAGGTGACCGAGCGGCTCAAGGGGCGGAAGGGGGAGCCCGAGGGGTGGCGGACCGGGCCCGCCTGGCAGGAGATGAACGGGCGGGCCACCCGCCGCCGCAGGGCATGGGCGCTCATCGGCGTTCCGCTGGCGATCGCCGTGGCCGTCGTCGCGATGCGGCCCTCCCTGATCCCGGGCGACCCCTTCGGCTCGTCCGCCGGCACGGACACCGCCACCACGCCCCTGCCCGCCGAGACCACCACCCCGACCGCCCCGCCCTCCGCGGCCGCTCCCGACACCCCCACGCTCGCCCATCCGTTCGCCGGTTCCCCGGCGCTGCGCTGGGCCGACGGCGCGGAAGGCATCGTGCTGCCGAAGGCCACCGCGCTCGGCGCGATCCCGAAGGACCGCGTCGAACTGGCCCTCCAGCAGACCAGGAAGCTGCTGGTGGACGCCAACCTGAACCCCGACGTCATCGCCGGCGGCAACCCCGACGCGGCCCTCTCGGTGCTCGACCCCAAGCAGCCCGACGTGCTCGACGGCCTCAAGGCCTCGCTGCGCAGCCCGAGCAAGACCCACGACCCGCTCTTCCTCTTCAGCCGCTTCGACCCGAAGGACGTGAAGCAGGCCGGGAAGATCGTCAAGGTGCGCGGCCGCATCACCTTCGCGAAGGGCAAGTACCAGGGCGTGGCCGTGCACGCCGACTACACCTTCGTCTACCCGGTCGTCCGCGCCGGCGGCTCCACCGAGGTCACCCGCACGATCGTGCGCCGCGTGATCGACGCCGAACTCCCCGACCCCACGCGGTACCAGGTCACCCCCGGCCGGCTGACCCTGCTCCGCTACGACGAGGACGCCGGCAACTCGGCCTGCGACATCAACGACGGCTATCTGCACCCGCAGTTCCCGTCCCAGGCCCCGACCGCCGGTGCCGCCCCGACCGGCCCGTCCGTCGACCCGTACGACCGCAGCCGCGACATCGGCAAGGAAGAGGCCTGCGGCACGGTGAGCCGTACCTAGCCGCGCACACAGGCGAAGGGCCCCGCGGGACGGAGCCGCGGGGCCCTTCTTTCGTCAGCACCGACGTCAGGGCAGCGTCGGTGCCTGGAAGCGGCGCCGGGGGGTTGCGCCGCTGGTTTCCGCGCCCTGCGCCACCGTCCGAGCCCCGGGTCGGCGCCCCGGCGCACACGGGGCGTACGGCAGGTCTCGACCATTGGCGGACGGTTGGTACACGGCAATTCCGTTGCCTGAACTGGGACTTGGGAACTCCGAAGCCCCTTGCGGGCCTTCTACGCATCGTGCTGGATGCACGCGGCCTCCGCAACCGTTTGACCCAGCCCTTATGCATTTTTGCAATTTTCCGCCGGTCGGCCCCGGGCGTCCCCGGAGCCGGCCGTCTCTTGGGTGACCGGGCTGCTGTCCCCTGCCGTCCGGTCACTTGACTGGAGCGAGGTCCCACGGCGCACGGCACGTTCCGTACGCCTCATCGCCCCAGTGAAGCCACGCGTGGTTCCTTCGGGCCCGCCCCTGGCTGACACGGACACCCCACCAACGAAGCGGTTCGCGGGCCGGTCACGCGCCGTACGGGTGAGAAGACCCCGAACGCAGATCCGCCCGACTCAGATGCGGCCCCGGCACAGCTCCAGGAGCGTCATGGCGAGGGCGGTGCCGGGCTTGCCGAGCGCCGTGCTGTAGTGGCCGAGGATCTCCATCTCCCGGGAGAGGTTCACCCGGCGGCCGCCGGAGGTGATCCGTGCCTCCTGGACAACGGCGGAGACGGCCATCCGTTCCTGGATCAGACCGATGATCCGGTCGTCGAGCGCGTCGATGCGCTCCCGCGCACCACTGATCACCTCGGCGGCCTCGGGGGTACGGGCACCGGTCACGTCGATCGCGTTCATGGGGGCTCCTCGTCGGAAGGCGGGCGGTGCCCCGAACCGACAGGATCCGGAGAAACACCAGGCGCCCCGGACCTTGTCGGCCCGGGGCGCCTGGGGAAGTCGCTTGTCAGTAGCTCAAGCAGCACGACCATGGCAGCCGGTGGGCCGGTTGCCATAGGTAAAGAGGAAGGTCGTCCGGGTGAGCATGGGGGCGATTATGCCACAGAACGGGATGGGCGGACCGGGCCGGGCAGGTGGCCGCTTCCCGGCCCGCCGGGCCGGGAAGGGCGGGCGGGGCGGCCACTCCTCGGCCTGCCGGGCCTGGCCGGGCGGTCACTTCTCGGCCCGCCGGGTCGGGTGGGGGCGGTCACTTTCTGGTGTGCCGAGTCGGGTGGTGGGTGGGCAAAGGACCCGGGGGTCCGGGGGCGGAGCCCCCGGAGGCGGGAGGTGCCCCACCGCGCCCCGTTAGAATCGGAGGCACAGACCCCCGCCCGACCGCCGGAAGGCACCCCGTGTCATCAGCGACTCCCGCTGCCGCCGCTCCCGACACCGTCCTGGTCGTCGACTTCGGCGCGCAGTACGCCCAGCTCATCGCCCGCCGCGTCCGCGAGGCCCGGGTCTACAGCGAGATCGTGCCCAGCACCATGCCGGTCGCCGAGATGCTCGCCAAGAACCCGGCGGCGATCATCCTCTCCGGCGGCCCCTCGTCCGTGTACGAGGAGGGCGCCCCCCGCCTGGACCGCGAGCTCTTCGAGGCCGGCGTCCCCGTCTTCGGCATGTGCTACGGCTTCCAGCTGATGGCACAGGTCCTCGGCGGCACCGTCGACAACACCGGCGCCCGCGAGTACGGCCGTACCGACCTGCACGTCTCCAAGAACTCCTCCACCCTGTTCGAGGGCACCCCCGCCGAACAGCACGTGTGGATGTCGCACGGCGACGCCTGCTCCGCCGCCCCCGAGGGCTTCACCGTCACCGCGTCCACGGACGTCGTCCCGGTCGCCGCCTTCGAGAACGACGAGAAGAAGCTCTACGGCGTCCAGCACCACCCCGAGGTGATGCACTCCACGCACGGCCAGCAGGTCCTGGAGCACTTCCTCTACCGGGGCGCGGGCCTGAAGCCGACCTGGACCACCGGCAACGTCATCGACGAGCAGGTCGCGGCGATCCGCGAGCTGGTCGGCGACAGGCGCGCGATCTGCGGTCTGTCCGGCGGCGTCGACTCCGCCGTGGCCGCCGCCCTCGTCCAGAAGGCCATCGGCTCCCAGCTGACCTGCGTCTACGTCGACCACGGCCTGATGCGCAAGGGCGAGACCGAGCAGGTCGAGAAGGACTTCGTCGCCGCGACCGGCGTCCAGCTGAGGGTCGTGGACGCGGAGGCCCGCTTCCTCGACGCGCTCGCCGGGGTCTCCGACCCGGAGCAGAAGCGGAAGATCATCGGCCGCGAGTTCATCCGGGTCTTCGAGCAGGCCCAGGCCGAGATCATCGCCGACGCCGGCCCGGCCGTGGAGTTCCTGGTCCAGGGCACCCTCTACCCGGACGTCGTGGAGTCCGGCGGCGGCACCGGCACCGCGAACATCAAGTCGCACCACAACGTGGGCGGCCTGCCGGAGGACCTCGAGTTCAAGCTGATCGAGCCGCTGCGCAAGCTGTTCAAGGACGAGGTCCGGATGGTCGGCCAGGAGCTCGGCCTGCCGGAGGAGATCGTCCAGCGCCAGCCGTTCCCGGGTCCGGGTCTCGGCATCCGGATCGTCGGCGAGGTCACCAAGGACCGCCTCGACCTGCTCCGCGAGGCCGACGCGATCGCCCGCGAGGAGCTGACCGCGGCCGGCCTCGACCGTGACATCTGGCAGTGCCCGGTGGTCCTGCTCGCGGACGTCCGCAGTGTGGGCGTCCAGGGCGACGGCCGCACCTACGGCCACCCGATCGTCCTGCGCCCGGTCTCCTCCGAGGACGCCATGACGGCCGACTGGTCCCGCCTGCCCTACGAGGTCCTCGCGAAGATCTCCACCCGGATCACCAACGAGGTCCGGGACGTCAACCGGGTCGTCCTCGACGTCACCTCGAAGCCGCCGGGCACCATCGAGTGGGAGTAGGACCGGGCGCGCCCGATCGCGCCCGCTGCGGAACCCACTGCGGAGGAAGTAGCTGAAGAAGAGGTGGTGCGGCTCCGGCGGCGCCACCTCTTCGGCGTGTGCCGTACGAGCCGCTGTGCCGCCGATTCCCGACAACTTCTGTCGCGATCTGCTCGCGCGCGTCATCTTTACAGAACAGCTCTGTTTTCCTGCGCGGACCGGCGGTAACTTCCGGCCGTAACACAAACCCAGTGCTGGAGGACCTATGCACGGGCCGACCCCGCCCCTTCCACTGCCCACCGACCAGCTCCAGTTCGCGATGCCGCCGATGTACGACTCGCTCGACGACGAGCGCCGGCATCGCAAGGAGCGGCTCGCCGGCGCGCTGCGGATCTTCGGCCGGGCCGGACTGGAGGACGGGGTGTCGGGGCACATCACCGCCCGCGACCCCGAATACTCGAACTGCTTCTGGGTCAACCCGTTCGGCATGCCGTTCAAGCACGTCACCGTCGGCGACCTGGTCCTCGCCAACCAGGACGGCCAGGTGATCGAGGGCCGCTACCACATCAACCAGGCCGCCTTCACCGTCCACGCCCAGGTACACGCGGCCCGCCCGGACGTCGTCGCCGTCGCCCACTGCCACTCCGTGCACGGCCGCGCCCTGTCCGCCCTGGGCGACCTGCTGGACCCGATCAGCCAGGAGAGCTGCGCCTTCTACGAGGACCACGCCCTCTACGACTCCTACACCGGCGTCGCCGTCGACGCCGAGGAGGGCCGCCGCATCGCCGCCGCCCTCGGCTCCCGCAAGGCGCTGGTGCTGCGCAACCACGGGCTGCTGACCGTCGGCGACTCGGTGGACGCGGCCGCCTGGTGGTTCCTCTCCATGGAGAAGTCCGCGCAGGTCCAGCTGACCGCGAAGGCGGCCGGCCGCCCGCTGCTCATCGACCACAAGCTCGCCGTCGCCACCCGGGAACAGCTCGGCGGCGACCTGGTGGCCTGGATCAACTACCAGCCCCTGTGGCAGGACATCAGCCGCAGCGAACCGGACCTGCTCAGCTAGGCGCTCCGCGGAGCGCTCCGCTGGAAGCGCCGTGATCTGTCGTCTTTCGTCTGCGGCGCCGTTGTGGCTGGTCGCGCAGTTCCTCCCCCAGCCTTCGGCCGGGGGTACCCCCAGCGCCCCTTGCGGGGCGCTGCTCAGAAGCTCCGCAGCACGGCGGCCTTCGTCCGCGTGAACTCCTCGTCCGTGAGTACCCCGTCCCGGTGCAGCTCGCCCAGCTCCCGCAGTCTGCGCAGCAGGACGTCGTGATGGTCGCCCGACCGGCGCGGCACGGGCACCGCGGCCCGGTTCCGGTCCCGGTCGGCGTACTCCGTGCCCGGCCGGGTCGACGGATGCGGCAGCCGGGCCGTGACCGCCGCCGCGACCAGCGCCGTCAGCAGATCGCGGCGGACACTGCCCCACAGGTCGAGGGCGTACGGGTCGCGCTCGGCCGGCAGCTTCGAGAACACCGTCTCGCGGGTCACGAACCGCAGGAAGCCGTCCTCGCGGCCGGAGTTGGGCAGCCACTCCACCTGCACCACATCGCCGACGCCGATGATCCGGGGCCCGGTGGCCCGCTTGACCCGGTCGGAGGTGTCGGCCCAGTCGACGCGCACCTGCGTACCGTCGAACGACACCGTGCCGTCCGACGACCGCACCGACACCGGCACCGGCGGCCCCGGCAGCAGATACGTCTTCGTCGGCTCCTTCGGGACCTGGTCCAGCAGCAGCGACTGCCGGATCTCCGCCACGACGTACTCGGCCACCCCGGACCGGTCCCCGTCCACCGTCAGCCGGTACGGATCCGCCGCCTCCGGCAGCCGCCCGCCCGTCGCCTGCAACAACGGGTCGGCCCCCTCGCGCAGCCGCATCCGCAGCCGCCCCCGCTTGCGCTCCGGCTCGTACACCACCCCCGACACCGCCTCCAGGGGGACCGAGATCTCCCCGTAGGTCTGCCGGAACAGCGGCACGGAGCGGTGCCGACCCGGCGTGATCCGGACCGTGCTGCCGTCGAAGGCCCAGGTCCCGTCCCGCTGGATGATCTCGGCCATGGGGAAATTCTCGCAGCCGGGTCAACACGTCTGCCGTACCTTCACTCGTCGTGACCAACCTGCTGCTCGCGAACGGCGTGGCGTAGGGCACAATTCGCTCTCGACACAAGGGAGTTGCACGGCGTCGTCGAGCCCCGGGGAGGGCCCTGCGCGGCGTGCCCCGGGCGTGGGGAAGGCAGGCGTCGGGCGTGGCGGTGCAGGAGGCGAGGCAGGGCGCCGGTTCGGGTGTCCACGGGGGCGGCTGCGCGTGCGGGGACTGTCCGCACGGTGCGCGCGAGGGGCACCGGCGGGCGGTCGCCGAATTCCTCCTCAAACGCGACGAGTTCGCGGCCGGGCAGGGGCTGCCCGCGGCGGTGGCCCATTCGGCCTCCGCCTCCCGCCAGTGGGTCTCCGAGGAACTCACCCAGTCCGCGGAGGCGGTCGCCGAACGCAGCCGCGCCGAGGGCGAGGCCTGGCTGGCCCGCCTCTGGCTGCGCACCACGTGCACCGTCTGGGCGATCGTCGTGATCATGCTCCTCACCCAGTCCCTCACCGCCATCGGCGCGGGCTGGACCAGTGCCCGCACCGCCGGACTGCTCGCCGCCCTGGTCGTGGCCCTCGCCCTCACCACCGCCTCCTGGTTCCACCGCTCGCGCGGCGGGGTGCTCGCCCCCGTCATCGGCGAGGACAACCGCATGTCCACCTCCCGCACCGTCGCCGCCTCCTGGGTCCTGTTCGTCGCGTACGCCGTCCTCGTCCTGGCCGGCCGCCTGGCCGCCGCCTCCTCTCCCGCCGAACGCGACGCCCTCATCTCCGGACTCGACCTCGCCCGCGGCGCCGGTGCGGTGACCGTCCTCGCCGTGGTCTGCGGCATCGCCGTCCTGGTGCGCCGGGTGGTCGGCCTGCGCATCGTCGGCCAGCGCCTGCAGAAGGTGCGCGCCCACCGCCCCCGCGCCTCCGACCTCCTCACCGACGACGCCGGCCGTGGCACCTTCGCCGACATCCAGTTCGTCGTCATCAGCGCCGTCGCCCTGCTCTTCGCCGCCGTACGGCTCGCCCGCCGCCCCGACCAGCTCCCCGACCTGCCCTGGGGCCTCGCGACGGTGGTCCTGATCTCCGCTGCGACCTACCTGGCCGGCAAGTACGCCGAGGGCGGCCGCCCGGTGATCCTCTCCGTCGTCCGGGCCCGTGAGGCCGGTGACCTGGACGCCCCGATTCGCACCGGCGACGACATCGAGATCCGCGGCACCGGCTTCGTCCCGCCCGGCGCCCAGACCGCCGACCGTCTCTCCCGCATGGTCGTCCGTATCGGCCCCGTCAACGTCCACGTCCCCCTGGTCCCGGTCACCGGCGGCTTCAGCAACCCCACGGACCACGTCCTCACCGTCCCGGTCCCGGCCGACGTGGAGCCCGGCTGGGTCGAGGTCCAGGTGGTGACGGCGGCCGGAGTGGCGACCAACCGGTGCGTGGTCGAAGTGACCGAGTGAAGGTCGAAGTGACCGAGTGAAGGGGGTTTCTCCACCCTCCCGGGTGGCTGTGTCCGACCGAAATTCGGAAAAACGTCCGGCTGAGGGTTGAGCGAGTCCCGGTTGTCGTACGTATGGTCTGTTGAGGGGCCTGGGTACAGCGGCGAGAGGCGGCTACTGGCGATGACTCACGGCATTCGTTCGGACACGCACACCCCGTATCTCGACGGCGACCGCGGACTGCGGGACACCGCCACCCGATACGCCCTCCTTCCCTTGCGGATCTTCCTGGGCGTCACCTTCATCTACGCCGGCCTGGACAAGCTGACCGACAGCGCCTTCCTCAAATCCGGCGGGTCCGGGTCCATCGGCGACACCATGCGCGCCGTCCGCGACTCCGCCGCGATCCCGGCCCTGATCGACCTGGCCCTGAAGAACCCCGTCGGCTTCGGCACCGCGATCGCCATCGGCGAGCTGGCCGTGGGCCTCGGCACCCTCTTCGGACTGCTGGCCCGTCTGGCCGCGCTCGGCGGCGCGCTGATCTCGCTCAGCCTCTGGCTGACCATCAGCTGGGCCAACTCCCCGTACTACTACGGCAACGACCTCGCCTACCTGATGGCCTGGCTGCCCCTGGTCCTCGCCGGCGCCCCCTACCTCTCCCTGGACGCGATGCTCCGGGCCCGGCGCCGACACCGCTCCGCACGGGCCTCACTGGGTCTCTAGCCGGCTCGGCTCCTTGCGGCTCTCCGGTGTACCGCGGCGCCTGCGTATCGCCCGGGTCAGGCCCGCGGTCACCCCCGCCAGGAAGAGGCCGGCCACCATCACGGGGATGACCGCGAACCACTCGGTGTCCCACCAGCCACCCGCGTCACCGGCGTAGGCGACCCCCGCCGCCGTCAGGAAGACACCCACGACCAGCCGTCCGGGCTGGAACTCATGCCGCAGCACGGGTCACCTCCACCTGTCCCGCGCCGACCTGGAGATCCAGGTCCAGCGTCCCCGCGTTCTTCGCACCGCTCGCCGGCGGCAGCGTCACGTCCTTGTGCTTGCCCGGCTCCACGTCCACGTCCTTCTTGTCGTCACCGGGCAACTGGATGTCGCCCACCCCCACGTCGATGCTCATCCGCACGGTCGCGTCCGCCGGCACGACGATCTTCAGCCGGCCCGCGCCCACCTCGGCCGACGTCGACACCGTCTGCCCCTTGGCGATGCGTATGTGCGTCAGGTCCAGCGTGGCCACACCCGTCCCGAGGTCGTACGCCGACGACACCTCCGCCGCCGTGGCCGGGGTCCAGGACATCCGCGTCCAGTGGGTGCTGATGTCGGACGGCAGGGCCGTCGCGGCCGCCAGCAGGGCCGCCGTGAGCAGCGCCAGGAACAGCGAGCCGGCCCCCGTGCGTCCGAGGAACGAGCTGAGCGCCGTCCCCAGTCCGAACACGATCAGCGCGCAGGCCAGACCGGTCTGGAGGCTGGTGCCCAGCGGGTGCGTGTCCCATGTCAGGCCGGTGCCCAGGCCGCCGGCGACCAGGGCGAACAGGAAGATCCAGCCGCCGATCCAGCGCGGTCCGCGCGGTTTCGGGGGCGGGCTCTGCCGGACGCGGGTGTCCTGGCCGTGGACCCAGGGGGTGCTCAGCCGGAAGTCGAGTCCCGGGGCGTCCCGGCCGCGGGCGTCGGCGGGCCCCCACAGATAGCCGGTGCCTCCGACATGTGTGCCGTCCTTGACGATCGGGTCGCGCCACCACGAGGGGTACGAGATCTGGATCGGCGGTGCCTGGGCCTCCGGCGGGGCGTCGGCGACGGCCTGGGCGGACAGCGGGTCGGGGTCGGGGGCGCCGCGCCGCCGCGACCAGTACCCGGCACCGGCCAGCAGCAGGGAGAGGACGACGGCGAACGCCAGCACCTGGCCGTTCTTGATCATGGTCAGCAGCACTCCGCAGCCGATCAGCGCGAACAGCACGGCCGCCAGGGCCTGCCCGTCGACCCGGCCGGTCAGCAGCTTGCGGACCTCGTTCTCCTCGTCGTCCTCGTACGGCACGAAGAGCCAGGCGAAGCCGTAGAAGAGGAGGCCGATGCCACCGGTCGCGGCCAGCACGGCCAGGGTGATGCGGAAGATCACCGGGTCCAGGTCGGTGTGACGTCCGAGCCCCGCGCACACGCCCGCGATCATCTTGTGCCGACGGTCGCGCCGGAACCGCGGGGAGGCCGCGTCGACGGCTTCCGCACCGGCACCGGCGCCGGGTCCCGGACCCGTCGCGGCGTGCTCGTGATCAGTCATGAGTCAATGGTGACGGCCGCGCCGCCGCAACGGCAGTCGGGATGACCCTGGCCGAACCCTGAAATCGGCCCCGAGGCCGGGCCGGGAAGCGTTCGAACGGCGCCGGGGTGACGGAGATCCGGGCCCACGCCGCGGGGAGCAGGCGCGGGAAAGTCCGAAGATCAGGGGAGTCTCGGGGGCCGACCCTGATGCTCCGCAACGGCGGGCGTGTGAACATCGATGGCATGCCGGAAGCCGCAGCAGTGCCCCTCGACGACCCGCGGCCGCCGCGCAAGCTCTACCGCAGCAGCGACGGCCGCTGGCTCGGCGGAGTGGCGCGGGGCCTCGCCGGGCACCTCGGCCTGCCCGTGGTCTGGGTGCGGCTCGCCTTCGTCGGCCTGTTCATGGCCAACGGCCTCGGCGCGCTGCTGTACGCCGCGTTCTGGTTCTTCGTACCCCTCGGCGTCGGCGGGGTGGGCGGCCAGAAGCCGCCGTCCCTGGTCGCCACCGAGACCTCGGCGGACGGCCGCCGCAGACTCGTCGCCCGGAAACCGGACCGGGGCCAGATCGTCGCCCTGCTCCTCATGGTCGTCGTGTCCATGGTGTTCGTGGGCAGCGTCAACCTGACCGGCGGCGCCAAGGCCTATCTCCTTCCCGCGGTCCTGGTCGCCGCGGGTGTCGCCCTGGTCTGGCGCCAGGCGGACAACGCCCGCCGGGCCCGCTGGGTCGAGGTCGGCAGCCGGCGCCGCACGCTCACCCTGCTGCGCGCGGGCGTCGGCGTCCTGCTCGTCACCGCGGGCGTCTCGGGCGTCTTCGTCATGCAGGGCTCCGCCGCACACATCGGCGCGGTGCTCCAGGCGGCTCTCGCCGTACTCGTCGGCATCACGCTGCTCGCCGGCCCGTATCTCGTGCGGATGACCCAGGACCTCTCCGAGGAGCGGCTGATGCGCATCCGCGCCCAGGAGCGCGCCGAGGTCGCCGCCCATGTCCACGACTCCGTGCTGCACACCCTCACCCTGATCCAGCGCAACGCGGAGAACGCGGGCGAGGTGCGCCGCCTCGCCCGTGCCCAGGAGCGCGACCTGCGCACCTGGCTCTACAAACCCGAGGGCACCGGCAAGGACGAGGCCGACGAGCCCGCCACCCTCGCCGACGCGGTCCGGCGCAACGCGGCGGAGGTGGAGGACAAGCACGGCGTCCCCATCGAGGTCGTGGTGGTCGGGGACTGCCCGCTCGACGAGGGGACGGGCGCGCAGATGCAGGCCGCGCGCGAGGCGATGGTCAACGCGGCCAAGTACGGTGGCGAGGGCGGCGCCGTCCAGGTCTACGCCGAAGTCGAGGGCAGGACGGTCTTCGTGTCCGTCCGCGACCGTGGTCCCGGCTTCGACCTCGACTCGATACCCGCCGACCGGATGGGTGTCAGAGAATCGGTCATCGGCCGCATGGAGCGCCACGGCGGCACCGCACGGCTGCGGTCCGTGCCGGGCGGCGGCACGGAGGTCGAGCTGGAGATGGAGAGGGCGGAGAAGACGTCATGAGCGACGCGACCGAGGCGAACGGCCCGGCGAACGGCCCGGCGAACGGTCCGGCGGAAGGCGCGGGCAAGGCCGGGCGTCGGGTGCGGGTGGTCCTCGTCGACGACCACCGGATGTTCCGTACGGGCGTCCAGGCCGAGATCGGCCAGACCGAGCAGACCGGCGTCGAGGTGGTCGGCGAGGCCGCCGACGTCGACCAGGCCGTCTCGGTGATCACCGCGACCCGGCCCGAGGTGGTCCTCCTGGACGTGCACCTGCCGGGCGGCGGCGGGGTCGAAGTGCTGCGCCGGTGCGCCCCGTTGATGGCGGGCGCCGAGCAGCCGGTGCGCTTCCTCGCGCTGTCCGTGTCGGACGCGGCCGAGGACGTGATCGGCGTGATCCGGGGCGGCGCCCGCGGCTACGTCACCAAGACGATCACCGGCACCGACCTGGTCGACTCGATCTTCCGGGTCCAGGAGGGCGACGCCGTCTTCTCGCCGCGGCTCGCGGGGTTCGTCCTGGACGCCTTCGCGTCCACCGACGCTCCGCCGGTCGACGAGGACCTCGACCGCCTCACCCAGCGCGAGCGCGAGGTCCTGCGCCTCATCGCGCGGGGCTACGCCTACAAGGAGATCGCCAAGCAGCTGTTCATCTCCGTCAAGACGGTCGAGTCCCATGTGTCGGCGGTCCTGCGGAAGCTGCAGCTGTCGAACCGGCACGAGCTGACCCGCTGGGCGACGGCGCGACGCCTGGTCTGAGGCGGGTCCGCGAGGGTCCTGCGCCCCGGGGCCACGGAGACCGGCCGGGGGCTCACACCACCCGCGTGGCCCCCGCGAACGGCATCTCGTCGATCGGGGCGATCCGCACCGGCGCCGACGGGTTGGGGGCGTGGATCATCTGGCCGTTGCCGATGTAGATGCCGACGTGACTGATGCCCGAGTAGAAGAACACCAGGTCGCCCGGCTGGAGTTCGGAGCGGGAGACGCGGCGGCCCGCGTCGATCTGGGCGTAGGTGGTGCGGGGGATGGAGACGCCGGCGGAGCGGTAGGCGGCCTGGGCAAGGCCCGAGCAGTCGAAGGCGTCGGGGCCGGTCGCGCCCCAGACATAGGGGCTGCCGAGCTTCGAGTAGGCGTACGCGACGGCGGCCGCGGCGCGGGAGTCGGTGGCGGCGACGCTGCCGGCGGCCAGTGGGGCGCGGGCGTCCGGCGCCGAGCGGGAGGCACGTCCGGTGCCGTCGTCCGCCATGACCGCCGCCCGCTGCCCCGGCGACAGCTGTGACAGCAGCCGCCGGGCCTCGCCGAGCTTGCCGATGACAGCGGTCTTGTGCTGCTTCAGCTCGGCCTGCCGGGACCGCAGCGAGGTCAGCTCCACGTGCGCCGCGCCGCGCAGCTGCTCGATCTCCTGCAGCTGCCTGCGTACCCGCGCCACCGCCCCGGCCTGCCGGTCGCCGACCCGTTCGGCGAGCGCCGCGTCGTCCAGGTACCGGTCGGGGTCGCTGGACAGCGCCAGCTGCCAGGCCGGGTCGATGCCACCGTCGCGGTACTGCGCGGCCGCTGTCGAACCGAGCGCGTCCCGGGCGGAGTTGAGCTTCTCCTGCGCGCGGGCGGTCTCGTCCTGCAGCGACTTCAGCCGCCGCTCGGCCGTATCGGCCTTGTCCTTGGCTCCGTCGTACTTCTGGGTGGCCGCCTCGGCCTCCTGGTACAGCTGGTCCACCTTGGCCTTCACCTGCGCCGGTGTCAGTTGCGGCTCGGCGTTTCCGGTCCCTTCGAAAGCCGTCGCGGTGGCCGCGCCCGCCAGGGCGAGGGTGGCGGCCGTGCGGGCCGTGTTGCCGCTGAGCGAGCGCTGTCGGGGCTTGCGGTGCGCTGCCACCTGGACTGTCCCGTCCTTTCGTACGACCGCCGTCCCGTCCGCGCGAACGCCAGGGGAGCGCCCGTACGGTCGCGGGGAGTGCGGATTGCGCGTCCGGCGGCGGCCCGCACAGGGGGAGCGGACCGCCGCCGGACCTTCTCGGCGGTGGCTTCCGACTGCCGCCCCTGGCCCGGGCGGCGGTGGGGAGTCGGTCACCTGGGGGAGGACGCTAGGCCCGCGTGTGTCGGCTCGGTAACGCGATGCGCGGAATTGGCGTGACCGGATCGTTACCCGACGGTATGTGACCGGGATTCCGGTCCGGAGCCGTCGGCTTCTCGGGGCGGGATGACCGAAGAGGCGGTTCCGGGGCTGGCGGGGGACACGGGGTGCTATGGGGTGCATATATGCGGCGCGGCGGGCGCGGAGGGAGGGGCCGGTGCCCGGTGCCCCGTAGGGCCCTGATTAGGCTCCGGGGCCATGGACGTACTCATCCATCTCTTCGTCGGCCTGCACATCATCGGCATCGCCGCGCTCCTCGGCGGCTTCCTCACCCAGATGAAGGCGATGGGCCAGGGCACGGCCCGGTTCGTCCCCGGGATGCTGCACGGCGCGTTCACCATGCTCGCGACCGGGGTGATCCTGGTCGGCCTCAACGAGGCCGACGACCACCACGTCAACACCGTCAAGATCGGCGTGAAGCTCGCGCTGCTGATCGTGATCCTCGGTCTCGTCTACGTGAAACGGGACGACGAGAAGGTGGAGAAGGGCGCCTTCGGGCTGGTGGGTCTGCTCACGGTGGCGAACATCTTCATCGCCGTCCTGTGGACGTGACCCCCGGTATCCCCGGCATCCCCGGCGTCCTCAGCGGGCCTTCCTGAGGCCGGCACGGGCGGCCGCCGCCGCGCCGGCCGCCACCGCCAGCCAGGCCGCCACCGTGACCCACACCAGGACCCGCCCCGGCCACTTCAGCCACGGCACGCCGACGGCGGCCGCCACCGAGAGCGTCGCCGTCGCCGTCATCCCCATCGGGAACACCGTCGCCCAGCGGCGCACGTCGTAACGCGGCCGGGGCCATGCCACCTCCGCGGCCAGCAGGACGACGTACCAGGCCAGGTCGAGGACCAGCAGCGCCACCGTCACCACACGCAGGACACCGCGGTCGTCGTCGTTCCACAGGTACAGTCGCGCGGTGTCGGCGGCCAGCAGCCTCGCCCCGGCCAGCGCCGAGATCGCGAGCGCGCCGCCCGCCACCCACTGGTCACCGGGCCCCTCGGCGATCTGCCGCCACTCGAACCGCGGTACGGCGAGCCCGTACATCGCCAGCCCCAGCCAGAAGAGGACCAGCGAGAGGTGGGCGAGCCACGCCGTCGTCACGGCCGCCGCCAGCGTCGCTCCCAGTACGGCCAGGCCCTGCGTGGCCACACAGGCCAGGAACACCGCGCCGGGCATCCTCGGCTTCCAGTGCCGCACGACGAGGACCAGCAGCGGCGGCCACAGCACCGCCGACAGCGCCAGCAGGGCCTCGGCGAGGGGCTGCCACCCGAGCGCCGAGAACTCCGTCCCAGCACCGTCGTCGCCGCCACGGCGGTGAGCGCGCCAGGCGTCCGCGCCTCCGCCGCCCAGTGCCGGCGATCGAGCGCCAGCCGTACGACGAAGTCCGCGGCCAGCGCCGCCCACATCACGCAGGCAAGCACCAGCGCCACCCGGGACACGGTCTCCGCCCCCGCCAGGTGCAGCCCCACCGACATGATGCCGGTGGCCATCACAGCGGCCCCGGCCGCGGCCGGACGCCACGCCGACCAGGCGGGGAGGGGGAAATACCGGACATGCCGCTGATGCTAGGGAGGGCCGGCCACGGCACGAACGGGCCACGCGCGCGTGCGGCCCGAAAACCCCGCGGCGGCGGGAAGCGGCGCCGGAAGGGGCGGCGGGAAGGGGCGGCGGGAACGGGGTGCGAGCGGATGCGTGGAAGCGGCCGGGGGCGCGCGAGGCGGATGCGCGAGGCGGTGCTCGGATCGCGTCGAGGTGCGATCAGGTGCGGGGGAGTGCCAGGGGGCGCCCGAGGTGTGGTGGGCGCCCCATCGGGTCAGGCCGGGCGTACCACGCTGTGGATGATCGACTCGCCGCCGTAGTAGATCGACTCCTCCCGGACGTAAGCGCCGGGCTTGGGGGCGTGGATCATCATGCCGTCCCCGATGTAGATGCCGACGTGGCTGACGTCGTCGTAGAAGAAGACCAGGTCGCCGGGTCGGGCGTCGGCGAGGGAGACGGTGGTGCCGGCGTTCACCTGGTCGTAGGTGGTGCGCGGCAGGGAGACGCCCGCGGCCTTCCAGGCGGCCTGGGAGAGCCCGGAGCAGTCGTAGGAGCCGGGACCGGTGGCGCCCCACACGTACGGCTTGCCGATCTGTGCGCGGGCGAAGGCGATCGCCTTGGCGGCCTTCGTGGCGTAGGTGGAGGAGCCGGAGGACGAGCCGGAGGACGAGCCGCTCGACGTCGAGGACGACGAGGTCCCCTGGTCGGCGGCCGCGGCCTGCTGCTTCGCCAGTTCCGCCGCCTTGCGGGCCGCCGCTTCCTCCTGCCGCTTCTCGAGCGCCGCCAGCCGGGCCTTCTCCGCGGCCGTCAGCTGCGACAGCAGCTCCCGCGCCGAGGCCAGCTTGGTCTGGACGGTGGTCTTGGCGGTCTTGAGGTCGTCCTGCGTCTCGGTGAGCGTCTCGAGGCTCTTGGCGGCCTCCTGGCGCTTCTTCATGGTCGCGGACTGCTGGGTGACGTAGTCGTCGACCGCGTCCTTCTGACGCGAGGTCAGGCGGCTCATCAACTGGTCCTGCTCGAAGTAGTCCTGGGGACTGTCCGCGAGCAGGAAGGTCGCCGTGTCGGAAACGCTCGTCCCGGTCCGGTACTGGGCCGCGGCGAACGAACCCAGCTCCTCACGCGCCTTGTTCAGCCGGTCCGTGCGCTCGGCGACGTCGTCGAGCAGGGTGTCGACCTGCTTGCGCTGTTTGCCGGTCCGTTCCTTGGCCGCGTTGTACTTCTCGGTCGCCGACTCCGCCTGCCGGTAGAGCGAGTCGACCTTCTTCTCGACCTCCTCCAGGCTCGGCTTGCCGTCCTCGGGGGGTGCGGCCTCGGCCGTCTGGGAGAGCAGGGCCACGGAGGTGAGGGCTGCGGTGGCCAGCGCGGGGGTGCGTATGCCCGCCGCGCGTATTCCTGACGGCCGGGACTTGCGGTGCGACGCCAACGGAGGCGACTCCTTCCATGTTCCGCCTACCGAGTTAGCTGTCGGGTTCGGGCGGGTGGTTCGGAAGGGTTGCCCTACGGTCCGCTCCCCGGAGGGGAGTCGGGACCGATTCACCCCGGGATCGGTGTGGGTCCCCGGCTCCGGATGCGCGGCGGCGCCCCGGACTCGGCGGAGGCCGTGCGGCCCGGCGATGTTCGCCGGTGGAGGTCGTACGGCCTGCCTGGCACGCTAACCAACTCGTGTGGCCTCTGTGAAGTTTGATGTGCGATATGCCCGATACATTTTCGTGACCTTGTTGTTGAGGCCGGTTCAGGCAAGGTTGTCTGGGGTGGTATGGGCGACTTGTCGGGGAAGGGGGTGGTGGTTCGCCGTCGGTGCCCGCGACACCGTGGAGTGCGTCGGCCTGCCGTGACGGAGCGGATCTGTTCGGTCACCCGGGCGAGTTTCCGGGGCGGCGGCCGGTTGTCGGTGGGGCGCCCTAGACTCGGAGAGCGATGAGCAGCCTCTTTGACGACAGCTTCCTGGCGAGCCTCCAGGCCCCCCGCGGCCATGACGAGGAACCTCCGCCGCCGCCCGAGGACGAGCACGCTCCGGAGTCGATTCCGGACGATCTGTTCGGCGGGAAGTTCGACGTGCCCCCGGACCGGGACGCCTACTACCGCGACGGCGCCGCCCGCCCGGCCCTGGACCCGGCCGCGCTCCTGGACGGGCTGAACGAGAACCAGCGGGCGGCCGTCGTGCACGCCGGCTCGCCGCTGCTCATCGTGGCCGGCGCCGGTTCCGGCAAGACCCGGGTACTCACCCACCGCATCGCCCACCTGCTCGGCGCGCGCCAGGTGCACCCGGGCCAGATCCTCGCGATCACCTTCACCAACAAGGCCGCGGGCGAGATGAAGGAGCGGGTCGAGCACCTCGTCGGCCCGCGCGCCCACGCGATGTGGGTGATGACCTTCCACAGCGCCTGTGTCCGGATCCTCCGGAGGGAGAGCAAGAAGCTCGGCTTCACCTCCTCCTTCTCGATCTACGACGCGGCCGACTCCAAGCGCCTGATGGCCCTGGTCTGCCGGGACCTGGACCTGGACCCCAAGCGCTACCCGCCCAAGTCCTTCAGCGCCAAGATCAGCAACCTGAAGAACGAGCTGATCGACGAGGAGGACTTCGCCGCCCAGGCCACCGACGGATTCGAGAAGACCCTCGCCCAGGCCTACGCCATGTACCAGTCGCGGCTGCGCGAGGCGAACGCCCTCGACTTCGACGACCTGATCATGACGACGGTCAACCTGCTGCGCGCCTTCCCGGACGTCGCCGAGCACTACCGCCGCCGCTTCCGGCACGTCCTGGTCGACGAGTACCAGGACACCAACCACGCCCAGTACGCCCTGGTGCGCGAGCTCGTCGGCACCGGCACGGGCACGCGAGCCGACGGCGCCGACACCCCGCCCGGCGGGCACGACCTGCCCCCCGCCGAACTCTGCGTCGTCGGTGACGCCGACCAGTCGATCTACGCCTTCCGGGGTGCGACGATCCGCAACATCCTCCAGTTCGAGGAGGACTACCCGAACGCGACGACGATCCTCCTCGAACAGAACTACCGCTCCACGCAGACGATCCTGAGCGCCGCCAACGCGGTCATCGAGCGCAACGAGTCCCGCCGCCCGAAGAACCTGTGGACCAACGCGGGCGCGGGCGCGCAGATCACCGGCTACGTCGCCGACACCGAGCACGACGAGGCCCAGTTCGTCGCCGAGGAGATAGACCGTCTGACCGACGCGGGCGAGGCGAAGGCCGGCGACGTCGCCGTCTTCTACCGCACCAACGCGCAGTCCCGTGTCTTCGAGGAGATCTTCATCCGCGTCGGCCTGCCCTACAAGGTCGTCGGCGGCGTCCGCTTCTACGAGCGCAAGGAGGTCCGGGACGTCCTGGCCTACCTGCGGGTGCTGGCCAACCCGGAGGACTCCGTCCCGCTCCGGCGGATCCTCAACGTTCCCAAGCGCGGTATCGGCGACCGCGCGGAGGCGATGATCGACGCCCTCGCCCAGCGCGAGAAGATCAGCTTCCCGCAGGCGCTCAAGCGCGTCGACGAGGCGTACGGCATGGCCGCCCGGTCGACGAACGCGGTCAAGCGGTTCAACACGCTGATGGAGGACCTCCGTACGGTCGTGGAGTCCGGCGCCGGACCCGCCACCGTCCTGGAGGCGATCTACGAACGCACCGGATACCTGGCCGAGTTGCAGAACTCGACGGACCCGCAGGACGAGACCCGCATCGAGAACCTCCAGGAACTCGCCTCCGTGGCGCTGGAGTTCGAGCAGGAGACCGGCGAGGGCGAGGAGCAGCCCGGGCTCGCCGCCTTCCTGGAGCGGGTGGCCCTGGTCGCCGACTCCGACCAGATCCCCGACGAGGACGAGAACGGCGACGGCGTCATCACCCTGATGACCCTGCACACCGCCAAGGGTCTCGAGTTCCCGGTGGTGTTCCTGACCGGCATGGAGGACGGCGTCTTCCCGCACATGCGTGCCCTCGGCCAGACCAAGGAACTGGAGGAGGAGCGGCGGCTCGCGTACGTCGGCATCACGCGTGCGCGGGAGCGGCTGTACCTCACCCGGTCGTCGATGCGCAGCGCCTGGGGCCAGCCGTCGTACAACCCGCCCTCGCGCTTCCTGGAGGAGATCCCGGGCGCGTATCTGGAGTGGAAGCGGACCGGGGCGACGGCGCCGGTCTCCGCCGGGCCCGCGGCGGGCGTGGCGGCCTCGCTCTCCTCGACCCGCTCACGCTCCTCGGCCTCCGGTGCGTCCGGCTTCGCCACCCGGCGGACCTCGGAGAAGCCGGTGGTCTCGCTGGCCGTCGGCGACCGCGTCACCCACGACCAGTTCGGCCTCGGCACGGTCGTCGCGGTGAAGGGCACGGGCGGCAACGCGGAGGCGACGATCGACTTCGGCGAGGCCAAGCCGAAGCGGCTGCTGCTGCGGTACGCGCCGGTGGAAAAGCTGTAGGACACGGGGCCCGGTCCCGCTGCGGCGGGACCCACCGGTATCGCCGGTATCGCCGATATCGGCGGGGTCAGGTCGGGTCGAGGCCGTGGCTGCGCAGCCACGGCAGCGGGTCTATGGCAGCGCCTCCGGCCGGCCTGACCTCGAAGTGCAGGTGCGGGCCGGTCGAGTTCCCGGAGTTCCCGGAGTACGCGATCGGATCGCCGGCCTTCACGGTCGTACCGGCGGCGACACGGTACGAGGAGAGGTGGCAGTACCACGTCTCCGTGCCGTCCTTCGCCGTCACGATCATCATGTTGCCGTAGGCGCTGTTCCACTTGGTGGAGACGACGCCGTCGGTGGCGGCCATCACCGTCGTGCCGTAGGAGACGGGGAAGTCGATGCCGGTGTGGACGGACATCCAGTTCACGCCGGCCTGGCCGAAGTAGGCGCTGAGGCCCTTCTGCGTGACCGGCAGCGCGTACTTCGGGCGCAGCCGCTCCTTGCGGGCCGCCTCCGCCGCCGCCCTCTTCTTCTCGGACTCCTGCTGGGCCTTGAGGTCGATGCGCTCCTGCGTCCGGCTGGCCCGGTCGGCGAAGTCGTTGGCACCCGCCGAGAGCGTCCGCAGCTGGGCGTCCAGCTTGCTGTTGGCGGCGGACGGTTTCACCGACTGCGCGTCGGAGGCGGAGGCCGTGGTGTCCTTGCCGTCGCCGGTCAGGCTGTTGACGGAGGCGGCCGCGATCCCGGCGACCCCCATCACGCACACCGAGGGCACGGCGACGGTCAGCAGCGCGGACCGCTTGGGAGGCGTACGGCGGCGGGAACGCGACCCCGCGCGGGTCGTCGCCGCCGGCGTGACCGGGGTGACCTCTTCCTGGTCGTCCAGCAGTGGCGTTACTTCAGGCAGTTCGCCGGTCGCGGTCAGCTCGCCGTCGTCCGGGAGGTTTTCCGTGGACTCCCCGAACTCCCCGAATTCTCCCAGCTCCTCGAACTCCCCGCGCTCCTCGTAGGGGAGCTGATCGAACATCTGGTTCGCCGACTCGTCGAAGGCGGCGGCCTGCGGTTCGTGCTCGTACCCGGGCTCGGCGGTCTGTGCCGGGGTGCCGTCGGAGTTCCACTGCGTGGCGTCGTACACACCGGTGTCGAAGGCCTGGGTGCCCCACTCCCACTGCTGGGTCGCCCCGGCCACGGCCGACTGCTCGGGCTGGAGCCAGGCGTTCGCGTCCCAGTGGCCGCTGGTGTCGGCGACCGTCTCCTGCGCCGGCGCCGGGACGGTCCACGCGGTGCTGTCGTAGGCGCCGGAGTCGTAGGCGGCGTGGTGCTGGGCCGCGTACGGGTCGTAGTTCAGTGTCTGGCCGCCGGCCGTCTGCCACTGCGTGGCGTCGTACGCGCCGGTGGCATGGCCCTGGCCCTGGCTCGGGAAGCTGCCGAAGAGCGGGTCGCTGTGGAACGCGGCGCCGGTGGCGGTGTGGTCGCCGTACGTGGTGAAGTCGCCGTACTGGGCTTCCTGGGTGCCGTAGGGCGCGTAGTGCGCCGGATCGGCGTCGGAAGCCGGGGCCGGGGTGGTCATGGTCCCCGACGGGTGACGGTCGTTCACCAACTTCTCTTTCGCCTCGACAACAGGGGCTGCCAGAGCAGTGCGGCGACTGTACCCGGCGGTATACGGGCGCGACAATCTTCAACAGGTTTCGCTGTTTCGGGAAACGGGCATTCGGCCGTGTTTCGGGGGACGACGGGCGCGGGTTTGGCCTTTTGTTCGATGAGTGTTCGAGCGTGGGGTGCGTCCAAACGGGCTCCGTCGGGCCGCGCCGAGGCTCCGCCGAGCGCCGCCGGGCGGTCCTCGCTCGCCCGGTCCGCCCTCAGGCCACCGTCAGACCGCCCGCGATCCGCTCCTCCGCGGGTGTTTCGTCGAGGGCCTGCCGTATACCGGACGCGATCGCCGGGTGGACGGGCAGGGCAAGGTGACCGATCCCGGTCACCCGCACGTTCGTCGCCATGAGGTCCGGATGGTCGATGCGGGCCGTCTCCACCGGCTCCATCACCGAGTCGAGGTCGCTCCAGAAGCTCACGAACCGGGTGCGGCAGCCGGGTGCGGGCCTGGTCAGCTCCTCGATCACCGACGACCCGGGGCGCATCTGCCGCACGATCGGGTGCGCGTCCGCGAGCGGTGCCACCCGGGTGCCGGAGTGCGGGGTGCCGAGCGTCACCAGGGTGCGGACGCGCAGGTCGCCGCCGAGGCGCTGGACGTAGTAGCGCGCGATCAGCCCGCCGAGGCTGTGCCCGACGATGTCGACCCGGCCGCTGCCGGTGCGCTCGCAGATCTCCTCTATGTGCCGGCCGAGCAGCTCGGCGGCGGTGCGGATGTCGCAGGTCAGCGGCGAGTAGTTGAGCGACTCGACGCGCTGGCCGCCGTGCTGGGCGAGGGCGCGGCGCAGCAGGACGAAGACCGAGCGGTTGTCGATGAAGCCGTGCAGCAGCACGACCGGCGGGGCCGGCCGGACCGGCAGCCGGACCGTGCCGTCGGGCTCCACGGACGGCGCGGACGGTACGTGCGGTACGGACGGTACAGGCGGGCGGCGCTCAGGGGTGAGGCCCGTCGGGTACAGCAGGAGATGCCCGGCCAGGATCGCGGCCTCCAGGGCGGTCGACTTCAGGAGGGCCAGCGACAGGCCGGCGAGACTGTCGGGGAGGAGGCGGCGGCAGAACGGGAGAAAAGGGTCCAGTACCTCGGTGACCTTCATCGGCCGACCTCCTGTCGGCACGCCGAGGACAGCTCCGTCCCCCGTGTGCCCTCATGGGGAGGCCGGGCGGAGGCTGCGGGGGTGGCCGGCCGTGTACGACGACTTGCCGCGTCGCGTGTCCGTACCGTCCCCGCGGACCACGCTGCGGCTCCCTGACGTGTCCCGCTGTGTGTGATTTCCCCCTCTGTAACCTCCGCGAAACTGCCGGTTGCGGGATGCTGGAGATAACGTTCGTTCACTTGAGACGGGTGGCGGAACGCGCCGAATGTGCGGTACTTCTCGGTACGGATGGATGTTGGCGTGTTCGTTTCATGGTCATGGAGGCAGTGATGGGTGTGGCAGCCGGCCCGATCCGTGTGGTGGTGGCCAAACCGGGGCTCGACGGCCACGACCGCGGAGCCAAGGTCATCGCGCGGGCGCTGCGCGACGCGGGCATGGAGGTCATCTACACCGGCCTCCACCAGACGCCGGAGCAGATCGTCGACACGGCCATCCAGGAGGACGCCGACGCCATCGGCCTCTCCATCCTCTCCGGCGCCCACAACACCCTGTTCGCCGCGGTCATCGACCTGCTCAAGCAGCGCGACGCCGAGGACATCCTCGTCTTCGGCGGCGGCATCATCCCCGAGGACGACATCGCCCCCCTCAAGGAGAAGGGCGTCGCCGCGATCTTCACGCCGGGGGCGACGATGTCGTCGATCGTGGAGTGGGTGCGGGAGAACGTCAGGCAGCCGACCGAGGCGTAGGCCGCGTTCGCGGGGGGGCCGACTTCGGTGGTGCGGGTCGTGTGTCGGCCGACCGCCGGTGGGGGCTGGGTGCGCAGTTCCCCGCGCCCCTTATGGGGCGCTGTCGTCGAGCTCTTTGAGCATGGCCGACCGGAGTCTCAGTGTTGTCACCAGGCGTTGGAACGCCTCCGCCCAGTAGCCGCCGGCGCCCGGTGACGCGTCCTCGCGTTCGTCCGGTACGGCCAGGAGCGCGTCCAGGCGGCCGGCTTCCGCGGGGTCCAGGCAGCGTTCGGCAAGGCCCATCACCCCGCTGAAACTCCACGGGTAACTCCCCGCGTCCCGCGCGATGTTGAGGGCGTCCACCACGGACCGGCCGAGCGGCGCCGACCACGGTACGGCGCACACACCGAGCAGCTGGAACGCCTCCGACAGGCCGTGCGCCGCGATGAAGCCGGCCACCCAGCCGGCCCGCTCCGCGCCCTCCAGCGTGCCCAGCAGCTTGGCCCGCTCGGCCAGGGACACCGCCCCCGGACCGCCCGCCTCCGGTGCCGCCGGAACCCCGAGCAGCGCTCTCGCCCACTCGGCGTCCCGCTGCCGTACGGCGGCCCGGCACCAGGCCGCGTGCAGCTCGGCCTGCCAGCCGTCCGCGACCGGCAGCGCCACGATCTCCCCGGGCGTACGGCCACCGAGCCGCGCCGGCCAGGTGGAGAGCGGGGTCGCCTCCACCAACTGCCCCAGCCACCAGGACCGTTCGCCGCGCCCGGTCGGCGGTTTGGCCACCACTCCGTCGCGCTCCATCCCCGGGTCGCACTCCGGCGGTGCCTCCACCGCGATCACCGGGCCGTTCCCGGTGTGGTCGACGGCCACGCACGACCCGGCCCGCACCGCCATCCGCCCGGCGAGCGCCGAGCCGGGCAGCGCGGACAGCAGCTCCGCCGCCGTCGTCCGCACGTTGCGGCTCCGGTCCGACAGCGCCTGCTCCAGGAACGGCTCGTCCCCGGCGGCCAGTCCCGTGCGCAGCGAGTCGAGGAACATCAGCCGGTCCTCGGCCCGCTCCGTCGCCCAGGTCCCGGCCAGCAGCTCGAGCGCCGCCTCGGGGGCCCGGGCCCGCAGCACGGCCAGCAGCGCGACCCGCTCGGCGAACAGCCCCTCCTGCCACAGCTGCTGTATCGCCTCGGTGTCCTCGGGGCCGGGCAGGGCCGCGCCGCCGCCCGGGACCGCGCGCAGGGCGAACCGCCAGTCCTGGTTGAGCCGGGCCAGCCACAGGGCACGCGGTCCGGCGAAGGCCAGCGCGGCGGGCCGCAGGTCGGTACGGCCCCTGGCCGCGTCCAGCAGTGCGGGCAGTGTCTGCGGGGGTGCGGCGAACCCGCGTGCGTTGGCCGCCGCGAGCCACTGCGGCAGCAGCTCCATCAGGTCGGGCGAGGTGCCCCGGCGGCTGCCGGCCGCGATGCCGGGACGGTCGGAGAGCAGCATCGCCAGCCGGCGGGCCGCGGCGGCCGGCAGCGCGGGGCGCAGGTCCTCGGCGGCCGGTTCGGGGCGGGGCGCGGCCGGTGCCGGACGCAGCCCGGCCCGCCGTCGTACGGTGGCCACGGCTGCCTCGTCCAGCAGGGCCACCGGAGCCTCACGGCCCGGCCCGCCGGTCGCGGGCGGCCGCCGGTCCGTGCCCAGCAGCGCCGTGGTGACGAGATCCTCCCAAGCGGTCACGGGGTTCCCTTTCCGCGAGTTCTGCGAGTTCCGCGAGTTCTGCGAGTCGGCTGGGGCGCGGGGCGGTGGTGCCGGGGCGGGGCGTGTGTCGGCCGGGTCAGCACAGCGGGACCGCCTCGCCCGCCGTCTCCGGCCAGGCCGTCAGCGGGGTGAAGCCGCGGTGGCCGCACTCGCCGAAGACCGTGACCGGGGCGCCCCCCGAGAGCGCGACCAGCCGCCACAGCCCGGGCCCGGAACGGGCGGCGGGAGCGAGCGGCAGCGCGGACTCACCCTCGGCGTCCGCCAGTTGCCAGGAGTCGCCGTCCGGGACCGGCACGACCCGGGCCAGTGTCACCGGCACCGACTCCAGCCACGGGTCGTCGCGCAGCGCCTCCCCGTACCGGGCCGCCGCCTGCGCGGTCGGCACGCCCGGCGGCCGTATCGAGAGGGGCGCGGGTGCGGCGAACCGCTCACCCAGCGCCGCCCGGTACTGGCCCGCGCCCGGATAGGCGGACAGCTCCGCCTCCAGGGCGAGGCCGACCGGCAGCGCCAGCTCGGGGGCGCGACCGGCCGCGCCGTAGGAGAGGAGCAGTGCCGTACGGCCCGAGTCGGCGCCGTGCAGCCAGATCCGGCGGGTCGTCAGCTTCGCGTCCGCCGCGTCGTACTGGGCGAGGACCAGCCAGCGGTCGCGCACCGGCGGGCCGTCCGCCGCGGCGGGCAGGCCGACACGGGAGCGGACCGTGGCCGCGAGGCCCGCCGGCAGCCGGTCCCGGCGCAGCCAGCCCTGGTCGAGAAGGTGCAGCAGCGCGCACTCCTCGAGGAGCCGCACCGGCCAGCCCGGACCGGAGCCGGGTATCGCCCCCAACTCCCGCACCCGCGCGGCCAGTCCGGGGGCCTGGGCGTCGACCATGCGGGCCGCCGTCTCCTCCCACAGTCCGTACCCCGCCTGCTCGGCCGCGGCCAGGCCGCCGCGCAGCAGGTCGGACAGGCGCTGCTCCAGCTCCGTGGCGCCCGCCGTGACCCGCTCGGCCCGCCTCTCCGCCCGGCGCCGGGCCGCCTCCGGATCAGCGGCAGCCGGGGAACTCCCGCCCTCCGCCGGCCGTTTGTCCTCCGCACGCCTGCGCCGGCCCGCGATCCACTGCTCGGCCCAGTCCGGGGGCTGCGGCACCGCCGGTACCGAGTCGTCCTCGCCCGCCCAGAGCAGGAGCAGTCCGAGGGCGTGCTTGCAGGGGAACTTCCGGCTCGGGCAACTGCACTTGTAGGCGGGACCCGCCGGGTCGGCGATGTCCACGATCGTCTGGTACGGCTTGCTGCCGCTGCCCTTGCACAGTCCCCATACCGTCCCCTCCTCGCAACTCCCGGTCCCGGACCACGGCCCGGCCGCCCCGAGTCTGCTTCCTGCTTTGCGTGACGCGGCGTCAGGCGCCAAGGCCAGCACCTGGTCCGCACTCCAGCGCACCCCCTGCTGAGTCATGTCATCGAAGGTAGATCCCGCCACTGACAATCGCCCCGGCGAGCGTGTTTGTGCAGGTCAGAGCGATTGTCAGTGGCGTGGTGCACGGTGGACACCAGATCCGAACCGGCCGAGCTGGAGGGGGCCTCAGCCATGACTGTGTCCGTGGAACTGACCGACCCGACGAGCACCGAGAGTGCGCTGCGACCGCACGCCGAGCACGCCTTCGCGGCCGAACTCGCGGCGCTGGCCGCGCAGGACGACCGGCCGCGCCCGGCCCGCTGGAGGATGTCGCCGTGGGCGGTGGCCACCTATCTGCTCGGCGGCACGCTGCCGGACGGCACGGTGATCACGCCGAAGTACGTCGGACCGCGCCGCATCGTCGAGGTCGCCGTCACCACCCTTGCCACCGACCGCGCCCTGCTCCTGCTCGGCGTGCCCGGTACCGCCAAGACCTGGGTCTCCGAGCACCTGGCGGCCGCCGTCAGCGGAGACTCGACCCTGCTGGTGCAGGGCACGGCCGGCACCCCGGAGGAGGCCATCCGCTACGGCTGGAACTACGCGCAGCTGCTGGCCCACGGCCCGAGCCGGGACGCCCTGGTGCCGAGCCCCGTCATGCGGGCCATGGCGGAGGGGATGACGGCGAGAGTCGAGGAGCTGACCCGGATCCCCGCCGACGTGCAGGACACGCTGATCACGATCCTGTCGGAGAAGACCCTGCCGATCCCGGAGCTGGGCGAGGAGGTGCTGGCGGTCCGCGGGTTCAACCTGATCGCCACCGCCAACGACCGCGACCGGGGCGTCAACGACCTCTCCAGCGCCTTGCGCCGCCGCTTCAACACCGTGGTGCTGCCACTGCCGGAGAGCCCGGACGCCGAGGTCGACATCGTGGCCCGCAGGGTCGACCAGATCGGCCGCTCCCTGGAGCTGCCCGCCGCGCCCGACGGCATCGAGGAGATCCGCCGGGTCGTCACCGTCTTCCGCGAGCTGCGCGACGGCGTCACCGCCGACGGCCGCACCAAGCTCAAGTCGCCGAGTGGCACGCTCTCCACGGCCGAGGCGATCTCCGTCGTGACCAACGGCCTCGCCCTGGCGGCCCACTTCGGGGACGGCGTGCTGCGGGCTGGTGACGTCGCGGCCGGCATCCTCGGGGCCGTCGTCCGCGACCCGGCCGCCGACCGGGTCATCTGGCAGGAGTACCTGGAGACGGTCGTCCGCGAGCGGGACGGCTGGAAGGACTTCTACCGCGCCTGCCGCGAGGTGAGCACATGAGGGACGACACGGAGTGGCGGCGGTCGCCCGGTCCCGGGCCGCTGCTGCTGGGGGTGCGGCACCACGGGCCCGGCTCCGCGCGGGCGGTGCGGGCCGCGCTGGACGCCGCCCGGCCGCGGGCCGTGCTGATCGAGGGGCCGCCCGAGGCCGACGCGCTGATCCCGCTGGCCGCCGACCCGGAGATGCGGCCACCGGTCGCGCTCCTCGCGCACGCCGTGGACGAGCCCGGCCGCTCCGCGTTCTGGCCGCTGGCCGACTTCAGCCCCGAGTGGGTGGCCCTCCGCTGGGCCCTGGAGCACGAGGTCCCGGCCCGCTTCATCGACCTGCCGGCCACGCACACGCTGGCCTGGGGGAAAGGGGAGGACGAAGAAGCGGTCGCGGTCCCCGGCACGGAGGCGGACGAGCCCGCCGCCGGGCGGCAGCAGCCCGATGGGGCCGACGAGTCCGGCGCCGGTCGTCAGCTGCGCGTCGACCCTCTCGCGGCCCTCGCCGAGGCCGCCGGCTACGACGATCCCGAGCGGTGGTGGGAGGACGTCGTCGAGCACCGGGACGGGGCCGGGGAGCGGGACGCGTTCGCGCCGTTCGCCGCGGTGGCGGAGGCGATGGGGGCGCTGCGGGAGACGTACGGGGCCGGCGGCCGCGACCGGGATCCCGTGCGGGAGGCCCACATGCGGCTCCGACTGCGCGCCGCGCAGCGGGAGTTCGGGGAGCAGGTCGCGGTGGTGTGCGGGGCGTGGCACGTGCCGGCGCTGCGCGCGAAGAGCACCGTCGCCGCCGACCGGGAGCTGCTGAAGGGACTGCCCAAGGTCAAGGCGGACCTGACCTGGGTGCCGTGGACGAACCGTCGGCTGGCCCGGGCGAGCGGCTACGGCGCGGGCATCGACTCGCCGGGCTGGTACGGACATCTGTTCCGCGCTCCGGACCGGCCGGTGGAGCGATGGCTCGTCAAGGTGGCCGGGCTGCTCCGCGAGGAGGACCGGATCGTCTCCTCGGCCCATGTCATCGAAGCCGTACGGCTGGCCGAGACGCTGGCCGTGATGCGCGGCCGTCCGCTGCCCGGCCTCGGCGAGACCACCGACGCGGTGCGGGCGGTGCTGTGCGAGGGCTCGGACGTCCCGCTGGCGCTGGTGCACGACCGGCTGGTGGTCGGGGACGTGCTGGGGGAGGTGCCGGAGGCGGCGCCCGCGGTGCCGTTGCAGCGGGACCTGGTCCGGGAGCAGCGCAGGCTCAGGCTCAAGCCGGAGGCGCTTGAGCGGGAGCTGGAGCTCGACCTGCGCAAGGACACCGACGCGGGGCGCAGCAGGCTGCTGCACCGGCTGCGGCTGCTCGGCGTCGAGTGGGGCGAGCCCGCGCAGTCCCGGGCCGGTACGGGGACGTTCCGGGAGACGTGGCGGCTGCGCTGGGAGCCGGAGCTGTCGGTGCGGGTGGCCGAGGCCGGGGTGTGGGGGACGACCGTCGAGGGGGCGGCGACCGCCAGGGCCGAGGCCGACGCGGTGCAGGCGAGCGCGCTCGCCGAGGTCACCGGGCTCGCCGAGCACTGTCTGCTCGCCGGACTGCCGGACGCGCTGCCGGTGGTGATGCGGGCGCTCGCCGACCGGGCCGCCCTGGACACGGACGTCGGCCACCTCGCCCAGGCCCTCCCGGCCCTGGTCCGCTCCCTGCGCTACGGCGACGTCCGGGGCACCGACATCCACGCGCTCGCCGAGGTCGCAGCGGGCCTTGCCGAGCGGGTCTTCGTCGGGCTTCCACCGGCCTGCGCCGCCCTGGACGCGGACGCGGCGGAGGAGATGCGCGGCCATGTGGACGCGGTGCACACGGCGGTGGGTCTGCTCGGCGAGCCAGGAACGGGGGCCGGGGCGGCGGCGGGGGCCGATTCCGGCGGGCGTGACCTGCGGGGCCGCTGGCGGGCCGTGCTGCGCACGCTGTCCGGGCGGGAGCGCGTGCCCGGGGTGCTGCGCGGGCGGTCCGTGCGGATCCTGCTGGACGAGGGGGAGCTGGGGCCGGAGGAGGCGGCGCGGCTGATGGGGCTGGTGCTCTCGCCGGGGACCCCGCCGGCGGACGGGGCCGCCTGGATCGAGGGGTTCGTGGGCGGCAGCGGCGGGGGCGGGATGCTGCTGGTGCACGACGAACGGCTGCTCGGCCTGGTCGACTCCTGGCTGACCGGGGTACCGGCGGAGGCGTTCACGGACGTACTGCCGCTGCTGCGGCGGACGTTCTCGGTGTACGAGCCCGGGGTGCGCCGGACGATCGGCGAGCTGGTGCGCCGCGGGCCCGGGGAGCGGCCGCAGGAGGGAGCGGGACGGACCGGGGGGACACCGGGCTTCGGTGCCGAGACGGACGCCGGGCGCGCCGACGCCGTACTGCCGGTGCTGCGCCTGTTGCTCGGCCTCGACGAGGGGGAAGACGCAGCGGAACCGGACAACGACCTTGTGGGGGCGGGGAGATGACCACGGACGTGACGGACGTGACGGATGTGTCGGACACGGCGGACACGACGGACGCCGGTGCCGGACTCGGCGATCCGGGCCGGGAGCGGCTGCGGCGGTGGCGGCTGGTGCTCGGGGGCGAGGCCGCCGACGGCACCGGGTGCGCGCTGTCGGGGCGGGACGCGGCGATGGACGGGACGCTGGCCGCGCTGTACGGCAAGGGGGACAGGGCCCAGTCGGGGCGGGAGCGTTCGGCGGGGCTCGGGGCGTCGGCGCCGTCGGTGGCGCGCTGGCTCGGGGACATCCGGACGTACTTCCCGTCCTCCGTCGTCCAGGTCATGCAGCGGGACGCCATCGACCGGCTCGGGCTGGCCTCGCTGCTGCTCGAACCGGAGATGCTGGAGGCGGTGGAGGCGGACGTGCACCTGGTCGGCACGCTGCTCTCGCTGAACAAGGCGATGCCGGAGACCACGAAGGAGACGGCACGGGCGGTGGTGCGCAAGGTCGTCGAGGACCTGGAGAAGCGGCTGGCCACCCGTACCCGGGCCACCCTCACCGGGGCCCTCGACCGCAGCGCTCGCATCAACCGGCCGCGCCACCACGACATCGACTGGAACCGCACCATCGCGGCCAACCTCAAGCACTACCTGCCGGAGTACCGGACCATCGTGCCGGAGCGGCTGGTCGGGTACGGGCGGGCCTCGCAGTCGGTGAAGAAGGAGGTGGTGCTCTGCATCGACCAGTCCGGGTCGATGGCCGCGTCGGTGGTGTACGCCTCGGTGTTCGGGGCGGTGCTGGCGTCCATGCGGTCGATCGACACCCGGCTCGTCGTCTTCGACACCGCGGTGGTCGACCTCACCGACCAGCTGGACGACCCGGTGGACGTCCTGTTCGGCACCCAGCTCGGCGGCGGTACGGACATCAACCGGGCACTGGCGTACTGCCAGTCGCAGATCACCCGGCCGGCGGAGACCGTCGTCGTCCTCATCAGCGACCTCTACGAGGGCGGGATACGGAACGAGATGCTGAAGCGGGTCGCGGCCATGAAGGCGTCGGGGGTGCAGTTCGTGGCGCTGCTCGCGCTGTCGGACGAGGGGGCGCCGGCGTACGACCGGGAGCACGCTGCCGCGCTCGCGGCGCTGGGGGCACCGGCGTTCGCGTGCACGCCCGACCTCTTCCCCGAGGTGATGGCGGCCGCGATCGAGAAGCGGCCGATTCCGGTGCCGGACACCGTGTGATGCCGCGCCTGGAGGGTGACTTGTCGACTCGGCGATGTCCGGCACCCGCCGTCAAAACGGACATGACTACCCATCGGTAACGGGGGGCTTGCGCAACCTCGGGAGTCCCGTGCAAGGATCGAAGTCTCCACGGGTCATTCACCGGCCTTCACACCGTCGGGCCCCTCTGCTCTGTTCCGCCGCACGGGAGGATCCTCCCCGTCTTGACCTCGCCAGCCGTTGTGTCCGGTGCCGCCGTGCGCGTGTTGCGCACGGCGCCGGGACGACGTGCGCTGCAACTGGCGCTGCTGGTCGGCGGACTCCTCGCGCTCGGCTTCCTCTGCGGGCAGCAGGCGCAGGCGGCCGAGGGAGCGCCCACGACTCCGACGTTGACGCCGTTGACGTCGGTCGTGCCCCAGAAGACGCCGCCGCCGGGGGCGCGGAAGTCCGCGGTCGTCGAGGCGGTGACGGCGGCGCCGGTGGCGTCGGCGGTGGACGGCGTCCACGAGGTCGTCCGGTCCGTGACCGGCACGGTGGCCGCCACCGTGAACTCTCCCGTCACTTCGGCCCTGACCGAGACACTCACCGAGACCCTCACCGAGACGGTGCGGCAGGTGACGGAGCTGCCCGTGGTGCAGGTGCCGGAGCTTCCCGTCGTCTCCGAGCCGCCGGTCGAGTCGGCACCGGCACCGGTGACGTCGACGCCCGGCCCCGCGCAGTCGCGGACGCCGGTCACGCACCACGCCGGGCACGACAAGTCCCGTAGCGAAAGGAACGCGGCGGCGACCACCGCGGTGTCGTACGGGCCGCGGATCACCGCCGTGGCCTTCGCGCCCGACAGGGCGACCCACACCGGGACCCACCGTGCCACCCGCGCCGTCGGCGCTCCCGCCCACCCCGCGCCCACCGGGGACCCGGACGGTGCGCTGGGCAAGTCGGCGGTCGACGGCAGCCCCTCCCGGCACGGTGACGCGCACGCCGTGACCTTCGCCGGCCGGGCGCCGCTCGGGCTCGTGCCCGGTGCCGCCGCGCGTCCCGACGCGGCCGGGACCCCGGACAGATACCGGGACATCCCCGTCTTCCCCGGCTAGGACCGGCGACCACCTTCCCCGCCACAGACCTGTCGCGTGGGGGCGGAACAGGTCTGCCCGCCCGTCCGGACCCTTTCGGATCCCCCTTCCGGACTCCGTGAGCACGTCACGGTTCCCCCTGCTCGGTTTCCCCTGCCGAGCGCTCCGGACGGCGATGTCCCCAGCCGCGCTTCCGGCCTCACCGGAAGCTCTCCCGGCTCCGTATGCGCGTGGCGAACGCGCCGGAGCCCCGAAGGACTGACGTACACATGAACGAATACATCGGCCGTTCCATGGTCACAGCCGCCGGCGGGACCTGGGCGTGGGCGTTCGGCCGGCCCGCAGCGGCCGGCCCGGAGGAGCCGCCCGCCGTGACGGGCCGGGCGGCCCGGATCCGCGGTGCCCAGGCCATCCAGGGCGCCCGCGCGGCCCGCGCCGCGACCGCCACGGCCAGGGCGCAGGCCACCGCCCGAGCTCAGGCCCAGGCCCTCCAGAACCGCGCGGCGACCATGCTCACGGACACCGCTCCCGGCCATCTCCCCTTCCCCTCGGCGGTCACCCCCATGGCCCCGGAGGCCGACCGCCGGGCGTAGACCCGGGTGAGCGGCCTTCTGTGACTCCGTGGGTGGCCCGGTGCGGGCGGCCGAATGCCGTCGTCCGTCCGGCCGGAGTCCCACGGTTCGGGTCGGCCCTCCCCCTGGGGCGGGGGCGGCCGCCCGGCCCCGAGAACCGGAGGTCCTCGGGGCCTGAGGCCTCACCGGGCCAACCCCAGCCCGGTGAGGCCTCGCACATCGCACGCAAGACGGCACGCCGTGCCACGAAAACCGGTGCTACCCGGCATCATGTGACAGGTATCACCGCTCAGGTGTGACTCCCGATTTAGAGACCCTCAGCGAGCGGCGATAACCTGCGAGACGGACATGCCGCGCGCTCGGACACCGTGTGCGCTTCCCCTGTGACCCATGCGGACGTCACGTTGCCCTTCGCGGCACGCCCACGCATCCAACGAACCGCGAGATCACTGATAGGGACGGAAGCGCGTGGACCTGTTCGAGTACCAGGCGAGGGACCTCTTCGCCAAGCACGATGTACCGGTGCTGGCCGGTGAAGTCATCGACACGCCTGAGGCGGCGCGCGCGATCACCGAGCGTCTGGGCGGCAAGTCCGTCGTCAAGGCGCAGGTGAAGGTCGGTGGCCGCGGCAAGGCCGGTGGCGTCAAGCTGGCCGCCTCCGCGGACGAGGCCGTCGCCCGGGCGACGGACATCCTCGGCATGGACATCAAGGGCCACACGGTCCACAAGGTGATGATCGCCGAGACGGCCCCGGAGATCCTCGAGGAGTACTACGTCTCCTTCCTCCTCGACCGTGCCAACCGCACCTTCCTCTCCATCGCCTCCGTCGAGGGCGGCATGGAGATCGAGGAGGTGGCGGTCACCCGCCCCGAGGCCGTCGCCAAGACCCCGATCGACGCGATCGACGGTGTGGACCTGGCCAAGGCCAAGGAGATCGTCGCCGCGGCGAAGTTCCCGGCCGAGGTCGCCGACAAGGTCGCCGACGTCCTGGTCACGCTGTGGGACACCTTCATCAAGGAGGACGCCCTCCTCGTCGAGGTCAACCCGCTCGCGAAGGTCGCCTCCGGCGACGTCATCGCCCTCGACGGCAAGGTGTCGCTGGACGACAACGCCGAGTTCCGCCACGCGGACTGGGCCGAGCTCCACGACAAGGCCGCGGCCAACCCGCTGGAGGCCGCCGCCAAGGAGAAGAACCTCAACTACGTCAAGCTCGACGGCGAGGTCGGCATCATCGGCAACGGCGCGGGTCTCGTCATGAGCACCCTGGACGTCGTCGCGTACGCCGGTGAGAACCACGGTGGCGTCAAGCCCGCCAACTTCCTCGACATCGGCGGCGGCGCTTCCGCCCAGGTCATGGCCAACGGCCTGGAGATCATCCTCGGCGACCCCGACGTCAAGTCGGTCTTCGTCAACGTCTTCGGTGGCATCACCGCCTGCGACGAGGTCGCCAACGGCATCGTGCAGGCCCTGAAGCTTCTGGAGGACCGCGGCGAGGACGTCTCCAAGCCGCTCGTCGTCCGCCTCGACGGCAACAACGCCGAGCTGGGCCGCAAGATCCTCACCGACGCCAACCACCCGCTGGTGCAGCGCGTCGACACCATGGACGGCGCCGCCGACAAGGCCGCCGAGCTGGCAAACGCCGCCAAGTAAGCACTCAGGACGAGGACACAACACACCATGGCTATCTGGCTCAACAAGGACAGCAAGGTCATCGTCCAGGGCATGACCGGCGCCACGGGCATGAAGCACACCAAGCTCATGCTGGCGGACGGCACCAACGTCGTGGGCGGCGTGAACCCGCGCAAGGCGGGACAGAAGGTCGACTTCGACGGCACCGAGGTACCCGTCTTCGGTACCGTCAAGGAGGCCATCGAGGCCACCGGCGCCAACGTCTCCGTCATCTTCGTGCCGGAGAAGTTCACCAAGGACGCGGTCGTCGAGGCCATCGACGCCGAGATCCCGCTGGCCGTCGTGATCACCGAGGGCATCGCCGTGCACGACTCGGCGTCGTTCTGGGCGTACGCCGGCAAGAAGGGCAACAAGACCCGGATCATCGGCCCGAACTGCCCCGGCATCATCACCGTCGGCCAGTCCAACGTCGGCATCATCCCGGGCGACATCACCAAGCCGGGCCGTATCGGCCTGGTCTCGAAGTCCGGCACGCTGACGTACCAGATGATGTACGAGCTCCGTGACATCGGCTTCTCGACCGCCGTCGGCATCGGTGGCGACCCGATCATCGGCACCACGCACATCGACGCGCTCGCCGCGTTCGAGGCCGACCCCGACACCGACCTGATCGTGATGATCGGTGAGATCGGCGGCGACGCCGAGGAGCGGGCCGCGGACTTCATCGCGAAGAACGTGACCAAGCCGGTCGTCGGCTACGTCGCGGGCTTCACCGCGCCCGAGGGCAAGACGATGGGCCACGCCGGTGCCATCGTCTCCGGTTCGTCGGGCACCGCCCAGGCGAAGAAGGAGGCCCTGGAGGCCGCGGGCGTCAAGGTCGGCAAGACCCCGACCGAGACGGCGAAGCTGGCGCGCGAGATCCTCGCCGGCTGAACAGCTGCGTGACTGAACGCCGGTAGGCCCGTCCCCGGGGTGGGGGTGGGCCTACCGGCGTTTCGCTCGCCCGCGCTTGCGGGGTGCCTCCCCCAGCCTTCGGCCGGGGGACCCCCAGCGCCCACCCGTGCCGCCCTGCGGCACGCCTGCCCGCAGCTGGGGAGCTGTGGAAGGAGCGGCTGGGCAGCGCCCCGTAAGGGGCGCGGGGAACTGCGCGACCAGCCCCCACGCACCCGCACCCAACCGTGCTACCTGGCCAGCGGCATCAGCCTCTCCGGCCCGCTGTCGGCAGACTTCCGCAGTTTCGCCTGCAGCGCCCGCTGCCCGGCGGACAACGGCCCCATCCCCACCTCCGCCGGGACCCCGCTGATCGCCTGGGCCGGGCCGATCGGCGCCTCGTAGTGCGTCGGCGCCGTCCGCAGCGTGAGGGTCGTCGCCGCGATGATCGTCGCCGTGAAGGCGAGCGCCGACCGGGTCCAGAAACGGGTCTGCCGTTCGGCGTACGTCCGCACGGTGGGCGGCTGGGCCGCCCGCAGCCGCTCCGTCGAGGCCAGTTCGGCGAGCCGGCGGTGCAGCGCGGCGGGGTCGGCGAGTTCCGGCACCCGGCCGGCGACCAGCCTCCGTGCGCGGGTCAGCCGGCCGGCCGCCGCCGGCGTGCTCGCCTCCGTCTCCGCCGCGGTCTCCGGCAGGTCGAGGCCGATGCCGTCGTACAACAGGAGCGTGCGGCGGTACGTCGTGGGCAGTTTCAGCAGCGCGTCCAGGAGCGCGCGGTCGGCCGCGTCGGCCGGCGGGGGCTCGGGGTGGCGGTGGCGCAGGCGGAAGCGGTGCCAGGGGGAGAGCGCGCACTCGTGCGCCACCACCCGCACCCAGCCGGCCGGATCCCGGTCGCGGGCCACCTGCGGCCAGTTCTGCCAGGCGAGTTGGAAGGCCCGCTCGACCGCCTCCTGCGCCAGCTCCCGGCGGCCGGTGAGCAGGTAGGTCTGCCGTACCAGAGCCGGGGCGCAGAACGCGTAGAGCGCGTCGAAGGCCTGAGCGGGCGTCAGCGCGGGGGACGGTCCGGCCTCGTCGGTACGGGCGGGGCTCTGTGTCATCGGGCGCACCTCCCTTCGAAAAAGCACATAAACATATATTGAGCGACACTTCGGCTGTTCACTGGTTACGACGGGAAAGCGCGTGTCGTTGGGAGCATGGCGGTCGTGATTCGGATGACCGCCCGCCGACCGTCGTTGCCGTCCCGCCGACCGTCGTTGTCGCCTCTGCTCGGCCGGGTGCGCGACCGCTCCCCGGGACTGGCCGCGAGCCTGGCGGCCGGCGCCCTCGCGGCCGGGCTCGGCCTGGCCGCGTTCGCCGTGCTGGTGATCGCGCTCTGGGTCAGCTCGCCGTACCCCGACAGCGGTCCGGGCGGTGCGGTGCACGTCGCGGCGGCGCTGTGGCTGCTCGCCCACGGCGTCGAACTGGTCCGCACCGACACGCTGTCCGCGCTACCGGCGCCCGTCGGGGTGACGCCGTTGCTGCTGCCCGCGCTGCCGGCGCTGCTGGTGTACCGGGGTACGCGGGACGCGGTCGACGCGCCGGACGGCGACGGCGCCGGCGCACCGCCGCCGGTCCGTGCCCGTACCGCGTGGACCGGGGTCGTCGTCGGCTACCTCGGCGTCGGCGGGTGTGCCGCGCTCTACGCGTCCGGCGGCGAACTGCGCCCCCAGTGGCCGTGGGTGGCGGTGTGCCTGCCGCTGCTCGCGGCGGCCGCGGCGGGCGCCGGGGTGTGGACGGCGTACGGCCGTCCGCGTGAACCGCTGCTGAGCCTGGTGCTGGTGCTGCCCGGGTCGGTTCGCAGGCTGCTGCTCGGGCGTGACTCGCGGGTGCGGTGGGGTACGGCGGTCCGCGCGTCCCTGGCCGGGACGGCCGTGTTCTTCGGGGGCGGGACGCTGCTGCTCGCGGCGTCACTGGTGGGGCACGGCGACGCGGCGCGGTCGTCGTTCCTGCAGCTGACGGCGGGCTGGTCGGGCCGGTGCACGGTCCTGTTCCTCTGCGTCGCGCTGATCCCGAACGCGGCGGTGTGGTCGGCGTCGTACGCCGCGGGCCCCGGCTTCGCACTCGGCGCCGGGCATCTCGTGAACCCCCTGGCCTCGGATCCGGCACCGCAGCTCCCGCCCTTCCCGCTGCTGGCGGCGGTGCCGCAGCACGGTCCCGGAACTCCGCTGAACTGGCTGGCCGGGGCGGTGCCGGTGACGGCCGGGGTGACGGTGGCGTGGTTCGTGGCGGCGCGGGCGGCCAAGCGGAGCTGGCCGGCCGGGCGCACGGCCGGGGTGGCGGCACTGGCGGCGCTGCTGTGCGCGCTGCTGCTCGCGGCGCTGGCCGAGCTGGCCGGCGGCCCGCTGGGCGTCGCCGCGCTGACCCGCTTCGGCCCGGTCTGGTGGCAGACGGGCATGGCGGCCGGCGGCTGGCTCCTCGCGGTGGGCGTACCGGGCGCCCTGGGGCTGCAGGCGTGGCGGAGGGAGGGCGCCGCCTCGCTCGCCGCATGGCTGGGGTTCGCGCCGGGGAAGCCGGGGGAGGGGCGCACGGCGGACAACCACAACCACAAACGCAAGCACAAGCAGAGGCCGGATCAGAAGCCGAAGCCGAGGAAGCAGAGGAAGCAGGGTCGCCGAACGCCGTCGCACAAGGCCCCGCCGCCCCCGGCCTCGGTCTCGCCCCGGGCACCGGCCTCAGTGTCGCCCCCGGCCCAGGTCGTGGTGGTCGGGCTGCGGCCCGATCAGGGCGACGGCGACGCGTCCGAGCGGTACGAGGCGCTGCCGGCCGAGCCGCGCGAGGTGCTGCCCGGAGACCCGCTGACCGGACTGTGGGAGGACGAGGCGGCCCGCAGGGCCCGCTGGACGGCGCGGCGGAAGCTGTACGGACCGGCCGCCGAGGACACCGACGCCCCCTGACCCTCCGGTCCTCTCCGGTCTCCTCCCGTCGCTTTCCGTACCCTGCCGCCCCCTACCGTCAGCTGTTCCCGGTCCCCAGCACGTTCCGCAGCTCCTGCGGCAGCAGGTGGTCGCAGGACTGCTTGGCCTCGTTGGTGAGGGCGTCCGAGACGCAGGTGTAGTAGTCGCGGTAGACCATCTGGGCCGTGAAGTTCGCCGCCACCAGGGCCAGCGCCAGGGACGCCGTGACCAGGCCGCTGATCGCCGCCGTCGTCTGGGGGCGGCCGGTGGTGGCCTCGTCGGGGGTGCGGGGCTTGGCGCGGAGCGCGCTGATGCCCCAGTAGACCGCCAGGGCACCGAGCAGCAGCGCCACGTACGGCCAGCTGAAGAGCGCGAAGAGGAAGGCCCACATGCCGCACAGCAGGGCGTACCGCGCCCGCCGCTGGGCCGGGTCCGTCGGGTCCCACCGCATTCCGGGGCCGCCAGGACCGCCGGGACCGGGACCGCCCTGACCGCTGCCGCCCGGGCCGCCGTCGGGACGCTCGCCGAACCCGCCGGGCTGCCGGCCGGGCTGCCGGTCGCTCCACTGGCTGCCCCAGAGCGCCCCCGAACCCTGATCGTCGTCACCGGCCGGGCGGCGCGGCCGCCAGGGCGTGTCCGGCGTGCCCTCGGGCGGCGGGGCGAAGGGGTTGTCGTCCTGCTGGTCGCCCTTCGGCCGGTCGGAGGGCGCGTCCGGCGGCGAGGCCGGCCGCTCCCGCAGCAGCACGGCGGAACGCGTCCCTCCCTGTACCGACTGCGGGGGGAGCATGCGAAGTCCCAGGCTGCGGTCCGGCATCAAGTGAGCGTCTTCCCCTAGATCAAGATGAACAGAACGGAGTTGATGGATACGACGGCTGGCTGCGGGTGATCGGCAGAGCAACCGAAACGACTGCCTACCCGGTGAACGCGCCGTATCCCGGACGCGTTCCCGCCGCGGTACCTCCCAGACGCTACCTTCCGGCCACGCCCCCGTCCCGTGGGGGCCGCCCGGTGTGCCGGTATCGTTGCTGACGGTCGGCCGCTTCGTAGACTTCCCCGTATCCCGGGGCGCGATGCACTCGTACGAATGTACAAAGCGGGTACGAGTCCGGCCGCCGTACCGACGCTCCCCCGAGAAAGGGCCCCCACCGTGGCCGCCAAGCCCGTGGCCAAGCGCCTCGTCGTGCTGGTCTCCGGATCCGGCACCAACCTGCAGGCGCTCCTCGACGCGATCGCGGAGAACGGCGCCCGGGCCTACGGCGCCGAGGTCGTCGCCGTGGGCGCCGACCGTGCCGGCATCGAGGGGCTCGCGCGTGCCGAGCGGGCCGGGATCCCGACCTTCGTGACCAGGGTGAAGGACTTCGGGAGCCGCGAGGAGTGGGACCGGGCACTGGCCGACGCCGTGGCCGCCCACGAGCCCGACCTGGTCGTCTCCGCCGGGTTCATGAAGATCGTCGGCAAGGAGTTCCTGGCGCGGTTCGGGGGGCGGACCGTCAACACGCACCCCGCCCTGCTGCCCAGTTTCCCCGGGGCCCACGGCGTACGGGACGCGCTCGCGTACGGCGCCAGGGTCACCGGCTGCACCGTCCACTTCGTCGACGACGGCGTCGACACCGGGCCGATCATCGCTCAGGGCGTGGTGGAGGTCCGGGACGAGGACGACGAGAGCGCTCTGCACGAGCGCATCAAGGACGTCGAGCGAAGGCTGCTCGTCGAGGTCGTGGGGCGGATCGCCCGCAACGGCTATCGCATTGAGGGACGAAAGGTAGTTATCCAGTGACCGCCGAGAGCACTGTCACGGCCGAGAGCGGCAAGCGGGCCATCCGTCGCGCGCTCGTCAGCGTCTATGACAAGACCGGGCTCGAAGAGCTCGCCCGCGGACTGCACGAGGCCGGTGTCGCACTCGTCTCCACCGGCTCCACCGCCTCCCGCATCGCCGCCGCCGGTGTCCCCGTCACCAAGGTCGAGGAGCTCACCGGCTTCCCGGAGTGCCTGGACGGCCGGGTCAAGACCCTGCACCCCAAGGTCCACGCCGGCATCCTCGCCGACCTGCGCCTGGAGGACCACCGGCAGCAGCTGGCGGACCTCGGCGTCGAGCCGTTCGACCTCGTGGTCAGCAACCTCTACCCGTTCCGCGAGACCGTCGCCTCCGGTGCCACGCCCGACGAGTGCGTCGAGCAGATCGACATCGGCGGCCCCTCCATGGTCCGTGCCGCCGCCAAGAACCACCCCTCGGTCGCGATCGTCACCAGCCCCGCCCGGTACGCCGACGTCCTCGCCGCGGTCTCCGACGGCGGCTTCGACCTCGCCACCCGCAAGCGGCTCGCCGCCGAGGCCTTCCAGCACACGGCGTCCTACGACGTGGCGGTCGCGAGCTGGTTCGCCTCCGAGTACGCGCCCGTCGACGACTCGCCGTTCCCCGACTTCCTCGGTGCCACCTGGGAGCGCGAGAACACCCTGCGCTACGGCGAGAACCCGCACCAGCCGGCCGCCCTCTACGTCGACGCCTCCGGCGGCGGCCTCGCCAAGGCCGAGCAGCTGCACGGCAAGGAGATGTCGTACAACAACTACACGGACACGGACGCCGCGCGCCGTGCCGCGTACGACCACGACGAGCCGTGCGTCGCGATCATCAAGCACGCCAACCCCTGCGGCATCGCGGTCGGCGCGGACGTCGCCGAGGCGCACCGCAAGGCGCACGCCTGCGACCCGCTGTCGGCGTTCGGCGGGGTCATCGCCGTCAACCGGCCGGTGAGCAAGGAGATGGCGGAGCAGGTCGCCGAGATCTTCACCGAGGTCATCGTCGCGCCCGACTACGAGGAGGGGGCCCTGGAGGCCCTCGCCAGGAAGAAGAACATCCGGGTGCTGAAGGCGCCGGGCGCCCCCGCCAACCCGGTCGAGGTCAAGCCCGTCGACGGCGGTGTGCTGCTCCAGGTCACCGACCGGCTGCAGGCCGACGGCGACGACCCGGCCAACTGGACCCTCGCGACCGGCGAAGCGCTCAGCCCCGGGGAGCTGGCCGAACTCGCCTTCGCCTGGAAGGCCTGCCGTGCGGTGAAGTCCAACGCCATCCTGCTGGCCAAGGACGGCGCCTCGGTCGGCGTCGGCATGGGCCAGGTCAACCGCGTCGACTCCGCGAAGCTCGCCGTCGAGCGGGCGGGCGAGGAGCGGGCACGCGGCTCCTACGCCGCCTCCGACGCCTTCTTCCCGTTCCCCGACGGCCTGGAGATCCTCACCGCGGCCGGCATCAAGGCCGTGGCGCAGCCGGGCGGTTCGGTCCGTGACGAGCTCGTCGTGGAGGCCGCGAAGAAGGCGGGCGTGACGATGTACTTCACCGGCACGCGGCACTTCTTCCACTGAGCCACCGGCAGACAGCGCGGAAACACCAGGGCCGTGTCCCCCTGCGCGGGGGACACGGCCCTTGGAGTACCTACCGGTGAACGCCTCAGTTGCTGCGGATCACGATCGTGCCGCAGACCTTGTCGGCGAACGTCTGGCGCTTGGAGTCCCACGCCGGCCACAGCCAGCCCAGGTAGCAGGCGAGGCTGTCCAGGATGTGCGCGATACGGCGGACGAACGCCATGCCGACGCCGATCGGCTGGCCGGTGGCCTCCTTGACCAGGCGGATGCCCAGCGCCTTCTTGCCGACCGTCTGGCCGGTGCGGCCCTCCATGATCAGCTGCCAGATGGCGACGCCGAGGACGGCGAGGAGGCCGATCGCTCTGATCGCCCCGTTGTTCCGGCCGACGATCACGATGATGTACGGCACCAGGAAGATGAGGCCGTCGACGACGGTGCCACCGAAGCGCTGGCCCCAGTTCGCGTACGGCGGAGTGGCGCCGTACCCCTGCTGCGGGTAGCCGTAACCGCCCTGCTGCGGGTAGCCCGGCTGCTGGGGGTAGCCGTAGCCCTGCGGCGGCACGCCCTGCGGGGCCTGCTGGTAGCCGGGCTGCTGGGGGTAGCCGTAGCCGGGCTGGCCCTGCTGCGGGTTCTGCGGCTGACCGTAGGGGTCGTTGGGCGCGCCGAAACTCATGACCGATTTCCTCCGTTGAACCTGCGGGGACGACGCGGACAAGGACGGAGGTACGTCATGATCTGAGCGGTTTGCCCCCCACCGGACCGCGATACTGCGCCGCTCATCGTTTAGTACGGGCGTGTTGTTGTCCACCCCGATTCGCGATGTGTTGTGCAAGTGCAACATCATTGATCATGACCACACACCCGACTGGAACCGGGAGGCCGCTATCCGCGAGGATGGAGCCATGACCGCCCAGATTCTCGATGGCAAGGCCACCGCAGCCGCGATCAAGTCCGATCTGACCGCCCGCGTGGCGGCGCTGAAGGAGAAGGGCGTCACGCCCGGCCTCGGCACGATCCTCGTCGGGGACGACCCCGGCAGCCAGAAGTACGTCGCCGGCAAGCACCGCGACTGCGCGCAGGTCGGCATCGCCTCCATCCAGCGCGAACTCCCGGCCACCGCGACCCAGGAGGAGATCGAGGCGGTCGTCCGCGAGCTCAACGACGACCCCTCCTGCACCGGCTACATCGTCCAGCTCCCGCTGCCCAAGGGCATCGACGAGAACCGCATCCTGGAGCTGATGGACCCGCACAAGGACGCGGACGGCCTGCACCCGATGAACCTCGGCCGGCTGGTCCTCGGCGAGCCGGCGCCGCTGCCCTGCACCCCCAACGGCGTGCTCACCCTGCTGCGCCGCCACGGCGTCGAGATCAAGGGCGCGGAGGTCGTGGTCGTCGGCCGGGGCGTGACCATCGGGCGCCCGATGCCGCTGCTGCTCACCCGGCGCAGCGAGAACGCGACGGTCACGCAGTGCCACACCGGTACCCGGGATCTCGCTTCGCATCTGAAGCGCGCCGACATCATCGTCGCCGCCGCCGGCTCCCCGCACCTGATCCGTCCCGAGGACGTCAAGCCGGGTGCGGCCGTCCTCGACGTCGGCGTCTCCCGCAACGCCGAGGGCAAGATCGTCGGCGACGTGCACCCCGGGGTCGCCGAGGTCGCCGGATGGATCTCGCCGAACCCCGGCGGTGTCGGGCCGATGACCCGGGCGCAGCTGCTCGTCAACGTGGTCGAGGCGGCGGAGCGCAGTGTCGGCTGACCGCGGTCACGAGCAGGGCGCGGGGCGCCGGGCGACCCGGCGCTTCCCGCTGTTCACCCGGGACACGGCGCGCCCCGAAGGGGGCGGCAGGGCTGCGTCGGGCGATCTGCCGGCGCCGGCCCGGCAGTGGCCGATGCTGGTCGTACTGGCGACCGTCGGGATGGGGCTGCTGCTGACCTCGCTGGACCAGTTCCGGATCGGGGCGCTGCTGATCGGGGCGGCGCTGCTGGCCGGGGCGGTGATGCGATGGATACTGCCGAGCGTGGGGATGCTGGCGGTCCGGTCGCGGTTCACGGACATCGCGACGTACGGGGTGCTGGGGCTGGCGATCGTGCTGCTGGCGTTGATGGCGCAGCCGAAGCCGTGGCTGGTGATCCCTTATCTGAAGGACACGCTGCATTTCACGATGAAGAGCTGATGAAGAGCTAGGGATTCGTTGTCGGGTGCGGGTGCGTGGGGGGCTGGTCGCGCAGTTCCCCGCGCACCTTTCGGGGCGCTCCTGTGAGGGCGCTTGAAACTGTGCCCTGCGCTTGGAAAAAAGCCCGCACCTCCCCCGGTGGGTGCGGGCCTCCTCCCCCCGGTTCGAAGGTAGGGATCCGGAGCCGTTCGCGAATCCCACCTTCGGTTGAACCTCCTACAACTTCCGCGGTACGTCGGGCGATTGACTCGGTCTCCGCGGGCACCGCGTTACGCTGCGGCGATGCGACTGCGGAACCCGCCCCCACTCGCCGTCGACACGCTGATCGCGTGCATGACGGTCGTGATGGCCGTGTTGCTGGGGCGGGAGTCGCCGACACAGGGGTGGCCGCAGCTGGACGCGCGGGCGTACGCGCTGATCGGGCTGGCGCAGCTGCCCGTCGCCCTGCGCGGGCGGTGGCCGGTCGCGGTCTTCGCCGTCATGCAGGGCGCCTCGATCGTCTACGTCAGCCTCGGCTTCTGGCCCGTGGTGTGCACCTTCGGCTCCATGCTCGCGCTGTACACCGTCGCCTCGGTACGGCCGGTCCGGGTCGCCGTCGGCTGCGCGGCCTGCATGACCGGCATGTGGCTGTACGCGGGGATCGTCACCGACAACTCCTCGATGCCGTCGGTGGTCATGCAGGCACTGCTGTACTGCTCGGTGCTGGTCTGGTTCGGGCATCTCGCGCAGCGGTCCGCCGCGCTCACCCGGCATCTGCGGGCCGAGCAGACCGAGCGGGCCCGGCGCGCGGTCGTCGAGGAACGCGGGCGGATCGCACGGGAGTTGCACGACGTCGTCGCCCATCACATGTCGGTGATCTCGGTGCAGGCGGGGCTCGCCAGGTTCGTCTTCGAGTCCGACCCGGGCAAGGCGCGCGGGGCGCTCGGCACCATCGCCGACACCAGCGGGGAGGCCCTGGACGAGCTGCGGCGCATGCTCCAGGTGCTCAGGGACGAGGATCCGCGCGCCGCCGAGCGCGCCCCCATGCCGACGCTGGACCGGCTGGCCGAGCTCGTCGAGAGGGTGCGGGCCGGCGGACTGCCCGTCGAGTTCGTGGTCGAGGGCGCCCCCCGGCCGCTGCCGCCCGGCGTGGAGCTGTGCGCCTACCGCGTCGTCCAGGAGGCGCTGACCAACGTCCTCAAGCACGCCGGCCGCGCCCACGCGCGCGTGCTGCTCCGGTACGGGCCCCACGAGCTGACCGTGTCCGTCCTCGACGACGGAGAGGGGGTGAATTCGGACAGAGTGTCAACGGGCGCCGGACATGGCTTGATTGGCATGCGCGAGCGGGCCAAGCTCTACGGCGGGACGATCAACGTCGGCCCACGCTCCGAGGGCGGCTTCGCGGTCGAGCTGACCCTGCCGACATCGGCCGCACTCGCACGGCGGGGGGACGACCGTACCGGATGACCAGAGTGCTCGTGGTCGACGACCAGTTCCTCATCCGCGCCGGCCTGGTGGGCCTGCTGGAGGCGGCCCCCGGATTCGAGGTGGCCGGTGAGGCGGGGGACGGTGCGGAGGCGGTGCGGCTGGCCGCCGAGACCCGGCCCGACGTCGTCCTCATGGACATCCGGATGCCGGGGGTCAACGGCATCGAGGCCACCGAGCGCATCCTCGCCCGGGCGGAGGGTCCCGCGCCCCGCATCCTCGTCCTCACCACCTTCGACCTCGACGAGTACGTGTACGGCGCGCTGCGCGCCGGCGCCTCGGGGTTTCTCCTCAAGGACTCCGGCCCCGAACGGCTGCTGGCCGCCGTCACCGCGGTGGCCGGCGGTGACGCCCTGTTCGCGCCCAGCGTCACCCGGCGCCTGGTCGAGGCCTTCGCCCACCGGCACGGCCCCGAAACCGGACCACCGCCCGACCTCGACGTGCTGACCTCCCGCGAGGTCGAGGTCCTCAAGCTCACCGCGCGCGGGCTGTCCAACCTGGAGATCGCCGACCGCCTCTACATCAGCGAGGCGACCGTGAAGACGCACCTCAACCGCACCATGACCAAGCTCGACCTGGGCAGCCGGGCGCAGGCGGTGGTGGTGGCGTACGAGACGGGGCTGGTGACGCCGGGCGGACCCGCGAGCTGACCGGCGACCGACCGGTGAACCGACGGCGCCCGGGCGTCGGTCCCGGCGGTGGTCCGGTCCGTGGTCTGTCCGAAAGGCGGCCCGTCCCCTCCCCCGAGCAGGACGGACCGCCGTCCTGAATCAGCCTTCCCACCGTGGCGCGGCTGTTCAACGGCTGTCCGTCGGCTGTGGCAGAGAGGTGACAGTTCCGCTACGGGCCGCCCGTACTGCCACAGCCTGCGGGAACCGTCGGGCCGCCCGCCGTCGTCACCCGCTCTGAACTGGCAACGAACTGGCAACGAGGCAGGCCGTGGAGGTGCGTGATGGGCGGCTGGCAGCCGCTGCCGGAGGGACTCCCGCCGGAGGTGCGGCACTTCGTGGAGCAGCTGCGGCTCCTCAAGGACGACACCGGCCTCAGCCTGGTCGCGCTGGGCGCCCGCACCGCGTACAGCAAGTCCTCCTGGCAGCGCTACCTCAACGCCGTGCAGCCGCCGCCCCGCCAGGCCGTCGTCGCGCTGTGCCGGGTCGCGGGCCTGGCCGGCGCCGACGCCGAACGGCACGCCGTGCGCTGGGAACTCGCCGTCCAGGCCTGGCCGCGCCCGGCGACCGCGCCGGACCGCCTGGCGGGCGCCGGGGACGCGGAGGGGTACGAGGACGACCCGACCCTCCCGTGGTGGGACCGGCCGGAGCCGGACCCGGCGCCCCGCGCGCACGGCCGTCTGCTGCTGTACGCGGTCCTGCTGCTGCTCGCGCTGCTCCTGGTGGCGGTCGTCGGTGCCGTGGCTCTCGGGTGAGCTGAGCGCCCTGTGGCCTGTGAGGTCACGGCTGGATGACCGGTGTGTCGATGTGTTGACAAGTTCGCGGATATGTCACGAAGCCGACTCACAGCCGGGCTAACGTGGCCAATCTGGACGAGTCGACGGCCCGTTGGACCGTACGGCGGGCGGCGTGCGACGGTGCATGCCGGACGGGTCAGTGCTCCTGTGCGCCCCCTGCCCGGGGACTGTCCGCCGGGGTCGCCGCATTCCGGTGGGTAGCCAGAACGGGACCGGCGCGGGGGCACCGCGCACGGGGAGCGCGGGGGAAGACACGGCACCGAACCGGGGGAAAGAGGACCGGGGGAAAGAGGGGGGAAGCAATGCCTCGTTGGAAAGCCCTGCCGGATGAACTCGATCCGCAGGTCAAGGAGTTCGCCACCCAGCTGCGGAGGCTCGTGGACCGCGGCGGGCTGAGCGTCGCGGCACTGTCCGACCGCACCGGCTACGCCAAGACGTCCTGGGAGCGCTATCTCAACGGCCGCCTGCTGGCGCCCAAGGGCGCGGTCGTCGCGCTCGCCGAGGTCACCGACACCGATCCCGTCCACCTCACGACCATGTGGGAGCTGGCCGAACGGGCCTGGAGCCGTTCGGAGATGCGCCACGACATGACCATGGAGGCGATCCGGATCTCCCAGGCGCGGGCCGCGCTCGGGGAGTTCGGGGCGCCGCCCGCCACGTCCGCGACCACCGCCGCCGGCGGCAAGGCGCCGCGCCGGGCGGGCAGCGCCGTGGCGATGCCGGGGATCGCCGGGCCGGCGGGTGTCTCGCCCACCATCCCGCCCCAGCCGACGGCACCCGACGCGAACCGCCGGGAGGGCACGGGTTCCCGCGGCCCGGCCACGCCTGCGGCCCCGCCCGGCGGCGGCAGGCGGCGGCTGACGATGTTCCTCGCCGGGGTCGTCGGCGTGGCCGTGGTCATCGCCGCGGTCCTCTTCCTCACCGGGGGCGACGGCGACGGGAAGAAGAACCAGGGCAACGGCACCTCGGCCACCCCCTCCACCGGCACCAGCAGCCGGCTCCCGGCCGGGGTGAAGTGCGCGGGCGCCGGCTGCACCGGCAAGGACGCGGAGGCCATGGGGTGCAGCGGCGACCTCGTGACCACCGCCAAGACCGTCGCGGTCGGCGCGACCACCCTGGAGGTCCGGTACAGCAGGACCTGCGGCGCCGCGTGGGGCCGTATCACCGGGGCCGCCCAGGGCGACTCGGTCCGGCTCGCCGCCGGTACCACCACGGAACGCGGCTCCATCACGGCCGCCGGCGACACCATCGCGTACACGCCGATGGTGGCGGTGCGGGACGCGGCACAGGCGAAGGCGTGCGCGACGCTGGCCTCGGGGCAGCAGGGGTGCACGACGTAGGAAGCGCGACCGCGACAGCCCCCGGACTTCGCGGCAACGCCGGCCGGTGAAGAAACCGGCGGCACGCAGGAATGCCGGCCGGACTCCTGGGCACGCGGAAGGTATCCCCCCACGGGAGTCCGGAATCCGGTACCCCCGAGTGGCGGCCGTCCTGTCCCACCTCTCCCGGGCAGGCGGCCGCCTCTTTCGCGGGCGGAGTTTTGTGGGGTGAGCCACACCGACCCCTCGCCCTCCGGCATCCTTGATGCGCGATAGCCTGACCGGTGGATCTCTTGATACCAAGAGATCGATCATTTGTACGTCCGCACCCCAGGGCACCCAGGGCAAGGACGCCCACCGCCAGCTGTCATACGGAGAACGCCATGACCCGCACTCCCGTGAACGTCACCGTCACCGGCGCGGCCGGCCAGATCGGTTACGCCCTGCTCTTCCGCATCGCCTCCGGCCAGCTGCTCGGCGCGGACGTGCCGGTCCGGCTCCGCCTCCTGGAGATCACCCCCGCGCTCAAGGCCGCCGAGGGCACCGCGATGGAGCTCGACGACTGCGCCTTCCCGCTGCTCCAGGGCATCGACATCTCCGACGACCCGAACGTCGCCTTCGACGGCGCCAACGTCGCCCTCCTGGTCGGCGCCCGCCCCCGCACCAAGGGCATGGAACGCGGTGACCTCCTGGAGGCCAACGGCGGCATCTTCAAGCCGCAGGGCAAGGCCATCAACGACCACGCCGCGGACGACATCAAGGTCCTGGTCGTCGGCAACCCGGCCAACACCAACGCGCTGATCGCCCAGGCCGCCGCCCCGGACGTACCGGCCGAGCGCTTCACCGCGATGACCCGCCTCGACCACAACCGCGCGCTGACCCAGCTCGCGAAGAAGACGGGCTCGACGGTCGCCGACATCAAGCGCCTGACCATCTGGGGCAACCACTCCGCCACCCAGTACCCCGACATCTTCCACGCCACGGTCGCCGGCAAGAACGCCGCCGAGGTCGTGAACGACGAGAAGTGGCTGGCCGAGGAGTTCATCCCGACCGTCGCCAAGCGCGGCGCGGCCATCATCGAGGCCCGTGGCGCGTCCTCCGCGGCCTCCGCCGCCAACGCGGCCATCGACCACGTGCACACCTGGGTCAACGGCACCGCCGACGGCGACTGGGCCTCCATGGGTATCCCGTCGGACGGCTCCTACGGCGTCCCGGAGGGCCTGATCTCCTCCTTCCCGGTCACCACCAAGGACGGCGTCTACGAGATCGTCCAGGGCCTGGAGATCAGCGAGTTCTCCCGCGCCCGCATCGACGCCTCGGTCAAGGAGCTGGCGGAGGAGCGCGACGCGGTCCGCGCCCTCGGCCTCATCTGAGCCTCCCGCACCCCGACGGGCCCCGCTCCGGATTCCTCCGGAGCGGGGCCCGTCGCCGTGTCCGCGGTGTCACTCCATGCCGCGCTTCCCCGGCGTCCAGAACGGCTTGGTGAGCACCGCGCGCCGGTCCCAGCCCGCCTCCTGGACCAGCACCTTCCGCACCGCCTGCACGGCCCGCGCCTCCCCGGCGACGTACGCCACCCCGCCGGGTTCGGGAGCGAGCCGCCGTACCGCCTCCGGCAGCGAGGTCTCGGTCCTGAGCAGCCAGTCGAGGCGCTCCCCGTGGGGGAGGGGCAGCCGGTCCGCGGCCGTCTCCGTCTCGACGCACCCGGAGATCCGGGCCTCCTCGGGCAGTGCCGCGAGCATCGCGCCGAAGGCGACCGCGGCCGTCTCGTCACCGACGAAGACGTGGTGCGCGGCGTCGGGGCGCAGCGTGAAGGTGCCCTCCGGCCTGCGCAGCCGTACCGGCTCGCCCGCCTCGACGGTGCGGCCCCAGCGAGCGCCCGGTCCGCCCTCGGAGTGGTCGAGGACGCACAGCTCGACGACGCCGGACGGGTCGTAACGCCAGACGGAGTAGGTGCGGAGGGTCAGGCCGGTGACCAGGACCCGGACCTGCTGGCCGGGGCGGACGTCGAGGCCGGCGAGCTGGTCGCCGTCGATGCGCAGGCGGCGCATCCGGGCGGTGATCTGTTCGGCCTCGGTGACGGTGCCGCGCAGGGTCAGCAGGTCGAGGACGGGGTTCAGGAGGGCGGGCATCGGGGGGCTCCTCAACGGGCCGTAGTGTGCGGGGAGTTGCTCAGGCGCCGGTAGAACGCGATAGTACGCGTTCCGGGTCGGACGCGATAGTGCGTGTCGGGGTGCGGCGGTCGTGACCGGCCACCACGAGCGCCGTCGCGGCGAGGACCAGCAGCGCGACGGTACGCAGAGCCGGGCCCATCCCGGAGGCGAGGTCGCCGTGCCCGGACAGGACCGTGCCGGTGACCGCGACCCCGAGGGCCGCGCCGGTCTCGCGGGCCGTGGTGCCGAGCCCGGAGCCGAGGCCCGCCTGGTGCGGCGGGAGCGAGCTGACCACGCCGAGGGTGAGTGCGGGCATGGACAGCCCGGTGCCGGCCGAGATGACCAGCAGCCAGCAGGCGTACGCCCAGTACGGCGTGGCCGCGTCGACGGTGGACGCCCCGAGCAGGCCGAGTCCGATCAGGGCGAGCCCGGCGCCGACGACCGCGCGCGGGTGGCCCGCCCAGCGGGCGGCGAGCCGCGGGACCAGGGCCATGCCGATCGTCAGCGGCATGATCGCGACGCCGGTCACGGCCGCGTCGTAGCCCTTCACGCCCTGCAGGTACTGCGAGTTGACGAAGAAGAGGGAGAAGAGGCCGAAGAAGCCGGCCGCCGTGCCGAGGGACGCCGAGCGCAGCCGGGCCGAGGCGAAGACGCGAGGGTCGAAGAGGGGGCGCGGCGCGCGCAGGGCGTGCGCGGTGAACAGGGCGGTCAGGACGGCGCCCGCCGCGAAGGAGCCGAGGATGGGCGCCGACGTCCAGCCGTACGTGGTGCCCTCGATGATGCCGAACAGCACCGCCACCAGGCCCGCCGTCAGGAGCAGGGTGCCGAGCGGGTCCAGGTTGCTGCGCGCGGAGCGTTCGGTGCGCGGGGTGACGACGGCGACGGCCAGGGCGAGCAGCGCGGCCAGCGGGACCATCGCGGCGAACAGGGCCCGCCAGGACAGGAACTGACCGATCAGGCCGCCGCCCAGGTTGCCGGCCGCGCCGCCCAGGCCCAGTGCCAGGGTCCAGGAGGCGAGGGCGCGGGCGCGCTGCTCGGGGGCGGAGAGGTGGACCAGGATCGACAGGGTGGCCGGGGTGATCAGGGCGGCCCCGGCGCCGGACAGGCCGCGGCCCGCTATCAGTACGGCGGGGTCCGGCGCGAGCGCACTGGTGGCCGCCCCCGCCGCGAACAGGGCGAGTCCCGCGAGCAGGGCGCCCTTGCGGCCGTGCCGGTCGCCGAGCGCGCCGGCCGGGATGAGCAGGGCCGCGAAGGCGATGACGTAGGCGTCGACGGTCCACAGGATCTCGCTGTGCGAGGGGTGCAGGGACGACGCGGCCAGTTCGGGGATGAGGAGGTTGATGGCGGCCACCATGCTCTGCGCGACCAGCACACAGGCGCACAGGACGAGCAGGACAGGGCGTTTCAGGGCGTGCGAGGGCACGGCTCCTCCCGGGGAGCTGGTGGGTGGTGTGGGATGCCCTGTCACCGTAGGGTCGGCACCGACCTGCTTTCCAGTGCAACCTTTGCAAGGGGTAAATGCGCGTGACGCAATCCGCCGGTTCCCCCGGCAGCCTCGACCTGAACCTGCTGGTCGCGCTGGACGTCCTCCTGGAGGAGCAGAGTGTGCAGGGGGCCGCGCGGCGGCTGCACCTGTCCGAACCGGCCATGAGCCGCACCCTCGGCCGGATCCGCCGGGCACTCGGCGACCCGGTGCTGGTGCGCGCCGGACGCGGGATGGTGCCGACCCCGCACGCGCTCGCCGTGCGCGCCGAGGTGAGCGCGGTGGTGGAACGGGCGCGGGCGCTGTTCGCACCGGGCCGGGACACCGATCTGCGGACCGTCTCCCGGACGTTCACGATCATCGGCTCCGACGCCATCGCCGGCACCCAGGCCGCCACCCTCTTAGCCCGGGCCGCCGCGGAGGCGCCCGGCATCCGCATCCGCTTCCTCGCCGAGGCCCACGTGGACCTGCCGTACCTGCGGCAGGGCACCGCCGATCTGGAGGTCGGCGCGATCGACACCACCGCGCCCGAGGTACGGATGGAGCAGCTCCACGAGGACCGCATGCTCGGCGTCGTACGCTCCGGACACCCGCTGCTCGCGGGCGAACTGACGCCCGAGCGGTACGCGACCGAGGCCGGTCACCTGAACGTCTCGCGGCGCGGCAAGCTGCACGGCCCCGTCGACGCCGCACTGGCCGAACTCGGCCTGGAACGCCATGTGGTGGGGACCGTCGGCACCTTCCCGGCCTCCCTCTTCGTGCTCCGCGACTCCGACCTGATCGGCCTGATCAGCTCCTGGGGGGTCCCGCTGGCCACCGCCCTGGGCCTCACCACCTTCGAGGTCCCGCTGCCGCTGCCGCCGATCCCCCTCGGCCTGGCCTGGCACCCACGCCACGACGCCGACCCGGCGCACGCATGGCTGCGGCGCTGTGTAAGGGAGTTGCTGGTCGGCGGCGGTTCCGGGGGCGTTGTCAGTGGCGGCTCGTAACCTTCGGGGCATGACTGATGACACCCGGTCGGCCGTCTGGTGGGAACCGCCCGTCGCCGGAACCGAACTCGACACCCTGATCGGTTCCCTGGAGCGGCAGCGGCGCACCTTCGCCTGGAAGAGCGAGGGGCTCGACGCGGCGGCGCTCGGCCGTCGGCTCGCGCCCTCCGCCCTCACCCTCGGCGGGCTGCTGAAACACCTCGCCCTGGTGGAGGACCAGTACTTCACCGTGCGGCTGCTGGGGGAGAAGCTCCCCGCCCCGTGGGACGCGGTGGACTGGGAGGCCGAGCCCGACTGGGAGTGGGGATCGGCCGCCGCCGACAGCCCCGAGGAGCTGTACGCGCTGTGGGAGGCGGCGGTGGCCCGGTCCCGGGCCGCGATACGCCGGGCGGCGGCCGCCGGGGACGCCGGTGTCCTGATCGCGTACGTCTCCCGCACCGGCGCGCGGCCCAGCCTGCGCCGGCTGCTGACCGACATGATCGAGGAGTACGCGCGGCACGTCGGACAGGCCGACCTGATCCGGGAGTCGATCGACGGACGCGTGGGGGAGGACCCGCCGGCCGACTTCTGACCAGCGGCGTCTTCGGTCAATTCCGTTCCGGCGGTCCCGGCCGTCCCCCTATGCTGATGGTTTGTCAACTCGACGTCCAACAACACACTTCACACGCATCGGGGGATCGCGTGAGCACTGCTTACGTGCCGCAGCAACCGCAACAGCCGCAGCGGGCGGCGCCCGAACCGGCTCCGCCCGCCCAGCCGGGGGTGCCGCCGTACGCCAGTGAGGCGACCCGGCTGCTGTGCGCGGGGACCTATCTGGACCCTGCCTACCGGGACCGGGTCATCGAGGAACTCGACCTCAACGAACAGCGGTTCGTGGCCCCCTCGCTGGGCTTCGACGCCGCCCGCGTCCTCGCCCACGCCCTGCGCGCCCGCCGCCAGGAACTGCTGTGGGCCGCCGCGATCCTGGGGCTGTGGGCGGTCGGGCTGCCGCTCAGCGGCTGGCTGCTCGCCCTGTTCCTGCTGCCCGGCATCGCGCTCGCCGTCGCCCCCTGGATCCAGGGGCTCACCGTGGTGCCGCCGCTGTACCGGGCGATCGGCGCCTTCCTGGTCCGCTGGTGGGGCCGGGCGTTCTTCACCACCGCCCTGATCCTGACCCTGTTCATCGCGTTCGGCGGCGGCTCGGACAGCGGCAGCACGTCGTACCAGTCGTACGGCTCCGACGACGGCTACTACGGGTCCGGCTACTCGGACTCCACCAGCTACGCCGACCTGCTGGTCCCGGGCAGCGGCGACCTGGGCGGTCTCGCGAAGCCCTGGCACGCCTGGCTCGCGCTCGCCGTGCTGGCCGGCATCGCCCTGTGCGGGCACGCCCAGCGCACCCGGTTCAGCCGGGCCCTGGCCGGCGAACTCTCCCCGCAGCGCTTCCCCGACGCGGCGAACGACCCCGCGGAGAAGGCCGAGAGCCCCCGCTTCCAGCGGATCAGGCAGCACATCCGGACCGAACAGCACGCCCCGCTGATCATGTACAACGAGACCGATCCGTTCTGCGGGGCCGGCACCGCCTACAGCACCTGGGTGCTCGCCGTCGAACTCCGGCGCGACGAGCTGAAGAAGGAGCAGCAGCCGCTCAGCAACCGCGCCGTCCTGGAGCGGATCCGCCCGCTGCTCGAACGGCTCCGCATCCCCGCCGAGTACGCCGGACCCGGCGTCCGGGACCGGCTGCGCCAGCTGGAGATCGACGAGTGCGTGTTCCTCCCGGCCGAGGGGCTGCTCAGCCGTGACCAGGCGCCGTACACCCCGGACGCCTTCGCCGAGCACCGGGCGCGGGCCGTCGAGGAGGGCGCCGAGAAGCGCCGGCACTTCCTGCGCATCCGGGTCGACGGCTGGGAGGAGGAGCTGGTCGTCACGGTGTTCGTGCGCATCCACACCCAGGGCCGGATGCTCGTCCTGGAGATCGCCCCGCACGTACTGACCCCGGTCCGCGCGGACTTCAAGGAGGCGGACCGCGTCGCCCACCGGTTCCGGAACAACAACTGGGTGGGCAAGACGGCCGCCGCGCTCGTCCTGGTCCCCGGGTCCGTGGGCCGCTCGCTGGTCCAGCTCGGCCGGGGCGCGGTGTACGTCTGGCGGCTGCTGACCGGCGGCCACGCGGGCGCGCTCCCCGAGGGGCCCGCGCTGTCCGTGCGCGAACTGGCCTCGGTGGACGTCGGCTCCCACTTCCAGGAGATGGACGTCGCCCGCTATCTGCGCAGCATCCAGGACCGGGTGGCGAACGGCGTACGGGCCGCGCTCGCCGACGCCGGGTACGAGACCGGCGAGTTCGTCCAGAAGATCGTCAATGTCAGCAACGACGTGAGCATCGGCCGGGTCGAGGGCTCCACGTTCGCGGTCGGCAGCCACGCCACCGCCACCAGCGTCGTACAGGAGAAGGGGGCCGACACCCATGGCCGGTGAGGAACCGCAGGTCAGCATGGGGAACGTGACGGGGAGTACGTTCGCCATCGGCAGCCACGCGCATGCCGAGAGCCACCACCACGGCGCCGGGGGCGACCGGGCCGACGAGGAACTCCTCGCCGTGATCCGGGAGTTGCGGGCCGACCTGGAGCGGGTGCGGGGCACCGAGCAGACGGCGGCGCTGGGCGCGGCACTCGCCGAGACCGAGGAGGAGATCGCCCGCACGGGCCAGGCGGGCCCCACCCGCCGGGAACGCCTGCGCGCCCTGCTCACCGACTCCCAGGCCCTGCTCAACGTCCTGGCCTCGGCGGGCGCCCTGGCCGGCCTGCTCGGACTGTGAGAGGGCGGCCATGACCAACGGGGGACCACGCCACTGGAACGAGGACACCCAGCGCTGGGAGGAGGGCCCGGCCCGTCCCACCCCGGCACCGGCATCGACACCACCGCCGAGCGTGCCGGCACCGCCGCCGAGTGTGCCGATACCCCCGCCGACCGCGCCGGCGCCGCCACCGACCGCGGCAACGCCTCCGCCACCGGTCCCGGCCGTGCCTCCCGCCCCGGCGACCGAGTGGTGGTCGGACGGGGGCGGGGGCTGGGCGGCTGCCGTGGGGCCGGGGGTGCCGGAGCAGGCGCAGCCGTCCGTGGCGGCGCCCGTCGAGCCGGGCCGGGTGGCGACGGCGGGGCGGTGGCCCGGTCGCAGGGTCGTGTGGTCGGTCGTCGTCGGGGCCGCCGTCGTCGGTGTGGCCGTGAGCCTGGTGCTGACGCTGGTGGTCGGGAAGGGGGACGGGCACGGGCCCGCCGCGGCCGGCGCCTCGGTCACCCCGACCCCTTCCGCGCTGACCGACACCGAGGCCACCGAGTCGCCCACGGAGCCCGGCTCACCGTCACCGTCGCCGTCGGCGGGATACGAGCTGCGTCAGGACACCGAGGGCTTCCGGACCGCCGTCCCCGAGGGCTGGACGCGCTCCACCGCCTCCTCCTCGTACGGATTCGACGTGGTCAACTACCGCAGCCCCGACGGCACCCACCGGCTGCAGGTCTACCAGGTCGCGGAGGACTCCCCGGACGCCTCCTTCGAGCTCTACCTCTCCGACGAGACCCCCAAGCCGGACGGCTTCGAGGAGCTCGGCCTCACCGACCTCGTCGACGGCCCGTTCACCGGCGCCCGCCTGGAGTACCTGGCCGGGGCGATCAGCGGCGAGCCGGACGTCGGCACCTGGCACGTCTACGACGAGCGGTTCGTCGCGCAGGACGGCAGGGTCTACGCCATCGCCTCCTACGGCCCCGACTCCGACGGCCGCGACGACGAGCTGGCCGCTCTGACGACGGCGCTGGACTGGTTCTGCCCGCCGGACACGGCCTGCGACGCGGATCCGGCGACGGACTGAGGCGGCGGACCGAGGCGCCTGCCCCGCGCCGGCCGCCGCACCGGTCACATCGTCGTTCCTTTAGTTTGAGAATTCACGGAGCGTAGCCATCCGCATATTCACAATTTCTTCAATTGTGAATCGGTAAGTATTCTATAACTTCTCTTCCGGGTGACTGAATTCCCCCGAACGCTCCAAGTCCCGCCCCGTGCGACGGTCGTTAGGTGACCGTGACGCGATTGGACTGGTGCGCAGCCGAAGATCATCCGACAACCGTGCTGCGCTGGCCCGGTGGTATGGATATCACCTCATGCTCGGACCTGCTCGATGATTTCCTGAAGAGAATCAATGCGATGGAAAACGAATATCGGCGGACCCTGGCGGATCTGTACGCGGCGTTCTGAGACAGGGTTCGGAGGTTAATCGATGGACGGGATTCAGCACGACCCGGGTCCGGGGCTCTACGACCACACCGGCTTCTACGACCATCCCGGTCTCTACGACCACACCTGGGGTGTCCCGGAGTCAGGGGTCGCGGCGAACGACTGGGACCCGGTGGAGGAGCTGGCGCAGATACTGTCCGCCCCGACCGGTGTGGCCGCGGCCCCCACCCTGGTGGACGTGCCGGCCCAGCGCCGGGCCAGCCGCCGACGGGTCCGCCACGACTCGCACCTGCTCGACGGCGGCCGGAGCGTCACCCACATCACGCTCCTGATCGCGGCGGTCTCGGTGTGCGCGGTGTCCATGCTGGCCTGGTCCGTCTGCTACTCCTACGCGCAGCTGCGCGGCATCGCCTCGTCGGTGCTCCCCGGCGGGCTGGCGCAGTACTGGCCGCTGACGGTCTACGGCCCGTGGTTCGTGGCGGCGCTGTCCGTCCTGCGGGCCACCGCGCAGCGCCGGAGCGCGCGCCGGTCCTGGTGTGTGGTGCTGGTCGCCTCCGTCGTGGCCGTGGGGCTGTGCGTCAGCCACTCCTCCCATGCGCTGTTGTCCTTAGTGATCTTCGGGATTCCGCCCGTCACCGCCCTGGTCTGTTTCTGGGAGCTCGTCGGTCAGATCTCGACCAGGGGCCGGCCCCGGCACGCCGTGCCCGCCGAATCGGCGAGCGCCGCGTCCTGACCTGAAAACGAAAGGGCCAGGACCGGCCGGGTCCTAGGCCAGGACCCGCTGGACCGAGCGCAGTGCCAGGCGCAGCAGTCCCGGGCCGAACGTGATCCTCGTGGCCCCGAGTCCGCCGAGTTCGGCGGGCGCGGGGCTCGCGCCGTCCGGCCGGGCGTACATGTTCAGCGGGCCCTCGATGCCGGAGCGGAGAAGAGGGAGTACGGCGGTCGGGGCGTCGATCGGGTAGACGCAGTCGGCGCCGGCCGCGACGTACAGCGCGGCCCGCTCGATCGCCCGGCCGGGGTCGGTGACCCCGCGGGCGAAGGTGTCGACGCGGGCGTTGAGGAACAGCCGGTCACCGGCGGCCGAACGGACCTCGGCGAGCCACTCGGCGTGTTCGTGCGGGTCCTTGAGGACGCCCCCGGCGGAGTCCTCCAGGTTGCAGCCGACCGCCCCGGCCTCCAGCAGGCGCTCGACCAGCTCCTTCGGCGCCAGCCCGTAGCCTTCCTCCACGTCCGCGGACACCGGCACGTCCACGGCCCGCGTGATCCGCGCGACCGCCGCGAACATCTCCGCCGCCGGGGTCGCGCCGTCCGCGTACCCCAGACTCGCCGCGACCCCGGCGCTGGGCGTCGCCAGCGCCGGGAACCCGGCCGCCACCAGGGCCCGGGCGCTCGCCGCGTCCCACGGGCCGGGCAGGATCAGGGGGTCTCCCGGCGGGCGCCCGTGGTGCAGGGCCCGGAAGGTGCCGGACTTGCTCATCCGTGCTGGCCCGGCGTGTAGTGCCCGGGGACCATCCGGGTCGTCACGGCGAACCGGTTCCAGGAGTTGATCACGATGATCGAGGCGATCAGCTGCGTCAGCTGCACCTCGTCGAACTGCTTGGCGGCCCGCTCGTAGACCCCGTCCGGCACGAAGCCGTCGGTCAGCACGGTGACGGCCTCGGTCAGCTCGATCGCGGCGATCTCCTGCTCGGTGTAGAAGTGCTTCGACTCCTCCCACGCGCTGAGCTGGACGATGCGCTGGATGCTCTCGCCCGCCGCGAGCGCGTCCTTGGTGTGCATGTCGAGGCAGTACGCGCAGTGGTTGAGCTGCGAGGCGCGGATCTTCACCAGCTCGAACAGCTTGGCGTCCAGCCCCTTACGGGCGGCTCCGTCCAGCCGGACCATCGCCCTGTAGACCTCGGGCGCGTGCTGGGCCCAGGGGAGGCGGGGGGTGTGCTCGGGGGCGTACTCGGCGTTTTCCTGGCTGCTCATGATGTCGACACTAGGTGCCAGGCAGCCCAGGGGTATGGTCCATTTCCATGGAGAAAACATGGGCCACTCGCCCTGCCCGGGCCATGCTGGGCATCGACCTCCACCTGGAACCGGCCGCCGGTCCGGGCCTGCGCCGGGGCCTGACCGACGCCCTGCGCGAGGCCGTGCACAGCGGCCGGCTGCTCCCCGGTACCCGGCTGCCCTCCTCCCGCTCGCTCGCCGCCGATCTGGCCATCGCCCGCAACACCGTCGCCGACGCCTACGCCGACCTGGTCGCCGAGGGCTGGCTCACCGCCCGGCAGGGCTCCGGCACCCGGGTCGCGACGGGTGTGGTGCCGGTGCGGCAGGCGGAGACCCCCGCGGGTACGTCCGCCCACCGGCCCGTCCACGACCTGCGCGCCGGCTTCCCCGACGTCTCCGCCTTCCCGCGCACCGAGTGGCTCAGGGCCGCCCGCCGCGCCCTCACCGCCGCCCCCAACGAGGCCTTCGGCTACGGCGATCCACGCGGCCGCGCCGAACTGCGCACCGCGCTCGCCGCCTACCTCGCCCGCGCCCGGGGCGTCCGCGCCGACCCCGAACGCATCGTGATCTGCGCCGGGTTCGCCCACGGCCTGAGCCTGCTCGGCCGGCTGCTGCGGGCCCGCGGGGCGGACACGGTCGCCGTGGAGTCGTACGGCCTCGACGAGCACTGGCAGCTGCTGACGGCGGCCGGTCTCCGCCAGGTCCCGCTGCCCTTCGACGAACTCGGCACGGACACCCGGGAGCCGGTCCCCGGAGCGGCCGCCGTACTGCTGACGCCCTCCCACCAGTTCCCGATGGGCGTACCGCTGCACCACGACCGGCGGGCGGCCGTCGTGGACTGGGCGCGCCGCACCGGCGGCCTGGTCCTGGAGGACGACTACGACGGCGAGTTCCGCTACGACCGGCGGCCCGTCGGCGCCCTCCAGGGCCTCGCCCCCGACGAGGTCGTCTACCTGGGCACGGCCAGCAAGTCCCTGGCGCTGGCGCTGCGGCTGGCCTGGATGGTGCTGCCGCCGGCCGTGGCCCGGGAGGTGACGGCGGTCAAGGGCGGTGTGGACACCTGCGGGGCGCTGGACCAGCTGACGCTGGCCGAGTTCATCGTCTCCGGTGCCTACGACCGGCACGTCCGCGCGGCCCGCTCCCGCTACCGGCGGCGCCGGGACGCCCTCGTCCGGGCCCTCGCCGAGCACGCCCCGGCGATCCGGGTCACCGGCATCGCGGCGGGCCTGCACGTCGTGCTGCGGCTGCCGCCCTGCACCCAGCGCCGGGTGATCCGGGCGGCCGCCGAACGCGGCCTCGCCGTCGAGGGGCTCGTCCCGCGCCACCGCCACCCGGAGGCCGCCGTCGAGGCCCCGGACGCCCTCGTCCTCGGCTACGGCACCCCGCCGGACCACGCCTGGTCGGGGGCGCTGGACATCCTGTGCGCGGTGCTGTCCGACCCGGCCGTGACCGGCGCCACCTGAATTTGCCGGAAACGGCTCCCGTAATCGCCTCCGTAATTCAATTCCGGAGGCTAGAGTCATCCCCATGAGCAATGGCGATCAGATTTCTCGCGTGGCCCTCAAGAAAATCACCCCGGACGTCTCCTCGGCCATGGGTTCCCTCCATGCCGCCGCCGTCACCGCGGCCCAGGACGCCAAGGTCGAACGGGAAATCCTCGAACTGGTCAGAATACGCGCCTCCCAGCTGAACGGCTGCGCGTTCTGCCTCGACATGCACACGAAGGACGCTCGCGCGCAGGGCGAGACCGAGCAGCGGATCTACGCCCTGAACGCGTGGCGGGAGACCCCCTTCTTCACCGAACGGGAGCGTGCCGCACTGGCGTTGACCGAGGCGGTCACCCTTGTCGCGGACGGTCACGTGCCGGACGACGTCTACGCCGAGGCCGCCGGGGTCTTCGACGAGGCGCAGCTCGCGGCGCTCGTCTGGGCGGCCACCGTCATCAACGCGTACAACCGGATCGCCATTGCGACGCGGATGGTGCCGGGGGCTTATCAGCCCAAGCGTGCCGAATGAAAGAAGCCTGATATCCGGCCCGGTGAGATATTGCCGGGCCGGTTTTCTTTGCGTGCTTCGGCTGCGGGTGGGTGGGGGCTGGTCGCGCAGTTCCCCGCGCCCCTAAAGGGGCGCTATTGGTTTCGGTGCTTTTTCGTCGAGCCACTCCCGCCACTCAGGTGCCCGCTCCGCCATACCGGCGTTCCATGGGGCGCCCACCCAGCGCGTCACCGGTCTGATCCCGTGCAGGGCGTTCACCAGCCACACCTCACGGTCCGCCAGTTCGGGTAGGGTCCGTTCGCGGTGGGCCACCCGGATGCCGTTGCGCTCCGCGCGCTCCTGGATCAGTGCGAGGGTCACCCCGGGCAGCACCGGCAGCCGAGGTGGCGGCAGGCACAGGGTGTCGTCCTCCCACCAGAGGACGCTGGTGGTGGCCGCCTCCAGGACCACCCCGGACGGGCCCACCAGCACCGCCTCCTGGGCCCCCGCCTCGACCGCCCGGGCGCGCAGCCGGGCCAGGGTGTCCAGGTCGGGGCCCTTGCGGCGGGGCACGGTACGCGGATCGGGCCGGCCGACCGCCCAGACCTCGACCGTGGAGCCGAGCGGCGGCGCGTGCCGCAGGCGCAGCCGCACGTGGTGGGGCGTGAGTTCGACGCGGGGGAACCACGCGCCGGTGCGGGGCAGCGCGGCCGTCATGTCCCGCCAGAACTCCAGCATCCGGTGGGCCGGAGGCCCGTCGCACTCGCCGCAGGACCGCACGAAGCGGTCCCGGTGCCGGTCCAGGCCGCGCACCCTGCCGTCCCGCACCAGCCAGGAGTCCGCGACCAGCAGTGGTTCGTCCGCGTCGCCTGCAGGCCGCAGTCCGGCGCGCGGCGACCATGTCAGCAGGCCTTCGGTCACGGCCGGTCGTGTCATGACGCCTCCTTGCTCCTTCTCCGCCGCGCTCAGTATTTCCGGCCCGCCGACGCCGTTGCCCCGCCCCGCGGCCCGTACGGTGCGTGCTCCAGCCAGGATCCGCAGGACGGCAGGACCGGCGCCAGCGCCGCCGCCGCGCGCTGCCGCAGCCGTACGATCCGCCGCCGGGGCCGCAGATGGTCCAGGGCGGCCCCGGCCGCCTCGCTGTTGAACAGGGCCGCGGCCCGCCGTACCGCCGTGAAGTCCGCCACCGTGCCGGTCGCGACGGCCTCCGCCGCCGCTGCCGCGTCGGCGATCCCGCTGTTCATGCCCCGCGCCCCGAACGGCGGGAAGAGGTGCGCGGCCTCCCCGACGAGCAGTACCCGGCGGTGCGGGTCGGTGAAGGAGGCCGCGACCTTGCGCAGGAAGCGGTACGTCGACACCCACAGGATCCGGTCCGCGTATTCCTCGTGTCCCTCGCCGACCACACCGGGCAGCCAGCGGCGGACGGCCTCCTCGGTGCCGTACTCCTCCACCCGGTCGTGGGCATGGCACTGGAGGTCCACCTGGAAGCCCCCGGTGAACGGCACCCGCATCACACTGCGGCCGCCGACGGCCGGGTGCTCGTAGTGGAAGACCCGTTCGAGGGGCAGTTCGGCGCCGGGCCGGTCCGCCACGTCGACGACCACATGGAAGCCCTCGCCGTGCGTGCCCTCCATGGGGATGCCGAGCCCGGCCCGGACGGCGGAGCGGGCGCCGTCCGCCGCGATCACGTGCCCGCACGTCAGCTCCCGGCCGTCGGCGCAGCTGAGCGACACGCCCGAGGCGGTGGAGCGGACGCCGATCACCCGTGCGTTCCACACGAACTCCACGCCCGCCGCCGCGCAGGCCTCCCGCAGGAAGCGTTCGGTGTCGAGCTGGCGCAGGCTGGTGAAGGGCGGCGGGCCGGAGGGGGGCGGGAAGGTGCGGGAGTACACCTCGCGCCCCCGGTACAGGGTTCTTCTGGTGTGCCAGGTCCGGCCGTACGAGGTGATCTCGGCGGCGAGTCCCGGTCGCATCGCGTCGAGCAGTGCGAGGGTCTCGCGGTGCACGAACAGGGCCCGGCTGCCCGGCCGTTCGCGGTCCTCGGGGTCCGCCTCGAGGAGCATGGCCTGCAGGCCGTGCGCGCGGAGCGCCAGCGCCGCCGACAGGCCCACCGGACCGGCGCCGACCACGACGACCGGGGTCACGCGCGGACCCCCGCCGCCAGCATCCGGGTGATCTCCACCCGCTTCACCTTCCAGGTCGCCGTCATCGGCAGCTCCTCGAACCGCCACTGCCTCGGCTCCGCCATCGCGGGCAGGTCGGCGGTCGCCGCCCGCCAGCGCTCCGGGTCCAGCGGCCGTTCCCCGCGCACGCACACCACCGGCACCGGCTCGCGGTCCGCGCCCGGCACGATGACCACCTCGCGGAGCTCCTCCAGCCGGTCCATGAGGGTGTCCTCGACCTCCAGGTTGCTGTGCACGGAGTCGATCCGGTCGATCTCCCGGTCGATCAGGTACAGCGCGCCCAGCCGGCTCAGGTATCCCATGTCGCCCATCTGCCACCACGCGCCGTCCAGCTGCCGCTCGTACTGCTCGCGGGCGCCGAGGTAGGTGAGGATGCGGCCCCGGGTGCGGGCCTCGATCCGGCCGGGGGTGCCGGGCGCGGCGGGCAGGCCGTCGGGGCCGGTGACGCGGACGCGGGTGAAGCCCGGGATCCCGATGCCGACCCGCCGCCCGTCCGCGCGGGCCGCGCTCCGCCGCGTGAACCACTGGAAGGCGACCGGACCGGTCTCGCTCTGCCCGTAGAGCTGCAGCAGCCACGGGTTACGGCGCTTCGAGGCGTCGAGGAGCCGTCGTACCGTGCGCGGGTGGATGGCGTCGAACGTCGAGCCGTACGACCTGACGCGCGACAGCGGGGCGCCGGGCGCGTCCGCCAGTTCTTCCCAGAGCACGAAGGTGTTGGGGTGGGTCTCGACGATGCCCGGGCGGTGCCGGGCCAGCATCGGGCCGACCTTCGCCGGGTCGGGGTCGGTGATCAGCAGCAGCGGGCTGCCGTAGTGCAGCAGGACGCCGAGCAGGTGGTAGAAGCGGGAGTGCACGAAGGACATGTGCAGGGCCGCGACCTCGCCGCGGGTGGGCCAGCCCATCGCCTGCTGCGGGACCAGCCGGTTCCACATGGTCTGCGGGCAGTGCACGGCGAGTTTGGGGACGCCGGTGGTGCCGGAGCTGTGGGTGATCAGGGCGGGTTCGCGCGGATGCAGCCGGATCGGCGCGGGCACCTTCGCGCCGGTGTGCTCGGTCAGGGACACCACGCCGGGCACGCTGTCGACGGTGAGGGTCTGCCGGACCAGGCCCCCGACCTCCAGGCCGTCCAGCTTCGCCCCGTCCGTGACCAGCCACGGCTGCTGCAGTCTGGGGAGCAGCCTGCCGACCACCTCGCCGGACAGCGCGGGCGAGAGCAGCACCGGCACCGCGCCGATCCGGGAGACGGCACAGGTCAGCAGCACGATGTCGACGTTGTCGGTCTTGTGCACGACGACCTGCTCGGCGGGCCGCACCCCGGCCGCCCACAGCCGGGCCGACAACTCCTCGACCGCGTCGGCCAGTTCCGCGTAGCTCAGATGGACGCCGAGGTCCGGGTGGGTGTCCAGGGGCCGGTCCAGGGTGACGAACACCCCGCCGTGCCGCTGGGCCGCCCGCCGGAACAGCGGGCCGAGGTAGAACCCGCGGTCGCCGATGAGGGACTCCTGCGATTCCTGCATGGAGACGGTCCTTTCAGTCGTGGTCACCACGCGCCCCGGCGGACCAGATGGCGGCGGAGCTTCCCCGACGACGTGCGCGGCAGGGAGGGCAGCAGGCTGACGCTGCGCGGGACCTTGAAGGCGGCCAGCCGCTGCCGGGCCAGCGCCAGCAGTTCGTCCGGGAGCCCGTCCGGCGCAGGGGTGGCGGCGGGGACGACGAAGGCACGCAGCCGTCCGGTGCCGGTCGCGTCCGGCACGGCCGCCACCGCGACCTCGCGCACCCCCGGATGGGTGCGCAGCACGGCCTCCACCTCCAGCGGGGAGACGGTGATCCCGCCGACCATCTCCATGTCGTCGCTGCGGCCCAGATGCCGGTAGGCGCCGTCGGGTTCGCGGACCGCCCGGTCGTGGGTGGCCAGCCAGCCGTCCACGAGGGTGCGCGCGGTGTCCTCGGGCCGGTTGAGGTAGCCGGGCGTCACCGTCGGCCCGCGCACCCACAGCTCGCCCTCGTGGCCGTCCGGCACCACCCGCCCGTCTCGGTCGCGCAGCTCCACCTCGAAGCCGGGGACGGGACGGCCGACGGTGCCCGGGTGGTCGTGGGCCAGGCTGTTGGCGCAGAAGGCGTGCCCGGCCTCGGTGGAGCCGATCTGTTCGAGGACCGGTGCGCCCCCCAGCAGCTCCGTGACCCGGTCGCCGAGACCGGCCGGCAGCCCCTCACCGGCCGACACGGCGGCCCGTACGGAGGTGAAGCAGGCCTGGTGCCCGCTGCCCCGGTCGGCGACCAGCGCCGCGAACGCGGACGGCACCGAGTACAGCAGGGTCACCCGGTGCCGGGTGATCAGCTCGTCCACGGCGGCCGGGTTCGGACGCCGGTCCGAAAGGACGGCGCTGGACCCCGAGAAGAGCGGGAAGACGAAGGCGTTCCCGAAGCCGTACGCGAAGTACAGCCCGGACACCGACAGGGTCACGTCGTCCTCGGTGATCCCGAGCAGCCGCCGCCCGATCAGGTCGTGGTACGCGGCGGGGTGGGCGTGGGTGTGGACGACACCCTTGGGCCTGCCCGTCGTCCCGGACGTGTACTGGACGTACAGCGGGCTGTCCGCGTCGACCGGGTGGGCGGGGGCCGGTGCGGCGGCGGGGGCGAGCGCGAGCAGCTGGTCGGCGCCGAGGCGGACCTGTCTGGCGAAGCGGTCCTCCAGACCGGGTCCCGTCAGGCACAGCACCGCCTCCGTGTCGGAGGCCATGAACGCGTGGTCGGCCCTGGGGAGTTCCGGGTTGACCGGGACGGCCACCGCGCCGAGCCGGGCGAGGGCGAGAAAGGCCACCACCCAGGCGATCGAGTCGGGCAGCGCGAGCACCACCCGGTCGCCGGGGCCGACGCCGTGCCCGGCGAGGACCGTCGCGGTCCGCGCCCCGAGATCGTGCACCTCGTCATGGGTCCAGGCGCGATGGCCCTGGTGGAAGGCCGGCCGGCCGCCCCAGCCGTACCGCTCGGTGCGGTCGGTGAGCATGGCGGCGAGGTTGGCGGTGGTGGTGACGGCGGGTGCCTGGGTCATCGGGCGGCCTCCTCCACGGCGTCCGCCGCGGCCGGCGCCGTGTGCTCCCGCAGCGCCCGCATCTGCGCGGCCGTCTTCAGGAGCATCTCGTCGTACTCGGCGGCCGGGTCGGAGTCCAGGACGATCGCCCCGCCCGCGCCCAGCTGCATCCGGCCGTCCGCGATCACGGCCGTACGGATGACGATGTTCAGGTCCGCGCCGCCGCTGCACCCGAGGTAGCCGAGCGCCCCCGAGTACACGCCCCGGGCCTCGGTCTCCAGCGAGTCGATGATCTCCATCGTGCGCAGCTTCGGGGCGCCCGTCATCGACCCGCCCGGGAAGCAGGCGCGCACGCAGTCCACGGCGTCCGTCCCCGCCCGCAGCCGTCCGGTCACGGTGGAGACCAGCTGGTGCACGGTCGCGTAGGACTCGGTGGCCATGAGACGGGGGACCCGGACGGTTCCGGTACGGCAGACCTTGCCCAGGTCGTTGCGGAGCAGGTCGACGATCATCAGGTTCTCGGCGCGGGTCTTGGCGTCCGCCGCCAGCGCGTCCCGCAGCCGCGCGTCCTCGAACGGCGTCGCCCCGCGCGGCGCGGTCCCCTTGATGGGCCTCGCCTCGGCGACCCCGTCCCGGGTGATCCGCAGGAACCGCTCCGGCGAGGAACCGGCCACGTCCAGGTCGCCGAAGCGCAGGAGGGCCGCGTACGGCGCCGGGTTGACGCGGCGCAGCTCCCGGTAGAAGGCGTACGGGTCGGGCGGGGCGGGCAGCCGGGCCGCGTCGGTCAGGCAGACCTCGTAGCTGGTGCCGGCCCGCAACTCCCGCCGGCAGGCCTCGATGTCGGCGAGGTAGGCGGCCCGGTCGCGCACCAGCCAGGGCTCGGCGGCCTCCAGGTCCGGCTCCGCTGCGACGGGCGGGGCCGGCCGGGGCGCGTCCGGCGCCAGGAAGCTGAGCTGGGCCAGCGTGTCCGCCAGCCACTCCGTGGCCGCCCGTGCGGCCTGCGGGGTGTCCTCCGCCAGGCAGACCGCGTAGGTGACGTCCTCCTCGTGGTCCACGGCGATCAGGCGGTCCGCGAACAGCCAGCAGGCGTCCGGGGTTTCGGCGCGGTGCCGGTTCGGGGAGCCGCAGTCGGCCTTGGTCTCGTAGCCGAAGTAGCCGACATAGCCGCCGGTGAAGTCGAAGGGCAGCCCGTCCGCGTCCACCCGGCGACTGCTCAGCTGCCGCTTCAGGTAGTCGAAGACGCTCGCGGACACCTTGCGCGGCGGCCGTCCGGTCCGCTCGACCACACACCGTCCGGCCGTGACGTCGTAGCGCACGAACTCGGCGAGCGGGCCGCTGTCGTCGCCCAGGAAGGAGAAGCGGGCGCGGTCCTTCTCGACGAGCGAGCTGTCCAGCCAGAACGCGCGGGGCGAGGCGGCGAAGAGGCGGCCGAAGGCGGCCTCCGTGTCGACGGCGCCGGCGACCTGGCGGGTGTGCAGGCGGTAGGCGGGCACCTCGCCGGGGCGGGGGCGGGGGATGCCGGGGCGGGGACGGGGGCGGGGGACGGCCGTGTCCACCGTGCCGACCGTGCCCATCGCGCTCGCCGCGGGCCTCGGCCGGGGGATCGCCGCCTCGGTCGGCGGGACGGCGGTGTTCTTGGTACGGGCCCGGCGGGCGCGGCGGGCGGTCAGGTTGCGGAAGTTCACGAGCATGCGGTGGCCGTACTCGGTGAGCACCGACTCCGGGTGGAACTGCACGCCCCACAGCGGCCGTTCGCGGTGCCGCAGCCCCATCAGGACGCCGTCCTCGGCCCACGCGGTGGCCTCCAGGGTGGCGGGCAGCGGCTCGTGCACCGCGAGGGAGTGGTAGCGGACGGCGGTGAAGTCCTGGGTCAGTCCCTCGAAGAGGTCCCGCCCGTCGTGCCGCACTCTGGTCAGGTGCCCGTGCCGCGGCTGCGGGGCGGGCACCACCCGGGCCCGCTCCCCGAGGGCGATGCCCTGGTGGCCCAGGCACACCCCGAGGACGGGGACCGTCGCCTCGGCGATCAGCCGGGCACTGATGCCGAAGTCACGGCCGTCTCCCGGATGCCCCGGCCCCGGGGACACCACCACGTTGTCGAACCCCGCGAGAGCGGGCGGTGCCGGCTCGTCATTGCGGATCACCACCGGTTCCTCGCCGTTGACCTCGGCGATCAGCTGGAACAGGTTGTATGTGTACGAGTCGTAATTGTCGATGAGCAGGGTCTTCACCCGCCCACCTCCCTCGGGTCGTTCCCGGGCCTATGCGGCCCGTCGTTTGTGCCGCCCGCGCAGCGCCTGGAGCGGGGGATACAGCCATTTCTTGAAGAAACGCTGAAGTCGCGGCATGAGAATCCACGTGACAAGCGCTGTCACGCAGAGGCAGAGCACCAGGGTGCGGATGAGTGGATTGAGTCCGCTGAGATGCGGAATCACGATGATGTTGAAGAGGAGGACCGGTGGAAACACCGCGCTCATGTTGATGAACCACAGTTTCCATTTCGCCGGAGGGACGGGCGGCGGTGGCACGGGCGGCGGCCCGGTCAGCGAGTCGAACCACGCCTTCGAGCCCCGTACGCTACGGCGCCCGGTGGGCCGGGCGATGCCGCCCGCGCGGATCTCCCACTCTCCGCGATCTGGGGAGTTCTCCCAGGCCAGCGCGGTGTCTTCGGTGGCGAACCGATACACGACATGCCATTCCGCCTCCTGGTCGACTAGGACACCGCCGCCGAGGAACCCCGGCCGGCGGGCGCTCGCGCCCAGCATGGCCCACCCCCACGAGTGGAAGTCGGCCTCGCGACCCGGCATCACGTGATAGGCCACGGTGACGGTGACGGGATTACTGGTCACGGTGTCCTTTACGAGATGGACACAAGTCGCGTTCAAAGATTCAACGAGTTTTTTGTTGTCCGGATCGTGACTTTTTATAGCGCTTTCTGTGAGCTTGCTGTGGTCTGCCGTCGGCTACTTCCGGTAACTCCTCCGTAATTCCGGAAAGTGCTTGCCGGGTCGGCCGTGAAAGTTGCACGATCGCCGTCCAAGAACGAAGGAGGACGCCATGTCGAGGTACGTCTGGAATTTGACCGAAGAGGGTCGACAGGCAATCGATCAAGCGCGTTCCGTGATCGAACCGGCGCGAAAAGAAGTGACCGCGCACCCGCTTTACCAGCGGATATCCGACCGGGAAAACCTGGCCGTCTTCATGGCCCACCACGTGTTCGCGGTCTGGGACTTCATGTCCCTGCTCAAGTCGCTCCAGTACGAGCTGACCTGCGTCGACGTCCCCTGGGTGCCCCGCGGCTCCGCGGTGGCCCGCCGGCTCGTCAACGACATCGTGCTGGTCGAGGAGAGCGACGCCCTGGACGGCGGCTTCACCAGCCACTTCGAGCTGTACCGCGCGGCCATGACGGAGGCGGCGGCCGACACCGCCGCCCTCGACACCTTCGTCGCGCTCCTCGCCGAGGGCCACGACGTGCCGGCGGCCCTGCGGGTGGCCCAGGTCCCGGCTCCGGCGGCCGAGTTCGTGCGCACGACCTTCGGGATCATCGCCGACCGCCCGCTGCACTGCCGGGCCGCCGCCTTCGCCTTCTCCCGCGAGGACCTGATCCCGGACATGTTCGACCAGGTCATCAGCGAGGAGGGCACCGACCGTTTCCCGCTCTTCCGGGACTACCTCGCCCGCCACATCGAGGTCGACGGCGAGGAACACACCCCCATGGCCCTCCAGATGGTCGCCGACCTGTGCGGCACCGACGACCGGCGCTGGCACGAGGCCACCGAGACGGTCCTCGTCGCCCTGGAGGCCAGGTCCCGGCTGTGGGACGGGATCGTCGCGGCGATGGGGTGAGCGCGGGCGGGGACGGTGGGCGCGGCCGCGCTCGGTGGTGGGTCAGGCGAGGGTGCGGCCGAGGAAGTCGCGGATGTGCCCGGTGATGGTGCCGAGGTGGCTCTCCAGGGCGAAGTGGCCGGCGTCGAGGAGGTGGATCTCGGCGTCGGGCAGGTCCTGGCCGAAGGCCTCCGCGCCCGCGGGGCCGAAGATCTCGTCACCCGCGCCCCAGACCGCCAGCAGCGGGACCTGCGAGTCGCGGAAGTACTGGTGGACCCGCGGGTAGAGGTCCACGTTGGTGGGGTAGTCGCGGAAGAGCCTGAGCTGGATCTCGTCGTTGCCCGGGCGGTCAAGCAGCGCCTGGTCGTGGACCCAGTTGTCGGGGCTGACCAGGGTCGGGTCGGCGACCCCGTTGAGGTACTGCCAGCGGGTGCTCTCCGGGGTCAGCGCGCCCCGCATCGGCGCCTCCGTCTCCGGCCCCGGGTTCGTGGCGTAGGCGAAGACGGCGTCCCAGAACGGCTTGACGAACCCCTCCTCGTAGGCGTTGCCGTTCTGCGTGATGATCGCGCTCACCTGGTCCGGGGCCCGGAGGGCGAGCCGCCAGCCGATGGGGGCGCCGTAGTCCTGCACGTACATCGCGAACCGGTCGACACCGAGGTGCCGGAGCAGGCCGGAGGTGACGTCGGTGAGGGCGTCGAAGGTGTAGGGGAAGTCCCGCAGGGAGGGCATCGCGGACTGGCCGAACCCGATGTGGTCGGGGGCGATCACGTGATAGCGGTCGGCGAGCGCCGGGAGGAGGCCGCGGAACATGTGTGAGCTGGTCGGGAAGCCGTGCAGGAGGACGACGGCGGGTGCCTTCGGGTCGCCGGCCTCCCGGTAGAAGACCTCGAGGCCGTCGACGGTGGCGGTGCGGTGGTGGACTGCGAGCTCCATGTCCCTAACCCTTCTATCGATCCTGGGTGGTTATATCTCCAGTCGAGCACGCCCCATATAACCTGTCAAGTCGAGTGAAGGGGTTAGGTGTGCGCCTGCTCGTGTAACCTGTCAAATGAATCGATCCGGTTAGGAGGGGTGGCGGTGGCCCAGCGCGAACAGCGGGACCGGCAGGAGGCGTTGCTGCTGGCGCTCCTCAACAGCACACCGGTGGTCAGCGGCGTCGCAGAGGACCGGCTGGCGGATCCGGAGGAGGCCCGGGCCTGGCAACGGGCGCACGGCGGCAGCGGAACCGCGGCCGAACTCCGCACTCTCGTGGCCGCCCGCGACACCCTTCAGGACGTCGTACGCGGCAGCCGGCCCGCCACCGCCCTGGCCCCGCTCCTGGAAGACGTCATCTCCCGCCCGCACCTCTCGCCCGCCGGGGTCTCATGGCAGCTGGACGCGCCCGCGGACCGCAGGATGGCGGCGGAGGTGATCATGACCTGGAGCGCGGTGCAGCAGACGATGCCCGGCCGGCTGCGGCCGTGCGCCAACCCGGAGTGCCGGCTGTTCCTCGTCGACCGCAGCAGGACCAACCAGGCCCGCTGGTGCTCCATGGCCGTCTGCGGCAACCGCATGAAGGCGAGACGCCACTACCAGCGCACCCGTGACGCCGTGGCCGACTGACGGCCCCGACGCCCTCGACGCCCCCGGCGGGCCGTACGGGCCGGACGGGCTGGACGGGTTCGCCCCTCGCCCCTCACCCCTCCTCGGCCGTGACCGGCGCCTCCCCGAACCGGCCCAGCGCCAGCGTCCCCGCCACGGCCACCGCGAAACCGAGCACCGCGAGCCAGGCCAGCCCTTCCCGGGTACGGTCCCCGAGCCACACCACCCCCACCGCCGCCGGGCCGATCGTCTCGCCGATGACCATGCCGGCCGTCGCCGTGGTCACCGAGCCACGCTGGAGGGCCGACGTCAGCAGCATGAAGGCACCGCCGCCCCCGATCAGCAGCGCATAGGTCGCGGGGTTGCTGAGCAGGTCGGCCGGCCGCAGGGTGTCGATCAGCCGCACCGACACCTCCACCACCCCGAACCCGAACCCCGCCCCGAGGCCGAGCGCCAGCGCCCGCCCCCTGCCGGTCAGCCGCCCGCCGGCCAGGCCGAGGAGCAGTACCCCCACGGCCGTCCCCAGCATCACCCACTTCAGCGTCATGGTCCCGGCCCGGTCCCCCTCCGGCCCCGACGCCAGCCCCAGCATCGCGAGCCCCGCGCACACCACCCCCACCGCGGCCCACTCGACCCCGCTCAGCCGCACCCGCAGCAGCCGCGCCGCGACCACCGCCGTCACGGCGAGGCTCGACGCGAGGGCCGCGCTCACCGCGTAGATGGGGAGCGACCGCAGCGCGAGGATCTGGAACACGAACCCGAGCCCGTCCAGCCCCAGTCCGACGACATACCGCCACTGCCGCACGGCCCGCAGCAGCAGCGCGGCCTCCCCGCCGGCGCCGTCACCGGCCGCACGCGCGGCCATCGCCTGCAGGACCGTCGCCGTACCGAAGCAGATCGCGGCCGCGAGGGCGCACACCATTCCGAAGAGCACAAAGGGACTGTAGGGGAGGGGAGCGTGCGGTGATCGGGAGGAGAGTAAGAGAAGCGGGCCCGGGGCGACCCCGGACCCGCTCCTTGCCTGTCCGCGCAGCGTCAGCTCGCGCCGGCCAGCCAGGCGGTGGCGTTGAGGGCGAGGGCGGCGTTGGTGGCGCCGGTGTCGTTCCAGCCGTCGTACAGCGTGTTGCCGGACTGGCCGGTGCCGTCGTCGATCGGGGAGCTGTCGCCCCAGAACGCGACCCGCCCGCTGCCGAAGGTGCTGGTGGCGAAGAAGGCGCCGGTGTTGCCGGAGTAACCGCTGCGGTACAGCAGCCCCTTGACCGCGGAGTTGTCGGACGGCTTGAGGGTGGCGGTCGTGCCGCTGGCGATCAGGCTCTTGGTGACGGTGCCGAAGGAGCCGTGCAGGACCTTGTTGCTGCTGTCGCTGATGGCGGCCGGGTAACCGGAGCTGATGCTCAGCGAGTCGATCGAGAAGCCGAACGGGTCGGTCGAGTCGACGCTGTTGTTGGTCATCAGGTCGTTCAGGATCTCGACCGCGTCGTAGCCGTCGCTGTTGCGGTCGGCCCCGGTGTGGTCGGAGATCATGAACAGACCGCCGCCGGCCTTCACGAAGTTCATGATCGCGGTCTTCTCGGCGGTCGTGAACTTGGTGTTGGGCTCCGGCAGTACGAGCGCGTTGAACTTCGACAGGTCGGTGGTCGACGAACCCCCGTACGTGAGGGCGCTCGTCGCGGTCTTCAGGCTGTAGTTGCCGGTCTTCTGCAGGGCGATGCCCCACGAGGACAGCGCGCCGGTCCAGTCCTTGTCCGAGGACGGGGAGGAGTCCTGGGAGAGCGGGTCGGGCTTGCTGGTGGAGATGATCCAGTCCGCGTTGCCGGCCTCTTCGGCGTGGCCGTCGTCGAACAGGACCTTGTAGGTGGTGGCCGCGTGGGCGGGGGTCGCGGCGCTGGTGGCCTGGACGGCGGCACCGGCGGTGAGCAGGCCGAGCACGGCCAGGGCCGTGGTGAGTCTGCGGCGCGGGATGGCGAAGCCGGGCATCTGTCATTCCTCCATCGGTGGGGGGTGCGAGAGGGATGGCGGTGCGGGTGGTGCGGGTGGTGCGTCAAGAGTCGTTCTGCGCGCGTAGAACGAGACGTGGACCGGGGTACAGGGAAATGCGGTTCTGGCGGAGGGGAAGCGTTCTGCGCGCGTAGAGTCCGCAGTTGATCGTTCACCTACGGACAGCTGGACGGTACCGGCGGGATGCGGTGCGCCGACAGGATCCCCGGTGACTTCACATGATTTTCTTACCTGTGCATGACAAGTCGACCTCGGCATCCCGGCGTCTCGGTGTCGATCATGGCTGGTTTAGGTCTCTTGTTCGGGGCCTCCGAACGCCCCTACCGTTTGAGCAGTTGCTCAAACCGATCGCTCAGTCGAAGGGGTGCAGCGTGGCCAGAGCCGGAGGGAAGCGGTCGGTCGAGCCGTCCGGGGGTCCCAACTCGGCGGCGACGCGGGCGGCGTTGGTCGCCGCAGCCGTCGACGCACTGCGCGAGGAGGGTTTCGCCGGGGCCAGCGCGCGGGAGATCGCCCGGCGGGCCGACTGCCAACAGTCGCTGGTCTTCTACCACTTCGGCTCGGTGGCGAAGCTGCACCTGGCGGCCCTGGACGCGGTCAGCGACGCGCGCAACGCCCGCTACCAGGCCATGGTCGACGAGTCCAAGACCATCGGCGACCTGGTCCGGGCCGCCAGGGCGGTCTTCGACGAGGACCTGGACCAGGGGCATGTGACCGTGCTCGTCGAGATGATCGCCGCCGCCCAGTTCACCCCCGGGCTCCGCCCGGAAGTCGCCGCCCGGATCCGTCCGTGGCGCACCTTCGCCGCCGACAGCGTCCGCGAGGCCCTCGCGGGCTCGCCCGCCGCTCGGCTGCTGCCCCCCGAGGAACTCGCCCACGCGATCGTGGCCCTGTACCTGGGCCTGGAGATGCTCGCCGGCCTCGAAGAGGAACGCGGGCCCGCACTGGCCCTGTTCGACCGCGCCGGGAAAATCGCCTCCCTTCTCGACATCTTCAAACGAAAGAAGAAGGCATGACCAGCAACACACGCGCCTGGCTGCTCTTCACCGGATGGCTTCTGACCGGAGCCTGCTGCCTGCTCGCCCTCCTCACCGCGCTGTCGGTCGGGATCTTCATCCTGCCGATCGCCGTGGCCGGCACCGTCGCGCTGGCCACGCGCCGGGACACCTGGCGCGGCCTGCCCGGCCTGCTGTCGGGTGCGAGCCTGCCCCTGTTCCTGCTCGCCTACCTCGACCGGCACGGCCCCGGCACCTACTGCACCACCTCGGCCAACGCCGGCAGCTGCACCGACGGCCTGCTCGACCCGTGGCTCCTGCTGGCCGCCGGCCTGCTCGTCCTCGTCGCCGGACCCGCACTGTTCCTCAGGATCCGGCGACAGTCGGTGCACAGCCCCGCGCCGAGCCCCTCCGAGTAGCTCCGCCGGCCCTCCGCGGCGCCCCGCCAAGCAATTGGCGGGGCACGACTCCGTCAGGCGCTCAGCACCCCCCACAACTGCTCGATCCCCCACTCCAGATCCTCCTCCGCCACCACCAGCGGCGGAGCCACCCGCACCGTCACCCCGTGCGTGTCCTTCACCAGCACTCCCCGCTCCAGCAGCCGCTCCGAGACCACCCGCCCCGAGCCCACCCCCGGATCCACGTCGACGCCCGCCCACAGCCCCCGCCCCCGCACCGCCGTCACCCGTCCACTGCCCGCGATCTCCGCCAGCCGCCGGTGCAGCAGCTCGCCCAGCTCGGCCGCCCGCTCCTGGAACTCCCCGGTCCGCAGCATCGCGATCACCTCCAGCGCCACCGCACAGGCCAGCGGATTCCCCCCGAAGGTCGACCCGTGCTCCCCGGGCCGGAACACCCCGAGCACGTCCGCGCTCGCCACCACCGCCGACACCGGCAGCACCCCGCCCCCGAGCGCCTTCCCGAGCACGTACACATCCGGTACGACCCCCTCGTGCTCGCACGCGAACGTCCGCCCGGTGCGGCCCAGCCCCGACTGGATCTCGTCGGCGACGAAGAGCACGTTCCGCTCCCGGGTCAGTTCCCGCACCCCCGCCAGATAGCCCTCCGGCGGCACGATCACCCCCGACTCGCCCTGGATCGGCTCCAGCAGCACCGCGACGGTGTTCTCGGTCACCGCGGCCCGCATCGCGGTCAGGTCCCCGTACGGCACGATCTCGAAGCCGGGCGTGTACGGCCCGAAGTCCGCCCGCGCCTCCGGATCCGTGGAGAAGCTGATCACGGTCGTCGTACGCCCGTGGAAGTTGCCGCCCGCCACCACGACCTTCGCCATCTCCGCCGGCACGCCCTTGACCCGGTACCCCCACTTCCGGGCGGTCTTCACCGCCGTCTCCACGGCCTCCACGCCCGTGTTCATCGGCAGCACCATCTCCATCCCGCACAGCTCGGCCAGCTGGGTGCAGAACGCGGCGAACCGGTCGTGGTGGAAGGCCCGCGACGTCAGCGTCACCCGCTCCAGCTGGGCCTTCGCGGCCGCGACCAGGCGCGGGTGGCCGTGCCCGAAGTTCAGCGCCGAGTAGCCGGCCAGGAAGTCCAGGTACCGGCGCCCCTCGACGTCCGTCATCCAGGCGCCGTCGGCCGTCGCGATCACCACCGGCAGCGGGTGGTAGTTGTGCGCGCCGTGCGCGTCGGCGGCGGCGATGAGGGCTTCCGTAGTGGTCACGGCGACTCCAGGGAACGCGGTCGGACTGCCCCCTTTCCTACCCTCTGTCCCTGCCCGACTGGTGGACGCCACGGCCCTCGGGCCCGGCGTGCCCGGTAATGTGACCCGCGGGCCGTGACTGGCGCGCAGGGGGCTGTCGTGACGGCAGACCCCGAAGATGGGACCGACCATCGGGGAGCGGCCCGTGTCGTGACCGAGTGCCGTGCGCCTGGGCCGAACCGTGAATGCCGAACGCCATGTCCGGAGGTCCCGAATGTCTGACCCGTCTGCGCCCCTGTCCACCGAGTCCACCGCCTACCGCGCCGCCCTCGACGTGATCCGCGCGGTCGAGCCGCGCGTCGCGGACGCCATCGGCCAGGAGGTCGCCGACCAGCGCGAGATGCTCAAGCTGATCGCCTCCGAGAACTACGCCTCCCCGGCGACCCTGCTCGCGATGGGCAACTGGTTCAGCGACAAGTACGCCGAGGGCACCGTCGGCCGCCGCTTCTACGCCGGCTGCCGCAACGTCGACACCGTCGAGGCGCTCGCCGCCGAGCACGCCCGCGAGCTGTTCGGCGCGCAGCACGCCTACGTCCAGCCGCACTCCGGCATCGACGCCAACCTGGTCGCCTTCTGGGCCGTCCTCGCCGACCGCGTCGAGGTCCCCTTCCTCGCGAAGGCCGGCGCCCGCCAGGTCAACGACCTCTCCGAGGCCGACTGGGCCGAGCTGCGGCAGGCCTTCGGCAACCAGCGGATGCTCGGCATGTCCCTGGACGCCGGCGGCCACCTCACCCACGGCTTCCGCCCCAACATCTCCGGCAAGATGTTCGACCAGCGCTCCTACGGCACCGACCCGGCCACCGGCCTGATCGACTACGACGCGCTGCGCGCCCAGGCCCGCGACTTCAAGCCGCTGATCCTCGTCGCGGGCTACTCCGCGTACCCCCGGCTGGTGAACTTCCGGATCATGCGGGAGATCGCCGACGAGGTCGGCGCGACCCTGATGGTCGACATGGCGCACTTCGCGGGCCTCGTCGCCGGCAAGGTCCTGACCGGCGACTTCGACCCGGTCCCGCACGCCCAGATCGTGACCACGACCACCCACAAGTCGCTGCGCGGCCCGCGCGGCGGCATGGTCCTGTGCGACGACTCCCTCAAGGACCAGGTCGACCGCGGCTGCCCGATGGTCCTCGGCGGCCCGCTCCCGCACGTCATGGCCGCCAAGGCCGTCGCCCTCGCCGAGGCCCGGCAGCCCGCCTTCCAGGACTACGCCCAGCGCATCGTCGACAACTCGCGCGCGCTGGCCGAGGGCCTGATGCGCCGGGGCGCCACGCTGGTCACCGGCGGCACCGACAACCACCTCAACCTGATCGACGTCGAGACGTCGTACGGCCTCACCGGCCGCCAGGCCGAGACGGCCCTGCTCGACTCCGGCATCGTCACCAACCGCAACGCGATCCCCGCCGACCCGAACGGCGCCTGGTACACCTCCGGCATCCGCATCGGCACCCCGGCGCTCACCACCCGCGGCCTGGGCACCGCCGAGATGGACGAGGTCGCGGGCCTGATCGACCGCGTCCTGACGGCGACCGAACCGGGCACGACGAAGTCGGGAGCGCCGTCGAAGGCCTCCCACGTCCTGGACGAGAAGGTCTCGACGGAGATCGCGCAGAGGGCGACAGACCTGGTCTCCGGCTTCCCGCTGTACCCCGAGATCGACCTCGGCTGATCGACGCCGGTCAGGGGCAGCGCCCCTGAAGGGGCGCGGGGAACTGCGCGATCAGCCCCCACGGTCCGCAGTTCCCCACGCACCGAAACCACCCGAGCTCTCTGAGAGAATGGTGAGCATGGCCTCAGATCGACCTCGCGTGCTCTCCGGCATCCAGCCCACCGCCGGCTCGTTCCACCTGGGCAACTACCTCGGCGCCGTCCGCCAGTGGGTGGCCCTCCAGGAGTCCCACGACGCCTTCTACATGGTCGTCGACCTGCACGCGATCACGGTCCCGCAGGACCCCGCCGACCTGCGCGCCAACACCCGGCTCGCCGCCGCCCAGCTGCTCGCGGCCGGCCTGGACCCCGACCACTGCACCCTCTTCGTGCAGAGCCACGTCCCCGAGCACGCCCAGCTCGCCTGGGTCATGAACTGCCTCACCGGCTTCGGCGAGGCCAGCCGGATGACCCAGTTCAAGGACAAGGCGGCCAAGCAGGGCACGGACCGCGCGAGCGTCGGCCTGTTCACGTACCCCATCCTCCAGGTCGCCGACATCCTGCTCTACCAGGCCAACGAGGTCCCCGTCGGCGAGGACCAGCGCCAGCACGTCGAGCTCACCCGTGACCTCGCCGAGCGCTTCAACGGCCGCTTCGGCGAGACCTTCACGATCCCGAAGCCGTACATCCTCAAGGAGACGGCGAAGATCTACGACCTCCAGGACCCGTCGATCAAGATGAGCAAGTCGGCGTCCACGCCGAAGGGCCTCATCAACCTCCTCGACGACCCGAAGGCGACCGCGAAGAAGGTCAAGAGCGCGGTCACGGACACGGACACGGTCATCCGCTACGACGCCGAGAACAAGCCGGGCGTCTCCAACCTCCTCACCATCCACTCCACCCTCACCGGCAAGTCGATCGCCGAGCTGGAGCAGGAGTACGAGGGGAAGATGTACGGCGCGCTCAAGACGGACCTCGCCGAGATCATGGTCGACTTCGTCACCCCGTTCCGCGAGCGCACCCAGCAGTACCTGGACGACTCGGAGACCCTCGACTCGATCCTCGCCAAGGGCGCGGAGAAGGCCCGCGCCGTCGCCGCCGAGACCCTGGCCCAGGCCTACGACAGGGTCGGTTTCCTGCCCGCGAAGCACTGAGAAGCACCGAGCGAAGCGAAGCGCTGCACATCACTTCGGCCACGGCTGCCCGGGAGGCGGCCGTGGCCGTACAGTCGATAGCCGGACGCCCGGGTACGAACCCGACATGCGTCCGCCCACCACGACCGACGGGAGATGACGTGGGGACCGTAACGATCGGCGTGTCGATCGCGGTCCCGGAGCCTCATGGCAGCCTGCTCCAGGAGCGGCGCGCGGGCTTCGGCGACGCCGCGGCCCACGGCATCCCCACGCACGTCACGCTGTTGCCTCCGGCGGAGATCGCAGAGGAGGCGCTGGCCGCGGTGGAAGCCCACCTGGGCGAGGTCGCCGAGGCCGGCCGGCCGTTCCCGATGCGGCTGTGCGGTACGGGTACGTTCCGGCCGCTGTCGCCGGTGGTCTACGTCAGGGTCGTCCAGGGGGCCGAGGACTGCGCCTGGCTGCAGGCACGGGTGCGGGACGAGTCGGGGCCGCTCGCCAGGGAGCTGCAGTTCCCGTACCACCCGCACGTGACCGTCGCCCACGGGATCGAAGAGGCCGCGATGGACCGGGCGTTCGCCGAGCTGGCGGACTTCGAGGCCGAGTGGCCGTGCATGGGGTTCGCGTTGTACGAGCAGGGGGCGGACGGGGTGTGGCGGAAGCTGCGCGACTTCGTCTTCGGGGGCTCTGTCGTTCCGCCTCAGGTGGGGCATGTGGAGCGAGGGTCCATCGCCAGTCGGTAGTCTGCGGGCCGGTGGGGGCTGGTCGCGCCCACGCGGCGGCAGCCGCATATCGAACACAGCCCCGCGCCCCCAAGGGGGCGCCCCCCGGCGGCCGGAACTAGATCGGCAGCCTTCGGAAGACCGACCGCGGCGCGTGCCGTAGCGCCGACATCACCACCCGCAGTGCCCCCGGTACCCACACCACCTCCGAGCGTCTGCGCAGGCCCACCTCGATCGCGGTCGCGACCGCCTCCGGGGTCGTGGCGAGCGGTGCTTCCTCCAGGCCCCTCGTCATCTTCGACCGCACGAACCCCGGCCGTACGACCATCACGTGCACGCCCGTCCCGTGCAGCGCGTCGCCCAGCCCTTGCGCGAAGGCGTCCAGGCCCGCCTTGCTGGAGCCGTAGATGAAGTTGGAGCGGCGGGCCCGTTCCCCGGCGACCGAGGAGAGGACCACCAGGGAGCCGTGGCCCTGCGCCTGCAAGGCCCTCGCGCTGACCAGGCCGGCCGAGACCGCGCCGGTGTAGTTGGTCTGGGCGACGCGCACGGCGTTCACCGGTTCGCGTTCGTCGGTGGCCTGGTCGCCGAGGACGCCGAAGGCGAGCAGGACCAGGTCGATGTCGCCGTTGGCGAAGACCTTGCCGAGGGCCGTCTCGTGGGACTCGGGGTCCAGCGCGTCGAAGGCGACGGTGTGGACGTCCGGTCCCAGGGCGCGCAGCTGCTCGGCGGCCTGTTCGAGCGCGGTGGAGGGGCGGCCGGCCAGCCAGACCGTGCGGGTGCGGCGGGCGATCAGCCGGCGTGCGGTGGCCAGCGCGATCTCCGACGTACCGCCGAGGACGAGCAGGGACTGGGGCATTCCGAAGGCGTCCTTCACTGCAACTCCTGAGGTTCAGAGACCGAGACGGCGGGACAGGTCGGAGACGAAGACCCCGCGTGGGTCCAGTTCGGCGCGCAGGGCGCGGAAGTCGGGGAGCCGCGGGTACATCGCGCTGAGCAGGTCGGGGCGGAGCCGGGCGTCCTTGGCGAGGTAGACGCGGCCGCCGGCGCCCGCCACCTCCTCGTCGAGTTCGTCGAGGAAGGCGGCGAGGCCGGGCAGCGCGGCGGGGATGTCGAGGGCGAGGGTCCAGCCGGGCACGGGGAAGGAGAGCCAGCCGGGGTCGGCGTCGCCGAAGCGTTTGAGGACGGCCAGGAAGGACGGGCAGCGGCGCTCGGAGATCCGGGCCACGATCCGGCGCAGGGCGTCCTCCCGGCCGTGTCCGACGGCGAACTGGTACTGGACGAAGCCGGCCCGGCCGTAGACGCGGTTCCAGTGCGGGACGCCGTCGAGGGGGTGGAAGAACGCGGAGACGGGCTGGAGTTGGCCGACCCGGGCGCGGGGCGCCTTGCGGTACCAGAGTTCGTTGAAGAGGCCGACGGTGGTGCGGCCCAGGAGGCCGTCGGGGACGAAGGCGGGGGCGGGCGGGAGGCTGCGGGGGCGGAAGGCGAGGGGGGCGCGCCCGGCGCGGGTGCGTGCGCCGAGCGCCTCCCGGGGTGCGTGGTCGCCGCGGGTGAGCACCGCGCGCCCGGTCGCCGCCCCGCGCGCGAGCAGGTCGATCCAGGCGACCGAGTAGCGGTAGCGGTGGTCGGTGGCGGTCAGCCGGGCCATCAGGTCGTCGAGGTCGGTGGCGCGTTCGGTGTCGACGCGCATGTACGACGTCTCGACGGGGAGGAGGCGGACGGTCGCCGTGAGGATCACTCCGGTCAGACCCATGCCGCCGGCCGTCGCGTCGAACAGCGGGGTGCCGCGGCTCACCGTGCGGACCTGGCCGTCGGCGGTGAGGAGTTCGAAGGACAGCACGTGACGGGAGAACGATCCCGAGACATGGTGGTTCTTGCCGTGGATGTCGGCGCCGATCGCGCCGCCCACCGTCACCTGGCGGGTCCCCGGGGTCACCGGGACGAACCAGCCGAGCGGCAGCAGCACCTCCATCAGGCGGTGCAACGAGACCCCGGCGTCGCACAGCACGGTGCCGCCGTCGGCGTCGACGGCGTGGATGCGGTCGAGGCCCGTCATGTCGAGCACGGCACCGCCGGCGTTCTGCGCGGCGTCACCGTAGGCCCGCCCGAGACCCCGCGCGATACCGCCGCGCGCCCCGCAGGTCCGGATCGCGTTCGCTGCCTCCTGGTAGGTGCGGGGACGGATCAGACGGGCGGCGGTGGGTGCGGTGCGGCCCCAGCCGGTGACGGAGACGGTGGTCTCGGGCGCGGCGGGACCTGCGGGGCCAGCGGGACCTGCGGGGTCTACGGGGCCTGCGGGATCTGCGGGACCTGCGGGACCTGCGGGACCTTCAGGCCTTCCGGGTGTGACGGGCATAAGGGCGACCGTATCGCTGCCGTATGGGTGTTATGAGCGCTATGGGGGATTGGTTACGGAAGATCACCTGACTCCCCGAAACGGGTGATTATCGGAATGTCGCTCAATATGGTCGTAGCTTTGGCGGAGTGAAGGTGAACAGTGAGTCCAATGGACGACATGGACCACCGGATCCTCTCCGCGCTGCACGCCTGCGGTGCCGATCCGCGCGTCGCGTCGGCCGCGCGCGGTCTCTCCCTCGCCGGTGAGCACGGGGCGCTCTGGCTCGCGGCGGGCCTCGCCGGGGCCGCCGTGGACGGCGTGCGGCGCGGCGCCTGGTTGCGCGGCACAGCGCTCGTCGCGGGCGCGCACCTGGGCAGCATGGGCGTCAAACGGGTCGTGCGCCGGGCGCGCCCCGCGCATGTCCGGCCCCGGATGCGCACCGCGGGCGGGCACTCCTTCCCCAGCTCGCACGCCACCTCCGCCGCGGCCGCCGCCGTCGCCTTCGGGGCGCTCGGCGTGCCCGCCCTCGGCCCCCTCGCGGCCGCCATGTGCCTGTCCCGGCTGGTGGTCGGCGTGCACTTCCCGACGGACGTGGCGGCGGGCGCGGCCCTGGGCGCGCTCACCGCCCGAGCCGGGGCGCGCTGGATGAGCGGAGGCACGGCGTGACCGAGACCGCGCACGCCGCAGCGGAAGGCGTGGCCGGGACGACCCCCGCGAAAGGTCCCGCCGAGGGTGTTGCTGAAACGACCCTGCACGAGCAGCGCGCCCACTCCGCCCGGCCGTCCGCGCCACCCCGGGCCCCCGTCACCCTCCCCGGCGTCCTCCGCGGCCTGCTGCGGACCACCCGCCCCAAGCAGTGGGTCAAGAACACCCTCGTCATCGCCGCCCCGGCCGCCGCCGGCCGGCTGTTCTCCGGGCCCGCCCTCGCCCGCCTCGCCCTCACCTTCGCCCTCTTCACGGCCTGTGCCGCCGCCGTCTACCTGATCAACGACGCCCGGGACGCCGAGGCCGACCGCGCCCACCCCGTCAAGTGCCGCCGCCCGGTCGCCGCCGGGCAGGTCCCGGTCCCCGTCGCCTACGTCGTGGGCGGCGTCCTCGCGGTCCTGGGCCCCCTGCTCGCGATCCGGCTGACCCCGCCCCTGGTCCCCGTCCTCCTGGTCGCGTATCTGGGCATGCAACTGGCGTACTGCGTCGCCCTGAAGCACGTCCTCGTCGTCGACCTCGTCGTCGTCACCACCGGGTTCCTGATGCGGGCGATGATCGGCGGGGTCGCCCTCGGCATCCCGCTGTCCCGCTGGTTCCTGATCACCACCGGCTTCGGCGCGCTCTTCATGGTGTCGGCCAAGCGCTACTCCGAGGCCGTGCAGATGGCCGGGAAGGCGGGCGCCACCCGAGCGCTGCTCACCGAGTACACCACCGGCTACCTCCGCTTCGTCTGGCAGCTGGCCGCCGGGGTCGCCGTCCTCGCCTACTGCCTGTGGGCGCTGGAGGGCCACCGCGGGCCCGCCGCCGGCCTGCTGCCCTGGCGCCAGCTGTCCATGGTCGCCTTCATCCTGGCGATCCTGCGGTACGCCGTCTTCGCCGACCGCGGCACCGCCGGCGAACCCGAGGACGTCGTCCTGCGCGACCGCGCCCTCGCCCTGATCGGCCTGGCCTGGCTGGCGATGTACGGCCTCGCCGTGACCCACTGGTGACCGCCCAGCAGCGCGAGCTGATCGGCTTCGCGGTCGTCGGGCTGCTCGCCTACATCGCCGACCTCGGCCTCTTCAGCTGGCTGCGCGGCCCGGCCGCCCTCGACCCGCTCACCGCCAAGTCCCTCTCCTTCGTGGCGGGTTGCACGGTCGCCTACCTCGGCAACGCCTGCGGCACCTACCGCCACACACGGGCGAGCGGGGTGCGCCCCTACGCCGTCTTCGTCGCCGTGAACCTCGCCGGTGCCCTGGTCCAGTTGCTCTGCCTCGCCGTCAGCCACTACGGTCTCGGCCTCACCTCACAGCGCGCCGACACCGTCTCCGGCGCGGTCGTCGGCATGGCGCTGGCCACGGTCCTGCGCTTCTGGGGTACCCGTACATTGGTGTTCCGCGGAGGGGGCAGAGTCGGATCATGGACTGGCTGAGCAGACTCCCCGTCGTCGGCCCCCTCGTGGGCTGGCTGATGACCACGCACGTGTGGCGGTCCTACGAGCGGCTCGACCGGGTGAAGTGGTCCCGGCTGGCCGCCGCCATGACCTTCATCAGCTTCATCTCGATCTTCCCGCTGCTGACCGTGGGCGCCGCGATCGGGGCCGCCACGCTCAGCGAGTCCCGGCAGCAGGAACTCCAGAACAAGATCGCCGACCAGGTGCCCGGCATCTCCGACCAGCTGGACATCCACTCCCTGGTCCAGAACGCCGGCACGGTCGGTCTCATCGCCGGTGCGGTCCTGCTGTTCACCGGCATCAACTGGGTCGGCCAGATGCGGGACTGCCTGCGCGCGGTGTGGGAGCTGCCCGACATGGACAAGAACCCGATCCTGGCCAAGGCCAAGGACGGGCTGATCCTGATCGGCTTCGGCGGCGCGGTGCTCGTCACGCTCGCCGTCTCCACCGTCGCCTCGGCGGCGGTCGGCTGGACGTCCCGGCAGCTCGGCATCGCCGAACACAGCTGGGGCAGCCTCCTGCTCCGCACCGCCGCCTTCACCGTCGCTGTGACGGCCGACTTCCTGCTCCTGCTCTACGTCCTCACCCTGCTGCCCGGCGTCGAACCGCCGCGCCGCCGCCTGCTGGTCGCGGCCCTGATCGGCGCGGTCGGCTTCGAACTCCTCAAGCTCCTGCTCAGCGGCTACATCCAGGGTGTCGCCGGGAAGAGCATGTACGGGGCGTTCGGCGTCCCGGTGGCCCTGCTGCTGTGGATCAACTTCACGGCCAGGATCGTCCTGTACTCCGCCGCCTGGACCGCGGAGGAGACCACCGCCGAGTTCAGGGACGAGTCCGTCGGCGCACCAGATCCGGCAGCGGCCAACGGCGGTTGACGAGGAAACCCGCGCCGATCAGCAGCACCACCGCCCCGCCCGCGATCCCCAGCGCCACCCCGACCCCGCCGGAGCCGTCGGCGGAGGCCGCGGCCACGGGCTTCGAGCTCGTGCCGTCGTCCTTGCCGACGGCGGTGGCGGACGGCGCGGCACTGGAGGTCACGGCCCCCTTGGGCGGCACCAGTTCACCCACCGGAGTCACCTTGCCGGCCGCCTGGAAACCCCAGTCGAACAGCTTGGCGGTCTCCTTGTAGACCTCGTTGTGCTCCTTCTTCTCCGGGTTCATCACGGTGACCAGCAGCACCCGGCCGTCGCGCTCGGCGACCCCGGTGAAGGTGGCGCCCGCGTTGGTGGTGTTGCCGTTCTTCACCCCCGCGATGCCCTGGTACACCGGGACGTCGGTGTCACCGCTCAGCAGCCGGTTGGTGTTCTGGATCTCGAAGGACCCGCGGACCGACTTGCCCTTCGCGTTCTTCGTCGTGTCGCCCGGGAAACTGGCCCGCACGGTCGAGCAGTACTCCCGGAAGTCCTTCTTCTGCAGCCCGGACCGCGCGAACAGCGACAGGTCGTACGCCGACGACACCTGCCCCGGCTGGTCGTAGCCGTCCGGACTCACCACATGGGTGTCCAGCGCCTGCAGTTCGTCGGCGTGGTCCTGCATGTCCCGGACCGTCTGCTCGACCCCGCCGTTCATCGCGGACAGCACGTGCACGGCGTCGTTGCCGGAGCGCAGGAACACGCCGAGCCAGAGGTCGCGGACCGTGTAGGTCTGGCCCTCCTTTATCCCGACCATGCTGGAACCGGCGCCGATACCGGCGAGGTCGGCCGGCACCACCTTGTGCGGGGTCGACTTCGGGAACCGGGGCAGCACGGTGTCCGCGAACAGCATCTTCATGGTGCTCGCCGGGGGCAGCCGCCAGTGCGCGTTGTGCGCCGCGAGCACCTCGCCCGACTCGGCGTCGGAGACGATCCAGGAACGCCCCGTGACGTCCTTCGGCAGCGCCGGCACCCCGGCGGCCGAATTCACCTGGGTACCGGGCTGCCCCAGCCGGGTACCGCCCACCGTCGACATGTCTGCCGGGGGAGTGGCCGACGGAGTCGTCGAGGGGGTCGGCGTGGCGAGCGCGGCCGGCGCGGTGAGCGACAGGGACATCAGGGCGGCGGAGGTGACCAGCAGCACACGGCTGGCCTTCGGCTTCGGAGCGGACACGGACGAGAACGTACCTGCCCGGGAGGCCGAAGTCCCACCACCGACCCCACCCCGGAGCCGGAACCGGACAGCCCCCGGAGATACTGAACCCATGCTGTGCTCACCCGGGGGACGCGGCGGCCTTTGGTCGCTGCGCGACGGGCCGGACCCCCGGCCGGTTCGGTTGGCTGTGGGCGCCCAGCGTGGTGACGAAAGGTCTGTCCCTGTGAAACTCAGCCGTCCGGTCTCCTGGTTCCTGCTCGTGTTCGGGGTGTGGAGCTGGTTCATCTGGATCACTTTCGTCAAGAACCTCGTCAAGGACGGCAGCGGACTCGCCTTCGACGACGGCCACCCCACGGCGTACTTCTGGGTCCACCTGACGCTGGCCGTCGTGTCCTTCGTATTGGGGACGGTCATCGGGGTCATCGGGTTGCGCGGAGTCCGCGCACTGCGCCGCACGTCATAGCAACGGCAGAGGAAGAGGCACGGCAGGGTGATCATCGTCTTCGGGTTCCTCGCCCTGGCCGTGGTGACGGCCCTCTACTGGTACCTGTGGCGCCGCCTGGTGCGCGACACGACCACGGGGTGGGGCCTGCCGCGCCAACTGGGCACCACGCTGTTCGTCGTCGGCCCGGTCCTGATGTTCGCGGCCCTGTTCGCAGAGGTGGGCCACGCGCCGTTCGTACTCCAGCGCGCCCTCGCCTGGCCGGGCTTCCTGTGGATGGTCCTGTCCCTGTACCTGCTGCTGACGGTGGTGGCGGGCGAGGCGCTGAGGCCTCTACTGAGCCGTCTCTTGAAGCGCCGGGACGACAAGCGCCCCCTCAGGGGCGCGGGGAACTGCGCGACCAGCCCCCACGACGCGCAACTGTTGACACCGACCGGTGGACCCCCTCAGGGGCGCGGGGAACTGCGCGAACAGCCCCCACTGACCCGCGCTCAAGAACCCACCCCCACCCCAACCCGCCGCCTCTTCGTCTCCCGCGTCGTCGGCGGCGCAGCCGCCACCGCAGCGACGGCCACCGTCGGCTACGGCACCTACGGCGTCCTCCGCGGCCCGCGCGTGAAACGCGTCACCGTCCCCCTGGCCAAACTCCCGCGCGCCGCCCACGGCTACCGCATCGCCGTCGTGAGCGACATCCACCTCGGCCCCGTCCTCGGCCGCGGCTTCGCGCAGCGGGTCGTCGACACGATCAACGCCACCCAGCCCGACCTCATCGCGGTGGTCGGCGACCTCGTCGACGGCAGCGTGAAGGACCTCGGCCCCGCGGCCGCCCCCCTGGCCCAGCTGTCGGCACGCCACGGCAGCTACTTCGTCACCGGAAACCACGAGTACTTCTCCGGCGCCCGGCAGTGGGTCGAGGAGGTCCGCACCCTCGGCCTGCACCCCCTGGAGAACGCCCGCACCGAACTGGCCCATTTCGACCTCGCCGGTGTGAACGACATCGCCGGCGAGAGCACGGGCCAGGGCCCGGACTTCGACCGTGCCCTGGCCGGCCGCGACACGGCCCGCGCCTGCGTGCTCCTCGCCCACCAGCCCGTCCAGATCCACGAGGCCGTCCGGCACCACGTCGACCTGCAGCTCTCCGGCCACACCCACGGCGGCCAGCTCTGGCCGGGCAACTTCATCGCGGCGGCGGCCAACCCGACCGTCGCCGGCCTGGACCGCTACGGCGACACCCAGTTGTACGTCTCCCGGGGCGCCGGTGCCTGGGGGCCGCCCACCCGGGTCGGCGCCCCGTCGGACATCACGGTCATCGAGCTGGCGTCGATACAGGCCTGACCGAAACAGCCCCGCACTCACTGTGGAAGAGCTGTGAAATCCGGCGGAAACAAGCCCTCGGTAAGTTCTTCCTCATCTAGTCAGATCACTCTTCCCCCACATGAAACACCTGTGATTAGGTGAGCCGCGTCACTTAGGGGAGTGGCATTTGCGGAGGGCCTGGGTAGGGCCTGGAGCGGACCCGCGCTGGTCCTGGGGAGGGCACCAACCATGCGATCTGTTCGCATGCGGATTCTCGTCACACTTGTCGTCCTGGCGGTCGTGGGAATCGGTGGCTGGCAGCTGCTGCCGTCGCAGGAGAACAAGAACAAGACGATCACCGTCGGCACGACCGACGCCGTCACCTCGCTCGACCCGGCCGGCGCGTACGACGCCGGTTCCTGGGCGCTGTTCAACAACGTCTTCCAGACACTGCTGACCTTCGAGCCCAGCGGTGTCCAGCCGGTCCCGGACGCCGCCCAGAGCTGTGACTTCACGGACTCCGGCCTCCAGACCTACCGCTGCGTGGTACGCGACGGGATCACCTTCCCGAGCGGCCGGGCGATGACCGCCGAGGACGTGAAGTACTCCTTCGACCGGGTCAAGAAGATCAACTCCGATGTCGGCCCGGCCTCCCTGCTCTCGACGCTCGGTTCGGTGACCGCCTCCGGCAAGACTGTCACCTTCCACCTGTCGTCCCCGGACGCGACGTTCCCGTTCAAGCTGGCCACCGGCGCCGGCGCGATCGTCGACAAGGACAAGTACCCGGCGGACAAGCTGCGCACCGACGACTCGGTGGACGGCACCGGCCCGTACACCCTGACGTCGTACACGAAGGGCAAGCAGGCGACCCTGCGGCCCAACAGCAACTACAAGGGTGAGCTGAGCGGCACCGGCCGCCCCGTCGAGCTGAACTACTACGCCGACTCGGCCAAGCTCGCCGGCGCGTACAAGGCCAAGAAGATCGACGTGGCGACCCGCACGCTGCCGCCCGGCATGGTCTCCAAGCTCTCGCCGAGCGACCCCGACCAGCGCGTCCTGGAGTCGGACAGCTCCGAGACCCGCAACCTGTACCTGAACACCCGCAAGAGCTCTGCCCTGCACGACGTACTGGTCCGCCGGGCCATCGCCTGGCTGATCAACCGCGAGGAACTGGCCTCGACCGTGTACGACGGCACGGTGCAGCCGCTGTACTCACTGATCCCGACCGGCCTCACCGGCCACACCACGTCCTTCTTCGACACCTACCCGACCCAGAGCGTCGCCAAGGCGAAGGCGCTCCTGGAGGAGGCGGGCGTCAGCACCCCCGTCAAGTTCACCTTCGGCTACGGCATCGGCCACGGCGCGGGAGCCGAGGAGGCCGCCGCGCTGAAGAAGCAGCTGGAGGCGGGCGGCCTGTTCAAGGTCGACGTCAAGGGGTACGAGTGGACCGACTTCCAGAAGTCGTGGGCCCAGGGGAAGATGGACGCCTGGGCGGTCGGCTGGGTCGCCGACTACCCCGACCCGGACACCTTCGGCGCCTCCCTCGTCGGCAGCGACTCCGTGATGAGCACCGGTTACAGCAACAAGGCCGTCGACCACCTCCTCCAGGACAGCCAGCGCTACGCCGACCGCAGCCGGGCCGACCAGGACTTCCGCAACGTCCAGACGGACGTGGCGGACGACGTCCCGCTGATCCCGCTGTGGCAGCGCACGGACTACGTCCTCAGCAGCGAGGACGTGGGCGGGGCCCAGTACCTCACGGACAGCACGGGCATCTTCCGCCTGTGGAGTCTGAACTGGATCTGACGGGCGTGCTGAGACGCAACGCCTTCCGGCTCCCCCGGCACCCGGCGTCCGTCGGCCTGGCCCGGCACCGGGTCCGGGACCATCTGGCCGCCTGGGGCCACGGTCCGGACACCCGGGCGGTCGACGACGCAACTCTCCTCGTCTCCGAACTGGCGACCAACGTCGTCCGCCACGGCCCCTTGCGCGAGCGGGAGTTCGAGGTCGCGGTGACGGCCCTGGCGGACGGCTCCTGCCTGATAGAGGTCTCGGACGAGGGCCGGGCGGAGCCCCGCCTGCGCCTCGTGAGAGAGGACGACGAGACGGGCCGGGGCCTGCACCTGGTGGAGACGATCGCGGCGGCGTGGGGTGTGTGGAGCAGAGGAAGCCACGGCAAGACCGTCTGGGCGTTGATCTCGGTCGACCCGTAGCCGTTTGCGGCCGCGGTGCCGTCGTGGTTGCTCGCGCAGTTCCCCGCGCCCCTAAAAGAAGGGGCGCGGGGCTGTATCCATTTGCGGCTGCCGCCGCGTGGGCGCGACCAGCCACAACGCACCCGCACCCGGAACTCAGCCGCAACGCAACGTCACCGTCACCGCCAGTCCCTCCCCGGGAGAGGTCCGCACACACACCTCACCCCCGTGCGCCTCCACCACCCCCTGCACGATCGCCATCCCCAGCCCGCTCCCCTCCGCGCTCCCCACCCGGAAGAACCGGTCGAAGATCCGCCCCGCGTCCTCCTCCTTCAGCCCCGGCCCCTCGTCGGCCACACACACCCGCACCACCCCGTCCGCCCGCTCCACCCCCAACCGCACGGCGGCGTCACCGGGCGTATGGACACGCACGTTGGCCATCAGGTTCCCCAGCACCTGCCGCAGCCCCGACTCGTCCGCCCGCACCAGCACCGCCCCGTCGGCCTCCACGGCCACCGGCCGCCCCGGCTGCTGCGCCCGCAGGTCCTCCGCCGCGTCCCGCACCAGCCGGCTCACGTCGACGTTCCGGAACCGGATCTCCGGCCGCTGGTCGAGCCGCGCGAGCAGCAGCAGCTCGTCCACCAGGCGGCCCATCCGGTCCACCTCCCCGTGCATCCGGTCCCAGGCCCGCCGCCGCTCCCCGGGCTCGCTCAGCATCCCCTTCTCGTACAGCTGGAGGTAGCCGCGGATGGCGGCGAGCGGCGTGCGCAGCTCGTGCGAGGCGTCGCCGACGAACCGGCGCAGCTGGGCCGCGCTGCGCTCGCGGGTCCGGTAGGCCGCCTCCACCTGGTGCAGCATGGTGTTGAGGGCGAGCCGCAGCTGTTCGACCTCCTCCGTCGGATGCTGGCTGGAGGGCACCCGCCGGGTCAGGTCGCCCTCGGCGATCGCCGACGACGTCTCCACCATGTCCTCCAGCGGCAGCATCCGTTGCCGCACGCTGTACATGGTCAGACAGCACAGCAGCGCCAGCAGCAGCGAGCCGACCGCGAAGTCGAGCTTGAGCGCCTTGGCTATGCCCTTGTGCAGCAGCTCGGTCGACTGGGCCAGCAGGACGTAGGGGCCGTCGGCGAGCCGGGTCGCCGTCACCCGGTAGGACGCGCCGTGCACCTCGATGTCGTGCGGGTCGGGCGCGGCGGCGAGGGCGCGCGGGTCGGACACGGCGGCGGCGAGGGAGCGCTGGGCCTCGGTCGGCTTCATGTCGAAGAGGGAGATCGCGTCGCCCTTGGTGTCGATGACCGCGAAGATCGAGTCCGGTGTCGGGTCGGACTCGGTGGGGACGATCCGGTCGCGGATCACACCGAGCGCGCTCAGCGAGTCGACCTGCCGCAGCGTCAGTCCCGAATCCCCCAGTGACGTCCGCATCTTGAGCAGCTCGGAGTCCACCTGGTCGAGCAGGTACAGCCGCATGCCCATGATGCTCACGACGGCCGCCACCACGATGCCGACGGCGAGCAGCCCCACGTTGGCCAGGGTGAGCTTGCCGCGCAGCGAGTGCATTCCGTGCCGGTGCCGGCGCTTGCCGAGGCTCATGTCAGGCCGTACCCGACACCCCGCCGGGTGGTGATCACCGGCGCTCCCAGGGCGTCGAGCTTGCGCCGCAGATAGCTGATGTAGGTCTCCACGACAGTCGACTCGGACGGTATGTGCTCGTACTGCCAGACGTGCTTGAGCAGCTGCTCCTTCGGCACGATCCGGCCGCCGTTGCGCACCAGGAAGCGCAGCAGCGCGTACTCGGTCGGGGTCAGCTCGACCGTGCGGCCGGCGCGGTGCACCGAGTACGTCGTCTCGTCCAGCTCCAGGTCGCCGTAGCGCAGCGGCGGGCGCTGCTGGATGACGTCCGCCGGGCGGGTGCGGCGCAGTACGGCGCCGATCCGGGCGACGACCTCGTCGATGTTGAACGGCTTGGTGATGTAGTCGTCGCCGTAGCCGAGCGCCCCGACTATCTCCGCCGGGGCGTCCCGCGCGGTGAGGAACACCAGCGCCAGGTCCGGCCGCCGGGCGCGCAGCTCACGGCCCAGGGCGCGGCCGTCGCCGTCCGGCAGCATCACGTCGAGCAGGGCCGCGTCCGGCCGGGTGCGCTCGGCCAGGGCGAGGGCGTCCCGGACCGTGCCGGCCGTCATCACCTCGAACCGGTGGTAGCGCAGGGCGATGGCGAGGACGTCCGCGATGCTCGGCTCGTCCTCCACGATCAGCACGGTGCTGCCTGGAGCCGTCATGCCCCCAGTATCGGCGCCGCCGCCGACAGCCGGGGGCGCGCAGCTTTGGAGTTCCTTGAGAGTCATGCGCGCCCGGTGTCCCGGCGCCCGGCCCGCTGCCGATCCTGGTGCCCAGGACCTGGGGGACCAACCGACCGAAGTGATCTACGACAAGGAGCTGTTGAGCGTGACGGCATTGGCACGGTGGTGCTATCGGCACCGGCTGGTGGTCCTGTTGCTGTGGGTGGGGGCACTCGTCGGCGTGGGCTTCTCGGCCTCGGCGGCGGGCACGAACTACGCGAACGTGTTCTCCCTCCCCGACACGGACTCCAAGAGCGCGTACGACCTGATGGAGAAGGCCTTCCCGGACACCTCCGGTGACACGGACACCGTGGTGTGGAAGGTCGACAGCGGCTCGGTGACGGACAGGGCGGTCCAGGACCGGGTCCAGCCGACCCTGGACAGGATCGCGAAGCTGCCCGGCGTGGGCGCGGTCACCAGCCCCTACGCCGGCGCCCGGGGGTCGGCGCAGATCAGCAAGGACGGCACGATCGCGTACGCCCAGCTGACCTTCACCAAGCGGGCGAACGAGATACCCAAGGAGCAGGTGCAGAAGGTCCTCGACACCGCGCAGGCCGCGGAACGGGACGGTCTCCAGGTGGAGCTGGGCGGCCAGGCCATCCAGCGCGTCCAGGAGCCGCCGCAGGGTCTCTCCGAGATGGTCGGCATCATCGCGGCGGCCGTCGTGCTGTTCCTCGCCTTCGGTTCGTTCTTCGCGATGACCCTGCCCATCGCGATCGCCGTCTTCGGCGTCGGCATGGGCCTGTTCTCCACTCAGCTGCTCAGCCACGCCGTCGACATCCCCGACATCGCCCCGCTGCTGGCCTCCCTGATCGGCCTCGGCGTCGGCATCGACTACGCCCTGTTCATCGTCACCCGGCACCGGCGCGGCATCCTGCGCGGCATGGACCCCGAGGAGTCGGCGGTCACCGCCCTCAACACCTCGGGCCGGGCGGTGCTGTTCGCGGGCGGCACGGTCTGCATCGCGCTGGCCGGCATGCTGGTCACGAGGCTGCACTTCCTGGACGGCGTGGTCATCGGCACGTCCCTGACGGTGGTGCTCAGCGTCCTCGCGGCCACCACCCTCCTCCCGGCCCTGCTCGGCTTCCTCGGCCCGCGCGTCCTCAGCCGCCGCCAGCGCCGCCGGCTGGCCGCCGAGGGCCCGGAGCCGGAGAAGGCGAGCGGTCTCGCGGCCCGCTGGTCGGCGAGCGTGGAGAAGCGCCCGCGCCGCATCGCGGCGCTCGCGGTGGTCGTCATGGCCGTCCTGGCCATCCCGGTCCTCTCGCTGCGCCTCGGCGCCACCGACCAGGGCAACGACGACGCGTCCACGACCACCAGGAAGGCCTACGACCTGCTCGCCGAGGGCTTCGGCCCCGGCTTCAACGGCCCCCTCCAGGTGGTCAGCGTCGGCGGCGACACGGCGAAGCTGGTCCAGGGCCTGAAGTCGACGCCGGGCGTCGCCCAGGTGGCCGAGCTGCCCCCGTCCCAGGGCGTCACGGTCATCCAGGTCGTCCCGACCACCTCCCCGCAGTCCAAGGAGACGGACGACCTGATCGACACCCTGCGCGACAAGGTGATCCCGCAGGCGGGCGCGGAGGCGCACGTGGGCGGTGTGACGGCGGTGTCCAAGGACTTCGCCTCCGTCACCGGCGACCGGCTGCCCCTCTTCATCGGGACGATCATCGCCCTGGGCTTCCTGCTGCTCCTGGTCGCCTTCCGCTCCCTGGTCGTCCCGCTGACGGCCGCCCTGATGAACCTGATCGCGGCGGCGGCCTCCTTCGGCGTGCTCGTGGCGATCTTCCAGTGGGGCTGGGGCCTGGACCTGCTGGGCCTCGGCAAGGAGGGCCCGATCAACGCGTTCCTCCCGGTCATCATGCTCTCCCTCCTCTTCGGCCTCTCCATGGACTACCAGGTGTTCCTGGTGAGCCGGATGCACGAGGAGTGGGTGCACACGAAGGACAACGCGCGGGCGGTCCGGGTCGGCCTCGCGGAGACCAGCCGCGTCATCAACAGCGCGGCCCTGATCATGGTCTGCGTCTTCCTGGCCTTCGTCCTCAGCGGCGACTCGGGTGCGGCGACGGCGGGCGTGGGCCTCGCGGCGGCGGTCGCCCTGGACGCCTTCATCCTCCGTACGGCCCTGGTCCCGGCGATGATGCACCTGCTGGGCAGGTCCAACTGGTGGCTGCCGACCTGGCTGGACAAGCGGCTCCCGCACCTCGCGGTGGAACCGCAGGAGACGGCGGCGCCCGAACCCACGGAGCCGGGCGGCCCGGCCACGGCGATCCACGGCTTCGTCCGCACGGCGGACGGCGACCCGGTGGAGGAGGCCTCGGTCACCCTGATGTCCAAGGGCGGCCGCCAACTGGACCACGTCACGTCCCTGGCGGACGGCTCCTACATCGTGTCGGTACCGGCGCCGGGCGCGTATCTGCTGGCGGTGACGTCCTCGTCGTACGGCTCGAAGGCCCGGCACGTGACGGTGGCGGAGGGGCCGCTGGTGTACGACGTGGAGCTGACCGGGGACGAGGTGGACGCGGTCAACTAGCCGGGCTCTTGGCCCTGCCGCCCGGATCCGGCAGTACCCGGGTCATCCCCGGCAGGAAGTCCGTGAACAGCTCGTGGACCTCCAGGACCAGCGGCCGCAGTACCCGGAACCGCGCGAGGGACACCCCTCGCGCGGTCAGCCGGGCCCCCCGCTCGGCCAGCCGGTAGCTCCTCTCCCGCCCCTCGGTCCGGTCGAAGATCCAGTACAGGACCAGCCCCATCTGCGAGAGCCACATCAACTCGGGCAGTACGTCCCGCAGTTCGGGGGCGACCTTGGTCTTCGCCCCGGCCAGCACCTCGCGGTGCACGCTGATCGCCTCGTCGCGCGCGTGCTCGCTCTCCGGGGAGAAGGGGCTGAGCGGGCTGTCGGGGTCGGCGGCGTTCTTGAAGAAGTGGACCGCGAACTCGTGGTACGGCCGGGCGATGTCCAGCCACACCTTCAGCACGCCCGCGAGCCGCGCCTCCAGGTCGGTCTCCTTGTCCAGGACCTCGCGGACCGCCACCCGGTGCTCGGCGGCGAGCTGGTCGTAGAAGCCCTGGATCAGGTGCTCCTTGCCGGCGAAGTAGTAGTACGCGTTGCCGACGGAGACCCCGGCCTCCGTGGCGATCGCCCGCATCGTGGTCTTCTCGTAGCCCCGCTCCCGGAACAGCCGCATCGCCGTCTCCAGGATCAGCGCACGGGTCTGCTCGGACTTGCTCTGGGCAGCGGCCTCGACGGGACCGTCGTTCTTCGCGGACACGGACAGAGCCTAACGAGTGGCGCAGACGCCGCTGTCACAGCCCGGAGGGTCGTAGAGCCACCCGACGGCGGGTTCGTAGAGCCACCCGTCCTCCCGCCGGAACGGCTGCCCGGTTCCCTGCCCGCCCCGCCACCAGGAGGCGGCGAGCACCGCGCCGCGCGCCAGCCGGGCCCCGGCCGGCGTGCTCAGCCGGTGGGCCAGCGGCCGCTGTTCCCGCAGCGCCCACAGCACCACGATCCACGCGGCGGTGTCCCGGTACACCTGCCCGCCGTCGCCGACGACGGTGACCTCGTCGAGGGTGGCCGAGTGGTCGAGGCCGGGGAACCGGGCGCGGGCCTCGTCCGACCCGGCGGGCACGAGGGTGAGCGGCACCAGCTGCGGCTGGCGCCCGAGCCAGTCGCGCAGGTGGGTGCAGAGGGTGCACTCCGCGTCGTAGAGGACGGTGAGCCCGTGGACCGGGACGCCCACGGCGCCCCGGTCGTCGGTCGCGGTCACGGCGGTCACGCCCCGGCCGCCGGAGCGGTCCACCCCTGCGGCGGGACCGGCGGGAACTGCTCCTTCTCCATGATCCCGCGGCGCCGTATCCGGTTGAGCACGTAGACGTTGCCGAGGTGCATCACGCCGAGCACCAGCAGCACCACCCCGAGCTTGGCGGACAGCGCCTCGAAGATGCCCCGGGCGTTGTCGATCGTGTCGCTGGTGTGCAGGTAGAGCGCGACGAAGCCGAGGTTGACGAGGTAGAAGCCGACCACCAGCAGGTGGTTGACGGCGTCGGCGAGCTGCTCGTTGCCGTGCAGGACGTCGGAGAGGAAGATCCGCCCGTTGCGGCTGAGCGTGCGGGCCACCCAGATGGTCAGGCCGATGCTGACGAGCAGGTAGATGACGTAGGCGATGACCGTGCGGTCCATGTCCCACCCCTTCTTGAACGCGTTCAAAACGCTGACAGGGATGACTCTAGACCCGCTTTTGAACATGTTCAACTCAATCGCGGAGTGACCCCCTTCACCCCCGCCGGGCGAGCTCCGGCCGCTTGCCGTAGTCCGTGAAGCCGAGGATGTTCCCCCAGGGGTCGGCGACCTCGACGGTCCAGCCGGTGGCCACCGAGAACGGCTCGTCGAGGACGGCGATCCCGGCCTCCTTGAAACGCGCGGCCGCGGCCCGCGCGTCCGGCACCTCCAGCCACACGCGCGGCGAGGCCCACACCGCCGGCCGGTGCCCCAGCCCCTCCTCGGCGCGCAACAGGATCCCGGGCGTCTCGCCCCCGACCTTCAGCAGGGCGATCCCGCCCTCGTCGAACCGGAACCCGACCGTGAACCCGGCCCGCTCGTAGAAGGCGACGGCATCCGCGAGCCTCCCGACAGGCATCACGACGTTGTCGAACCCGAGCAGTTCGTACGACTCGTCATCTGACATGCAATCAGATTAGGAGTAGAGATGACGGTTGCCGGGCGGGCTGACCGTCGGGTCACTCAATGGGCCGAGAAGGGGGCCGCCGCGTCGGTACGCTGAGCGCTCGTCGGTGCCGGGCGAGCGAGGGGGCGGGGATGGCTCCGGGAGCAGAGGCCTTCCAGGGCGAGGCGCGGGCGGCTTTCGCCGAGGTCGCGCAGCGGCTGGGCCTGGACGGGCCGGGCGGCGCCGAGGAGGACCGGCATCTCGCGGTCGCGACCTACGCCGGATCGGGAGTGACCTACAAGGCGGTCCTCGGCCTGTGGCAGGGCGACGTCGAGATCCACGTCTGCCGCACGACCCCGCTGACCGAGTGCAAGGTCGGCATCGAGGGGCTGGCCGTCACGGCGGGCGTCGTGGACCGCCCCGGCGGGGTCTCCTTCGGCGCCCGCACCCTCCGCCAGCTCCGCAGGTCCCTGGCCGGCCAGGTCCGTTACGTCGAACTCGTGCACCCCCTGGTCTCCGGCGACCCGGACACGGCCCTGTCACTGATGCGCGCGGCGGGCGCCCGGGAGTGGCGCAGGCCCCCCGAGGGGTGAGAGTGGGGGCTCTCATGGTCATCGGCTCTGCCGCGTGGCCGCCGTGTGCCTGCTCACCACCACGCCGAGCACGGCGAGCAGCACTGCCCCGGTGGCCAGGCTCATGGGGCCGGTGCCCAGTTGCAGACCGTCTCCGTAGGGCGCGGGAACGCCGAGCCAGTCGGCGAAGGAGGCGCCCAGCGGACGGGTGAGGGTGTAGGCCAGCCAGAACGCGGCGACCTCGTTCAGCGCGAACCGGCGGTGGGCCAGCGCGGGAACCAGGATGAGCCCCAGGAAGACGAACGTGGCCGCCAGTGTGCCCAGCCCCAGCGGTCCGGCGGCGAGGTCGCCCGCCGCCGTACCGAGCGCGAAGGTGAAGATCACCGTGAGCCAGTAGAAGATCTCGCGCGGCCGGTTGTCGACCGAGTGCGTGTCCAGTGTCCCCTGGGTCCGCCACCAGGCGGCGAAGACGCCGGCCTGGAGAACCAGCAGCAGTACCGTCGAGCCCCACAGCGGCATACCGAGATCCTGGTTCAGGAAGTCCGCCGACATGGTGCCGAAGACACTGACGGCCACGACGGTCGTCCAGTAGGCGAGCGGTGAGTACGTCCGCCTGGACAGTTGTACCGCGAGGCAGCCGGCCAACAGGATCAGGCCGCCCAGTATCGCCTTATTTCTGCCGATGTAATCGTTGAAGAACACGTAATCGGAGAATGCCTCGCCGAACGCGGTGGTCGCCAGTTTCGCCCCCCAGAAGACCAGGGTGACCTCCGGGACCTTGACGGCGCTGTGCCGTCGGGACTCGGGTGGACGGGTAGTCGTCACGTGATGCTCCCTTTGCTTCGCTCGGCGGATTTCGCCCGGCGCTGTGCGCGCCACCGTAGGAAGCCCGGGGCCGTGAACGGATCGGACGATCGTCTTCATTTCCGGGAATGTGTACGACCTTCGATTGATGTCGGCCGGTCGCGGCAGCCGTATCGTCGGGGTTGTGACAGCGCACGCCCAGCCCGGACGCCCCGGCGTGCCGCGCCGGGTAGCGCGCACTCCGCGCACCCGGGCGGCGATGGAAGCACTCTCGACCGTCCTGCCGCCGGCCGCGTGCAGCGTGGTCGCGGTCCATCAGCTCCTGTACGACCGGGCACCCGGGGGCCACTGGCTGCTCGCGATGACAACGGTCTGGATCCTGCTGCTGCGGCGCCGCGCGCCGGTCACCGTTTTCTGGGCGGGCTGGACGGGTGCCATGACGGGCTGGGCGCTCGGAGTCGGACCCGGACCGGACTTCGCGGTGCTGGTGGCCCTCTACACCGTCGCCTCCGCGCGCGGCCTCCGCTACTCCCTGCCGTCCGCCGCGGCCACCGAGATCGGAGTGGTCCTCGTGGCGGTGGATGTGGCGCCACGCGGCAGCGTCAACGACGGGATCATCATCCTCACCGGCCTGGCCGCGGCCGTCTTCTTCCTGGGCACGACCCTGCGCGCACAGCGCCGCTACCTCGCCTCCCTGGAGGACCGGGCGCAGCGGCTTCAGCAGGAGCGCGCACAGCGCGAGCAGCTCGCCGCGGTTGCCGAGCGCACCCGGATCGCCCGCGAGATGCACGACATCGTCGCCCACGGACTGGTGGTGGTGATCGCTCTGTCGGAGGCGGCGGCGGCCACTGCCGCCACCGACCCGGAGGACGCCCGCGACCAGATGCTGCGGGGCGCCGCGGCCGGCCGGGAGTCCCTGGCGCAGATGCGGCGTCTGCTGGGCATGCTCCGCACCGAGGAGAGGACCGCCCTGGTTCCGCAGCCCGACCTCCGTGCACTGGAGGCGTTGCTGGCTGACACCCGCCGCGCCGGACTGGAGGTCCGCCTGACCGAGACCGGACCGCCGGAGGTCCGGCAGAACCTCGGACCGGCCGTGCAGACCACCCTCTACCGGGTGGTGCAGGAGTCGCTGACCAATGCCGTCAAGCACGCCCGCGACGCCTCCCGCGTCGACGTGGAGCTGTGCTACGCGGCTGACGAGGTGGGCTTCCGCGTCACCGACGACGGCACATCCGCGCCCTCCGCGCCGACCGGCAACGGCCTGACCGGAATGCGGGAACGGGTCGCGATGTTCGACGGCGATCTGCGGGTGGGGCCCGGCCCGGCGGGCTGGTCCGTGGCGGGGCGACTGCGTCTGCCCGACTCGGGCGGCCGGACGCCGGTCCCCGACCACCGGGTGCGGCCGGAGGCAGCCGGGTGAATGTCTCCGTGCTGCTCGCCGACGACCAGGCACTGGTCCGCATGGCCTTCCGGAGCCTGCTGAACACCATGCCGGGCATCACGGTCGTGGCCGAGGCCGCCGACGGCCGTGAGGCGGTCGAGGCCGCCCGAAGGCACCGCCCCGACGTGGTCCTCATGGACGTGCGCATGCCCGTCATGGACGGGATCGAGGCCACCCGGTTCATCCGGGGCGAGACCTCCTCCCGGGTCCTCATCCTGACCACGTTCGACATGGACGACTACGCCTTCGAGGGGCTGCGCGCCGGCGCCGCCGGGTTCCTCCTCAAGGACGTCCTGCCCGCGGTGCTCGGTGCCGCGATCCGGGACGTGGCCCGCGGCGACGCGGTCCTCACCCCGCGTATCACCCGGGGGCTGGTCGACAGGTTCGCGCAGATCGCGCCCTGGCCGCACGACGAGGACGCCGGCCGGCGGTTCGTCCAGCTCACCCAGCGCGAGCAGGAGGTGTTCCACCTCATCGCGTCCGGGCTGACCAACGCCGAGATCGCCGACCGGCTGTGCCTCACCGAGGCCACGGTGAAGACGCACATCACCCGGATCCTCGCCAAGCTCCAGCTGAGGGACCGGGTCCAGGTCGTGATCTTCTCCTACGAGCATCGGCTCAGGCCCTGAACCAGGCGTCGCGGACAGGCCGAGGGCCCCGCTCCGGAGGAGGAGCGAGGCCCTCGGTTGCCGTGGTGCTTCGGGAACGTCAGAAGCGGCGCGTGATCAGCGCTCGCTTCACCTCCTGGATCGCCTTGGTGACCTCGATGCCGCGCGGGCAGGCGTCCGTGCAGTTGAAGGTCGTGCGGCAGCGCCAGACGCCGTCGCGGTCGTTCAGGATCTCCAGGCGCTGCTCGCCGGCCTCGTCACGCGAGTCGAAGATGAAGCGGTGCGCGTTGACGATGGCGGCCGGGCCGAAGTACTGGCCGTCGTTCCAGAAGACCGGGCAGGACGACGTGCACGCGGCGCAGAGGATGCACTTCGTCGTGTCGTCGAAGCGCTCGCGGTCCTCGGCCGACTGGAGCCGCTCACGCGTGGGCTCGTTCGTGTCCTTCGTGATGAGGAAGGGCATGACGTCGCGGTACGCCTGGAAGAACGGGTCCATGTCCACGACCAGGTCCTTCAGGACCGTGAGGCCCTTGATGGGCTCGACCGTGATCGGCTTCTCGGGGTTGATGTCCTTGATCAACGTCTTGCACGCGAGTCGGTTCTTGCCGTTGATGCGCATCGCGTCCGAACCGCAGATGCCGTGCGCGCAGGAGCGGCGGAAGGTCAGCGTGCCGTCGACGTCCCACTTGATCTTGTGGAGGCCGTCGAGGACGCGCTCCTTCGGGTCGATCTCCAGCTGGAAGTCTTCCCAGACGGCGTCCGCGGAGACCTCCGGGTTGAACCGGCGGACCCGGAAGGTGACCGTGATGAGGTGGTCCGAGGCCGCGGCCTCCGCCTCCACCTTGTCCAGAACGGGGGTTGCCATCAGTACTTACGCTCCATCGGCTGGTAGCGGGTCTGGACGACCGGCTTGTAATCGAGACGGATGGACTCGGCGCCGTCGTCGCCCACCTCGCGGTACGCCATGGTGTGGCGCATGAAGTTGACGTCGTCGCGGTTGGGGTAGTCCTCGCGGTAGTGACCGCCGCGGGACTCCTTGCGGGCCAGGGCGGAGACCGCCATGACCTCGGCGAGGTCCAGGAGGTTGCCGAGCTCGATGGCCTCAAGGAGGTCCGTGTTGAAGCGACGCCCCTTGTCCTGGATCGAGACGTTCTTGTAGCGCTCGCGCAGCTCCGCGATCTTCTCGACCGCCGTCTTGATCGTCTGCTCGGTGCGGAACACCATGACGTTGGCGTCCATGGTCTCCTGCAGCTCCTTGCGGAGCGTGGCGACCCGCTCGTTGCCCGTCGAGGTGCGCAGCTGCTCGATCTGGGAGACGACGAACTCGGCCGGGTTCTCCGGGAGTTCGACGTAGTCGACGGTGTGCGCGTACTCGGCGGCCGCGATGCCCGCCCGGCGGCCGAACACGTTGATGTCGAGGAGCGAGTTGGTGCCGAGGCGGTTGGCGCCGTGCACCGAGACGCAGGCGACCTCGCCGGCCGCGTACAGGCCCGGGACGACGGTGGTGTTGTCGATGAGGACCTCACCCTCGACGTTCGTCGGGATGCCGCCCATCGCGTAGTGCGCGGTGGGCTGGATCGGGATCGGGTCCGTGTACGGCTCGATGCCGAGGTAGGTGCGCGCGAACTCGGTGATGTCCGGGAGCTTCGCGTCCAGCTGCTCCGGCGGGAGGTGCGTGAGGTCGAGGTAGACGTGGTCGCCCTCGGGACCGCAGCCGCGGCCCTCACGGATCTCCGTGTAGATGGAGCGGGACACGACGTCACGGGACGCGAGGTCCTTCATGACCGGCGCGTACTTCTCCATGAAGCGCTCGCCGTCCTTGTTGCGGAGGATGCCGCCCTCACCACGGGCGCCCTCCGTCAGCAGGATGCCCATCCGCCAGATGCCGGTCGGGTGGAACTGGAAGAACTCCATGTCCTCCAGCGGCAGGCCGCGGCGGTAGACGGCCGCCTGGCCGTCGCCCGTCAGCGTGTGCGCGTTCGACGTCACCTTGAAGAACTTGCCGGTGCCGCCGGAGGCGTAGATGACGGCCTTCGCCTGGAAGATGTGGATCTCACCGGTCGCCAGCTCGTACGCGACGACGCCGGCCGACTTCCTGACGCCGTCTTCCTCGGTCATCAGCTGGTCGAGGACGTAGAACTCGTTGAAGAACTCCACGCCCTCCTTGACGCAGTTCTGGTACAGCGTCTGGAGGATCATGTGGCCGGTGCGGTCGGCCGCGTAGCAGGACCGGCGGACCGGGGCCTCGCCGTGGTTGCGGGAGTGACCGCCGAACCGGCGCTGGTCGATCGTGCCGCCCGGCGTCCGGTTGAACGGCAGGCCCATCTTCTCCAGGTCGAGGACGGCGTCGATGGCCTCCTTCGCCAGGATCTCGGCGGCGTCCTGGTCGACCAGGTAGTCACCGCCCTTGACCGTGTCGAAGGTGTGCCACTCCCAGTTGTCCTCCTCCACGTTGGCCAGCGCGGCGGCCATGCCGCCCTGCGCGGCGCCCGTGTGGGAGCGGGTGGGGTAGAGCTTGGTCAGCACGGCGGTGCGGCTGCGCTTCGTCGACTCGATGGCCGCGCGCATGCCCGCGCCGCCGGCGCCGACGATGACGGTGTCGTACTTGTGGATCTTCATGTCGTGAGTACCTCAGCCCCGTGCCTAGCGGATGTTCGGGTCGAAGGTGAAGATCACCAGCGAGCCCAGCAGGATGGTGAACACCGTGGCCGTGTAGAGCAGGCCCTTCAGCCACAGCCGGGTGTTCGCGCGCTCCGCGTAGTCGTTGATGATCGTGCGCAGGCCGTTCGCGCCGTGCAGCATCGCGAGCCAGAGCATCAGCAGGTCCCAGACCTGCCAGAAGGGGCTCGCCCAGCGGCCGGCCACGAACGCGAAGCCGATCTTCGACACGCCGCCGTCGAGCACCAGCTGGATCAGCAGGTGGCCGAGGACCAGGACGACCAGCACGACACCCGACAGGCGCATGAACAGCCAGGCGGCCATCTCGAAGTTGCCGCGGGTGGACCGCGGGGTCTTCTTGGTGCGCTTGCGCGGGGCCTCGATGAGGGGGGCCGGGTTGTCGACGTTGAAGAGGGGGGCGCCCTCGACGGGGCCGACGCCCGATGCGGTGGTTTCAGTGGTCGACATCTGCGTCAGCTCCCGAACAGGACACGAGCGGCGTGGCCGAGAACGGGGTAAACGGCCCCGGCCATCAGGACGACCCAGACACCGACGACCGTCCAGAGCATCTGCTTCTGGTAGCGCGGCCCCTTCGACCAGAAGTCGACGGCGATGACGCGCAGGCCGTTGAGGGCGTGGAAGAGGATGGCGGCCACGAGGCCGTACTCCAGCAGTGCGACGATCGGCGTCTTGTACGTGGCTACGACCTTGTCGTAGTCCTCGGGGGAGACGCGGACGAGAGCGGTGTCCAGCACGTGAACGAACAGGAAGAAGAAAATGAGGACGCCGGTGACTCGGTGAGCCACCCAGGACCACATTCCTTCCCGGCCGCGGTACAGCGTTCCAGCCGGCACGGAAGTCCCTCCGGGAGCGGGGTATCGGGGCCGCGCCGGCTTGTGCTGTCGGTCGGGCCCGGCCGGGTACGGTCCACCGGCCCCCAGCATCGTAGCGAGGCGTCAGCGCTGGGCTTACGCCGGGCCTACCGGTGTGATCAAAGTGGCACGCGGATGGGTGAGCGCCGACGGGACCGGGGGTGGTCTGTGCGGTTATCTGCCGGGTGCGGCGCCGTTGGGGCTGGTCGCGCAGTTCCCCGCGCCCCTTAGGAGGGACTGCAGCCGTTCCCTGGCAAGGCGCCGGAGCTCCTCGGCTGCCACGACCCGTTCCTCTTCCGGATCGTTTGTCAAACGTGACCGGATGCCCTCCAGGATGCGGTCCAGGGACTCGGCGGGCGGTGTGTCGCCCAGGTAGATGACGAAGACGTGGCCGAATTTGGCCTCGTAGGCCGCGTGTGCCGCCGTCAGCGCCGTGTGGGCCGCCGAGTACGTGTCCTCGGGCAGCTCCGGCAGGCACTCGCCCGCCAGCGCCTCGGCGAGGTCCCCCGGCGACAGGTCGTACGTCGCCTCGTCCGCCGCTGCCAGGAGGGACTCCGCGTCGGGGTAGGGGCGGTGGTCGGCGATGCGGCGGGACCAGCGCAGGCTGTGCAGGCAGTGCAGGAGCAGCGCGCCGGCCTCGTCGTCGGGGGCGGCGTTGAAGGCGTCCAGCGGGGTGGGGAGGTGGGGCAGGCGGTGGGCGGGCAGCGTGGGTCCTCGCGTCACGGGCGATGTGGCAGGGGGTGTGGTGAGAGAAGTGTCGTCGACGTTATCGAGGACGTTCACGGGGTGTCCGTCGGTTGCCTGAATTTCACCCGAACGGGAGAGTTTCGGATTGGGTCGGTGACGGCTGCGCGGCTGATGCGTCGTAAGTTGTAGCTGTGAGCCAGCACAGGCGGAGGCCGTCGGCACGACGGGGCGTGCGGAGGCGGGCGGTGGTGGTCGCCGCGGCCTTCGTGGGGACCGTCGCGCTCGGTACCGGCATCGGTGTATGGGCCTCCTCGGGCGACGACGGCGGCAGCGGCGCCGGAGCGGCCCGGCAGCCCTCCGGCAGCGCGGCGGCGGTCTCCTCCGCGGCGAGCTCCGGGGCCGCGACCCCCGCTCCCACGCCCACCCGCAGCTACCCGCTCTCCCAGGCCCCCCGCACCATCCCCGCCGTCCGCTCCCACACCGCCGCCCGCGGCCCCGGCTGGCGCCCGCAGCAGGGCGGCCGGGTCGTGGTGAGCAACGCGGCGCTGGCCGACGAGGGGCGGCTGACCGCGGGCGAGCTGGGGCTGTCGTACGCCGGGCAGAAGGGCGCGGACGAGGACGTCAGGCCGGGTGACCTGCGGCTCGACCTCGGCGGCACGGGGGACCCGGAGTCGTACACGATGACCGTGCGCGGCGGGTCGGTGCGGATCAGCGGGCCCGGTGACGCGGGCGTCTTCTACGGCACCCGGACGCTGAAGCAGGAGGTGCACGGCGGCGGCACGGCCCCGGAGGGGGTCGTACGGGACCAGCCGGCCAAGCCGCAGCGCGGGTTCATGCTGGACATCGCGCGAAAGCCGTTCACCGCGGACTGGATAGAGTCCCGGATACGAGAACTCGGCGACCTGAAGTTCAACCAGTTCGGGCTGCACTTCTCCGACGACCAGGGCTTCCGGATCGAGTCCGACACGCACCCCGAGATCGTCTCCCGGGACCACCTGACCAAGGCGCAGGTCGAGGAGATCGTCGCGGTCGCCGCGAGCCGGCACATCCAGGTCGTGCCGGAGATCGACTCGCCGGGCCACCTCGGCGCCGTCCTCGCCGCCCACCCGGAGCTGCAGCTGCGCAACACGCAGGGCGTGGCCACCAGGGGCGCCGTCGACATCTCCAAGGACGCCTCGGCGAAGCTCGTCGACGACCTGCTCAACGAGTACGCCGACGTGTTCCCCGGCTCCTACTGGAACCTCGGCGGCGACGAGTACCAGGCCCTGACCGTCGCGAACCCGCAGACCTCCTACCCGCAGCTCGCGGCCGCCGCCCGGCAGGCGTACGGCGCCTCGGGCACCGTCGCCGACCTCACCACCGGCTGGCTGAACGCCCGCGCCGCCACCGTCCGCGCCCACGAGCGGACCGTGCGGGCCTGGAACGACGGCTTCCTGCGGGGCACCTCCGTACAGCCCGACCAGGACCTCCAGGTCGGCTACTGGACCGGCAAGGAGAACGGCGCCCGGCAGCCCGTGGAGTACCTGAGGGCGGGCCGCAAGGTGCTCAACTACAACGACGAGTACCTCTACTACGTCCTCGGCGAGCCCAACACCTTCGTCTACCCGACCGGACAGCGGATCTACGAACAGTGGATCCCGCGCATGCTGCGCGGCACCACCGCCGTGGCCGCGCGGTACGAACCCCAGGTCCTCGGCGGCTCCTTCGCCGTCTGGTGCGACCTCGCGGGCTCCCAGACCCAGGACCAGGTCGCGGCCGGCATCCGGATGCCGCTGCGGGCCACGATCCAGAAACTGTGGGACCCGGGCACCACCCCGACGATGTCCTGGACGGACTTCAGGAACCTCGCGAACAGACTGGGCTGACACGGCAGGGACGAGGTCGCAGCGGCAAGGAGGGCGACAACAAGGGCGGCGACAAGGGTGGACGTACGGCGGTGACGGGCCGTATGTTCCGCATTCCGCGCGCGGGCCTGGGGAGGGTTCCGTGCACTGCCGCGTTCCGGGGGACCCGTCTTGATCTGCGCCCGCTGCCATCACTTCGCCGCCGCGCCCGGCGCCACCCTCTGCCATCGCTGCCTCGGCGACTCGACGGAGCCGGTCCCGGCCTTCGGCAGCACGCCGGGCCTGTGGCTGCGCTCGCCCGTGGGACTCGGCTGGGCCGCCGTCGTCCTGCTCGGGGTGGTGATAACCGCGGACCTGTTCGCCGTCTGGGCGGACTTCCTCCAGTACGACGCCACGGGCGCGCTGGCCGACGGCGAGACCGGCGCCGCCGCGTTCCGCCGGGCCGACCGCGCCGACCAGGTGCTGGGTGTCGCCGCCGGAGCCCAGGCCGTCTCGCTGGTCGCCTGCGTGGTCGTGTACCTGTGCTGGTTCCAGCGGGTGCGGGCCAACGCCCAGGTGTTCGACCCGCTCCGGCAGAGCAAGTCGCCGGGCTGGGCGATCGGCGGCTGGTTCGTGCCCATTGTGAACTGCTGGTACCCGCGCCGGATCACCCTCGACATCTGGGACGCCAGCAGTCCCTGGGGCACGACCCGTTCGCACGCGCTGGTCAACGCTTGGTGGACGCTGTGGCTGGCCTCGCTGTTCGCCGACCGTGTCGCGACGACCGACTACGGCGACGAGGCCGAGGGCGCCGCCCAGGTGCATGACGGCGCCCTGCGGCTGATGGTCTCGGACTCCCTGGACATCGCCGCCGCGGTTCTCGCGATCCTCGTCGTGCTGAGGCTGACCCGGATGCAGCACGAGAAGGCGATGGCGGGCACCGCCCCGGCCGCGCTCTGACGCAGGGTCGTACGACCGCGCGACCGCGCGACCGCGCGACCGCACGACCGCACACGTCTGGCGGACTCCCGTACCCCTGTGGTGTATTCGGCGCGGGACGAGTCGGGGACACAGGGGGACGGACATGGGCCACTGGGGGTATTTCGTCGTCGGCCGGGGCGAACCGGCGCCCGACGGGGGCGTCCTGCGGACCTCGGCCCCCGGCGGCTGGCGCGTCTGGCAGTACGACAGCCCCGACGCCGACGTCGGCAGCATGAACGCCCTCGCCGCGCGCACCGGTGCGCCGGCGCTCTTCGGCTACGTCATGGACGGCGCCTGCGTGGTCGTCGAGGCGGCGGCGCCGGAGAGCGGCGGCTGGACCACCTGCCTGGGCCGGGCGGCCGCGGCCCGCCTGCTGGCGGTCGACGAGCAGGGACTGTCCCTCGACGACTACTTCCTCGAACCCCGCGACGCCGCCGACCGCGCCGTCGCCTGGGCCGCCGAGGCCGGGCACACCGTCGGCGCCGACGCGCTCCTCGCCGTACTGACCGCCGACCCCGACCCGGAGGCACCATTGGCTCAAAACCCATTCTTCGGACTCCTCCGGGTCCTGGGTGTCCTGCCCGTGTGACACTGCCGTACCGTCGCACGCAGTTAGGGAAAGTACGGGCTCTGTGCATGTCGGGCCTTGGTATGTACCGTTTCTGGGAGGCGTGGGATGAGCCTGGTGGAGCTGATCGCTCAGGCCGATGAACGCGGACTGGCTGCCAGCGGGTTGGCCTGTTTGGATCGGTGCGTGCCCCTGCTGGGCGGGGACGACCTGGTGCTGCGGCCGCTGTGGACGAGCCTCGCCGACGGCTCCGGCTGGAGCGAGGGCCTGGAGAAGGCGCGCGGCTCGCTCGGCGCGGGTGAGGAGACCGGCGAGGGGACCGGAGGGCAGGCCGACGAGGCCGAGACACTCGCCCGGCGGATGCTCGACGCCGCGCCCGCGTCGCAGGAGGACGCCGGCATCCGCCTGTGGGCCGACGCCTGTTCCGTCGCCGCGCTGCAGATCCACCGGCTCCTGGACCCCGCCGAGGACCGGGCACCCTCGGTGGACAGCCGCCGGGAGGGCGGCACCGAGGGCATGTCGCCGCTGGTCGCCGCCGAACTCCGCCGCCAGGTCACGGTCCTCGAACTGCTCGCCGGGCACGGCGCGGCCGGGCTGCGCCGCGCGCTGGACATCTCCACCGAGGGCCGCCGGGTGCTGCGCGCGGTGGTGTCGCGGCGGGCCCGCGGGCGCGGGTGAACCATTCGTGAGGGCGGTGCGGGGGTCCTGCGCCGGTTGCGGGAACACTCCCGGATCCGGGTGACGAAACCGCCGCCCACCTCGCTCTTCCTTGTGTGACAGCCCACTACGTGACACCCCGCCAGGGGACCGCGCCGCAGCAGACCAGGCCGCACGCCGCCGCCCGACCGGCCCGGTGGGCGGCGGACGCCGTGGCGATGATGCGCGAAGGCGCTCGGGTCCGGCTCGACTACTCGGCGCAGAGCCTGTGGCGGGTCGACCGGGTGATCGAGGAGATACGCCGGGAGGGCCCGCCGTACGACGCCGTGCGGGAGACCCTGCGCGGTCTCGGGGCCTACGCCGGCGAGGTGATCGTCCGTCAGGCCGGCGCCGAGTGGTGGGCGTCCGGCGGCGACCACTGGGTCCGCACCCCCGACGGCCGGCTGTGGGACCCGATCGAAGAGGCCCGGCGGTGCTACGGCGGCCACGGCTCGCTGCGGCTGCTGTGCCGGGACGCCCTGGGGTAGCGGCGCCGGGATGCCAAGCCGCCGTCGGCAAAAAGACCGTAATAAGAGACGCGGGCGTTCCCAAGTGGTCGGCGCGGGAGCACGATTGCCCCATGGCCGACAACCGACGCTGGTGGGCCCTCGTCGTCATCGCACTGGCCCAGCTGATGGTCGTGCTCGACATGACCATCGTCAACATCGCGCTCCCCTCCGCCCAGGTCGCCCTGCACATGTCCGACGGCAACCGGCAATGGGTGATCACCTCCTACACCCTCGCCTTCGGCGGACTGCTGCTGCTCGGCGGCCGGATCGCCGACCTGGCCGGACGCAGGATCGCGTTCATGACCGGCCTGGTCGGCTTCGCGGCCGCCTCCGCGCTCGGCGGGGCCGCGGTCAACCAGGGGATGCTGTTCGGGGCACGGGCCCTGCAGGGCGTGTTCGCCGCGCTGCTCGCGCCGGCTGCGCTGTCGCTGCTCGCGACGACGTTCACCGACCCGAAGGAGCGCGGGAAGGCGTTCGGCATCTTCGGCGCCATCATCGGCGCGGGCGCCGCGGTGGGGCTGCTCGCGGGCGGCTTCCTCACCCAGTACCTGGACTGGCGCTGGTGCCTGTACGTCAACGTGCCGATCGCCCTGGCCGCCTTCGCCGGCGCCTGGGTCCTGCTGCCCGGCGGGGGCCGCCATCCCGACGCCCGCCTCGACGTCCCCGGCGCCCTGCTCGGCTCGGCCGGCATGCTCGCCCTGGTCTACGGCTTCTCCGAGGCGGAGTCCCGCGGCTGGACCGACGGCCTGGTCCTGACGCTGCTGATCGGCGGGGTCGCGCTGCTCGGCCTCTTCGGGTACTGGCAGACCCGCGCCCGGGTGCCGCTGCTCCCGATGACCGTCGTACGGGACCGGCAGCGCGTCGGCGCGTTCCTCACCGTGCTGCTGGTGACCGTCGGCATGTTCGGCGTCTTCCTCTTCCTGACGTACTACATGCAACGCGTCCTCGGCTACTCGCCCGTGAAGACCGGCGTCGCCTACCTCCCCATCACCGTCGGCATGGTCACCGGCTCCACCCAGGTCGCCGCCCGGCTGCTGCACCGGGTCCCGCCCCGCGTGCTGATGGTGCCCGGGCTGCTGCTCGCGGCCGGGGCGCTGGCGCTGATCGCCCAGGTCGGCGTCGAACCGGCCTACGCCTCGCACATCCTGCCCGGCATGCTGATGCTCGGCCTCGGCATGGGCACGGCGATGATGACCTCCGTCTCCCTGGCCACCGGCAACGTCGCCCCGCGCGACTCGGGCGCGGCCTCGGCCACCTTCAACACCGCCCAGCAGGTGGGCGGTTCGATCGGCACGGCACTCCTCAACACCATCGCCGCGAGCGTCACCACCCGGTACGCCACCGCACACGCCGCGAGCATCCCGGACAGGACGCTGCTGGCGGCGAAGGCCGCGGTGCACGGCTTCAACGTGGCCACCTGGTGGGCGATGGCCGCGCTGCTGCTGGGCGCCCTGATCGCCGGCGTGGTCGTGAACGCGGACCGGGCCCCCACCCCGCAGGCCGCGCCGGAGCGGACCCCGGAACCGGTGGACTCGGCCACCTGAGCCCGGGCGGCGGGACCCCCCCTCCGGCAGCTGTGAACTCCCTGTGTGACGTTTCCGTCCCGTGCGGCGCAGGTGCTCGTGGGAGCCCGCGCGCGCCACCGCGGGTGCCGCACGGCAGGCAACGGCACGCAACAGCAGGCAACGGCACGGGTTCGGGTTCGGCAGAGCCCGATTCGCACTCGGCACGGACGAGGATCGCGTTGGGCGAGGGAGGGGAAGCCCGCCGCGTACAGGCGTACGACGGCGAGCTCGGCGCGGCCGTGGCACGCGCCCAGGAGGGCGACGAGGCCGCCTTCGCGGTCGCCTACCGGCTGGTCCAGCCCGGCCTGCTCGGTTACCTCCGCGGGATCGTCGGGGACGACGCCGAGGACGTGGCCGTGGACGCCTGGCTGGAGATCGCCCGGGACCTGGGGCGGTTCCAGGGCGACGGGGCCGGTTTCCGCAGCTGGACGGCGACCGTCGCCCGGCACCGGGCCCTGGACCACCTGCGCCGGCAGCGGGTACGGCCCCGGCCGTCGGCACCGGAGCACGACCTGCTGGACCTGCCCGCCCGCCACAGCACCCACGACCAGGCACTGGAGGCGCTCTCCACCGAGCGCGCCCTGGAGCTGGTCCGCTCGCTGCCGCGCGACCAGGCCGAGGCCGTGCTGCTGCGCGTCGTGGTCGGCCTCGACGGCCCGGCCGCCGCCCGGGTTCTCGGCAAGCGCCCGGGCGCGGTGCGCACCGCCGCCCACCGCGGGCTCAGGGCCCTGGCCCGGCGGCTGGGTGTCGGGGACGGGACACGGGAGGACCCCCGGACACCGCCGGGGGAGCCGGACTGAACGCCGACGGCGTCATGGACGTCAGGGCCGCCACGACGGCGGGCCGCCGCAGAGGGAGGGACCGGGACATGGGCGAACGGCACGGCCACGACACCGGCCGCGGTCGGCGGCACCCGGTGCGCGGACCCGGGTCCGGACCCTCCGGCCCGCTGCTGGAGGCCCTGCTCGCCGCCGCCATCCGCGTGGACGACGTCGACACCGAGGGCGAGCGCCGGGCGGTCGCCGCCTTCCGCACCGCCCGCGACACCGGCGCACACCGCTCGCGCCCGCGCCGCCGCGACGACTGGCGGCCCGCCCGGCCGACGACCGGCTGAGCCGGGCATTCCCGGGCCGTGGGCGTCCGGCCGATGTGAGGCACCGCACATCGCGCTTCATCAAGGCCGGGACAGCAAGCGCGCGTCGCGGGGGCACCCGAGCCGGCGTCCGGGACGGCTCGGCGCATCGTGCCGGGAAGGATCACCTGAGGCGGGCGGCGGGATGGTCGCGCCGGCCCTCGAATCTGTGCATCGCCGCAGGTCAGAGGGGTGAACCGAGGCAACGGCCGGGGCCGCCACCCCCCACAGGAGAGGCCCCGGCCGTCGCGCGGCACGGACCGCGCGGCGGCCCGTACTCTGTTCAGCGCCATGACTGCGTTTTCTGTCACACCCCGGGGCGTCACGAGTTAGTTGCACTTTGTACGGACGTGGACGGCGAGCGGTTTCAGGTCGTAACGTGCAGTTCGCGCCGGGGCGCGGACGACGCATGACCACCGCAACGATCCGCGGTCCCGAACACCGCAACCATCAATTGAGGAACCACGACGGCGAGAACCACGTCCGCGAGAGCGGCGCCGGTTTAGGCGCAGAGTAGGTATCGGGTGCTGGGGGACGACGCGGAGCTGACTGCCGCGGTGCGTGCGGCACAGGACGGGGACGAGACCGCGTTCCGCATCGTCTATCGCGCGGTCCAGCCACGCCTGCTCGGATACGTCCGAACGCTGGTCGGTGACCCGGACGCCGAGGACGTCGCCTCCGAGGCCTGGCTCCAGATAGCCCGCGACCTCGACCGGTTCAGCGGTGACGCGGACCGGTTCCGCGGCTGGGCCGCCCGGATCGCCCGCAACCGCGCCCTCGACCACGTACGGATGCGCGGCCGCCGCCCCGCGATCGGCGGCGACGAGACGGAACTGGCCGGCCGGGCCGCCGACTCCGACACCGCAGGCGAGGCCATCGAGGCGCTGACCACCGACTCCACCCTCTCCCTCATCGCCCGGCTGCCGCAGGACCAGGCCGAGGCGGTCGTCCTCAGGGTCGTCATGGGCCTCGACGCCAAGACCGCCGCCGAGACCCTCGGCAAACGCGCCGGAGCCGTCCGCACGGCCGCCCACCGCGGCCTGAGGAAACTCGCCGAGATGCTCGGCGCCGACCCGGAGAAGGCGGGCGTCCTGGACGCACTGCCGCCCCAGCGAGAACCGAATGAACGTGCGGTGACGTCCGCGAGTGTGACGCATACGCGTTCGCGGACGCAGAAGGACATGTGATGGCCGACGAGCAGTACAAGTGGCTGAACCGGGTGACGGCGGAACGTCTGCTGCGCGGTGAGTCGCTCGAAGCCGTCGACGCCTCCTCCCGTGACCAGGCAGAACGCCTCGCCACGACGCTTGGCGCGCTCTCCGCGCGAGCCACGCCGGACACCGTCGAACTTCCCGGTGAGGAAGCCGCGCTGGCTGCCTTCCGCAAAGCGCGCGAATCCGCCGAGGACGCACGGACCGCCGCCGCCATGGCGAGCGGCGCGGCCGCCCGGCCGGCGAGGGGCGGACGGCAAGCCGACGCGGGCCTCTTCCGTATCGGTGCCGGTGCCGGTGCCGGTGCCGGTGCCGGTGCCGGTGCCCGGCCGGCCCGGGGCGCGGGCTGGGCCCGCCCCGCACGGCTCGGCCTCGCCGCCGCGCTGACCGTCGGCATGCTCGGCGGGGTGGCGGTGGCCGCCGGCACCGGAGTGCTGCCGACGCCGTTCGACGACAACCCTCCCGGACCTGCCGCCTCCGTCTCGGCCGCCGGCACCCCGGCACGCCCGGGCGGCACGTCCTCGCCCGAGTCCCTGCTCGGCGGCGAGACCGGCACACCCACCTCCGGCGCCACGTCCGGCGGCTCCGGGCAGACCTCGCCCACCCCGTCCGGCAAGCCGAGGACCAGGGACACCGGCTCGCCCGGCCTCCAGGTCGGCGGCTGGAGCGGTGCGCTGACGTCCTGCCGCGCGATCCAGAACGGCAAGACCCTGGGCGCCGACCGCAAGCGGGCCCTGGAGGGCCTGGCGGGCGGCGCCGGCCGGGTCGACAAGTTCTGCAAGGCCGTCCTCGGCACCGGCCTGAACGGCAAGGGCGACGCCTCCGGCGACGGCAAGGACGACGGCAAGGGCGACGGCAGCGGTCAGGGCGGCCAGGGCGGCCAGGGTGACAACAGCGGCCAGGGCGACGACGGCCGGCCCGGCAGAGGCACCGGCAGTGGAAGTGGCAGCGGCTCGGGCGGCGGCAAGGGCAACGACCCCCGCGAGAACGGCGTGGCCACCCCCGCCCCGACCTCCTTCGTACCCCTGCTGCCGAACCGGCCCGTCACCTCGCCCAGCCCCACCTACAGCGCGCTTTGACCTTTACGCACCGCTGTGACCTGCGATTTTGAAACTCGCTGAACTTTTTTCCCGCGGGGTGTGACGTTTTCGGCGGCGACGGCGCAGTACTGAGTGAGCCGACTGGTCATCGGCCGTCGCACAGAGCCGGGGTTCCCCCCGTACCCGTGGCTCGTGCATCGGCGCGGGCGGGACACGTTCCCCCGGTCCCGCCCGCGCCCCGCACGTTCTTCGCACGTCACCCGCTCACCAGTAGACGACGACCTTGTCGCCGCTGCGCACCTGCGCGAACAGATCCGCGATCGCCGCCTCGTCCCGCACGTTGACGCACCCGTGCGAGCCGCCCGCGTAGCCCCGGGCCGCGAAGTCGTAGGAGTAGTGCACCGCCTGGCCGCCGCTGAAGAACATCGCGTACGGCATCGAGGAGTGGTAGAGCGTCGACACGTGGTGGCGGGACTTCCAGTAGACGTGGAACACACCCTCACGGGTGGGGGTGTACTGCGCCCCGAACCGCACCGACATCGTCGACACCGTGCGCCCGTCGATCATCCAGCGCAGCGTCCGGCTGGTCTTGCTGATGCACAGCACCCGCCCGGTCAGGCACCGCGGATCGGGCGCGGCGGCCGGCTGACCGCCCATCAGGTACAGCTCCCACTTGCCCGGCTTGTGCGTCATCCGCACCAGCCGCCGCCAGGTCACGGCGTCGGTCTCACCCGTCCGCGGCAGCCCGCGCTTGCCCTGGAAGCCCTTGACGGCCCGGGCCGTGAGGTCGTCGTAGGTCCCCGTCGGCCCGTCGAACAGCCAGGCGACCTGGCGCAGCCGGGCCTGGAGCTCGCGGACGCCGGTGCCGGTGTCGCCACGGGTGAAGACGATGTGCGGCGGGACGGTCACGACGGCGGACGGGGAGGGCGCGGAAGCGGTGGGAGTGGTGGGAGCGGCGCCGGCGGGCGTCCGGCTGTGCGGCAGGTCGATGTGGACGGGCGAGTGCCCCTTGGCGTCCCCGCCGTCCGGCGGCTGCACCGTGCACCCGCACAGCACGGCCAGTACGGCGGCCAGGATCCCTGAGTACCCCGAGACCTTCATGCCGAGGATGCTTCCCCGCGTGACCGCCGCCGAACAAGGGGGCATCGTGGGAACCGACAGACGTACCGGCGTGTTCGGTACAACGGCACACTGCGGAGGTCCCCCACCATGGTCCGTGAGTCGGAGTCCGGACTGCCCGTCGAGCCGGTCTACGGCCCGGGGGACCTGGCAGGGTGGGACCCGGCCGGGAAGCTCGGCGAGCCGGGGGCGTACCCCTTCACCCGGGGCGTCTACCCCACGATGTACACCGGCCGCCCCTGGACCATGCGCCAGTACGCGGGCTTCGGTACGGCAGCGGAGTCCAACGCCCGCTACCGGCAGCTCATCGCGCACGGCACCACCGGCCTCTCCGTCGCCTTCGACCTGCCCACCCAGATGGGCCACGACTCCGACGCGCCCCTCGCGCACGGCGAGGTCGGCAAGGTGGGGGTGGCGATCGACTCGGTCGACGACATGCGGGTGCTGTTCGACGGGATCCCGCTGGACAAGGTCTCCACCTCGATGACGATCAACGCCCCGGCGGCCGTGCTGTTGCTGCTGTACCAACTGGTGGCGGAGGAACAGGGCGTCGGCGCGGACCGGCTGACCGGCACGATCCAGAACGACGTCCTCAAGGAGTACATCGCGCGCGGCACGTACATCTTCCCGCCGAAGCCCTCCCTGCGGCTGACCGCGGACATCTTCAAGTACTGCAGGGCCGGGATCCCGAGGTGGAACACCATCTCCATCTCCGGCTACCACATGGCCGAGGCAGGGGCCTCTCCGGTGCAGGAGATCGCCTTCACGCTCGCGGACGGTGTCGAGTACGTGCGCACGGCGGTCGCGGCCGGCATGGACGTCGACGACTTCGCACCGCGCCTGTCCTTCTTCTTCGTGGCCCGTACGACGCTCCTGGAGGAGGTCGCCAAGTTCCGTGCGGCGCGCCGGATCTGGGCACGGGTGATGCGCGAGGAGTTCGGCGCGCGGGACCCCAGGTCGCTGATGCTCCGCTTCCACACCCAGACCGCCGGAGTCCAGCTGACGGCCCAGCAGCCGGAGGTGAACCTGGTCCGGGTGGCCGTGCAGGCGCTGGCCGCGGTCCTCGGCGGCACCCAGTCCCTGCACACCAACTCCTTCGACGAGGCGATCGCGCTGCCGACGGACAGGAGCGCGCGGCTGGCGCTGCGCACCCAGCAGGTCCTGGCGTACGAGACCGACGTGACGGCGACCGTGGACCCGTTCGCGGGTTCGTACGCCGTGGAGCGGATGACGGACGACGTGGAGGCGGCGGCCGTCGGCCTGATGCGGAGGGTCGAGGACCTGGGCGGCGCGGTGGCGGCGATCGAGCACGGCTTCCAGAAGGCCGAGATCGAACGCAATGCCTACCGCATCGCCCAGGAGACCGACGCCGGCGACCGGGTGGTGGTCGGCGTCAACCGCTTCCGGCTCGACGAGGAGGAACCGTACGAGCCGCTCCGCGTCGACCCGGCCATCGAGGCCCGCCAGACCGAACGCCTCGCGCGGCTGCGCGCCGACCGGGACGGACCGGCCGTCCGCTCGGCCCTCGCCGCCCTGAAGAAGACCGCGGAGGGCGACGACAACGTCCTCCACCCGATGAAGGAGGCGCTGCGGGCGCGGGCCACGGTGGGGGAGGTGTGCGACGCGCTGCGGGAGGTGTGGGGCGGGTACGTCCCGACGGACGCCTTCTGACCCGCGGCGGGGGCGTTGTCAGACGTCCGTGCGAGACTTCTTCGCATGTTCGGCGTCATCGACCTCCCCACCTATCTGGCAGGACTCGTCCTGATCGTCCTGCTGCCCGGCCCCAACTCCCTGTACGTGCTGTCCGTCGCCGCCCGCCAGGGGATCCGGGCCGGATACACCGCCGCGGCGGGCGTGTGGTGCGGGGACACCGTGCTGATGACGCTGTCCGCGGCCGGGGTCGCCTCGCTGCTCAAGGCCAACGCCGTGCTGTTCGGGATCGTGAAGTACGCGGGCGCCGGCTATCTCACCTGGCTGGCGATAGGGATGCTGCGGGCGGCCTGGTCGATGTGGCGGTCGCGGAAGGAGCAGGCGGCGGGGCAGGAGGCGGCGGTCGCCGCGCCGGCGCACGAGCGCCCGTACCGCCGCGCCTTCGTGATCAGCCTCTTCAACCCGAAGGCGATCCTGTTCTTCATCGCCTTCTTCGTGCAGTTCGTCGACCCGGGGTACGCCTACCCGGCCGTGTCCTTCGTCGTCCTCGGCGCCTTCGCCCAGCTGGCCAGCTTCCTCTACCTCAGCGCCCTGATATTCAGCGGCACCCGGCTGGCCGACGCGTTCCGCCGCCGCAGGCGGATGTCGGCGACGGCCACTTCGGCCGCCGGGGTGCTGTTCCTCGGGTTCGCGGTGAAGCTGACACTGGCCAGCGCCTGAGCCACCCCCGGCGCCTGAGCCACCGGGCGGCCCCGGGCGCCGGGGTCACAGGTGCTCGGTCAGCCGTTCCGCGGCCCAGTCGGCCCATTCCGCGGACGTCTTCGAGCCGCGCAGGCCGTATTCGAGGATGAGCCAGCCGCAGACCTGCACCGGGTCGCCGACCCATTCGGCGTTGTCCAGCACGGATTCCAGCGCGGCGAGGCGCTCGCGGTTGATGCGGGCGAAGTTCTCCAGGTACTCGGCGCCCTCCTCGCGGCTGAGCGTCCAGAGGAAGAACACCCGCAGCAGGGCGGCGCTGCGGAAGGCGAGGTCGGTGCCGGGTTCGGTGAGCCAGCCGCGCAGTTCCGCGCGCCCCGCGTCGGTGATGCCGTACTCGCGGCGCTGGCGCGCGCCGGTCCCGGTGACCTCGATCAGACCCTTCTCACTGAGCTTCGCCAACTCGCCGTAGACCTGGCTCTTCTGGGCGGGCCACACGACGGCCAGGCCCGACTCGAACCGCTTGAGCAGGTCGTATCCACTGGCTGGCTGCTCGGCCAGGAGGCCGAGGAGGGCGTGGGGCAAGCTCATGGCCTCACCCTACCTTTCCGGAATTCACCCGTCACGGCTGGACAGAGCAAGATCGACCGGCCATTCTTGGACCGTCCAACATTGGACTCTCGGTCTGTCCCGAAGGAGACACCCGGTGAACTACGTCCGCGGTTTCGCGCCCTGGCTGTGTTACGCGGCCCTGAGCCCGGTCGACTGGCGACTGGGCACGAGCGCCGCCGCCCTGGCCGCTCTGATTCTGTTAGCCGGGCAGCTCCGTACCCGCACGGTCGACCTGCTGACCACTGCCACCTGCGGGTTCTTCGTGGTCACGGCCGGTGTCGCGCTGGCCGATCCCGGCTCCGGCCTCCAGCACTGGATCTGTGCCCTGGCCAACGCCACCCTGGCGGCCACGGCCCTGGCCTCCCTCGCCGTCCGCCGCCCGTTCACCCTCACCTTCGCCCGGGCCGAGGTGCCCCGGGAGTTCTGGGACTCCCCCCGGTTCCTCGGGGTCAACATGGTGCTGACCGCCATCTGGGCGGCCGGGTTCACCCTCGGCGCGCTCGCCTGCGCCGCCGTCGTCGACTACGACCACTCCGCGACGGTTCCGCTCGTCACCGCCCAGGTCCTGGCCTTCGTCCTCCCCTTCGCCGTCGGCGGCCGGTACGCGGCACGGGCCAGGGCCCGCGCCGCGCAGGCCCTGGCGTGACCGCCCACAGGTCCGAACGTCCACAGCTCCGAACGTCCACACCTCATGACCGTCCACAGCTCTACGAGAAAGCAGCAGAAGATGCCCGACACCCGCGCGCAGCACATCGCCGGGCCGCAGGAGGAGACCGCGAAGACCGAGCAGGCGGGGGAGGCGCAGCAGGCCGGGGCGGCCCACGGCGGCCGGCCGGTGAGTCCGGAGCGGCTGATCTACTTCTCGGACGCGGTGGTGGCCATCGCCATTACCCTGCTCGCCCTGGAACTGCCGGTCCCCACCGGGGAGGTCCACGGCAACAGCGGTGTCCTGCACTTCCTGCGTGAACACCTGACGGAGTACGTCGCGTTCCTGGTCAGCTTCTGGGCCGTCGCCATCCACTGGATGATCCATCAGCGCCTGTTCCGGTACGCGACCGGACTCTCGGGCGGTGCCATCCGCTGGAACCTGCTGTGGCTGCTCGCGATCGTCCTCATGCCGTTCACGACGAAGCTGCTGACCAGCGAGGCCGACGCCTACCAGGTCCAGTTCATCGTGTACGCGGCCGACCAGGTCCTGGCCTGCCTGTTCTTCCGGCTGGCCTTCGCGGACCTGCGCAGGTCGGGCGCGCTCGACACCTCCGATTCGTCGGAGGCCGTCTCCGGCACGCTGGGCTGGCTGACCGCGATGATGCTGGCCTTCCTCATCTCCATACCGGTCGCCCTGGTCACCCACTGGGCGTCCCTGTGCTGGGCCCTGTTCCCGGCGATACGGGTCGGTCTGCGCGGTCTCCAGCGCCCCGCAAGGGGCGCGGGGCTGTACTGATATGCGGCTCCGCCGCGTGGGCGCGACCAGCCACGACGGTGCCGCGGCCGCCTGACGACCCGACGCGGCGCTCCCGGCGGAGCGCTCAGGCTGCGGCGAAGGCTCCGGTGCGCTCCGCGTAGGCCCGCAGTCCCTCCGCGGCCGTCTCGCCCGCCCAGCCCACATAGCCGTCCGGGCGGACCAGGAACACGCCCGGGCCGTACGACTCCGGGGCCCGCAGGCCGTCGACGCCGGCCACGGGTTCCGGGGTCAGCAGGGTCCAGTGCGGGCCCCGGAACGCGTCGAACATCCGCACCCCGTCCGCGTTCCGCCCGTCCGGCGCGCGGTCGCCCGCCCGTACCGGCCCCGGGTGCGCCCGGGTCTCCGCCGTCAGCGAGGACTCCCGGTAGCCGAGCGCCAGCTGGACCGTCGCCTCGCCCCGCCGTACCTCACCGTGGTGGACGCTCGTCGAGAGGCCCAGCATGGCCGCGGCGTTCGGGCGGCGCTCCTCCTCGTAGGTGTCGAGGAGGGCGTCCGGGGCCCGGCCGGCGAGGACCGCGGCCAGCTTCCAGCCCAGGTTGTAGGCGTCCTGGACGCTGGTGTTCAGGCCCTGGCCGCCGGCCGGGGAGTGGACATGGGCCGCGTCTCCGGCGAGGAAGACCCGGCCCACCCGGAACCGGTCGGCCAGTGCGGCGCGGGGACGGAAGTCGGAGGCCCAGCGCACCTCGGTGATGTCCGCCGCGTCGAGGTGGCTGTACGTCGTCACCAGCCGGCGCAGGCCCTCCAGGGACAGGTCGATCCGCGTGCCCTCGGGCAGCCGGGCGCCCAGCTGGAAGTCGTCGGTCCCGGCCAGCGGGCACAGCGCCACACCGCAGCCGTCGTCACCGACGAAGGTGTGCCAGTGGTCCCGGTCGAGGCCCCGCACCCGCAGGTCGGCCACCAGGAACGGGCTCGGGTCGACCGACTCGCCGGTCATCCCGACACCCACCGCGCGCCGTACGGTCGAACGGCCGCCGTCCGCCGCCACCACGTACCGCGCGCGAACCGTCGTACCGTCGGCGAGGCCGGCCGTCACTCCCTCCGCGTCCTGCTCCAGACCCGTCAGCCCGCGCCCGAACCCGACCCGGCCGCCCAGCTCCCGCAGCCGCGCGTACAGCACCTCCTGCGTGCGCCACTGCGCGACCATCAGCGGTTCGGTGTACGGCGCCCCCTCGTCCGCCGCCACCGCGTCGAACATCGGCTTCGTGTCGAGCGGCTCGCCGTTCTTCCACAGCAGCCGGGGCGGGTAGGGGCCGCCGGCCGCGCGCATCGCGTCGAGCACGCCGAGGTCGTAGTAGACCTCCTGGGTGCGGGGCTGGATCCCCTTGCCGCGCGAGCCCGGGGACAGCGTCTCGCCCGCCTCCACGACCAGCGCGTCCACCCCGCGCCGGGCGAGGTCGATCCCGAGGGCGAGCCCGGTGGGCCCGGCGCCCACGACCAGTACGCCCACCGCATCCACCGCATCCATCACATTTCTCCTTAACGTTGTTAAGTGTCGTCGACGACAAGGCTGCCCTTAACGCTGTTAAGCTGTCAAGCGTGAGTACGGAACGACGCGCCCCCCTCGACCGCCGCCGGGTCGCCGACACGGCCCTGCGCCTGCTCAACGAGGCCGGACTGGAGGGCCTGACCCTCCGGGCCATCGCCAAGGAGCTGGACGTCAAGGCGCCGGCCCTCTACTGGCACTTCAAGGACAAGCAGGCGCTGCTCGACGAGATGGCGACGGAGATCTACCGCCGCATGGCCGCGGACACCCGGCTCGACCCCGCCGGCACCTGGCAGGACGGACTGCGCACGACGAGCCGGGGGCTGCGCACGGCCCTGCTCGGCTACCGCGACGGCGCCAAGGTCTACAGCGGCTCACGCTTCACCGGCATCGACCACGCCCCGCAGCAGGAGGCGTACCTGCGCCTCGCGACGGAGGCCGGCTTCACCCTCACCCAGGCGGCGGCAGCGGGCCGGACGGTGAACGCCTACACGATCGGCTTCGTGACCGAGGAACAGGGCGTCGAACCCCTCCCGGGCCAACGCCGAGAGGGCTACGACGTGGACGAACGAGCCCGCATCCTGGCCGACTTCCCCTTGTCGGCAGCAGCGGGCCGAGAACTCTTCACCGACTACGACCTCCAGTTCGAGGAGGGCCTGGAACTGGTCATCACGGGAATCGGCACGCGCTACAAAATCCCTTGAGGGCAGCGCGCCCCGTAAGGGGCGCGGGGAACTGCGCGACCAGCCACGACGCACCCGCACTGGCCCCACAGCCGCGCCCCCCGGGCGGCTACCGCGCTACCGCATAGCCCTCCGAAGAACCCGCGTCAGCACAGGCGGCAGCAGATCCACCGCAACCCTCCGCACCCGGCTCCGCCGACGCGGCACCGAGGCGGCCGACGGCGACTCCACCGGCGCCGCAGGCGCTGAAGTCGGCCCAGGCGCCTCCGGCGCATCCCCATAGCGCGACAACGGAAACTCCGGTGCCCGCATCCCCTTCGACTTCAGCCGTATGATCCGGTGCCCCGCCGCCTCCTGCATGCTCAGGTGGCAGTCGCTCCGCCCCCGCACCATCGCGATCAGCTCCTCCTGCACCGGCCCGGGGTCACCCCACGTCCCGTACAGCTTCTGGGTGCTGATGCATATCGGCCGCAGCTCCCCGTTGAGGACCGCCTCCCACGTGGCGATGGAGACACCCGGCGTGTGCTCGGAGCGGAAGTCGTCGAGGACCACGATCCCGTCGGGGAGGAGCAGCTCGCGGGCCGCCCTTATGTCGCCGTGCACGTGCTCGTACAGGTGCGACGCGTCGACATGCACGAACCGGCAGGACTGCGGCGCGACTTCGGCCGGTACGACCGAGCTGGGCCCCTGGAGCACCCGGGGCAGCACGTCGTGGAAGGCGAGGTAGTTCTCCTCGAAGATCCGCCGGGTCAGCCTGCCGTAGGACTTCGTCGACTCCGCGCGGTTCGCGGAGTCGGGCGCGTCGCCCTCGAAGAGGTCGCAGACCGTGAACGACTCGCCGGGCCGCAGGTGCCGGCCGGTGAAGATGGCGCTCTTGCCCATGTAGACCCCGACCTCCAGCAGGTCGCCCCGTGTTCCGGAGGCCTCCTGGCGGCTCAGGAACCAGTCGAACAGCACCTGGTCGAGCACGGGGAACCAGCCCGGGACGTCGTCGAGACGGTGGGGCGGGCGGGTCGTTTCCTGGATGGTGGCCATACGGAAGGGGCACTCCCTCGATACGCGGTACGGAAGCCTGTGAGAACCCTGCGGGCCGCCTGTGTGCGGCAGGGCTCTACGGTGCCTGCCCGCCGTACACCTTCGAAACCAACGGTGCGGTGAACGACGGACAAAACTTCCCCAAGTGAACGAGAGGTGAATCAGAGTCGAATCACGACGTCTTCAGGGCCCTTTTCAGCCTGGGTCCCCACGGTGTCTCCACGAACCGGTGGATCAGCCAGGCCAGCCCGAGCATCCCGCACACCGTGATCAATAGCGTCGGCCATGGCGGAATTCCCCACCCCCGGTGCAGTACCCGGATCACGAACCATCCGATGTGTTCGTGGACCAGGTAGAAGGGGTAGGTCAGCGCCCCGGCCGTGGTCAGCCAGGGCCAGGCCGCGCGGTGCGTCCAGCCCGCCGCCACCGCCGCGACCGCGGCGAACGCGAGGGTGACGACGAGCATCACGACGTACGGGTTCCGGGGGGCGCCGGGGTGCCACAGCTCCTCGGTGGCGGTGCGCAGCCCGAGGATCCAGGAGAGCGCCACGATGCCCCAGGGGAGGAGCCGGCCGCCGCAGCGGTGGACGAGGTAGAGGGCCAGGCCGCCGACGAAGTACGGGGCGTACCGGGGCATCACGACCAGCTCGGCCCATGACCCGTCGCCCGCTGCAGTGGACAGGACGGCGGCCAGGGTCCACACCGAGCAGAACAGCACCACCCTGCGGTACGTGACGCCCGGCAGGACCACCGTCAGCGCGAACAGGGCGTAGAAGCGGACCTCGACCCAGAGCGTCCAGCAGACGCCGAGGACGCGGGGTGCGCCCATCGGCTGTTGCAGCATCGTCAGGTTGACCAGGAACTCGTCGGGGCGCACGGCGCGGACGACGACCGGCAGGATCAGGGACGCGCCGGTGACCAGCACCACGGCGACCCAGTACGCGGGGTAGAGGCGGGCGACGCGGGAGCGGAAGAAGTCGCCGAGGGGGCGGCCCCAGCTGCTCATGCAGATGACGAAGCCGCTGATGACGAAGAAGAGCTCGACGCCGAGACAGCCGTAGGCGGCCGGCCGGGACAGGGTCGGGAAGACCTGGGCGGGGTTCTGGTGCCAGGACGCGGAGACGACTCCGCCGCGTCCGGCGTAGTGGTACAGGCAGACCAGCAGGGCGGCGACGAGCCGCAGTCCGTCGAGGGCGAGCAGGCGGGTGCGGGGGTGTCCGGGCGGGGCCGGGACGACCGGGATCTTCGCAGGCGAGGGCGCCAGTGTGGGGGTCGCGAGTGACATGGTCCGGGACCCCTACCCGGGTCTGGACGGCTAATCATCCGATCTGTTCGCGAAGTCCCCGGGACGTGGGAAGTCCAATACCGTCACCTGGGGGAATCATAGAAAGTGTGCGGTGAACCTGCTAACCATTCTCTTACCCGTCGGGATTCGTTAACCATATAGTCGTTTTGGCTTCCTAGTTTCTCCATCCATCCCCCCGGTGCGGGTCAACCCACCACACACAGCGGTTGCACAAGCTTTGCTTGGCAAAATCAGGAGAGTTATGACGAGGGTCCAGAACAGGCGGGCACCTGCGCGCGGAGGGGAGCTGGACGACTGCCTGCACGCCTGCGCCGTGCACAGCGGCAAAGTGGTCGGCAGCCTCGACCGCCGTCGCGCGGAGCTGGCGGAGCAGCTGCGCAAGCTGCTGGTGGTCGTCGCCACGGAAGGCACCACCACACCCGCGCCCGCCCCGGCCGGCGGTGCGACGGCGCTTCTCAAGCGCGCCGTCAAGGGCGCGGCCAGCCCCTCCGGCGGGATCAACAACGACCTGCTGGACGCTCTGCTCGCGGTCGCCAACAAGGCCCTGGAGTGCGGCTACAACGACGAGCTGAACCTCGCCCTGGTGATCAGCGACACCGTGCTCGCCGAGCGCAAGAACTCCCGCGCCGGCTGGCGGCTGCGCGCCCGCATCCTGGAGGGGCTCGGCGAGGAGCGCGAGGCCATCGAGGCCTACGAGCGCTATCTGGAGCTCACCAAGGACGACGGTTTCGGCGTCGCCAACCGGATCTCCGGCATGCGCCGCGCCGCCGAACGCGAGGGCGAACTCCTCGGCCTCCTGAAGCGCCAGGTCCCCGCCGCCGCGGACCACGTCCGGGCGCCCTCCACCGCCACCTGGGCCGAGGGCCTCGCCCTGCAGGCCGTGGGCGACTGGCAGGCCGCCGAGCCCCGCCTGGTCGGCGCGCTGCTCGCCCTCGCCGAGGACGAGGCACCGGTGAACGACCGGCAGGAGCTGCTCAGCCAGTACCTGGACCTGCGCCTCGCCGAGGGCAACGACGCCGGCATCGCCGAGGCCGTCGCGCTCTACGCCGAGCAGCGCCGGATCCGGATGCGCGGCCCGGTCGCCAACCCGACCGTCGACGGCGTGCAGTGGATCAGCCTCGGCGAGTTCCGCAACCAGATCGCCGGCAAGTCGGTCTGCCTGATCGCCAACTCGGGCCGCGTCGGCGCCGGCGGCATCGGCAAGCAGATCGACGACTACGACCTGGTCGTGCGCTTCAACTCGTACAAGATCGACCCGAAGCACACCGGCGAGCGCACCGACATCCACGTCAGCATCCACAAGCACGCCTTCAACTGGGAGAAGCCGGTGACCACCCGGCTGATCTTCGGTGGCGTCTCCGGCGACTGGAAGCACTCGCTGCGCAACAAGCTGGTGCCCGGCGCGCAGAAGTTCCTCGGCGACGAGTCGCTGCGCTGGCCGATGCGGAACATCGGGCAGATCAGCACCGACACCTGGTCGGGCATCCCGACCTCCGGGTTCAACATGCTGTGGCTGCTGGACTTCCTGGACGTCAGCCCGACCCTGGACCTGATCGGCTTCGACTTCTACGAGAGCGGCGCCTACCGCGTGCAGGAGGCCATGAAGCTGGCCATCACCTCCGTGCACGAATACACCAGCGAGAAGGACTGGGTCATGCAGCGGGCCCAGAGCGTGACCGACATGAGGATCTCCCTGCGATGACGACCACCTTCACCTCGGCGGCACCGAACACCGACGCGAGCGCCCTCACCAAGAAGCGCCGGATAGCCTTCGCGTCCTACGTGGACGAGAACTACCTGCCCGGCTTCCTGGTCCTGCTGCGCAGCCTCGCCCTGTCCAACCCGGGCGTCTGCGAGGACTTCGTCGTGCTCTACGACGACCTGCGCCCGGCCTCCATCGCGAAGATCCGCGCCCTGCACCCGCGGATCGTGCTGCAGCGGGTCAACGACACCCACTACGACTCGTACGTCAAGGGCGACCAGGACAACTACCTGGTCCGCAAGGCGTACTTCATCCTCGACATCTTCCGGCTGCGCGACTACGACACCGTCATCACCCTGGACACCGACATGGTCGTCCTCGGCGGTCTCGGCGAGCTCCTGGAACTGCGCGAGGGCCTCGCAGCCGTGCCCCAGTTCTTCTACGGGCAGCACAAGCTGAACTCCGGTCTTCTGGTGATCCAGAAGGAGTACCTGTCCGACGAGTTCTGCGCGAAGATCGACAAGACCGGCCGCAGCGGCGACTACGAGCTGGACAAGCACGACCAGGGCATCCTGAACGCCGTCCTGGACGGCGACTTCGTCCGCCTCGACGCCAAGTACAACTTCGTCAAGCGGCGGCTCTCCGGCGACCTCCCGGTCCCCGAGGACACCAAGATCCTGCACTTCACGGGGCGTCACAAGCCGTGGCAGGGCGGTGAGTCCGGCTACGCGCAGGCCGAGGACCGCTGGCGCGAGTTCGAGCTGACCGACGCCGAGTTCCACGCGGCCTACTTCGCCTCCTCCGGCGGCCTCCACCACGACCTGGTCGTCCACTTCGGTGCCCCGCACGTCAAGCGCACGGGTGACGTCGAGATCGCCCGCAAGGTGGCCGCCGCGCACATCGCGTCCGGCGACTACCAGGACGCCGTCGACGTCCTCACCAGCGTCCGCATCCCGCTGGACGAGGCCTGGCCGCACGAGGTGCTCGGGCACGCCCTGATGAGCGTCTCCCGCATCGAGGAGGCCAAGACCCAGCTGCTGCTCGCCTCCGCCGCCCCGAACCGGGCCGCGACCGCCTTCTCCCGGCTCGCCCAGATCTCCTGGGTGTACGGCGACAACACCGAGGCCCTGCGGTACGCCACCGCCGGCCTCACCGTGGACCCCACGCACCGCTCCAGCCGCCTGTGGGCGCAGCGCGCGGCCGCCGTCCCCTCCCAGGAGCAGGGCAGCGCCGAGGACCAGCTGGCGCACGTCGCGTTCTACATGGACCGGCAGGGCAACGCGGGCGACAAGCTGCTCCCGGAGACCGTCCGGCTCGGCTTCGGCCCGGACACCACCTCCCGGCGCTGGCACTCGGTGCACGCCCACCGTTACTTCGACAAGGCGGCCCTGGAGCGTGTCAACGCCCGCCGGGGTCTGGTCATCGGCGGCGGCGGCCTGTTCATCCCGGACACCATGCCCAACGGCAACAGCTCCTGGCAGTGGAACGTCCCGGACGAGCACCTGCGCGCCATCGACGTCCCGATCATGATCTACGCGGTCGGCTTCAACGCCTTCGACGGCCAGTCCTACCGGGCCCGGCGGTTCAACGAGAGCCTGCGGCTGCTGGTCGAGAAGTCCTCCTTCTTCGGCCTGCGCAACCACGGCTCCATCGCCAAGGTCCGCGGCATGCTCCCGCCGGAGCTCCAGGACAAGGTCGTCTTCCAGCCCTGTCCCACCACGGTCATGCGCCAGCTGGTGGCCGGCTGGACCGACCCGGTGTACCGCGAGGACACGGTCATGCTCAACGCGGCCTACGACCGCGCCGGGCTGCGCTTCGGCCACGACTACGCGCACTTCCTCGCCGAGATGGCCAAGGCCGTCCGCAAGATCGGCGAGCACACCGAGGTCAAGTGCGTCGCGCACTCCCTCGACGACGAGAAGATCGCCTTCGACCTGCGCCGCGAGCACGGCATCTCGCTGCCGGTGATCCCGATGTACGACTTCTCCAACGACGAGATCCGCGAGACGTACGCCAAGACCCGCCTGGTCATCGGCATGCGCGGGCACGCCGGCATGATCCCGTTCGGGGTCGGCACGCCCATCATCTCGCTCATCTCGCACCCGAAGATGGCGTACTTCCTGAACGACATCGAGCGGCCCGAGTGGGGCGTCTCGGTGCACGAGAAGAACCTCGGCGACATCCTCACCGAGCGCGCGATCGGCATCCTCGACAACCACAGCCGCACCGTCGCCGACGTGCACGACCGCCAGGAACAGCTCTGGAAGGTCACGGAGGAGAACCGCGCCACGATCAAGAAGATCCTGGGCCGGTAACACGAAAGGGGCGGGCCCGGAAATCCGGACCCGCCCCTGATCGGCGGCGCAGCCGCCGTTTTGGGGGCGCGGGGCTGTATTGGACTTGCGGCTCCGCCGCGTGGGCGCGACCAGCCACAACGCCGCCGCAGACGAAATGACGCGGAACTTACTTCCGCACAACCCGCCGCAGGTTCCGCGCCTTACGCGCCATCCGGCGCACCGTCGCGTTCCGCAGCGGGAACGACAGCTGCGCCGGCACCCCGCCGGGCAGCCCGAGCGAGGTCAGCCGCTTGCGCTTGAAGTAGCGGATGGTGGTGTCGTTCAGGTGCTTGGTCAGATAGCGCTCGGTCTCCGCGCGCAGCTGCGGATGGATCCTCGGCTGCATGGCGAAGCCCACCGCCCGGACCAGGTCGCCGAGCTGCTCGACGCTCAGCAGCGGACGCTGCTCCTCGACCGCCTTGCGGTCCGTGAGCTCGGGGATCAGCGCGTCGACGACGGTGACCGGGATCCGGTTGCTGTTCTCGAACGGGGTGAGCTTGTCGAGGAGCGTGTCGGTGCCGATGCGTGCGGTCGGCAGGCCGTACAGCGCGGACGCGGTGAGCAGCGCGGTGGAGAAGCAGCCGACGACCAGGGCCGGACGCATCCGCTGGTAGAGCACCTCGGCGAGGACCGTGGTGTCCAGCACCGTGAGGTCGACCTTGAGCTTCTCGGCCTCCTGCTCCAGGGTGCGGGCGAACCGGGCCGGGGCGGAGGGGTGCGGCTTGAACACGACCTTGGTGTGGCCGAGTTCGACGGCGCCCTTGAGCATCCGGACGTGCAGGTGCTCCTCCTGCTCGGCGGAGAGGATGCCGAGCGCGGAGAGGTACTGGCCGAGCAGCAGGGCCGGTTCCTCGATCTCGGGCAGCTCGTCGCCGCTGGGGGAGAGTTCGGCGAGCACCTTGGTGAACGCCGGGGTCGGCACGACCTCGCCGGGGACGCCGAACTCGGTGAGCAGCATCGGCTGCAGGCCCGGCACCAGGTCGAGGTGGAGGACCCGGTCGACGCGGGTGCCGACCAGCGGGTCGATCTTGTTGCGGGTCGGGCCGTAGCTCATCAGGCCGTCGGCGTAGACCGTGACCGGAGCGCCGGTGAAGATCTGGGTGAGGCTCTGCGAGGGGTTGACCTGGATCGACTCGACGGCGAACTCGACGTCGTCGTCGCCCAGCCGCCACTCGTGGCGCAGGAAGCGTTCCCACAGCGGGAAGTCCTCCAGGCGCGGGGCCCAGCCGCCGGGGTGGAACGGGAAGATCGTCTCGTTGTACGAGATCACGTCGTCGAAGCGGTCGCGCAGCCGCTCGAAGCCGGGCGCCTCGTCCAGGCCCGGGGTGGTCTCGGGGGTCGCCGCGTTGTTGCAGACCAGCAGGATGCGCCGGTCGGCCGGGCGGAAGGCGCCGGAGTCCAGGGCGGCGGCCAGGGTGGCCGTGCCGTAGAGGGTGGACGCCTGGAAGATCTGGGTGGTCACGCGGCGGCTCCCGCGGGGGCGGGACGGCGGCGCAGCCGGCGCAGCTTGGTGGCGCGCTGGAGGTCCATGGAGTCCAGGGCCTCGTCCAGCACGTCCTGCGGCATCCGCCGCAATGCGGCCGCACTCATGGATTTCAGCTTCTTCGCCACCGCGGGCTCGAACCTTTCGATGGATCCCAGGTGATGGGAAATGATGGCGCAATACGTGCGGACGGCCTTCGGCAGGAGATCCTTCGCGTCGGCGTCCTGTGCCGTTTCCTCGATCACCTGGTCGAACGCGCGAATGAAATCGAGCTGACGGACGTCGCCGATCTGCGTGAGTGAAGAGGCTACGCCACGCCGGTAGAAGACGCCGAGCAGGTTCACCGCCGCGAAGGACTCGGCCTCCCGGTGCAGCTTCCAGATCCACGGCCGGTCCTCGGCCGTACGCAGTCCGTCTGTGAAATGGACGAGCCCCTTGTCCACCAGACGGCGGTGGTAGACGCCCGCCCAGGCGTAGGCGTAGTCGACGGAGGTGGACCGGTCGGCGGGCAGGATGGCCTCCCGCGGGTTCATCACGACGTTGCGGCGGCCGACCGGCACCCGGGTCACGGACCGTGCACGGGCGGTGCACTGCACATGGTCGGTGCGGACGAAGTCGCAGTTCAGCGACTCGATCGCGGCGACGAGCTGCGGGTAGTAGCCCGGTGCCAGCCAGTCGTCGCCGTCCAGGAAGGTCACGTACTCGCCGCGCGCTCTGTCGATGCCGGTGTTGCGCGCGGTGGCCAGCCCCCCGTTCTGCTCGTGTCTGACATGGACCGCGCCTGGGAGCTCGCGCTCGGCTCGCGCGAGAATCTCTGGTGTCCCGTCGGTCGAGCAGTCGTCGACGAGAATGAATTCGAAGTCCTCACGCGCGTTCGCGCGCAGGCTCCTCAGGGTGTCGGGCGCGTATTGCTGCACGTTGTAGAACGGCACGATGACGGAGAGCTTGACCACGTGGGGGACGTTAGAGGAGCCTCCGTCGCGCGTCTTGACCGCCGCCTTGATACGAGGTGAACGACGTGTGGCGAAGTCATGAACCAGGGCTTTTTGATGGGCAATCCTGGGCTGGTTCGCCATTCGGCGACGTGTTGTTAACCTTTTGTTGGATTCGGGTTCGGGAGTTCCTCGGAATGGCTTCCTAGCGTCTTCGACGTGCCAGCAAGTGCAACGAAGTCCCTGCGGGTGGCGGTCCTGGCGGATTCGGATACCCGGTGGAAGTGGGGGGCGCTCACCGCGAAGCGCCTGATTCCCAACGAAACCGACTATTCGGACGTCCGGCTCGACGGCTACCTCCTGCGCGGCCGTGCCACCCCCACCGCCCGCCAGCTCCAGGAGGTCGGCGTCCACGCGGACTCGCTCCGCGAAGTGACGGCCGTCGAGTTCCTGAGAGACATGGAACAGCAGTCGTACGACATCCTCGTCCTCTCCCTCGTCGGCGGCGGGACGCAGGCCATGCTGCACGGGCTGCGCAGCGCCTGGGCCGGCCGGGAGAAGCGGCCCGTCGTCGTCACCGGCTACGTCGGCGTCGTCTACGAGAAGCTCGCCGACGGCCTGCTGCTGCGGCACGGCGCGGACCTCGTCCTCGCCAACTCCCGCCAGGACGCCGACCGTTTCCGGGCGGTGTACGACGGGGTGGGCGCCGACTCCTCGTCGGTGACCGAGGTCGCGCTGCCGTTCCTCGGCGGGGCGCCCTACGAGGGCGAACACGACCCGTACACCGTGGTCTTCGCCGCCCAGCCCTCGGTCCCGGACAGCCGCAAGGACCGTACCTACCTGCTCAACCGGCTGATCCAGCACGCCCGCAAGCACCCCGAGCGGGAGGTGCTGCTCAAGCTGCGCTCCAAGCCCGGCGAGCACACCACCCACATCGAGGAACTGCCGTACCAGAAGCTGGTCCAGGGCAAGGACGTGCCCGCCAACTTCAAGCTGGTCTACGGCCACATGGGCGAGGTGCTCGACCGCACCGACCTGCTTGTCACGATGAGCTCGACGGCCGCCCTGGAGTCCCTGCACCGCCGCATCCCGACCGTGGTCCTCACCGACCTCGGCATCCGCGAGGCGCTCGGCAACCACCACTTCGTCGGCTCCGGCTGCCTCGCCTCCTGGGACCAGCTCGACGCCGGACACCGCCCGGTGCCCGACGCCGAGTGGGTCTCGCGGCAGGGCGTCGCCGCCGACGGCAGTTACGCCACCGCCTTCGACGCGGGCCGCGAGCGCATCGCGAAGCTGCTCGCACGGCCCGGCGGGCTGCCGCCCCTGAACCCGTACTACACACCCGAGACCGCGTCCGGTTACCTGCCCGGCATCCTGGCCCGCCACCACCTCGGCCCCGACGGCGTCCCGCTTCCGGGCGCGCCCGCCGCCGACAAGGCCCCGGGCCCCGTCCGCCAGATCGTGCGCCGGGCCGCACGCGGCGCCTACCGCCACGGCGTCCAGCGGGTGGCCCCCGTGATCCGACGAATGGGAGAGCTGTGAGCGACCGGATCCCGCACCAGGCGCAGTCAGAGCCGTCTGCGCCCGTGCCTGCCGAAGGAACAGAGCCGATGTCCCACCCCGAAGGGGCCGCCGTGCCCCGCGTCCTCGCCGTGATCCCCGCCCGGGGCGGCTCCAAGGGCGTGCCCGCGAAGAACCTCGCCCCGGTCGGCGGCGTCCCGCTGGTCGCCCGCGCCGTCCGCGAGTGCGTCGCCTCCCGCCTGGTCACCGACGTGGTCGTCTCCACCGACGACCAGGCGATCGCCGCGGCCGCCCGCTCCGCCGGCGCCGAGGTCGTGCTGCGCCCCGCCGCCATCGCCGGCGACACCGCCACCTCCGAGGCCGCCGTCCTGCACGCCATGGACGCCCACGAGGCGCTGCACGGCGCCACCGTCGACGTCGTCCTGCTCGTGCAGTGCACCAGCCCGTTCATCGTCCGCGAGGACATCGACGGGGTGGTCGGCGCGATCGTCGAGAACGGCGCCGACACGGCCCTGACCGTCGCCCCCTTCCACGGCTTCGTCTGGCGCGACGAGGTGCACGCCCCGGTGCCGGTCGGCGCCGACGAGGCCTCCGCCAGCGGCGGCTTCGGCGTCAACCACGACAAGTCGTTCCGCCCGCGCCGCCAGGACCGCCCCCAGGACTTCCTGGAGACCGGCGCCGCCTACGCGATGCGCGCCGACGGCTTCCGCGAGCACCAGCACCGCTTCTTCGGCCACACCGAACTGGTGCGGACCGACCCCGCGCGCGTCCTGGAGATCGACGACCACCACGAGCTCGCGCGCGCCCGCGCCCTGGCCCCGCTCTTCGACGCGGACCGCCCCGGCGCCCTCCCGACCGCCGACGACGTCGACGCGGTCGTACTGGACTTCGACGGCACCCAGACCGACGACCGGGTGCTGATCGACGCCGATGGAAAGGAGTTCGTCTCCGTGCACCGCGGCGACGGACTCGGCATCGCCGCCCTGCGCAAGAGCGGGCTGAAGATGCTGATCCTCTCCTCGGAGCAGAACCCGGTCGTCGCCGCCCGGGCCCGGAAGCTACAGATTCCGGTCCTGCACGGCGTCGACCGCAAGGACCTCGCACTGAAGCAGTGGTGCGAGGAGCAGGGCATCGCTCCCGAGCGCGTGCTCTACGTCGGAAACGACGTCAATGACCTCCCGTGCTTCGCCGTCGCCGGCTGGCCCGTGGCGGTCGCGAGCGCCCACGACGTCGTACGCGGCGCCGCACGCGCGGTCACCACCGTCCCGGGCGGTGACGGCGCGATCCGAGAGATCGCCAGCTGGATCCTCGGCCCCTCTCTCGATTCCCTCCCGAAGTAAGGACACCCCACAGTCATGAGCAACTCCCGTCTGCGCACGTTCGGTTCCCGTGAGGTCGGCCCCGGCCAGCCCGTCTACATCTGCGGCGAGATCGGCATCAACCACAACGGTGAGCTCGAGAACGCCTTCAAGCTGATCGACGTGGCCGCCGAGGCCGGCTGCGACGCCGTCAAGTTCCAGAAGCGCACCCCGGAGATCTGCACCCCGCGCGACCAGTGGGACATCGAGCGCGACACCCCCTGGGGCCGCATGACCTACATCGACTACCGCCACCGCGTGGAGTTCGGTGAGGACGAGTACCGCCAGATCGACGAGTACTGCAAGAGCAGGAACATCGCCTGGTTCGCCTCCCCGTGGGACACCGAGGCCGTCGCCTTCCTGGAGAAGTTCGACGTCCCCGCCCACAAGGTCGCCTCCGCCTCCCTCACGGACGACGAGCTCCTCAAGGCCCTGCGCGCCACCGGCCGCTCGGTCATCCTCTCCACCGGCATGTCCACCCCGAAGCAGATCCGCCACGCGGTCGAGGTCCTCGGCTCGGACAACATCCTGCTCTGCCACGCCACCTCCACCTACCCGGCGAAGGCCGAGGAGCTCAACCTCCGCGTGATCAACACGCTGGAGAAGGAGTACCCGAACGTCCCGATCGGCTACTCCGGCCACGAGACGGGCCTGCAGACCACCCTCGCCGCGGTCGCCCTGGGCGCCACCTTCGTCGAGCGCCACATCACCCTGGACCGCGCGATGTGGGGCTCCGACCAGGCCGCCTCCGTCGAGCCGCAGGGCCTGACCCGCCTGGTCCGCGACATCCGCACCATCTCGGCCTCCCTCGGCGACGGCGTCAAGAAGGTCTACGACTCCGAGCTCGGCCCGATGAAGAAGCTGCGCCGCGTCACCGGTGTCGTCGCCGAGGCGGAGATCGCCGCGGCCGCCGGCGAGCCGGTCCAGGTCTGACACCTCTGTTGTTACGACGACGGGACGGTCGTACGTCGATGAGCCCCCGCGCCGGGAACACCGGCCCCCACACACTCGCGTTCGTCGAGAGTCCGGTGCAGCTGCTGAACGTGCTGGAGTGGGCGCATGTCCATGCCCTGCGCGGGTCGGCGGACCCGATGCCGGCCGTACCCGGTCAGGTACGGCGCTCGGTATCCGGCATATCAGCACCCGGCGCGGAACTCACGATCGTCGTCCTGTCCCCGACGGACCCCATGACCCGGGGCCAGCTGCGCCGCATGGCGGACCTGGCCCGGGACGAGGGATACCGGGTCCGCTGGGAGGAAGCACGGGGCGGCACCACCGCCCCCTTCCAGACGATCGGCGGCCTGGCGGGCTCGCTGCGCCGGGCCGACCGCATCGTGATGGGAGACCCGTTCTCCCGCTACGTACAACTGCTCCTGACCATCACCCGGGCCCGTGACCTGGTCGTGGTCGACGACGGCACGGCGACGATGGAGTTCGTCGCGCAGCTGGCGCGCGGCGAACGCCTGGTCCGCTGGCACCGCAAGGGCGGCCGCCCCGGCGCGCGGGACCTGCTCTTCGCGCCGGTCTCCTCCTCCGCCCGCCGCCGCCTCACGCCGAGCGCCCGCCGCCGGGTGGAGGTCTTCTCCTCCATGCCGATGACGGAGACGCCGACGGGGGTGACGGTCACCGCGAACGACTTCGGCTGGACCCGCGCCCGCTTCGGCCCGCCCCGCATCACCAAGGGCGCCGACATGGTGGGCACCTCCCTGGTGGAGACGGGTGTCGTGGACGGCGACCGCTACCTGGAGGCCGTCCGGACCCTGGCCAAGGCGCACGGCGCGACCCGCTACTTCGCCCATCGCCGGGAGAGCACGGAGAAACTCCACCGCCTCGCGGCCGAGACGGGCCTGGAGATAGTCCGCCCGGACCTCCCCCTGGAACTGATCGCCCGCCGCGGCCCCATCGGCCGCACGATCCTGAGCTTCCCCTCGACCGTCGTCCACACCCTGCCCCTGGCCCTGGTGGGCACGGGCGTCCGCGTGGCCGTCTGCGACATCGACCCGACCTGGCTGACGGAGAACGCCTCCCCGCGTGCCCAGGGCTTCCTGTCGGGCGTCACGGGGACGGCGAAGGACGTGCACCGGCTGGCGGCGGTGACGAGCCCGGCCTGACCCCCGGGCCGCCGCCAACCGTCCGCTGTCCGCTCTCTGCTTCCCGCTGTCAGGTCAGCCCAGCGGCAACGTCAGATACGAGGGGTTGCCGTCGGGTGAGGTGATGGTGGTCGTGCTGCCGTCGACGTTCGCGTCCGAGTAGAGCTCGTCCTTGCTGCCCACGACCAGCATCAGCCGGTGCCCGGCGGCCACGTCGTAACCGGCGGCCTGCAGCCTCCAGACGACGTGCCGGTCCTGGCGGGGCGTCAACTCGCCCAGTGTGCAGGGCTCGTGGGTGATGATGCGGGCCGTGCCGTCGGGGCGCAGGTCGAAGAGGTAGGCGACCAGGGTGGTGGAGGACGCCGAACTCCGTACGGTCAGCGCGAGTTCCGGAACACCCCGGATGCGCCGGGCGGCCGTCCCCGGGTCGCTTCCCGCCGTCAGCGCGTCGCTGGTCCAGACGGCGAGGTGCTGACGGTCGAACTCGGCCGTCAGGTACGTCTTCGGGTTGCCCTGCCACTCGGCCTGGCCGGTGGTGATGATCGCGTCCACCGCGGTGGCCTCGGTCAGTTCCCCGGCGATGAACGCCCGCTGCCAGCCGTTCTCCTGTTCGGCCCGCAGACCGCCGTCGGCGCTGTGGGACGCGGTGCGGGTCAGGTACCAGCGCTCGGTCGAGGTGGTGACGTCCGCCCAGGACGACCTGGGCTCGCGGACGGCCGGTTCGACGATGACGGGCTTACCGGTCCCGGGATCGACCTCGGTCCGGTAGGTGAACATGATCTGGCTCTCCACCGGGGACCAGCTCGGCACGCCGTTGGCGACCCCGTGCACATGGTGGTCCAGCCAGGCGAACGCCTCCTCGACCGGCACGTTCGGGCCGCTGAGCGGCACGGTCAGGCCGGTTCCCTCGGGCGCGGCGTGGTCTCCGATCCACAGGTTCAGCCGCTTGGGCACGGTCAGGCGCTCGAACAGCTCCACGACCTCGTTGACCGGGAACAGCGTCTCGTGCCACGTGTTGGAGACGAACGTCGGGACGCCACGGGCGTTGGTCTGGTCGAGGTACGACGCCGGCGACCGCTCCTTGCCCCAGGCGACGACCTCGTCGAGGTTCTCGCCGGCCAGGAAGTCCTCCAGGATCTGCCGGGTGGCCGGGTCGAACTTCCGCTCGATCGGCCCGCCGGTGAAGTTGATCAGGGCGGTGACGGCGGCGATGTGCCGGGTGTCGTTCAGGTAGAGGCTGTCGGCCAGGTCGCCCCAGGTGCTCAGGGCCACGACCGTGTCCACCCGCCCCGCCGGATCGTGCGCGGCGACCAGCTGGCTGATCCCCGAGCCGTACGACTCGCCGAGGAACGCGATCCTGCTCGGTTCGAAGTGCTGCTGGGCGTAGTCGATGACGGTCGAGCCGTCGGCCCAGTCCAGGGGCCCGGCCACGTCGATGGTGCCGCCCGAGGTGAACGGGGCGTCGAGGTAGCCGCCGCCGGTCATGGGGAAGGTCAGACCGATGCCGCGCGGGGTGTAGGCGAGGACGTGGTAGCCCCGCAGCGCCAGCCGGAGGTACGCGTACTCGAACAGGATCCAGCCGAACGGGGTCCAGCCGGAGGGCACGATCACGACGGGCCGGGGCTCGTCGGTCTTGAGTTTGATCGAGTGCGCCGACAGCCGTACCCCGTCGTCGGCGGTGATCCGGGGGAAGCCGACGGTGGCCACCCGCTGCACCTGTTCCGTCAGCTGCCGGAGGTCGGCGGTGAGCACCGCCGTCTCGGCCGCGCCCTGCAGGGTGGCGACGAGCGCCTGCCCGACGTTGGCGGCGGCGGGGTCGAGCGCCGTGGCCGAGGTGTGGATGCCGTGCGCGGCGATCCGGTGTAAGTCGGCGGCCGTGACCGCGCTGATCGTGTGGTTGTCCGGTTCCTGCGGGTTGCTCACGAGGCGGTTCCTCTCGCGCATATGCCGTGTGCCGGGGACTCCGGCACACTGAGAGCTTTTCCGCACCGGCACGGGGGTGCCCAGGCGTGCGGAGGCACGCCGCAAGGGCCTTGCGCGTCGGGCGCGTTTCGAGCGCCACGTGATCCCTGAACGGCGCATTCCGCGGGCCGGCCGCCGGGCGGTCTGCCCGCACCCTCCGGTTCAGGCGACGGTGATCACGGCCTTGCCGCGCGCGTGCCCCCGCTCCACGTGCCGTACGGCCGCGGCCGTGTCCGCCAGCGGGTAGGTCCGGTCGACCACCGGGGCGAGCCGGCCGGCCTCGACGAGGGCGGTCACGGCGAGCAGGTCCCGCCGGACCGGCCCGTTCGGGACCGAGGGGACGAGCGGCCGCAGCCGCTGCCGGACGAACGGGTCGGCCGCGACGACCCGCAGCATCGAGCCCATCGCCCCGAGGACATGACCGGGCGAACCGCCGCCGTTGGCCACCAGCGTCCCGCGCGGGGCGAGGGCCCGGCGCAGCCGGCGGAGCGGACGGCCGCCCACGTTGTCGAGGATCAGGTCGTAGCGCTCGCCCCGGCCGGTGAAGTCCTCCCGCGTGTGGTCGACGACGTGCGCCGCGCCCAGCGAGCGCACCAGCTCGGCGTTGCGCGCGCTGCACACGCCGGTGACCTCGGCGCCGAGGTCCACGGCGATCTGCACGGCGAAGGTGCCGATGCCGCCGCCCGCCCCGTTGACCAGCACCCGCTGCCCGGCCTCGGCCCGGCCGACGGTCCGGATCCCGCGCAGCGCGGTCACCGCCGCCATCGGCAGGGCCGCGGCCTCCTCGAAGGTGAGCCCGGTGGGCCCGGCGGGTTTCGGCACCAGCAGGTCGGGGGTGGTGCACGCGAACTCGGCGAAGGCGCCCGGACAGAAGCCCAGCACCTCGTCGCCGGGCCGCAGCCCGGCCACCCCGGCGCCGACCGCCGCCACCTCCCCGGCCGCGTCTATCCCTGCGACCCGGGACTTGGGCCGGGTCAGCCCGACACCTCCCAGCAGCCGCGCCACGTACGGGTCGCCGCGCAGCAGATGCCAGTCGTACGGATTGACGGCCGCCGCCCGCACCCGCACCAGCACCTGGCCCGGCCCGGCTACCGGCGACTCGATCTCCGCGAGCCGCAGCACGTCCGGCGGCCCGAACCGCTCCTGCACGATCGCCTTCATCGGGATCTCCCCCTTGGCCCCCTGTGGTGTACGCCGTACACCCCCTTGAGGGCAAGGTAGGTGTACGGCGTACACCCGTCAAGGTTCCGGCAGACCGGGACTCAGGCCGCGGTCAGCAGCCGCTCAAGGCCGTCCAGGGTCAGGTCCAGGGCGAACTCGAACTCGAACTGGTCGTCGCAGCCGGAGCCGACGACCGACTCCGGGTCGTGGGTCACCGCCATGGCCAGCTCGGCGAGGTGCGGGAACCTCGCGGCCATCTCCTCGGCCGGCAGCGCGTCCGCGTCCGGCGCCTGCCCGGGCCGGTCCTCGAACAGCTCCTGCGAGAAGCCCAGCAGCCGGCTGCCCATCACATGCAACGCGTGATGGACCAGCCCGATCGGGAACCCGCCGGCCCGGAAGATCCCGACCATCGAGTCCAGGTACGCCAGGAGCACCGGGGTCGGGGTGGCCCGCGCCTTCATCCGCGCCTCGATCACCTCGGGCGCCCAGGGGTGGCGCAGCAGCATCCGGCGGGCCGACAGCACGCGGCGCCGTACGGCTTCCTTCCAGGCGATGCCGGGCGTCGGCGGATCGATCTCACCCACCAGGACGTCGATCATCCCGTCCAGCAGCTCGTTCTTGTTGGCCACGTGCTTGTACAGCGCCATGGGGACGACACCCAGCGCCTGCGCGATCCGGCGCATGCTGAGCGCGTCGACGCCCCCGTCGTCGGCGAGGGCGACGGCCGCGTCCAGGACCCGCGTCCGGCTCAGGGGCACCCGCGGCCGATCGACGGCACCGGCCTGCGTGGCGATCTCGACCAACCCCTCTCACCGGCCCTGCGCCGAATCTACAGGGCCCGCCGGACGCGGGACGGCCTGCGGGGCGGTCTGCGGGGCGGCTTGCGGGGCGGCCAGATCACCGCCAGGTCGGCATGACCGCGGCCGGGTAGCGGGAACCGGCCGCTCCCCGCGGCAGGATCTCCTGGATCCGGGCGAGGTCCCCGGGCGTCAGCTCGACGTACGCGGCGGCCACGTTCTCCTCGACCCGGTGCGGGCTGCGGGTGCCCGGGATGGGCACGATGTCGTCGCCCTGTGCGAGCAGCCAGGCCAGCGCCAGCTGGGTGACCGTGCAGCCCTTGCTCTCCGCCAGGGCGGTCAGCCGCTGCACCGCCGCGACGTTCTGCTCGTAGTTGCCGGGCCGCCAGCGCTCGTCCATGGTGTGCCGCATGTCGTCGGCGTCGTACTCCGCGGCCGGCTTGACGGCGCCGGTGAGGAAGCCGCGCCCGAGCGGGGAGTACGGCACGAAACCGATGCCCAGTTCCCGGACCACGGGCAGCACCTCGGCCTCCACGGCCCGTTCGAACACCGAGTACTCGGTCTGGAGCACCGAGACGGGGTGGACGGCGTGGGCGCGGCGGATGGTCTCGGGCCCGGCCTCGCTCAGCCCGAAGTAGCGGACCTTGCCTTCGGCGATCAGCTCGCGGACCGTACCCGCCACCTCCTCGATGGGGACGTCGGGGTCCACGCGGTGCTGGTACAGCACGTCGATGCGGTCCGTGCCCAGGTGCCGGAGGCTGTTCTCGGTCACCTCCCGGATGTGCTCGGGACGGCTGTCCAGCGCGTGCCCGATCCGCGCCGGATCGGAGAGGTCGAAGCCGAACTTGGTCGCGATCAGGATCTCGTCGCGGAAGCCCTTCACCGCGCGCCCCAGCAGCTGCTCGTTGCTGCCGGTACCGAGGCCGTACAGCTCGGCCGTGTCGAAGAGGGTGACCCCGAGTTCATGGGCCCGGTGGAGGGTGGCGATGCTGCTCCGCTCGTCCGGGGTGCCGTACGCCATCGTCATGCCCATGGTGCCGAGACCGACCGCCCCGGCCGTGAGGCCCTGGGTGCCGAGGGTGCGCCGGGGAAGGTGTGAGGTGTGCTCTGTCATGCCGCCCACGCTAGGGACGAGCGGCCCGGGAAGCATGGGCCGTCACTCGCATAGAATTGCCTGATCCTCTCAGGGACGGAGCGTGCTGTGCTGGACCGACTCGTCGCCGCCATCGACCGGCACTGTGTCGCGTCGGGCACGGACACCGAGGTTCCCCGGCTCTCCCTCGCCGCGGTCGACGAGCCCGTGGAGCCCGCGCACCTCCTCTACGAACCGGCGATCTGCTTCGTCGCCGACGGCACGAAACGCACCACCGCCGGCGAGCTGGTCCGGGTCGCCCGCCCCGGCGAGATGCTGCTCACCACCATCGACCTGCCCGTCACCGCCGACCTGGAGCAGGTGCCGTACCGGTCCGCGTCCCTGCGTCTCGACAGCGAGGCGTTCACCGAACTGCTGGTGGAGCTGGACGAGGCGGCCCGCCCCGCCCCGGCGCCCACCTCCGCGCACGTCGCCGCGCCGATGCCCCCCGAACTCGCCGACGCGGTCACCCGCTGGGTCCAGCTCCTCGACACCCCCGACGACATCCGTCCCCTCGCCGGCCGCATCGAGAGCGAGATCCTCTACCGGCTGCTGCGCAGCTCGCTCGGCCCCGTCCTGCGCCAGTGGTCGCTGGCCGACTCCACCACGACCCGGGTGCGCGAGGTGGCCCGCTGGATCCGTGCCCGGTACGCGGAGCCGCTCACCATCGACGAGATCGCCGCGGTGGCACACATGAGCGCGGCCGGCCTGCACCGGCACTTCAAGGCGGCCACCGGCATGAGCCCGCTCAGGTACCAAAAGCACCTGCGCCTCCAGGAGGCCCGGCGCCGCCTGGCCGTCGGCGACGCCACGGCCGCCCAGATCGCCCAGGCCGTCGGCTACGTCAGCCCCACCCAGTTCAACCGCGAGTACCGCACCGCCTACGGCCTCCCGCCGATCCAGGACGCGGCCCGCCTGCGCGCGGGACTGGCCCGGACCGGTCCGTAGCCGCATTGACCTCGTTGGGCATACTGTCGGCTGTTCGTTTGACCGCCGTGCGGAGTGGGGGGTTGTCGTGGGGCTGATGGACCGCATCCGCGGTGAGTTCATCGACATCGTCGAGTGGACCGACGACGGCCGGGACACCATCGTGTGGCGCTTTCCGCGCTACGGCAACGAGATCAAGATGGGCGCCCGGCTCGTGGTGCGCGAGTCGCAGGTGGCCGTCTTCGTCAACGAGGGCCGGCTGGCCGACGTCTACCAGCCCGGCACGTACACCCTCTCGACCCAGAACATGCCGGTCCTGTCCACGCTGAAGGGCTGGAAACACGGCTTCGAGTCGCCCTTCAAGGCCGAGGTCTACTTCGTCACCACCCGCCAGTTCACCGACTTCAAGTGGGGCACCCAGAACCCGGTGATCCTGCGGGACGCCGAGTTCGGCATGATCCGGGTCCGTGCCTTCGGCACCTTCGCCGCCCAGGTCGTGGACGCCGCCGCCCTGCTGCGCGAACTCGTCGGCACCGACCCGCAGTTCCGCACCGAGGAGGTCGGCGAGCACCTGCGGCAGCTGATCGTCTCCAAGCTGGGCTCGGCCTTGGGCGCGGCCGGCGTGCCCCTCCTTGACCTCGCCGCCCGGCAGGACGGCATCGGGCAGCAGCTGGCCAAGGCACTGACCCTGGAGCTGTCCGCCACCGGCATCGCCATCCCCCGGTTCCACATCGAGAACATCAGCGTCCCGCCGGAGGTCGAGGCGGCGATCGACGCCCGCTCCCGGATGTCGATCACCGGCAACCTGGACGACTATGCCAAGCTCCAGGCGGCCGACGCGATCCCGATCGCCGCCGCCAACCCCGGCACCGGCGGCGACGCCCTCGGGCTGGGCGTGGGCATGGCGCTGGGCCAGCGGATCGTGCAGAGCACGTCCGGTGCGGCCGCTGCCGCGGTCCCGCCGCAGCCCGCGCCCGCGCCCGCGCCCGCGCCCGCCCCCGCGCCCGCCCCCGCCCCCGCCCCCGCCC